>JAPOPW010000019.1 GCA_026712715.1 Immundisolibacterales bacterium | reverse complement strand
TGGATGGCGCGCGACGCGGCCGAGCGGCTCGTGTGGGAGCCCTCGATGCGCCTCTCCGACGACTACTACGCCGCGCTCGCCGAGCGCCCCGTGCCGGTCGACATGCGCCACCTCGCGAAGCTCGCCCGCTCGCCCCGGCGGATGGACCTCTACGCCTGGCTCGCCTACCGCACCGCCCGGATCCCCGCGGGGCGCGAGGTGCACGTGCCGGCGGAGTCGCTGCGCGCGGTGTTCGCCCCGGACATCGCGGCCCCGCGGCTGTTCCGCCACCGCCTCGCGGCGGACCTTGGTGCGGTCGCGGCGGTGTACCGGGACTTTCGCGTCCGCCTCGAGGGCGACCGGCTCGTGCTCGAGCGCTCGCGCCCACCCGTCGACCGGGACGGAATCGCCGAGCTGGTGCCTCCGCCGCGCCGGCGGGGGCGTGGGAAGTGAGCGGCTCGCCTGTGGATAACTCCCCCGGGAGTGAGTGCGAAGTGTTACGCCCTGTGGATAACCGCGCCCCCGGGTGAGTGCGAACTGATACGCCCCCTGTGGATAACTGCCCGAAATTGAGTGCGAACTGATACGCGAGTGAGTGCGAAGTGATACGCGGACCGACCCTGAAGGGGTGGCAAGAGATTGAAGAACAAGGGTTTTTCTGTACCCCCGAAACACCCTCTTATAGTTCTTCTCTTATAGGAATAAGACCTTATAGGGCGCGCCCCGTCCCGGCCCACCCCCGGGGGCCCGGGAGGGCGGCCGCGTGACGCATGAGCGCCGGCATAAGGTGCTTGACAGCACCAAGTCGGGGGAAGCGGGCAAGCGCGGCGGAGTCCCGCCGCCGCCCGAGCTCGACCCGGCGCGGGCGATGGCGCTCGACGGGCTCGCACGGGCGTTCGAGGAAGCGGAGGCAGGGACCGACTGGTTCGCCATGACCGCGGCGCTACGCCGCGTCGAGGACGCGGTGCGGGCGGTGTGGTACGCATCGCGGGTGCGCGACGATGCCCGGCGCTGAACGCCCCATCGGCCCGCGCGCGGCGACCGCGCTGCTGCTCGTCGAGGGGTACTGCGCGCTCGCCGTCGAGATGATCGCGCTCCGGGCGCTCGTGCCGGTGGCCGGGCACTCGGTGGCGGTGACGAGCCTCGTGGTGACCGCGTTCCTCGCAGCCCTCGCGCTCGGCTACCGGGCAGGCGGCGCCTTCGCCGGCAATGCGCGGGAGAAGGTCGCGCGAAACCTCGCCGCGGCGGGCGCGTGGTCCGCGTTCTGGCTGTCGCGCTTCGGGGTGGCGCTCGCGTTCGAGGCGACGGGCGCCCTTCCCCCGCTCGTCCAGGTCGCGGTGTACGCGGTGGTGGGCGTCGGCCCGGTGGCCTACCTGCTCGCGCAAGCCGTGGTGCTCCTGGTGGGGAGCGCGGGTCCGGAGACCGCGCCCGGCAAGGCCGGCGCCGCGTTCGCCGCGAGCACGCTGGGCAACGTCGCCGGGGGGCTCGCGACCGCGCTCGTGGTGATGCAGCTCGTGGGTGTCGCGGGTGCGGTGGCGCTCGTGTCGGGGCTCCTCGTGCTCGCCGCGCTCGCGGCGTGGGCGCGGGCCGGCTGGCGGCTCTGGGCCGCGGCCGTGGTGGTCGCAGGCGTCGCCGGCGCGAACCTCGTGGTCGAACGCGACGCGTACGTGCTGACCACCGCACACGCGGACTACGCGGTCGAGGCGGACGCGGCCGGCGCCCGCACGCTTCGCGTCAACGCCCAGAACGCGAGCCGCGAGGACGGCGCCGGCACCGGCCATGCCTACATCGAGTGGATCGAGGACCGGGTGTACGGGAACCTGCCGGAAGGACGCCCGGCGCGGGTGCTCGTGATCGGCGCGGGGGGATTCACGTTTGGGCGCGGGAGGCCCGGCGACGCGGCCGAGATCGTGTTCGTCGACGTGGATGCGCGGCTCGCTCCGGTGGCGGACGCGTTCCTCGCGCCCGCCACGCGGCGCGGGCGCTACGCGGCGATGGACGGCCGGGCGTACCTGCTGCGCCACGAGGTGGCGTTCGAGGCGATCGTGCTCGATGCGTACGCCGACCGCACGGCGGTGCCGTCGCACCTCCTCACGCGCGAGTTTTTCGCCCTGGCGCGCTCGCGGCTGAGCGAAGACGGCACGCTCTACGTGAACCTCATCGTCGCGCCGCAGCCCGACCGGCTGTCCACGCGCACGGACCGCACGCTGCGCTCGGTGTTCGCGGCGTGCTGGACGCAAGAGCTGGGGGAGGCGTCCCGATGGCGCAATCGCGTCTACTCTTGCGCGCGCGGTGCATTGGATGGCGATGCGACCATTTATGGGGACTCGAGCATGACCGCGGGTGTGGACGGTGGGGTCGACGGGAGGAGAGACTGACAAGCGGATGGCTGAGCGGAAGTGCAGGGGACTTATCCGGGTGGCGAGACGGGGGCGGAGCGGCACGGGTTGTTGGCGTAGCGCCGCAAGCGGCCGGAGGGGGTTAGACGGGAGGCTCGGGAACCTCGGGCAACCGCCTATGCTCTGCTCGCCCGCACCCGGCGATAGCCTCCGCGATGGAACCTCCGTAGTTGAAGGCCGCGGGGGCCAATCCGTCGCGCGGGGCGGGGTTCAGATGTCCGTACCAGTCGCGGATCTTCGCCCGTGTAGCCTCGATCCCCTCCTCCAGAAGGTAGGTCCGAATTCGACCCAACTCTGCATGCCAGTCGAGGTCGAGGCCGTCGTTCTCCGGCGGATTCCCCCGCGGAATTCCTCCGGGGACGAGGCCGAGAGCGTCAAGCTCGCCGAATATCGCCAGGACGCGGGTCATCGCCTCGGCGTCGGCGTAGTTCCCCCCGGAGGTTCCGAGCCAGTTGATGAGACTCCGTAACGGACGGTAGGGACCACGCTGCTTGTCGTAGGGGATCATCAACTCCCGATCCCTACCGTTTCGAAGGCCAATCCGGCGACGGAGCTCTTCGAATAGCTCGCCGATTTGGACTATCTTCGCCCTTTCCCGGGCCGTTTCCGCCCTCTTGTGTTCCGCTGCGGCCTTCTTCCGGGCTGCCTCCTCGGCTTGTTGCTTTGCGCGCCTGCGGGCGGGATAGGCCCAGACCCATCGAATCCAGGGCCATGCGAAAGCGATGGTCAGGCAGGTAGCGAACACAACTCCACCGAAGATCAGGCTTTCGCGACTGACGATGTTGAAGGCCATTTCGGAGAGCTTCTCCGGAGGTAGCCTGTACCACTCGTAGGAGAGAATCGCGTTGATTACAAAGGCCGCGATCGCCCAGATAGTTCGTCGATTTACCACGCGGTTCCTCGTCTTGGTGTCGGTGGGCGGCGACGACGGACGTACGAAGCTCGGCGGCGGAGCTCCATCCCCGGAGACGGTCGTTCAAATTGAGCGTCTCGAACCGAATCGCCTTGATGTAGTGCCAGAGTTCGCCGTGTGCACGTGAACGATGTCGAAAAGGACGAGGCGAGGCGTCGCGGCACCGACTCGTCAAGCAGCAGCTTCATCGCCGCCCGATACCAGCATCGTCGTCGCCCGTTCCAGCACGGCGACGGCCTGGCGCCTCGACACGGTCGGGTAGTCCACCAGGAAATCGTCGAGGCGGTCGCCCGCTTCGAGGTGCTCCATCAGGATTCTCACCGGGACCCTGGTGCCTGCAAACACCGGAGTTCCCCCAAGGATTTCGGGGTTCCGGTCAATCAGCGTATCGGTCATCGTGCATCCCCGTGCTGGAGGCGTTGCTTCGCCTTCGTCGAGCCGCAGGGGTAAGCATACCCCGGGATCGAACGCGGCCGTTGAACCACCGCTGGGATGCGTCACCGGGGAGGTCCGGTCCTGCCGGGAAGGGCGGGCGTGGGAGAGGCGTCGGGGCGCGGGGCCGGGGTGGTGCCCGGAACGGGCGGAAAACGGAGCGGGTCGACTGGGAGGGTGAAGCGCGAAGGATCGGCGGCCCAGAAAGAGGAAGGGGGCATTGCTGCCCCCTCCCGGCGTCACGGCATCGACGCGCTGGGCTCAACTGGCCTGGCTCTCCTCGCGCGGACGCGGGGCCTGCGTACCGGGTGTTTTTCGGGGTGTCAGGAGAAGTCGGAAAGTTCTCTTAACACTTTGATAAATATCATTTTTTGACTCCCTTCGTGTCGCGGCAATACGCTGCATCGCAGCGTAATTCCCATAGACCGAAGAGTAGGAGAAATCATGATCCCTCCCGGAAAAAGTCACTCCGTGCGCCTCTGCGCCACCTTCGTCAGGACCGTCAACGTCCCCGGCCGGTACGGGGACGGGTACGGCGGACTCGGGCTGAGCCTGATGGTCACGCCCCGCAAGTCCGGCGGCCTCTCCAAGACCTGGGCGCAGGCCGTCTCCCCCAACGGCACGAAGACCACCCTCGGCCTCGGCTCCTTTCCCGTGGTCACCCTCGCCATGGCCCGCGACCGCGCGCTCGCCAACGCGCGCGCCATCGCCGAAGGCCGCGACCCCCGCCGGCGCATGCAGCAGGTGCCCACCTTCGCGCAGGCCAATGAGACGGTGATCGCGATCCACGCCGAGAGCTGGAAGAGCGACCGAAGCGAGAGCCAGTGGCGCGCCAGCATGCGCGACTATGTCCTGCCGCGCCTTGCGCGAAAGCGCGTCGACGCCGTGACCACC
>JAPOPW010000073.1 GCA_026712715.1 Immundisolibacterales bacterium | reverse complement strand
CGCCAGTTTGCCCGATTCGGAGTGGTCGGTCAAGGAGCCCCGTGACACTGATAAACGTTTATTTATCAGTAAGATACATACACTATAAGGGACTGCGAGATGTCTCATGAAAAACGGCGGTGACGGACTCCCTCTCCGCCATCTTTTCAAAAAGACAACTACTTACAGAATTCGTACCACAATAGTGAAGAGATTGAATGACGCCGTCCGGCGTTTCCTGAGACCTTCCTGACCGCCGGAGAGCCTTTCCCGTCTCCTTCCGGCGCTCGATCGAAGACGGTGCGTTCTCTCAATACCCGTGGATCCGTTGGGGGGGTGATCGAACCCGTGCCCGGCCAGCGCGGTGGTCCCGCTCGTCAACCACCTCGCGGCCGAGTCTCTCCGGCAGTACGTTCTCTCCGCATTCCGCGGGCATCGCCGGTCCCATCGTCGTCGAAGTCGTGCGCGACATGCGCCTCGGCGTGAAGCTCCCCTTCCAGGCACTCGAATGACAGGGTTCCTTGTGGGCCACCGCCGGCCGCGACGGCCGGGACTGCGGCCGCACGTAGAACCTGGCAACGGGCGTCCGTGAGTGTAGTGTTTGACCGCCCCCACGCGTTCTGCGAACCTCCCCACGTACCCAATGCAGCGTGTGCGACCCTGCCGTGAACTTCGACATCATCGGCGGCATTTCGCATGCGGAGACCATTGCCCGGGGCACCGGCATCCGCGAGCTGTCGAGGTTGCGGCGGGCGTACGGCGTCGGCAACGGGTGCAAGCGCAAGGGGATCGCCCGCATACGCCTGGAGAATGGCGCTGTCCGCTTGGCCGAACTGCATTGGTACGAAGCGCACGGCATCGGACGACGCGAGTTCAAGCGAAAACGCTACCTGGACCGACAATGAGCATACGAACGCAAGCCGCCGACTACGTCGTCTGCGTCGACAACGCGGACTACCCGGCTTCCCTGGAACTCCACAAGATCTACCGGACGCTGCCCGACGAGGACGCTCGCGCCGACGGCGACCTGCGTATCGTCGACGAGAGTGGCGAAGACTACCTGTTCCCCGCCGGGATGTTCGTCCCCATCAACCCGCCCGATCAGGTCCGCTCCTCCCTGCGCCGCGCCTCGTCCTCCTGACGCCCGGGAGTCCGCGCCCGGGGTGCCGCAGGATCTTGCGTAGCGCCTGGGCCGCACACTCGCCGGCCTCGACGCCGCCGAGTGGCCCGGGCGACCTCGAACCGCCGGGGTACCGGCTGCACCCGCTGCACCGCGACCGGGCCGGCCGGTGGAGCTACCGCGTCAGCGGGTACGATCACACGCTTCGGAAGATTCAAGCGCCGACACGGAGAGGCACACGAAGACACAGAGCAACCAACGACGCCTCGATCAGCCGCTTCACCCCGTTGCGCGGCAGCGCCGCGTCGATCGCGATGCCCGCCGGATCGTCGGTGCGGTGGCCTTGGGCCACCGCCCACCGGTAGATCGCCGAGATGCGCTGCTTGACGCGGCGCGCCGTTTCGCGCTTCTCGTTCCAGATGGGCTCGAGCACGGCCATGACGTGGCCCGGCGTGATCTCCGACACCGGGAGCGCGCCGAGCCTCGGATACACGTAGGTTTTCAGACTCGCCCGCCACTGCGGCCCCGACTTCGGGTTGCGCCAGCTCGGCGCGTGGATGGCGATGACCGCCTCCGCCACTCTCGAATGCGTTTCCGGTCTCTTTGCGCTGGGCATTGGGGGGCGCGAGGATCCGCACTGCTCGACGCCCGGGCGATCCGGTGCACGGCCCGTCCGGCAGTGCGCCCGCAGCCGAGCCACACGGAAGTTGAATCCGGGCCTGCCGCCTTCGCCCCGGTCGCGGCTGGCTCCGCCGCGGCAACCGGGCTTGCGGATGTTCCCCGATGTCGGGGACCGATCCGGGTTGGTCTCAGGAGGAAGCGGGGTCGCGATAGCTGACCGGGGGAGTGCCGCGGTTCAGCGAGAAGTGAGTGTGGGTCCCGAGCCACGGCGCGGCGCCGCCCGATCGGCGCAGGGTCACGGTGCAGCGCCCCGGCCGCGTGAATGGCCGTCCGTCGCGGTCCAGACCCGTCGAGCTCCATGCGGCGGCTGCATGGCCGAGCCGGCGATCCGGGGACACGTCCATCCAGATCGAGTCCAGATCGAAGCGGAAGTCGGAGATCGTGGGCCAGACCTTGCGCCACTGCCGGGTCTCGAGGTCGTCGATTCCGGAAAGCAGGTCGGACCAGGTTCCGAACCCGACCACCTCCGGGGCGAACAGGGTCCTCGCCCGCGCGAAATCGAGGTTCGCGATGCATTCGCCCCAGGTGCCGAGCCAAAGGGTGACGGAGCGGCGATCGTCGATTGAAGTCATTTGGTTGTTCGGTCCTGACCTTGCACAATTCTCATCCGGATCGTTCACCCGAGGCCGAGACTTCGCTCCGGCCCCGACCTGCCTCCCGGCGGAGCGCGTCGAGCGCGGCGGGGCGAAGTCTCCCGGTCGCGGGAGGGAGGGGCGCCAAGCGGCCTCCCGTCGGCGGGCAAGCGCCGCCGAGTTCGCATGCGCCGGAGCGTGGCCGCGCATTCGGGTGCCACGTTATCCGAACGGATGTGCGAGAACAATGCGCCACCATCGAAGGAACGCATCCCGACCGCCGGCTCGCAACCGCCCGGCGGTGTCGTCCGGAATCGGAGCACGCGCCGCCGGACCGAGGTCCCCCGGACGGAATCCGTGGAGCCCGCGCGTCCGGATTGCGGGAGGGAATGGGGTTGGCGGCCGCGACGCGAAGGGAACCGATTTGAATCCAAATCCCGCGATGCGCTACGATCGCCCGCTTCGCTCCTTGCCTCCACGATGAAGCGTGGCGGCCACCCCAGGCCTCGCGCGGGGCCTGCAATCCGAAAGGAGGATTCATGCGGCACTACGAGATCGTGTTTCTGGTTCATCCGGACCAGAGCGAGCAGGTTCGTGCGATGGTCGATCGCTACCGCTCCATCATCGAGGCGGACGGCGGCAGCATCCATCGGCTCGAGGACTGGGGTCGGCGCCAGCTCGCATTCCCAATCGAGAAGGTCCACAAGGCCCACTACGTGCTGATGAACATCGAGTGCAACAAGCCCGTGCTCGACGAGCTCGTGTCCAGCTTCCGTTTCAACGACGCGGTCCTTCGCAATCTCGTGATGGCACGCCGCGAGGCGGTCACCGAGGAGTCGCCGATGGCGAAGGCCAAGGAGGACAAGGGGCCCCGCGACCGTTCGCGCCGTCGCGGCGACGGCAATGGCGAGCGGCGGGGCGAGCGCCGATTCGATTCGGCGCGGTCCGACGCCCCCCGCTCCGACGCCCCCCGGCCTGTCCCCCACGGCGATGCCGCACGCGAAGATGCTGCCGGAGGTCTCGCCGAACCGAAGCGGGCCGCCCCGGTCCGGGAGCCGGAGTCCGTTTCCGCTTCCGAGCCCGCGCCGGCGGCCGAAGCCGAGCCCACGCCGGCGGCCGAGTCCGAGGCCGTGACGGCGCCCGCCGAAGAACTGCAAGTCGAGAGGTCCTGAGCATGGCGCGATACAGTCGCCGCCGGCGTTACTGCCGGTTCACGGCCGAAGGGATCAGGGAGATCGACTACAAGGATCTCAACACCCTTCGCCAGTACATCACGGAAACGGGAAAGATCGTACCGAGCCGCATCACCGGCACGAGGGCGCGCCCTCAGCGCCAGCTTGCGCGGGCGATCAAGCGAGCACGTTTTCTCGCGCTTCTTCCCTACAGCGACGCGCATCGGAACTGACGGCCGCAGGGAACGGCGAGGCCATGAATCCATCGCGCCTCCGCCGTCGGGCCCGTCGCATCGTGCCGGCCCGCCGACGAAGCGGCCGGACGCCCTTCCGCGCGGCGTTGCGGGAGGCATGGTGTTCCGCGCCGCCGCTTTCGCGGCACCGCGGCGGGGAAGCGGGTTCCCGACCGAGGGCGCGGTCGACGCCCGCCGCCTGAACCTCGCGGCGAACGCGATGCGTTCCCTCCTGACCTTCGTGATGCGAGGACGGGTGCACGTCATCACCGCGTGCGCCGTGTGCTCGGTGCTCTCCCTCGTCCTGTTTCCGTTCAACTATCTGAGTGGTGCGCTGCTCGGACTCGCGACCCTCCGCCACGGGGCGGTCGAGGGGGTGTGGGTGCTGCTGGGTTCGACGGTGCTGGGCGGCGCGTTCACGTTCGCCGCAATCCAGTCCTATTTTCCGGCCCTGCTCCTCGCCCTGATGAGCTGGGTCCCGGTGTGGGTTCTCGCAATCGTGCTGCGGCAATCGCGCTCCCAGGGAACCGCGCTCGCGGCCGGGGCGCTCATTCTGGCGATTGCGGTCGTCGTCGTGCGAATCGTCCTCGGCGACCCCGCCGCGTGGTGGACCGGGGTTCTCGAGGATTTCTTCTCCTGGTTCCCGATCTCCGCCGACTGGAGTCTCTTCATCGACCGCATCGCTCCAATCATGACGGGAATCGTGGCGGCAGGGGCATTGCTCGGCCTGGCCGTAACTCTCCTGCTCGCGCGATGGTGGCACGCGGTGCTCGACCGCCCCGGTGGCTTCGGCGAAGAGTTCCGGGCGCTTCGAATGCCCCGGAACTCGGGGTACGCGGCCCTCGTGCTCACCGCCCTCGCGTGGGTCGCCGACGGTTGGGTATCCCATCTCGCCCTGGAGTGGTTGATGATCCTCATGGTGATCTTCGGGCTGCAGGGGATATCTCTGGTTCACTACGTCGTCAAGCGGCGAAACGCTTCGGTCGCATGGCTCGCCGGGCTGTACGTGGCGCTCGCGTTCGTTCCGCAGCCGGCGTCCGAGGTGGTTCTCGGTCTCGCGCTCGTAGGGTTGACCGACACGTGGATCGACTACCGGAACCGCTTCGGGGTCCGCGGCAACCCTCCGGCGGGCGAGTAGGAACGTGGCAGTGGAGGGGGAAAGTGCAAGGGCTTTCGCCGACTTCGGAATCGCCACGGGAATGCCGTACGCCGTCATTCCCGCGACACGCAGGCCGGCGAGCGCCGCCGGCGGGTTGAATCGACACACCGGGAAACGGACCCGGCAAGGGAGAGGTGAATGGAAGTGATTCTGCTGGAACGGATCGCGGGCCTCGGAGGGCTCGGCGATCGCGTGGACGTGAAGCCCGGGTATGCCAGGAACTACCTGGTTCCGCAGGGCAAGGCGCTGTCCGCCACCGAGCGCAACGTTGTCCGCTTCAAGGAGCGACGGGCCGAGCTCGAGCGCCAGGCCGCCGACGAGGTCGTTCGGGCGACGCGGCGTAGCGAGGATCTCGCGGCCCTCGATCTTGTCATCACCCGCCGGGCGGGCGGGGAAGGGCGGCTCTTCGGCTCGGTGGGGATCATCGACATCGCGGAAACGGCGACCGAGGCGGGGGTCGAGGTGCGGCGCAACGAAGTGCGCATGCCGGACGGCCCGATCCGCCAGACCGGCCGGTACGAGATCCCGGTTCGGGTCCACCCGGACGTCGAGGCGTTCGTGCGGGTGGCGGTCGTTCCGATGGGAGGCTCGCTCGAGGATCTGGATACCGCCGAGGACGAGGAGGAGGCTGCCGACGTAGCCGTGGAGGCCGCGGGTGCGGAGATCGCCGATGACTCCGCTTCCGGCGAACCGCCCCCCGCCGAAGGGGAGGGCGGCGAGGAGCCGGCCGCCTGAGCGCCGCGCATGGCATTTCCGAAGGCAGGCCGGTCCGCGGAGCGAAGATGCGCCTCGCAGCGCGCGGCTGATCCGGCCGCGGGTGCCCGGCCGAAGCCCGGGTAGTGGCCACCGCCGCCGTCTCCCGGGGCGACCCCGAGGCATCCCGCCTGCGGGTGCCGCCGAGCTCGATCGAGGCCGAGCGGGCGGTGCTGGGAGGTCTCATGCTCGATTCATCGGGCTGGGACCGGGTCGCGGACAAGGTCCGGGAGGAGGACTTCTACCGGCGCGATCACCAGCTCGTCTTCCGCGCCATCGCCTCCCTCGTCGACGCCAACGATCCGTGCGACGTGCTCACCGTCACCGAGTGGCTCGGCGCGCACGGCGATGGGAGGTTCGAGGGCGGGCTCGCCTATGTCGGCGAGCTGGCCGAGAGCACCCCGAGCGCGGCCAACGTGGCCGCCTACGCGGAAATCGTCCGCGAACGCGCCGTGCTTCGCGAGATGATCGCCGCGGGCTCGGCGATCGCCGACCGGGCCTACCGGACCGAGGGGCGCCCCGCGGTCGATCTCGTCGAGGAGGCCGAGCAGCTCGTCTACGCCATCGGCGATCGCCGTCGCTCCGGGGCCGGTCCGGAAGCGATCCGCGACGTCCTGGTCGGCGTGTTGGAGCGCATCGACGAGCTCCATCAGGTCGAGGGCCACGTCACCGGCGTGCCGACGGGGTTCCTCGACCTCGACCGCTACACCGCCGGCTTCCAGCAGGGGGACCTCATTGTCGTCGCGGGCCGCCCGTCGATGGGCAAGACGGCGCTCGCCCTGAACATCGTGGAGAGCGCGGCCATCCGCACGAAGCTCGCGGCCATCGTGTTCAGCATGGAGATGTCGTCGGAGCAGCTCACCATGCGCTTCATGTCGGCCCTCGGGGGGATCGACGCGCACAAGGTCCGGACCGGCAAGCTCGAGGACGCGGACTGGCCGCGACTCACTTCCGCGATGACGATGCTCAACGAGTCACGGATATTTCTCGACGACAGCGCCAATCTCACCCCGACCGAGCTCCGCGCCCGGTGCCGGCGGCTCAAGCGCGAGCACGACATCGGACTCGTCGTCGTCGACTACCTGCAGCTCATGCACGTACCCGGCACGTCGGAGAACCGCGCCACCGAGATCTCGGAGATCTCGCGTTCGCTGAAGGCGCTCGCGCGTGAGCTCGAGGTCCCGGTGGTCGCCCTGTCGCAGCTCAACCGGAGCCTCGAGTCGCGCGCCAACCGCCGGCCGATGCTCTCGGATCTCCGCGAGTCGGGCGCCATCGAGCAGGACGCCGACGTCATCCTCTTCATCTACCGCGACGAGGTCTACAACGAAGACACCACCGACCGGGGCAAGGCCGAGATCATCATCGGCAAGCAACGCAACGGCCCGACGGGCACGGTCACCCTGACCTTCCTCGGCCGCATCGCCAAGTTCGGCAACCACGATCCGAGCCACTGACGACCCGACGGTGGACGCATTCCGGGACGGACCGGTTGCCCGCATCGACCGCCGCGCGCTCGCCCTCAACCTCGGGGTCGCGCGGGCGCGCGCCGCCGGAAGCCGGGTCCTCGCGGTTGTCAAGGCGGACGCCTACGGCCATGGGGCGTTGTGGGCCGCCCGGGCGTTCGCGGCGGCGGACGGATTGGCGGTCGCGCGGACCTCGGAGGCACTCGTGCTGAGACGCGCGGGCATCGACCGGACCATCCTCGTCCTCGGCGGGTTTTCGGATCGGGAGGCGCTCGCGCAGATCGCGGCGGAGCGGCTCGACGCGGTCGTTCACGCGCACCAGCAGGTCGAGATGCTGCGCTCGCGGCACGAAGGGGCGCCGGTACGGGTCTGGGTCAAGGTCGACACGGGGATGCACCGCCTCGGGTTTCCCCCCGCGGAGCTGCCCGCGGTGTGGAACGCGCTCGCGCACCTTTCCTCCGTTGCGCAGCCGGTCCACCTGATGAGTCACTTCGCACGCGCCGACGAACCGGACGGCACGGCGACGGCGCGGCAGATCGCGTGTTTCGACGAGGCTCTGGCCGGACTCGGCGCGAGCGCGCCTCCGCCCGCGAGCCTCGCGAACTCCGCCGCGGTGCTGGAAGCGCCGGCGGCCCACCGGGAGTGGGTGCGGCCCGGGGTGATGCTCTACGGTATCGCGCCGATGGTCGGTGGCCGGGCTGCCGATCACGGACTTCGTCCGGCAATGACCCTCACCGCTCCTCTCGTCGCGGTGAAGACCATCGAGGCGGGTTCCCCGGTCGGCTACGGAGGGGTCTGGACCGCGCCCGCACGGATGCGCCTCGGGCTCGCCGCGATCGGGTATGCGGACGGATACCCCCGCCATGCCCCTTCCGGCACCCCGGTGCTCGTCGGCGGGCGCAGGGCCGCGCTCGCGGGAAGGGTGTCGATGGACCTCATCGCGATCGATCTTCGCGGGTGTCCGGAGGCGCGCGCCGGCGACCCGGTCACCCTGTGGGGTGACGGCCTGCCGGTGGAAGAGGTCGCGGAGGCCGCCGGCACCATCGGTTACGAGCTCGTCACGCGGCTCGGGCCGCGGGTCGAGCGGATCGTCCGATGAGGCGGCACGGCGCTCGTTCGGGGTGGCGCGCGATCGTGCTCCTCGCGGGGGTGGCCGCGTCGCTCGACGCGTGGGCGGAGGCGCTCTGCCTCGATCTCGAGGGCGGGGCGATCCACCGCTACGAGGTCGAGCTGGCCGCGACCCCCTCTGACCGCTCGCGGGGTCTCATGTTCCGGCGCGAGCTCGGCCCCCGGACCGGGATGCTGTTCGACTTCGGCCGGGACGAGATCGCCAGCATGTGGATGAAGAACACTTTCATCGCGCTCGACATGGTGTTCGTCGATCGAAGCGGGGTGGTGCGCCGAATCGTCCGCAACGCCCGCCCACGTTCGCTCGACACCATCTCTTCCCGCGTCCCGGTTCGTGCGGTGCTCGAGATCGCCGGGGGCGAGGCGGAGCGGATCGGACTCGCCGCGGGCGACCGTCTTCGCCACCCGGTGTTCGGAACCCGGTGCGATAATTGACCATCCCGGCACCTCGGAACGACTCCATGAACCTCGACCGTCTTCCCTATTTCTCGCGGCGCCAGCCCGTCCTCGCGACCAACGGCGCGGTGGCGACCAGCCAGCCGCTCGCCGCCCAGGCCGGGCTCGACGTGCTCCGTGCGGGGGGCAACGCGGTCGATGCGGCGCTCGCGACCGCCATCGCGCTGACGGTGGTGGAACCGACCTCGAACGGTATCGGCGGGGACCTCTTCGCGATCGTGTGGGACGGGTCGAAGCTGCACGGCCTCAACAGCTCCGGAAGGGCGCCGCGCGCGCTCGACGCCGGGCGCCTTCGTGGACTCGGTCATGCGCAGATGCCCGAGCTCGGCTGGCTGCCGGTCACCGTACCGGGCATCCCGGCCGGCTGGCAGGCCCTGCACGAACGCTTCGGTCGGGCGGACCGGGAACGCGTCTACCGGGCAGGGGTCGACTACGCACGGGACGGGTTCGCGGTCTCGCCGGTGGTGGCTGACTCGTGGGCGCGCTATCTCGAGAAGATCGACGATCCCTCGCGAACGGCCGAGCTCGGCCCGCAGCTCGCGGGCTGGCGGGCGGCATTCACGCGCGACGGCCGCACCCCGGCGACGGGCGACCGCTGGCGGCTCCCCGATCATGCCCGCACTCTCGAGACCCTCGGGCGCGAGGGCGCCGACGCGTTCTACACCGGGCCGCTCGCGGCGGCGATCGTCGAGTTCGCGGGCCGCACTGGCGGGCACCTCACCGCGGACGACCTCGCGGCGCACCGCGCGGACTGGGTGGAGCCGATCGGCGTGCCGTACCGGGGCTGCGAGGTCTGGGAGATCCCGCCGAACGGACAGGGGATCGCCGCCCTCATGGGCCTTTCGATCCTGGAAGGGTTCGATCTCGCCGCCCTTCCCCACGTGAGCGTCGAGAACTGGCACCTCGAGATGGAGGCGATGAAGCTCGCCTTCGCGGACACCCATCGCCACGTGGCCGATCCCGGGTTCTCGGACGTGCCGGTCGCCGCGATGCTGAGTCCCGGGTACGCGTCGGCCCGGCGCGCCCTTGTCGGGGAACGGGCCCTCGCGCGCGAGCCGGGTGACCTCCCGGCGGGCGGCACGGTCTACCTCTGCACCGCGGACCGGGACGGGATGATGGTGAGTCTCATCCAGTCCAACTACCACGGATTCGGGAGCGGGATCGTGGTTCCCGGAACCGGCATCGCCCTCCACAACCGCGGACTCGGGTTCACCCTGGAGGAGGGGCATGCGAACGTGTACGCGCCCGGCAAGCGCCCGTTCCATACCATCATTCCCGCCTTCCTGACCCGGGGCGGCCGCCCGGTCGGACCGTTCGGGGTGATGGGGGCGCCGATGCAGCCGCAGGGGCACATCCAGGTCGTCGTGGGCACCCTGGACCACGGGCTCAATCCCCAGGCCGTGCTCGACGCGCCCCGGTGGAGGGTTCTCGACGGCCTCGACGCGGTCATCGAGTCCGCGGCCGGGCCCGGGGTGCGAAGCGGCCTCGAGGCCCGCGGCCACCGGCTGATGCCGCCCGATCCGTCCGAGACCTACCAGTTCGGCCGCGGCCAGATCATCTGGAGCCTCGAGGACGGGGTGTACGCGGCGGGCAGCGATCCACGGGCCGACGGCCTGGTCGCCGCCTGGTAGCGGGCGCGGGGACGGGCAGGCGCCCGGCAAGTCCCGTGCGCCGAACCGTTCGGCATGCATGCGCCGCCGCGCCGCCGCGTCCGTGTCCTTCCTGATTCGAGCGTCGAGACCACCATCACGTACCGGGTCGAGAGGCCGCTTCCCGATACGCGCAGTCTCCCGCCCCGCCCCGTCCCGTCACGGGAGCGACGAACGTCGGGACAACCCTCGGGCTTCGGACTCGAGCAGACGAGCCGGAGGGGGCATCGCGGGTGGCCGGGAGGCCGTTTCACCCGGAGCTCCAGCCCTTCAAAGGAGGAACGACTGAATGAAGATCAAAGATGTCCGGGTCTCGCTGCTGCGGGCGCCCTTCGTCGAAAAGCCCGGGTTCTTCGGTCACTACGCGCGCGACCGCGAGATCGTGGTCGTCGAGGTGGAGACGGAATCGGGCCACGTCGGTCTCGGGTACCAGCTCTATCTTCGCGAGGGGTTCCGGACGGTCGCGGCCTGCATCGAGGAGGTGATGGTGCCGCGCATCCTCGGGCGCGACGCGTCGGAGATCGAAGCGATCTGGCGCGATCTCTGGACAATCACGATCGCGGACGGACGGGGCGGCGCTCCCGTGCTCGCGCTCTCCGCGATCGACGTCGCGCTCTGGGACATCGTCGGGCAGCGGGCCGGACTTCCGCTCCACCGCCTCTGGGGCCACTACCGGAGCGAGGTCCCCGCCTACGGGTCCGGCTGCTGGCGCGGTCTCGGGGGCGACGGCATGGCGGACAAGGCCCGCCGGTTCGTGGACGAGGGATACCGGGCGGTCAAGATGCAGGTCGGCCACCTCTGGTCGGAGGCCGAGGACGTCGCGAACGTGCGCCAGGTGCGCGACGCGGTCGGCCCGGACGTCGACGTGATGGTGGACGTCAACATGGCGTGGACCGCCGACCAGGCCATCCTCATGGGCCGCAAGTTCGAGCCGTACGAGATCTACTGGCTCGAAGAGCCGGTCAAGCCGGAGGACTTCCGCGGATACTTCCGGATCGCGGAGGCCCTCGACACCCGGGTGGTCGGCGGGGAGAGCCACTTCACCCGCTACGATCTGCGCCCCTTCTTCGAGCAGCCGGGGATCCCGATCCTCCAGCCCGACGTCATCCGGGGCGGCCTCACGGAGCTTCGCAAGATTGCGGCCCTTGCGGACACGTGGGGAATGACGATTGCGCCTCACCTCTACCCGGAGCTGATGATCCACCTTCTCGCGTCCATCCCGAACGGGCTCGTCATCGAGGACATGGGGCTCCTCGACGACCTGTGGGTCGAGTGGGCGAAGCCGGTCCGCGGCATGATGACCGCACCCGAGACGCCCGGGCACGGCCTGAAGATCCGCCCTGACTTCATGCGCGAGTACCGCATCGACTGAGCTGTTTATCGTGCGATGAGGGCCGCGCCGCGCGTGCGAGGCCGGTCCGCCCGCGCACGCGCGCAGTTGCGGCCAGTTCGCGCCCCGACAGTGGGGGTCCGGACTGCGAGCGGGCGTTTCCGCGAACGGCCGACCGGCTTCGCACCGCAAAGGCACCCCCCAGGAGGATGGGGGAGCCGCGTGCTATCGTTTCGATACCTCAACCAAGGGTGGGATCTGCAATGACTCGAATTGTGAGCTTGGCAATTGCCGTCGCGACCGCCGTTGCCGGCATCCTCGCGCCGGTCCGGTTGGCTTCGGCGGACGACGTGATAGTCGGGGTGAGCTGGCGACACTTCCAGGAGGAACGCTGGCGCATTGACGAGCGGGGGATCAAGGACGAGCTTGCGGTAGCGGGCGAGCAATACAAGTACATCAGCGCCGACGCCCAGAGCGATCCACAGAAGCAGTTGACGGATCTCGAGGGACTCGTCGCCCGCGGCGCGCAGGTTCTCATCGTGCTGGCGCAGGACTCCAATGCGGTCATGCCGGGAATCGAGCGCGCAAAGGCGGAAGGAATCCCCATCATCGCCTACGACGTCCCAATCGACGATCCGGACGTGCTGTTTCTCAGCTTCGACAACGTCGCGGTAGGCCGGTTGATGGCGGAGGCGATGGTCGCCGTGAAGCCCGAGGGGAAATGGGCGATCATCAAGGGAGATGCCCAGATGCCCATCGTCGATCTGTTCTTCTCCGGCCAGTGGCAAGTCGTGGAACCGCTCGTGGCGGGCGGCGCCATCGAGATCGTCGCCGAGCAGAACGTCGAGAACTGGAAGCCCGATGTCGCGCAGACCACGATGGATCAGATTCTCACCGCCAACAACAACCAGGTCGATGCGGTACTGACGATGAATGACGGCATGGCGGGCGGTGTGGTCGCGGCCCTCACCTCCCAGGGCATGGAGGGCATCCCGGTGTCGGGTCAGGACGGAGACGTTGCCGCCTTGAACCGGATTGCCAAGGGCCACCAGACCGTGTCCGTATGGAAGAACTCCTACGAGCTCGGCCGGGCGGCGGCGCGGGCGGCGGTGGCGCTGGCCGGCGGGGCGGACATGTTGAGCGTTGACGGCGCGGCGCCGTACGAGACGCCATCGGGCGCCACCCAAGCCGCGCTCCTGCTGGAGCCGATCAAGGTCACCCGGGACAATCTGAACCTGGTGATCGATGCCAACTGGATTGACAAGGAAGCACTGTGCCAAGGCGTTACCGAGAACGTTCCGCCTGCATGCCAGTAGTCCAGCTTTCGGACAGCTGATTTCCGGGAGGACGGCCGGCTGAGGCCGGCCGTCCTCCACGCTGGCTCCGCCCGCTCCGTTCGGGACCACGCTGCAATGGCCGACCGGCCCCTTCGCGCCGCAACCACGACCCCTCGGATGAATCCGCTCCAGCGATTCTCCGCCGTCATCGGCATCGACACGCACCTTCTCGGCATGGTCGGCATACTGGCCGCCCTCTGGATTGCGTTCGATGTCCTGACGAACGGCATCTTTCTCTCCCCGCGGAACCTGTTCAATCTCGCCCTCCAGGCGAGCGTGGTCGGCATCCTTGCCACGGGCATGACCCTGGTCATCGTGGCGCGTCACATCGACCTGTCGGTGGGGTCGCTTCTCGGATTCATCGGCATGTTCGGGGCTATCGTGCAGGTCGACATGCTTCCGGTCGGCGCTTGGTACACGTGGATCGTCACCTGCCTGCTGATGCTCGTTCTCGGGGCCTTGATCGGCGCATTGCAGGGCTGGTGGATCGCGTATCGCGGCGTGCCGGCGTTCGTGGTGACCCTCGGTGGGCTGCTCATCTTTCGCAACGGCGCCTGGCAACTCAGCGAAGGGAAGACGATCTCCCCGCTCGACGAGACGTACCGGCTCATCGGCGGCGGCATCGAAGGCACGATTGGAGAATTCTGGAGATGGGTCACCGGTGCGATCGCAATTGCGGGAATCATCTGGCTGAGCCTGCGCACGCGCAAGAAACGGCAGCGTTACGGATTTTCCGTCAAGCCCCTCGCCGTCGAATGGGCTCTGATTGCGGTCTGGATCGCACTGGTCGTCGCGTTCGTTCAGACCATGAACACCTATCACCGGCCGCGCACGGAAATCCCCAGCGGGATCCCGATTCCCTTCCTCATCCTGTTGCTGGTTGCCCTGGGAATGACGGTGGTGGCCAAGTCGACGAAGTTCGGTCGTTACGTATACGCAATCGGCGGAAGACCCGAGAGCGCCGAGTTGGCCGGCGTCGACGTGAAACGCATCACCCGGTTCATTTTCGTGGTGATGGGCACCTTGTCCGCCCTCGGCGCAATCGTCATCACGGCTCGGCTCAATGCGGCGGCCAGCGTCACCGGGACGATGACTGAGCTCAACGTCATCGCCGCGGCCGTCATCGGCGGGGTCTCGTTGACCGGCGGAACAGGGGCGGTGTTCGGGGCCGTCCTGGGTGCGGTGTTCATCCAGAGCCTCGAGAACGGAATGATTCTGCTTGGCATTCCGACTCCGACGCAACGGATTGTGGTCGGTGTGGTGCTGATCCTCGCGGTGTGGGTGGACGTCGTGTATCAACGACGACGATGACCGGGGCAGCCATGGCCACCTCACCCCCTCTCGTCGAGATGCGGAACATATACAAGCATTTCGGCGGCGTGCACGCACTGGAGGATGTGAGCATCGAGCTCGCGTCCGGCGAAGTGCTCGGCATTCTCGGTCACAACGGAGCCGGAAAGTCGACGCTGATCAAGATACTGGCCGGGGCCGAGCGGGCCGACGCGGGGGAAATCCGGATCGAGGGCGAGCCGGTGACGATCGAAAACCCCCGTGACGCAAAGACGCTCGGCATCGAGACGATCTACCAGACGCTCGCCCTCGCCGAGAACCTGGATGCGCCGGCCAACGTCTTCCTCGGCCGCGAGTTGACCACGCAGAGCGGGCTCCTTGACGAAGAGGCAATGGAGCACGAGACGGGAACCGTGCTCAACCGTCTCGGCCTTCAGATCGCATCGCTCCGGGAGACGGTCATGAATCTGTCAGGCGGGCAGCGCCAGGCAATCGCGATCTCCCGGGCGGTCTATTTCAACGCCAAGATTCTCATCATGGACGAGCCCACGGCGGCGCTCGGTCCGGAGGAGACCGCCAAGGTGGCAGAGCTGGTCCACCGGCTCAAGGGCGAGGGACTCGGCATCTTTCTCATCAGCCACGACATCCATGACGTGTTCGATCTTTCCGATCGTCTCGCCGTGCTCAAGAACGGTCGCCTGGTGGGAGTGTGCCGCACGCGCGATGTAACAAAGGACGATGTTCTCGGAATGATCATTCTCGGAAAGACTCCTCGCGGCCAACCTCCCCGAGACGCCGGCGCTCCCGGGGAATCGGTGCCGGGCGCAATGGGGGGTGGTGAGTAGCGGGAGCCCTGGTCGATCCTGACAACGCATGAATCGCAGCCAGGTCGTGCACCCGGTCGGGCGTTGGCGGCGTACGCGGGCGACTGGAGGACTTCCTGATCCGCTTGATTCCAGATGAACTCGGCCCCTTGTACGGTCTCGTCCAGAACTGCGTCACCGAAGCGTCGCGCAACGGCGCTTCATTCAAGGATGTGGTCCGCGGTACGGAGGGCGAGGGCCTGAGCGGTCGCGGTCGGGTTGAGGCAGCTCGCGGTGACGAAGGTGCTGGCGTCGGCGATGAAGAGGTTCTGCACCTGGTGGCAGCGGCCGAAGCGGTCGGTGACGGAGGTCTCGGGGTCGTCGCCCATGCGGGCCGTCCCCATCAGGTGGAATCCGGCCTCGGCCTTGAGGGCGGTGGGCACGATGGCGATGGCCCCTGCTTCGCGAAGGACTTCGGACGCCCGGTCGATGCCGAAGTCGAGGATCGCGCGGGTGTTCGCAGAGAGGCGGTAGTTGAGGCGGGGGAGGGGGATGCCGTCTTCGTCGGTGCCGGTCGATGAGAGGACCACTCGGTTTTCCGGGTCCGGCAGGTCTTCGGCGGAAACGCTGATCCCGGCCAGGTGGGCGCGCGGGTCCGCGGCTTCGCGTTCGTGGCGTTCGAAGCGGACCCCGGGCGCCGGGGCGCCGACCGAGAGCTGGAGCTTCGAGCCCCGAACAAAGCCGCGTTCGCTTCGGGTCGATCCGAACTCGAGGGAGACGAGGCCCGCGGTCTGGCCGACGGGCATCTCGAAGGGCTTCGGGAACCAGCCGTCCGCCCACGCGTACGGGTGCAGCATGAGGCGGCGGCCGACGAGCCCGCTGCCGTTCGCGAGGCCGCCCGGGAATCTGCCCGAGGCCGAGGCGAGCAGGAGGCGGGGGGTGCCGATGCCGTTCGCGGCGAGCACGAAGCGTTCGGCCTGCACCCGGAACCGGCCGTCGGGACCGGCGCACACCGCGGCGGCGACCCTGGCGCTCGCGTCGTGCTCGAGGGTGAGCACCCGCGTTCGGGTCAGCAGCCTTGCACCGCCAGCGAGCGCGTCGTCGAGGTAGGCGCGGTCGGCGCCGGTGCGGATCCGTGCCGGGCAGCCGATGTGGCAATGCCCGCGGTGGGTGCACTTCGCCGCGTCGGCGGCTGTCGCGTCACGTCCCAACACGAGGTCCACGGGCCACGAGTGCCAGTCGAGCGCCGCGAATGCACGCGAGATGCGCTCGCCCGCGGCACCGATTGGCGGTAGCGGCAGCGGAGTCCCTTCGCGGCGCGGACCGAGCGGATCGCCGGGCCGCCAGGCGAGGCCGATCCGGCGTTCGTTGAGCTCGTACCAGGGGGCGATCTCGTCATGCGCGAGCGGCCAGTCGTCCGCCACCCCGTCGTTCGAGAACACCCGGAAGTCCTCCGGCCGGAATCGCGGAGCGTGCGCCGCCCAGTAGATCGATCCGCCGCCCACGCCGTTGCCGATGAGGGGCTTGATGGGCGAGGCATCGTCCTCGATCGCGTAGTCGGCGGGCCCGCGCCGGAGGTTCGGATTGGGGTTGAGAGGCCCTCTTGCGAGCCGCGAACGTTCGGTTGCGTCGACGGGCACCCTGGTGTGGTCGAACCAGTCCCCCCGTTCGATGCAGACGACCCGGACGCCCGCCGTCGCCAGTCGCCATGCCGCCGCCGCGCCGGTCGGTCCGGCACCGACGACCGCTACCTCAGCCGCGATGTCGATGCTCACGCGAGTCTGCCTCCGTCCGTCCGTCTGTATACTTGTATAACAAACTCGCTTCGCGTTCCGGCGGCGCGACTCAGGTAGATTGGCAAGGTGCAAGTTTGCGCAAGGGAGCCCGGCGCGGCCAGTCGGCCGCGGGAAAGGCATTCTACGGCCGGCCGGCGACCCGAGGATGCCGTTCGACCGGCACCGGCGAGCTCCCCGGTCCCGCCCTGCATCCGAACGGCATCGAGCCTCTCCCCGGCCGGACCCGGTCCGGGGCACGCGGGCGCCTGCCCGCCGTCGCGGAGCCGGTCCGTCGGCGGTCCCGGGCCTTCTGCTGTCCCCCGGCCTGCGACCGAGGCCGCCCGGTCCGGTGCGGTAGTGGGGAGAGCTCGGGCATGAGCGGGTACGGCCGAGGGCTGCGGCACCTCTGGGCCCTGGAAGAGGACATGGTGTTCCTCAACCACGGCGCCTACGGCGCGACCCCCCGGGAACTTTTCGAGCGCCAGAACGAGTGGCGGGTGCGCATGGAGGCGCAGCCCCCGCGCTTCTTCATGAACGAGCTGCCCGACCTTGTCCGGGAGGCGGCCGGCTCGCTTGCCCGGTTCGTCGGCTCCACCCCCGACCGGACGGTCCTCCTCGAGAACGCGACGAGCGGCATGAACGCGGTGCTGCGCTCGCTGCGCTTCGCGCCGGGCGACCGGATTGTCACCACCGACCACGTCTACGGCGCCGTCCGCAACACCCTGCGCCACGTCGCCGGAACCGCCGATGCGCAAGTCGTCGAGGTCCCGCTCCCGATGCCGCTCGTGGACCCCGACGAGGTCGCCGACTCGCTCGAGCGCGCCCTCGACGATCGCACCCGGCTCGTCGTCGTCGACCACATCGCCTCGCCGTCGGCCCTCGTGTTCCCGGTGGCCGAGATCGTCGGCCGGTGCCGGGCGCGAAACATTCCGGTGCTCGTCGACGGCGCGCACGCCGCCGGCCAGGTCGACCTCGACATCGACACCATCGGCGCGGACTGGTACGTCGGCAACGCCCACAAGTGGCTGTGCGCGCCGAAGGGCGCCGCGTTCCTCGCCGTCGGCGCGCACGCGAACGCGCACGGGCCGGACATCCATCCCACCACCATCTCGCATGCCTTCGGCCAGGGCCTCACCGCCGAGTTCGGCAAGATCGGAACCCGGGACCCCTCCGCCTGGCTGTGCATTCCGGATGCCATCGCTTTCCACCGCCGCCTCGGCGGCCGGGAACTCCGCGAGCGCAACGTGGCCCTCGCACGGATGGCGGGGATGGTCCTCGCGACCGCCCTCGATTCGGAGCTGGGCGGGCCGGCCGCGAGCTTCGGTGCGATGGTGACCGTTCGCCTGCCGTGCGACGCGGATTCGACCTGGGAGAACGCCGGCCGCATACGCGACCGGTTGTGGCAGGACCACCGGGTGGAAACCCTCGTCGCCGTCGTCGCGGGGCGCCTGTGGCTTCGGGTCTCGGTCTTTGCCTACAACGACGAGGCGGACTTCGCCGGGCTTCCGGCGGCGGTGCGCGCCGCGCTCGCCGCCGACGGTGCGGGACGCGCAGCCTCCCGGGGCGGCTGGATCGAAGCCGAAGCCGGGGCCGGGGCCGGAATTGCGGCGATATGCTGAGCTTCCTCGCCCGCCGCCTCGGCCAGGCCGTCATCGTGATGCTCGTCGTCACCGCGGTCGCGTTCGTCATGTTCCGCTTCCTCGGCGATCCGCTGGTCGCGATCCTCGGCATCGAGTCGACGGAGGCGCAGCGCGAGATCGTGCGCGCGGAGCTCGGGCTCGACCGCCCGGTCGCGATCCAGTTCCTCAACTATCTCGGGGGCGTCCTTCAGGGCGACTTCGGCATCAGCTACCGGCTCGGCCGCGCCGTCGAGACGGTCCTCGTCGAACGCCTGCCGGCGACCGTCGAGCTTGCCGTCTCCGGCATGCTCATCGCCATCGTGGTGGGAATCCCGGCCGGAGTCTATGCCGCCCTCAACCGGGGGCGTGTGCTAAGCCGGATCCTTCTCTCCGCGTCGCTCTTCGGCATCTCCATGCCGTCCTTCTTCATGGGTCTCATCCTCATCTGGGTCTTCGCGGTCACGCTCGGATGGCTGCCTTCCTTCGGTCGGGGGCAGGTCGTCGACCTCGGGTGGTGGACGACGGGCCTCCTCTCCGCCGGTGGACTCAAGGCCCTCGTCATGCCGGCCCTCACGCTCGCCGCGTTCCAGATCGCGATGATCATGCGCCTCGTGCGGGCCGAGATGCTGGAAGTGGTCCGGACCGACTACATCCGCTTCGCCCGGGCCCGCGGGCTCTCGCACCGGGCGGTCCACTACCGCCACGCGCTTCGCAACACCCTCATCCCGGTCGTCACCATCATCGGGCTCCAGCTCGGCTCGATCATCGCGTTCGCGGTCATTACCGAATCGGTCTTCCAGTGGCCGGGGCTCGGACTCCTGTTCCTGCAGTCCGTCGCGACCGCCGACGTCTCGATGATGTCGGCCTACCTCATCCTGATCGCAGCCCTCTTCGTCGGCATCAACCTCGTCGTCGACCTCCTGTACCTCGTCATCGACCCGAGGCTTCGCGGCCGGTCCGAGCTGGAGCGGGCGTGATGACGGTTGGGGAAATTCCGGTGGACGATCGGACGGTGCGCCGTCCCGGGTGGCGCGATCGCCTGGCCCGAAGCGATGTGCTGCACGACTTCATGCGCGATCCGGCCGCGATCGTGGCCGCCTCGATCCTCTTACTGTTCGCGGTCGCGAGCCTCGCGCCGCAGATCGTCGCCCCCTACGACGCCTTCGATCCGAACCAGTTCCGGCTCACCGATGCCTTTCTCGCTCCGGTCTGGCTCGAAGGTGGCGATCCGCGCTTCCTTCTCGGGACCGACGATCAGGGCCGCGACATGATCTCGGCCATCATCTTCGGGGCTCGGGTCTCGCTCTTCGTCGGCCTCGCCGGGGTGCTCCTCGCGGTACTCATCGGGGTTGCGGCGGGCCTCGTCGCCGGCTTCGTCGGCGGCTGGGTGGATGCGGTCACCATGCGCGTCGCCGACATCCAGCTCACGTTCCCGGCCATCCTGATCGCGGTGATGGTGGACGGGGTCTCCCGCGCCGCGTTCGGCCAGGCCGATCACAACCAGGTCGCCGTCGCGGTGCTGGTCCTCGCAATCGGGCTCTCGGGCTGGGTGCAGTACGCGCGCCCGGTGCGCGGCGCGACCCTCGTCGAGCGCAATCGCGAGTACGTGGCCGCGGCCACGATGATGGGAATCGCGAAATGGGCCATCATGCTCAAGCACATCCTTCCGAACGTGATGACGTCGGTGCTCGTGATCGGCACGATCCACCTCGCCGTCGCGGTCATCCTGGAGGCGACCCTGTCGTTCGTCGGCCTCGGGGTGCCGCCCACCGAGCCTTCGCTCGGGACGCTCATCCGCATCGGCAACGGGTATCTCTTCTCCGGCGAATGGTGGATCGCCATCGTGCCGGGCTGTGTGCTGGTGATCCTGGTGCTCAGCATCAACCTGCTCGGGGACTTCCTGCGGGATGCCCTGAACCCGAGGCTGAAGTGAACGGCCTCGATGGACTTCGTGGGCCGCGCGCAAGCGGCAACTGAATGGGAGGCGCCGCGCGGCGGCGTTTCCCGGTCAACCTGAGAGAAAAGGGGAGAAATCCATGTCCAGACTCAAGACCAGCCCATTGGCCGCGCTCGCCGTGGCCGGCGCCGTCGGCGCGTTCGCGGCATCCGGCCCGGCCGCCGCGAAGACGCTTCGCATCGGCGCCCAAGCCGACGCGGGCACGATGGACCCGCACGCCCAGAACATCCAGACCACCATCTCGGTCCTTTCCTGGATGTACGAGGCCCTCGTCACCCGCGACAAGTCGCTCGCCAAGGCGCCGCAGCTTGCGACCGGGTGGGAGAACCTCTCGCCGACCGAGTGGCGCTTCACCCTCCGGCCGGACGTCAAGTTCCATGACGGCTCGGCGTTCGGCGCGGACGACGTCGCGATGTCGATCGCCCGCGCGCAGTCCGACACCTCCCAGTACAAGGGCTACGTCGGGAACATCGCGCAGACCCGAATCGTCGACGACCTCACCATCGAGCTCGTGACCGCGGAACCCGACCCGCTCCTCCTCGACAAGCTCACCCAGGTCTTCATCATGGACAAGGACTGGGCGGACACGAACAACGTACAGCGGCCGCAGGATCTCAAGCAGAAGGAGGAGACGTACTCCGTCCAGAACGCGAACGGAACGGGTCCCTACATGCTGAAGGTCCGCGAGCCGGACGCGCGCACCGTCCTCACCCGGAATCCGGACTACTGGGGTACCCTCGACGGCGACATCGACGAGATCGTGTTCCAGCCGATCTCGGAAGGCCCGACCCGGATCGCAGCCCTCGTCTCCGGCGAGCTCGACCTCGTCACCGCCATCCCGAGCCAGAACGTCGCCCAGCTCGAGGCGAGCCCGGACGTCAAGCTCGAGGTCACCGACGAGTTCCGGACCCTCTTCTTCGCCTTCGACGTCGGCAGCGAGTCGCTCAAGCACGGCGACGCGGGCGGCAAGAACCCGTTCAGTGACCGCAGGGTGCGCCAGGCCGTCAACCTCGCCCTCGACTCCGAGGCGATCGTGCGCACCGTCATGCGCGGCTACGCCACCCCGACCGGCCAGATCCTCGCCCCCGGAAACGTCGGCTACGACGCCGAGCTCGACGCCCTGAGCGGGTACGACCCGGAGGCGGCGAAGGGGCTGCTCGCCGAAGCGGGCTATGCGGACGGCTTCTCGTTCACCCTCGACTGCCCGAACAACCGCTACATCAACGACGAGCAGATCTGCCGGGCCGCCGCCGCCATGCTCGCGCAGGTCGGGCTCGACGTCTCGCTCAACCTGATGCCCCGGGCGGTCTACTTCGGGCAGCGGCTCTGGAACCGCGACTCGACGATGTTCCTGATGGGCTTCAACTCGCCCTACTTCGACGGGACGTACATGGCCGAGACGATGGTGATGACGACCACGGAAGGCTCCGAAGGCATCTACAACTACTCGTTGAACTCGGACCTCGAGCTCGACGCGGCCATCCGAGACGCGCGCGGGACGCTCGACGTCGAGGGCCGTCACAAGAAGCTTCAGGCGGTCTATCGGACCATCAAGGGCGACGTGCTGTATGCACCGCTCCACCACCAGGTCCTGGTGTACGCGATGAAGCCGAACGTTGGTGTCAAGATCCGGCCCGACAACTGGCTGGAGATCCGCTGGGTGACCATGGACTGAGCCCCGGCTCGAGCAACGCGGCCGCGGCCGGCATCGGCCGCGGCCGCCCCTTTCTTCGCGAACTTTCCTGAACGGAGGGGCGATGGCGCGCTACCGCATCGGCATCGACGTGGGCGGGACGTTCACCGACTTCGTGCTGGTGGACATGGCCGAGACCCGTCTCGAGTTCCACAAGGAGCCGAGCGTTCCCGACGACCCGTCCGCGGCGGTGGAACGCGGGATGCGTGCTCTCGCGGAGGGTTTCGGCATCTCGCTCGGCGATGTCGAGCTGGTGGTGCACGGCACCACCATCGGCCTGAACGCCATCATCCAGCGCCGCGGCGCGCGCATGGCCCTCGTCGTGTCGAAGGGGAACCGGGACGTCCTCGAGCTCGCGCGGCTCCGCCTCCCGAGCTCGTACGACTTCACCGCCCCGCGCGAGTCGCCGCTCGTGCCGCGGGACCGGGTATTCGAGGTCGGCGCCCGCATGCGCTCGGACGGGAGCGTGGCGGAGGCGCCGGACGCGGCCGAGCTCGAGGCTCTCGCCGCCGAGCTGCGCGGCGCGCGGGTCGACGCGGTCGCGGTGATGCTGCTCAATTCCTACCGGGACGGATCCCTCGAACGGACGGTGTCGGACGCGCTGCGGGCGGCCCTTCCGGAAGCCCAGGTCTCGGAGTCCAGCACCATCTGGCCCGAGGTTCGCGAGTACGAGCGCTGTCTCGTCGCCGCCCTCAACGCCTACATCCAGCCGCTCATGAGCGGGTATTTCCGGCGTCTCGAAGCGCGGGTCGAGGCGCAGGGGGTGGCGGCCCCGATCTACATCACCGCCAACAACGGGGGGACCCTGAGCGTCGCAACGGCCCGCGAGCGTCCGATCGAGACGGCGCTCTCGGGTCCCGCGTCGGGGGTGGTGGCGTCCACCCGGGTCGGGTCGGTCGCGGGACGGGCCCAGCTCATCACCTTCGACATGGGTGGCACGAGCACCGACATCTCGATCTGTCCGGCCGGGGTGCCGGAGTTCACCGCCAGCACCGAGGTGGGCGACTTCCCCCTGATGATGCCCGTCGTCAACGTGTCGGCGATCGGGGCCGGGGGCGGCTCCATCCTCTGGGTCGACGCGCAGGGGCTGCTCAAGGTCGGGCCGGTCTCGGTCGGGGCGGACCCGGGGCCGGTCTGCTACGGACGGGGCGGGACGGTGCCCGCGATCACCGACTGCTATCTCGTTCTCGGGATCATCGACGCGGCGCGCTTCCTCGACGGCCGGATGGCCCTCGACGTCGAGGCCGCCCGGGCGGCGCTCGGCGGCATCGCGGACCGGCTCGGGTTCACCGGTCCCCATCGGGCGCGGGAAGTGGCGGCCGCCGCGCTTCGCGTCGCGAGCGCCAAGATGGCGGCGGAGATCACGAAGCTCCTCGCCCAGGCCGGGGTCGACCCGCGCCGGTACTCCCTCCTCGCCTACGGCGGGGCCGGTCCCACCCACGCCAACCTGCTCGTCCGCGAGGCGGGGGTGCGGTCCGTCCTCATTCCGACCGCGCCGGGGACTTTCTGCGCGCTCGGGGCAATACTCGCGGACGTCCGCCGCGACTACGTGCGAACGGCGCAGCACCTCATCGGACCAGCCACGGTGCTCGACCCGGCAGCGAACGGCTGGCCCGCGATCGAGGCCCTCCTCGGCACCCTCGAACGGGAGGCGGCGGCGTGGGTCTCACGGGAGGGATCGCTCGTGGGGGCGCACGACTTCGTTGTGTCGTTCAACCTGCGATATCCATCACAAGCCTATGAATTGACGGTAATCGTACCGATGGAACTGAGAGACGGCCTGAACGGAGGAACGGTGGCCCGGCTCTTCCACGAGGAGCACCACCGCCGCTACGGATTCAGCGACCCGGCGACGCCGGTCCAGACGACCACGATTCGCCTCGGGGTGATCGGGAAGGTCGCTCCCGTGGACCTCCCCGCGGCCGCGGCCGGCACGCCCGAGCCGTCCGGGCGCCGCGGGGTCTGGCACGACGGCCGGAGCATTCCGGTCGACGTCTACCCCCGGTCCGGGGTCGGGGCCGGGGCGCTCGTGCGCGGCCCCGCGATCATCGAGCAGGCGGACACGACGACGTTCCTCCTCCCCGGATGGCAGGCGCGGGCCGACCGGCTCGGCACCCTTTGCCTCACCGAGGACGCCGAGGACACCGAGGACACGGGGGCCACCGAAGCCCCCCAGCCCGCCGAGGTCGATCCGGCATGAAGCTCGATCCCGTCCTGGTGGAGATCTTCTTCCACAAGTTCACCGCCATCACCGAGGAGATGGCGATCACCCTGCAGCGCACCGCGCGCACCACCTACGTCAAGGAGGCGGGCGATTTCGGGACGTCCATCGCGACGCCGGAGGGCCGGCTCTTCGCGTATCCGACCGATCTCGGCGTTTCCGGGTTCCTCGACAGCGACGTCGGCCCCGCGCTCGCGCGAATCGAAGACCTCGAGCCGGGCGACGTCGTCATCACCAACCACCCCTACGACAGCGAGGGGCTCTCCACCCACATGCCGGATCTGCACCTCATCAAGCCGGTCTTCGTGGATGGCCGAATCGTCGCCCACGGTTGGGACTTCATCCACTCCTCCGACATCGGCGGGGCGGTGCCGTCGAGCATCTCGCCCCGCTTCGCGGAGCTCTACGAGGAAGGGTTTCAGATCCCGCCGCTCAAGCTCGTCAGGGCGGGGGAGATGAACCGGGACTTCCTGACCCTGTACCGAGCGAACTGCCGGATGCCGGAGGAGAACCTCGGCGACATCGAGGCGATGCTCGCCGCGCTCCGGGTCGGGGAGCGCCGGATCCGCGAGCTCGTGGCGCTGCACGGGGTCGACACGTTCCTCCAGGCGCAGAAAGACCTCGCGGAGTATGCGGCCGAGAAGGCGCTCGCAGTCCAGAAGAAGATCCCCGACGGCACCTTCGAGTTCTGGGACTTCCTGGACGACGACTTCAACTCCGACATCCCGGTGCGGGTCCGGTGCGCGATGACGGCGCGCGACGGCGAGGTGCACCTCGACTTCACCGGCTCCGACCCGCAGGTGGAGGCGGCCTACAACATTCCGACCGGGGGCAAGCGCCATCCGTGGCTGACCCTGAAGCTGATGCACTACGTCTTCAGCCACGACAAGACCGTCCCCCTCAACCACGGGATGTTCGATCACGTCACGGTGGAGGCGCCGCTCGGCACCGTCGTCAACCCGGAGCCGCCGGCCGCGGTCGGTGTCCGGAGCGCGACCGCCATCCGTCTCAACGAGGCCATCGTGGGGGCGATGACCCGGGCCGAGCCCGAGCTCATGCCGGCCCCGAGCGGGGGCATCATGATCCCCTCGGTGCTCGTCGAGCAGGACCCGGGCGGGGCGCGCAAGGTGATGGTGCTCCAGTCCCTCGTCGGCGGGACCGGCGCCCGCTTCGGCGCGGACGGGGTGGACGGCCGCGACTCGAGTCTCGCCAACCAGCGCAACACGCCCATCGAGAAGACGGAGGAGGAGGCCGAGGCGATGATTACCGACTATGCGCTGCGGACGGACTCCGGCGGCGCGGGGAGATGGCGCGGCGGCACCGGGGTCGCCTTCAGCGTGCGGGTCGTCCAGCCCGGGAGCGCGGTGCTCGGCCGCGGGATGGAGCGCTTCGTCTTCTGCCCGTGGGGCGCGGCGGGCGGGAAGCCCGGCTCCAAGGCGCAGGTTCTCGTCAACCCGGGCACGAACCGGGAGGTCGAGCTCGGGAAGCTTGACATCTTCTACCCCGAGCCGGGGGACGTCGTCACGATCCTGACCCCGGGCGGCGGGGGGTACGGGGACCCCCTCGAGCGGTCTTCGGAGCTCGTCGGCGAGGACGTGCGCTTCGGCTACGTGAGCGAAGAGTCGGCGCGGTGCGACTACGGCGTCGTGCTGGTCGGCGGCACGGTGGACGCGGTGGCGACGGAGGCGCTCCGCGCCCGGATGCGCGAAGTGCGCGGCCCGTTCAAGGAGTTCGACTTCGGCCCGGAGCGCGAGGCCTGGGAAGCGGTGTTCGACGACGCGACGATGTCGGAGCTGAACGCGCTCCTCATGCAGCTCGGGACGAACGTGCGGGGGCGCCGGCGCCGCGAGATCTTCAACCGGGTCATCCCGCGGCTCTCCGAGGGGGCGGTGGTGCCGCTCCACGAGCGGGTCGGAGATCCGGCCCCGGCCCGCCGGCGAATCGCGGAGGAGATCGCCCGCCTCCGTGAAGACCTCGCGCCGCGCGCGGCCGGCGACTGAGGAGCGCCGGACCGTGGCCGAACGCCGTCACGATCTCTACCTGCTGACCCCGGGGCCGCTCACCGTCGCGCCGGAGGTGAAGGCGGAGATGCTGCGCGACCGGAGCCCCAACGCAGAGCTCCACCGCGAGCTCACCGAGGAGGTCCGGCGCTATCTGCTCGACATCTGCAACGGCGTGGAAACGCACGAGTGCGTCCCGATCCAGGGCAGCGCCACCTACGCGATCGAAGCCGGGCTCCAGACCCTGATGCCGCGCGACGGGAGGCTGCTCGTCATCCAGAACGGCTTCTACGGGCTTCGCCTGCGGGAGCTCGCCGAGGGACTCGGCCTCGACGTGAAGACCCTCGAGCTCCCGATGCTGCCCCTGCCGACCCGCGCCGACGTCGAGCGGGCGATCGCCGACGACCCGGCGATCACCCACATCCTCCTCTGTCACGCAGAGACCGGAACCGGGGTCCTCAACCCCGTCGACGAGATTGCGGCGGTCGCGCGCGAACGGGGCGTGAAGCTCTTCGTCGACGCGGTCGCGTCCTTCGGCGGGTTCCCGATCGACGTCGCCGCCCTCGACGCGGAAGCCGTCTTCGTCTCGCCCAACAAGTGCCTCGAGAGCGTGCCCGGCATCGCGATGGTCATCGCCCGGCGCACGGCCCTCGAGGCCGCCGCCGGGCGGAGCGCCTCCGTGGTCCTCGACCTGCACGCCCAGTGGCGGTATTTCGAGGAGGTGGGGTGGTGGCGCTGGACCCCGCCCACCCACGTGGTCGCCGCGCTTGCCAGGGCCTGCGAGCGGCACCGGCGCGAGGGCGGCACCGCGAAGCGTCTCGAGCGCTATCGCCGCAACTGGCGGCGGCTCGTCGACGGGCTCCGGGGGCGGGGGTTCCGGACCCTGCTCCCCGATGATGCGGCCGCGCCGATCATCGCGACGTTCCACGATCCGGACGACCCCGACTACACCTTCGAGGCGCTCTACGAGGCCCTCGAGCGTCGCGACATCGTGATCTTCCCCGGCCGCCTCACCGCGACCGGCACGTTCCGCATCGGGGTCATGGGCGACCTCGTCGAGAGCGACATGGACGTCGTCCTCGCCGCCATGGACGAGGCGCTCGCGGAGATCGGCGTCGCGAAATCTCCGCGGCCGGCCGGGCCGCAGGGCGCCGCGCCGTGACCCGCGTCCTCATCATCGACCCCCAGTTCGAGGACGACCCCGACATCGAGCGGGAGGTGGCGGGCGAGGGGGTCGCGTTCGAGATCGTGCGCCCGGGCGACGGCGAGGTGCCGGCCGGGCCGCTGCGCGAAGCCGACGCGGTCGTCAACTGCCGGAGCCGCCACCGCCTGCCGGCCCACCTGGTGGCCGAGATGCGGCGCGCGAAGGTAGTCGTGCAGGCCGGCGTCGGCTTCAACCACATCGACATCGAGGCATGCGCGAGGCGCGGAATCCCGGTCTGCAACACCCCCGACTACGGCACCCTCGAGGTCGCGGACCACACCCTCGGGCTGCTCCTCGCGCTCACCCGGGGCACCACCGCGTACCACCGGCGGCTGCTTCGCCGCGACGACGCCTGGAGCACGAAGGAGCTGCCGGTGGCGCCCGTGCGGCGGATGCGCGGGCGGGTGTTCGGCATCGTCGGGCTCGGCCGGATCGGCCTTGCGGTTGCCGCCCGCGCCGCCGCCTTCCGGATGCGGGTCGCGTTCCACGACCCCTGGCTTCCGGCGGGGGTCGAGCATTCGCTCGGGTACCGGAGGACGGAGACCCTGGACGAGCTCCTCGGCCGGTCCGACGTGGTGAGCCTGCATTGCCCGCTCACCCCGGAGACCGCCCGCCTCGTCGACGACCGCGCAATCGCGGCCATGAAGCCGGACGCGATCCTCATCAACACCTCGCGCGGGGGGACGGTGGACATCGACGCCGTCGAAAGGGGGCTTCGTTCCGGGAAGCTGCTCGCCGCGGCCCTCGACGTGCTGCCGGTCGAACCGCTCGATCGTTCCCATCCCCTCATCGCGGCCTGGAGCCGCGAGGAGGCGTGGCTCGAGGGCCGGCTGGTGCTGACCCCGCACGCCGCCTTCTACACGCCCGAGAGCCTCGCCGACATGCGGCGCCTGTCCATGCTGGCGGTGGTGCGGTTCCTGCGGGAAGGGCGGCTTCGAAGCTGCGTCAACCTCGACGCGCTGCGTGCCAACGGCCACGAGCCGGAGGCGGTCCGGGACGGGGTGCGCGAAGAGCTCCGCCGGCGCGCCGGGTGACCGGCTCTCGGGGTCCGGGAGGTCGCGATGTCCGACGAGACGCGCGCGCCTGATTCGGCGCCATCCGGTGCGGCGGGGCCGGTGGGGGAGTTTCCGCGGCCGAAGCCGGCCCTGCTCGCCGAGGCGATCGCCGACTCCGTCGCGGAGGCGGTCGCGACCGGACATCTCGCGCCCGGCGAGCGGATCGTCGAGACCGGGCTCGCAGAGAAGTACGGGGTGAGCCGGGTGCCGGTCCGCGAGGCGCTCAAGGTCCTCGCGACGCAGGGGATCCTCGTCGGAGGCGGACACCGTGGCTATCGTGTCGTGTCGTTCGCCCCGGAGAAGATCGAGCAGGTATTCGAGGTTCGCCTCGAGCTTGAGACGATCCTGCTCCGCGACGCGGTGGCCAACTGGAGGGCGCGAGGCGGGGGTCTCGGCGCTCTCGACACGGTCATCGAGACGATGCGAACGGCGGCGCGGGCCGGCGATCTGCGCGGGATGCTGCGCGCCGACCTCGAGTTCCACCGCGCGATCTGCCGGGCATCGGAGAACGCGATCGCGGCCGCGCTCTGGAATGCGATCGCCCGCCACGTCCTCATCATCTTCAACCTTGCCCGCTACCGCGACGTGGATCTCGAGCGGGCCCTCAACCAGCACCGCAAGCTCCGGGACTGGATCCGGGCCGAGGTCGACGGCCCGGGGAAGGATGGTGAGGAGGCCGGGGACTTCCGGTCAGCTCTCGAGCAGCATTTCCAGTCGCGCCGTCCGGCCCACGCGCCGGCCGAAGCGGACGGCGAGCTTCAGCGCCCGGTCTCGGACCGCCAGTCGCGAAACGCGGCCAAGGTCGCCTCGTCGGGCGGATAGGTGCCCGCGAGCGGCGCCCCGGAACGCACCCGCTCGATGGCGAATTCCTCGAAGATCTCCCGCTCGGCGCAGGTCTCGGCAAGCTCCGCCGCAAGGTGTCCCGGGATCGCGACGACCCCGTTGGCGTCGCCCATGACGAGGTCGCCGGGGACCACCGCCACCCCGGCGCAGTCGATCGGGCAGTCGAGCTCGACGACGATTCGATGCGAGGTGAGGGGGGTGGCCGCGTTCCCGGTGCAGAAGACGGGGAACGGGATCCCGGATATCGCGGCCGCATCCGACACGGCTCCGTCCAGCACCGCGCCCGCGGCGCCCTTCGCGAGGAGGTGGGTCGTCATGATGTCGCCCATGAACGCGGTCCGGGTCTCTCCCCCCATGCCGACGACGAGGACCTCGCCGGCCCCCACCCGCGCCACCGCTTCGGCCTGGAGGTTCGGGCGCTCCCCGCGCGCCTGCGCATCCAGGAGGTCCTTGCGCACCGCGATGGTGCGGACGGTCACCGCCCGGCCGACGAACCGGACCGCGTCCGGATTGAGCGGGCGCGGTCCGAACAGGAGGGTATTGCGGAAGCCCATGCGCCAGAGGGTCGAGACCACGGTCGGGACCGAGACCTGCTCGAAGGCGTCCATCGGGGACATGCTCTTTCTCCGGATTGCGGGCGCGGGGATGCGGGGTTGGTGGGGCGGCGGTTCAGCCGGCGAGCCAGCCCCCGTCCACCATCAGGCACGACCCGGTGGTGAACGAGGATTCGCCGCTCGCGAGGAAGAGGGCGGCCTGCGCCACCTCCTCCGGCTCGCCGAGGCGCCCGAGCGGGTGGCGCGAGACCGACCAGGCCCGCGCCGCCACCGGATCGTCGGCCCGAGCGAATCCGGACTCGAGGAGCGGGGTCCGGATGGCGCCGGGGACGATCGCGTTGACCCGGATCCCTTCCGGCGCGTGGTCCACCGCCATCGTGCGCGCGAGCGAGGCGACCGCGCCCTTGGAAGCGAGGTACGCGGCGTTGCGCCGGCCGCCTGCGAAGGCGAGCTGGGAGGCGATGAGGATGACGGACCCGCCGCCCCGGCCGCGCATCGATCGGATCGCGGCCCGCGACCAGAGGAAGCTGCCGGTGAGGTTGGTGTTGAGCACCCCCTCCCACTCCGAGAGGGTGGTGTCCGGAACGCTCTTGCGGCTCGACCACCCGGCGCATGCGAGAAGGACGTCGAACCCGCCGAACCGCTCGGCGATGGCCGCCGCATGGCGTTCCACCGTTTCCTCGTCGCCCACGTCGCCTTCGAGGAGCAGACACGAGCCGCCCGCAGTGTCGCGATCGGCATCCGCGAGCTTGGCGATGTCGCGGTCCACGATCACCAGATCGGCGCCTTCCCGGGCGAAGAGCCTGAGGCTGGCGAGGCCGATTCCCGAAGCTCCGCCGGTGATCACCGCGACCTTTCCGGCCAGTCTTCCGGGCACTGCTCCGTCCTCTCCTTGCGATTTGTTAGATTGTAATACATGAACTTGCACGTGCCGGAGGGGCGCTTCGACGCTTCCTCGCCGCTTCGATCGCGGCCGGACAGAGCGGAAATCCGGCCTGTATGGGGCGGCGGATGAGCCCGGATCCGGCACCGCCGGCCCGCGACGAGGCGCCCGTGCTCTCGATTCGCGATCTGCGCGTGGAGTTCGCCATGCGCCGCGGGGTGCTGACCGCCATCGACGGGGTGTCGTTCGACATCGGGCGGGGCGAGGTCCTCGGCGTCGTCGGTGAGTCAGGGGCCGGAAAGTCGGTGACCGGAGCCGCGATCATCGGGCTCGTCGACCCCCCCGGAAGGGTGGCGGACGGCGAGATCCGGCTCGGGGGCGAGCGCATCGACGGTTTGTCGGAAGACGAGATGCGCGCGGTGCGGGGACGCCGGATCGGGATGATCTTCCAGGACCCGCTGACCAGCCTGAATCCCCTGTTCAGCGTCGGCGACCAGCTCGTCGAGACCATGCGGTCGCATCTCGATCTCACGGCCGGCGAGGCGCGCAGGAGGGCGCTCGCCCTGCTCGTGGAGGTGGGCATCCCGGCCGCGGAAGAGCGAATCGGCGCCTATCCGCACGAGTTCTCCGGCGGCATGCGCCAGCGGGTGGTCATTGCGCTCGCGCTCTGCGCGGAACCCGAGCTGGTCATCGCCGACGAGCCGACGACGGCCCTCGACGTCTCGGTGCAGGCCCAGATCCTCGCCCTCATCAAGCGGCTGTGCCGTGATCGGGGCACCGCGGTGATGCTGGTGACCCACGACATGGGAGTGGTCGCGAACACCGCGGACCGGGTCGCGGTGATGTACGCGGGGCGCCTCGCGGAGATCGGGCCCGTCTCGGACCTCATCGACCAGCCCCTGCATCCGTACGCGGTGGGCCTGATGGGGGCGATTCCGTCCCTCGATCAGGACGCGCGCCGGCTCGTTCAGATCCCGGGCACGATGCCGCGCCTGTCTGCGATTCCCGGCGGCTGCGCTTTTCACCCGCGCTGCCCGCAGGCGTTCGAACGTTGCGCGGCGAGGCGCCCGCCCCTGGTGGCGAAGGATGGCCGTACGGTCGCCTGTCACCTCTACGACGGCTCCGCCGAGGCAGCCCGGTGAACGGGTCTCCGGCGGTCGAATTGAGCGGCGTCAGCCGCGAATTCGACGTGTCGAGGCCGTGGCTCGCGCGCGTCGTCGCGGGTGAGCCGCGCCGCTACCTGACGGCGGTGAAGGACGTCACGTTCGCAATCGAGCGAGCCGAGACCTTCGGACTCGTCGGCGAATCGGGCTCGGGGAAGACCACGGTGGCGCGCATGGTGGTCGGCCTCCTTCCCCCGTCGGAGGGCCGGGTCCGAATCGACGGGGTCTCGCTGACCGATCCCGGCTCCGCCGCCGCGCGCCAGCGGTTCCGCCGCCGCATCCACATGGTCTTCCAGGATCCCTACGCGAGCCTCAACCCCCGCTGGCGAATCGAACGGATCATCGCCGAGCCGATCCGCGCCTTCGGCCTCGCCCGGTCGAACGAAGAGGTCGCCGACCGGGTCGACGAGCTGCTCTCCCTGGTCGGGCTTCACTCCGGCGACCGGTTCCGCTTTCCCCATGAGTTCTCGGGGGGGCAGCGCCAGCGGGTCGCCATCGCGCGAGCCCTCGCCTCCAGCGCGGAGCTCATCGTCTGCGACGAGCCGACCTCGGCCCTCGACGTCTCCGTGCAGGCGCAGATCCTCAACCTGATGCGCGACCTCCAGGACCGGTTCGAACTCACCTACCTCCTCATCAGCCATGACCTGGCCGTCGTCCGGCACATGGCCGACCGCATCGCGGTCATGTATCTCGGCCGGGTGGTGGAAATCGGCGACGGGCGAACGCTCTTCCAAAGCCCCCGACACCCCTATACGCGACTGCTGCTGAACGCGGTGCCGGACGTGTCGACCCGGGGCCGGCCCGATGCGGAAATCGCGGGCGAGATCCCGAGCCCCATCGACCCGCCTCCCGGTTGCGCCTTCCACCCGCGCTGCCCCCTCGCCTTCGACCGCTGCCGCCGCGAGGTGCCGGCCCTCCTGGACGGCGTCGCCTGCCACGCCGTCCACGAAGAAACGGTGGCCGCGTGACGCCATGGATCAGGCCTCACCACCCGTCGACCCGGTTCAGGAGGGATCTCGACTTCCCCGGCCGGTTGAATACGAGCGGCGGGTCCGTCTCCTGCGCCGGCGCCCGTGCCCGACCCGGCTTGTCGAACGTTCAAGTTGGGTACCGCCAACCAGACGATTCCGAGATTCTGGACGAGCACCGCGAGTCGGCTGCGTCAGCGTTCCGCGCATCATCTGATGGAGCCGAAGCTTCGAAGCGACCGACTCGACCGGGGTGTTCGCGGCCGGCGTTGCCGGTCAACTCGGCTCATCCGGTTCCGTGGAGTGCTGGAGTAACAAGTAGTTCTCCTTTGCAGATCGGAAGCAGGGATGCTCGTGTCCGGTCTGCTGCAGGACAGCACGGAAGATTTCGAGGGATTGCCGCAAGAGTGGCACGGCTTCCCTGCGCCGATTGGTGTCCAGCAGTAAAGTTGCGAGGTTGTTAAGCCGAATCGCTGCGTTCGGGTGCTTCTCGCCCAAGGCGGCCACATCGACCTCGAGCGCCCGCCGCAACAGTGGTTCGGCCTCCTCGATTCGGTCGGAGTCCTGCAGCAGACTCGCCAAGTTGTTCAATTCAATCGCTACAGTAGGGTGTTGCTCGCCGAGAGCAGCCACGCTGATATCCAGCGCTCGCCGCAGCAGTTGTTCGGCCTCCTCGATTCGGCCGGTTTCCAACAGCAGAGTCGCCAGGTTGTTCGATCGAAGCGCCACCGTTGGGTGGTGTTCGCCTAAGGCGGCCAAGTCGACATCTAGCGCACGGCGCATCAGTGACTCAGCCTCTTCGAACCGACCGGTGCGCTGTACAAGAGTCGCTAGGTTGCCAAGACTTGTCGCCACCGTGGGGTCTTGGTCGCCCAAGGCGGCGACGTCGATTTCCAGCGCGCGCCTCAACAGCGGTTCGGCTTCCTCAATGCGGTTGGTGTCCAGCAGGAGAGTTGCCAAGTTGTTCAAGTCCCTAGCTATTGTCGGGTGATGCCTTTCGAAAGTGGTCGAGTCTATATCGAGCGCCCGCCGCAGTAGTTGTTCGGCCTCCGCGATGCGGCCAGTTTCCAGCAGCAGAATGGCCAGGATGTTCAAATCCCTCGCCACGGCCGGGTGTTGTTTTCCGAGGACGGTTTCGTCGATCTCCAGCGCCCGCCGGGTCAACGGCTCCGCCTCTTCAAGTCGATTGGTGCACTGGAGGAGTTGGGCTAGCTCGCCCGATGCCCTTGCGACAAGTGTCGAACTAGGGCCTACGATTGCCTCAGCGAGCGCTTGGCGCTGCTGCTCCTCGCACTCCTCCCAACGGGCGAGATCCATCAGCACCGCCGCAATTCGCAGGCGCAGCGCAATCCGTTCCTCAGCCTTGTCCACGCTTTCCAGCGCATCTCGGAGAAAGGCCAGTCGCGTCTCGGAGAAGGTGCGGAGTGTCAGCCCTTTGCCCATCTCAGCGAGGTGGTGGGCGAACGCTTCGAGCTCGCCGCTCCGGTGCTTTTCCCACGCCGCGATCATTTCCTCGATCTCGGAGAGATAGTTCGGAGCGGACGGAGTGCTCGAAACGATGCGGGCAATCGACCGGCTCACGCCGTCGCCGGCCAGCGGCGCGGCTTCGAGCACGTAGCTCGCCACCTGCTCGGTCTCCCCGAGGCGGGCGAAGGTCCTGGCCATGTCGAGCTTCGCGCTCGCCCGCTCCCCCTGGTCGCCGACCTCGCTAAGGTAGTCGAGGGCGCTCTCCACGTCGGTAATTCCCTCTTCGAGAAGCTTTGCGCGTAGATGGAGCCGCTTTTCGTTGCGGGCCGCGATGTCCGGGTAGAAGAGGCTGAAGAACTCGAGCAGGAACGGAAGGCGCTTGCGGGCGCCGCGGGAGAGATTCATCGCGAGCCAGATGTCGAAGAACCCCTCGCGGATCATGTAGAGGCGCGAGCGCCGATCCCGCGGGTGCCGCTCCGAACGCAGGTAGTGGGCATCGGAGAGACGCTTGAGGAGCGATGAAGTCTCCTGCTGGCTCGTTCGCATGCGCGCGGCGATGGCGGCCGGAGTCTTCTCTTCGCCGCGCATGCTCGCAAGGCACTCGAGCAGGGCGCGCTGGCCGGGGGGCAGGTCATTCAATCGGCCCTGGTAGAACGGCGAGACCCGATCGAGGAGCAAGTGGAATTGCTCCTGCACCCCGGTGATTGACTCGTGGGCGATCAGCTCATAGAGCATCATCGTGAGGCGCGGGTTGCCCCCCGTCATGCGATAGAGCGCCTCGAGTCGCGGGCGCATGTCTTCCAGGGTCGCGAGTATGCCCGTGCGTTCTTCCCACTCGAGATTGCTGCGGATGACTTCGACGGTTTCCTCGAAGCTCAGGCTCTCCAGCATCTGGATGTCGAAGAAGTCGTAGAACGGCTGCCGGACGTCGGTGATCCCGTCGAAGTGCACGGGTGCGGTGGCCACCAGCAGGCAGCCGTTGTCCGCCATGAGGAACTTGCGCAATGCGGCGACGTCCTTCCCGTCGCGGATCTGCCTCGAAAGAACCTCGCCCAGGTTCTCGAGCATGACGAGCAGCGTCCGACCGTGCCGGCGATTTTCTTCGCGGATCGCGGGCACCAGCGTGTCCTTGACCCTGGCGTCGTCCTCTTCGGTCTGCACTTCGGCGAATAGCTTCGCCCAGCGCGGCTCGTCTTCGAGGACATCGCTCAGTATTTCGCACAGGCCAATCAGGAAGTCGGCGAAGGAAAGGGTCCGGTTCGATTCTTCCGGGAACCGGGCGACCACGATCCTTTCGCCAAGCGTCTTATCGGACAGGACGGTGTCTTCGATGCACGAGAGCAGGTGGGTCTTGCCGATGCCGCGCGGACCTATGAAGAGCAGGTGGTTCTTCGACTTTCGGCGCACCGAGCCGCGCAGGGACTCGACGGTGTTGTCGAGAAGGTGTCCACGCGCGACGGTGGTCCGGCGCAGGCGTTCCGGGCTGGTCACCCCGGACCGGTAGAGGCCGATGTTCGAAGCGAGGGCCGGCTCAGGCATGGTACTTTCTCCACCACGACTTCAGCACGCCGCTCGCGAAGTCGCAGGTCCCTCCTTCGACCTCGACGATGTAGAAATCATTCTCGAGGTCGAACATCAGTTGGTTGAACAACTGCCGGCGTTGATGTGCCGGGAGCGTGGCGCAGAGATCCGCGAGCGCCCGTTCCGTTTCGTGCAGCAGGGTCTCACGCCTCAGCCCCGATTCGCTCACGCTGATCTGTCCCAGCAAGGCGTGGGCAATCGAGCGTTTCGGTTCCGCGTAGTACTGCCGGATCCTCGAGTAATAGTGCTGCAGTTGGGTGCGGGCGGCGGAACCGACGATCATCTCGTTGAAGACGGCATCGACATCCGTCGCGGCGATTCTGCGCTGCCCGCGTTTCCATCGCCGGTAGAGATCCCGAGTCGCAATCTGCATGAAGAACGGAATGGGACGGCCCAGGCGAGCGATGAGCCGCCGCGGAACGTCGGCGTCGAACGGGACGCTTCGCCCGCCAAGCATGTCCGCGACGAACGTCTCGATGTGCTCTTCGGTGAGCGGAGGCAGCGAGACGTCTTCGAGGTCGTTGATGAGGTCCACCAGTCCGAGTGCGTCGAGGGTGCCGGCCAGGTTTACGGAGCCCCCGACCAGCCAGCGAATCGAGTCCCGGGTCGGGGCCGGATTCTGGCGCTGGGTTCGAAACCAGGCGAGGAACTCGCGGAGCAGCCCTTTGTCTTCCCGGGCCAGGTTGATCAGCATGTCGGGAAATTCGTCGATGATGAAGAGAATTGGGTCCCCGGCATTGCGAGCTTGGGCGAGAAACGTGTCGCCGTGCCGGCGCCAGTTCGTGCGCCAGTCGGGGTCGCTTCCGCGAATTGCGAGCTTGAAGCCGCCGGCTCCGATCGACTCGACCCTGTCGAGCACGCCGCTGACGAGTCCCCAGCCCTCGGCAAGGCGGTCCCGGACGAATTCCGGATGTGCGTCATGGAATGCATCGAGCAGCACCTGGAAGAAGTCCGCAGGGTGGGTCAGGTCCTGGACGTTGATCGACACCACCCGGAACCCGTTCTCGGGGTGGTCGCGAAGGTAGTCCATGACGCTGGTCTTGCCGGTTCGCCGAGGCGCCGCGAGCACCACGTGCCCGGAGCGAAGCGTTCGCCACAGATTCGCCACGAACGCGCCGCGGAAGCGCAGGTCGACGGGGTCGACGGGAGCGCCGGTGTAGAATTCGGGGGTGGATCCAATTTTCATGTCGTTCTGGTTGTAAATCAGAATTGTTGTGGACATTATTGTACGACGAAACTGTTGTACGTCAACCGCGTCGTGGAAATGCGCACGGAGCGAAACCCGCATCGCGCGGCCCCCGAGAGCCCGGTCGTGCCGGAGGTGCGCTTGCGCGCACGGCGGCTTCTCGAGAGCGCGTCTTCCGGGTCAGTTCCGTTCGACCTTCATGAGCAGCGGGGGGAGGAGGAGGAAGTCGGCCATGAGCGCCAGGGCGATCACCATGGCGGTGAGACGGCCCATCCCGACATTGAGCTCGAAGCTGGACAGACTCACCACGACGAAGCCCGCCACGAGCACCAGGGAGGTCGTGAGCAGCGCGCGCCCCACGGTGCGGAAGGCAACGCGCACTGCATCGGGAGACGTGAAACCGTACTCGCGCCGGGCTCGCTGGTACTTGCTGAGGAAGTGAACCGTATCGTCGACCACGATCCCCAGTGTCATCGTGGTGACCACCGACAGCGAAAGCCCCACTTCCCCGACCGCCAACCCCCAGATTCCGAAGCCCAGGGCGCCGGGAACCAGATTGGGGACGAGGCTCGCGAGTCCGAGCCGCAACGACCGCAATGCGAGTATGAGGACGAAGGAGATTCCGATGAGCGCGATTGTGGTCGCGACGAGCATCGAGATGGTGTTGTGCCGTCCGAGATACGCAAACATCAACGTGGAGCCGGAGCTCTCGTAACGAGCGATGTTCGGCGCGTGGTCGGCGAGCCATTGCAATGCGCGGCGATCGAGAGCGAGCACTTCGTTCGACGAGAGCGTCTGCGTCGCCACCGTCATCCGGGTCGCCGACTTGTCGGCGGCGATCTGGTTGTTGAGGTCGAAGCCGTGAGGGAGCGATATTTCGTAGAGGAGCAGGTACTGGGCGGCGAGCTCCCGGCTTGCAGGGAGCCGGTACTCGGCCGGGTCGTCGCCGTGCATGCTCATGTTGAGCTGCCGAAACGTATCGGTGATGACGTTGACGTGGATCGTTTCGGGTTGCTCCCAGGGATGATCCTTGTTAGGTTTGAAGATGAGCCGATTGATTGCGTGAGCTCGCTGTTGACGGCGAGGAGAGGGTGTCGAGCGGCTTTTGGCGGTCGCGGAGCGGTCCGATGGGGTTCAGCAGCGCCGCGCCCGGTT
>JAPOPW010000069.1 GCA_026712715.1 Immundisolibacterales bacterium | reverse complement strand
TCCGAGCTCTCGCAAGAGGAGGTATAGGGTGTGACGCCTGCCCAGTGCCGGAAGGTTAAGTGATGGGGTTAGCCCTAGGCGAAGCTCTTGACCGAAGCCCCGGTAAACGGCGGCCGTAACTATAACGGTCCTAAGGTAGCGAAATTCCTTGTCGGGTAAGTTCCGACCTGCACGAATGGCGTAACGATGGCCACGCTGTCTCCACCAGGGACTCAGTGAAATTGAAATCGCTGTGAAGATGCAGTGTTCCCGCGGCTAGACGGAAAGACCCCGTGAACCTTTACTACAGCTTCGTACTGAAATTTGGGCATGCTTGTGTAGGATAGGTGGGAGGCTTTGAAGCGGAGACGCCAGTTTCCGTGGAGCCGACCTTGAAATACCACCCTGGTATGGCTGAATTTCTAACCCAGACCCGTTATCCGGGTCGGGGACAGTGCGTGGTGGGTAGTTTGACTGGGGAGGTCTCCTCCCAAAGAGTAACGGAGGAGTGCGAAGGTACCCTCGGCGCGGTCGGAAATCGCGCTTTGAGTGCAAAGGCATAAGGGTGCCTGACTGCGAGACGGACAGGTCGAGCAGGGGCGAAAGCCGGTCTTAGTGATCCGGTGGTTCTGTATGGAAGGGCCATCGCTCAACGGATAAAAGGTACTCCGGGGATAACAGGCTGATACCGCCCAAGAGTTCGTATCGACGGCGGTGTTTGGCACCTCGATGTCGGCTCATCACATCCTGGGGCTGTAGTCGGTCCCAAGGGTATGGCTGTTCGCCATTTAAAGTGGTACGCGAGCTGGGTTTAGAACGTCGTGAGACAGTTCGGTCCCTATCTGCCGTGGGCGCTGGAGACTTGAGGGGAGCTGCTCTTAGTACGAGAGGACCGGAGTGGACGTACCTCTGGTGTACCGGTTGTCACGCCAGTGGCACTGCCGGGTAGCTATGTACGGACGGGATAACCGCTGAAAGCATCTAAGCGGGAAGCCCCCCCCGAGATGAGGTCTCCCAGGATCCTTGAGATCCCTGAAGGTCCGTTGAAGACCACGACGTTGATAGGCTGGGTGTGGAAGCGCAGTAATGTGTGAAGCTGACCAGTACTAATTGACCGTGAGGCTTGACCATATAACACCCAAGCGGTCTCGATTCGAATGCGACAAACCCCGTCTGACAGACTCTCTGCGACCCGTTTGCCTGGTGGCCATGGCGAGTGAGAACCACCCGACCCCATCCCGAACTCGGAAGTGAAGGCACTCAGCGCCGATGATAGTGCGGGACTTTCCCGTGCGAAAGTAGGACGCTGCCAGGCACTGATGCAGAGCCCCGAGAGGTATCTTTCGGGGCTCATTTTTGGGGCGGTTCACGACAAGGCGCGGCAGTGGGCGAGGTGAGAATGACCGATAACGAACAGAAAGTGCTCGAGACTCTCCTTGAGCAGAACGACGAATTCAAGGGGCTCTACGATCGTCACAACGAGCTCAAGGCCATGGTCAGGGATGCCGAGCTCGGGCACGTGCCAATGGACTCGATGCGCCTCGGGGAGCTGAAGCGCGAGAAGCTTCGCACCAAGGACCGGATGGCCATGCTCATCGCCGCGCACGGCGAAGAGCGGGCAATGTCGAGTGCCTGAACTTCTATTCCAGGACGACGGATACCTCCGTGAGTGTGCCGCGAGCGTCACCGTAGCGGACGAACGCGGCATCCAGCTCGATCGGACCGTGTTCTATGCCGCCGGCGGCGGCCAGCCGGGCGATTGTGGGCGGCTCGTCCTTGGTGACGGGTCGCCGATCGAGATCGTCGACACGCGCAAGGGCGAGGAAATCGGATCGGTCGTCCATGTACCCGAGAGCCCGGTGTCCGCGGATATCGTCGGCTCCGAGGTGACCGCGGTCATCGACTGGGAGCGCCGCCATCGGTTGATGCGGATGCACACCTGCATGCACCTCCTCTCGGTGCTGATCAAGGCGGACGTCACCGGCGGCTCCATTCGTGACGGGAGCGGACGCCTCGATTTCGATCTTCCCGAGCCCCTTCAGGACAAGGAGCACCTTACCCGGGAGCTGAACCGGCTGGTCGAGCAGGACCTGCCGGTTTCGACCATCTGGGTGACGGACGAGGAGCTTGCGGCCCGTCCCGAGCTCGTGAAGACGATGTCCGTCAAGCCGCCGTCCGGGCACGGACGGGTTCGGCTTCTCGCGATCGGCGATGTCGACCTTCAGGCGTGCGGCGGCACCCACGTCGCGCGCACCGGTGAGATCGGAGCGGTGGCGATCACCAAGATCGAGAAGAAGGGGCGCCAGAACCGCCGGGTCAACATCGCGTTCGCGCCTGCCTGATTTTCCCGCCTCGCGGCCGGGTGCCTGCCCGGCCACCGGGGGCGGCTCTTACCTGCGACGTCCGAACGACCACCTCCGGGGGTTGAGGCCGCTTCAGGGCCACAACCGGTGAAGCCGCACCTTCATCCCGTCCGAATCGGTTCCCGTATGCCCGAACGTCTCGAGGGAGAGGCGGTAGTCCGGCTCGTCGCGCAGGTGAAGCCCCGCGGCGCGGCGCGCCCCGCTCGCGCCCGCGAAGCTGGAGATCGCGATGTACGGGCGCACGGTGGAGCCGAACGCGCCTCCGAAGAGACCGTAGGCGAGCTCGCCGTCGAGGCCGTACGTCGCCCGCGGATCATTGGAGGCGGCACCGAGCACGCTCCGCAGCGACAGCTCGAGCCCGCGCGCCCCGGGGTCCGGATCGAATCGCGCGGAAGCGCGAACGTCCCATGACCCCGAATCGTTTCCGGCGATTCCAAGGAGGGTCGACGCGCCCACGTCGAAGGACAGGGGATTCGCGCCCGGTCGGTACGCGATCGAGCCCGCGACGTCGATCAGCGAGCCCGCGGCGCCGTCCCCGGTCTGGTGCCGGACGCCGAGCGAGAGCGAAGGAACGAGGACCGGCTCGGCGTCGACGGGGCGGCGGCGCCAGTCGAGGCCGAGGCCTAAATCCGAGCCGCGCAGGGACCGTGGCCGGATCCCGTGCTCCGTATCGTCGCCCTCGATGCGAAGGGCGATATGCTCCGCCAGCCCGGAGAAGGAGAACGTTCCGAGCGGAGACGACGGCAGGGGGTGACTGAAGCCGAGGGCGGCCGAGCCCAGGTCGAGATCGGAACGCCATCGCTCGTCGAACGGGGGTGCCTCGTCTTCGAACCAGAGGCTCCCCGCCCCGGCCCCGACGCTGCCCCAGATGACCGAGTCGGTGGCGAAGCGCCAGGCTGCGAAGGGGTGCATCGCGTAGAGCTCGGTGACGTGCTCGCCCTCGGAGTAGCGGCCCTCGAGACGCACCGCCTCGGCGCGGTAGTCGAGGGCGGTGCGGTGGAACCCCGCGACGAGGCCGAGCTGGAGTGCTCCCCCTCGATGCACCACCTGCGCACCGCCGAGGAGCGACTCCCCGGTCCCGGACCAGGAGAAGCCTCCGGACCGGCCCCACATCCGGCCAAGATCGACGTCCGAGAAGAGGTCCGCGCCGGAGCCGTCCGGGGACGCCCCGCGCACCCGCTCGCCAATGAGCTCGTGCGCGAGGCGCACCGCGCGGCGGCCGTGCACCATGCCGAGCGCGTCGTGGACGGGGTTCGACTGCGCGGTGGAGCTGGTCGCCGGGTCGTCGTCGCCGCGCGGGTTCGGGTGGCACAGGTACTCCCCGGTCGAGGTCCGCACCGCCTCGTCGCGGAACGTCACGGTCAGGTAGTGGTCTTCGTACACGCGGTCGGGGCTGGCGGGGGGCACGGGCCGGAGCACGACATCGCGGCCGAGCTCGAAGCAGATCGCGGCCGCGAAGAAACCGTCGTCGGTTTCGTCGGCATCGTCGGTATCCCGCCGGACGCCATAGGTGTATACGACGGGGGTCGGAACCGGGTGGCCCGTGGGCGACGCCAGCCGGCGAGTGCCGTGGTCGAACTGGAAGGAATCAAGGACCGGAACGATTGAGTAGGTCGCGTCCCCTTCCCAGCTCGGCGGCAAAAATGCCGCAGGCAACTCTATGGAGCAAGCTGCGCATGGAGGGCGAATGGTCGCGCCGACTGCGTTTCCGGAGAGCAATATGGAGAAGAGAAAGACACTGCGAACGCTCGGCAGGCTCACCGTGAAGCGCGGCACCTCGTGGCCGACGGTGCGGAGGTAGAAGCAGCGGGGTGTGGCGGTGGTGGTCTTGGTGGTGTCATCTTCGATGAATGTGTCCGTGGCGTGGATGCAGTATCGCGTGAGAATGGAGATTGCGGTTGGCGTTCCCGTGATTCTGGGCGGATCGCTCTGGTCATCGAACTCAAGCCCGGGCGGGAGCCTGGGGCGAAGGTCGTACTCGACGGTGCCCTTGGGGTTGACGGCTTTGGGGAGCTTGATTTCCTCGATTTCGGCGTCGACCGGCAGGTCACGGTCGACGATGTGGCGGTTCTCGAACTGAAACTCGGTACCGGCAAGGGGCGTGGCCTCGACCTCCAGTACGAGATCCGCAAAATCCCCCTCGGCATCCGTCACCCGATACCGGCAAAGGCGCCTTTGCCCGGAGTGTTCGGGCCGCGGATTCGCGGCGAGCTCCGAGCTGACGAGTTCGAGCCAATCGAGCGGGCACTGCTCCAGGGCATACTGGTACGGAGGTGCGCCGCCGGCCGCTTCCGGCAACGGGTACCGTTCGAATCTGCCCACCTTGAACGGGAGCTTCAGTGAAGATTCGCGGAAACGAAGCGGACTCTCGAGGTCGAAGCTCACGGTGAGCCGGGCGTCGGCGTAGCCGGGCGCGGAGGCGACGTAGTACAGGCTGTAGGTGCCGGCCGGCCACTTCGGGTCGTCGATCGTGCCGGTGAGGCTCGGCCGCATGGCGGGGCAGAGGTCGTGCTTGAGCTCGAGCCCGTTCGGGCGTTCCTGAACGCCCGGGGGACCGTTGGCAACTTCCAGTTTGTAGGAGATATCGTTGGCCGGTGCTCCCTGTGCGCAGGGGAAGAAGCCCGTGCGCGGCGGGACCTCCTCACCCTGGACGAGGGTACCGAGGCTCCCGAGCGACGCGCCGTCGGCGTAGGGCGTGCCGTCGGCCGCGGGAAAATAGAGCCGGGACTGCCCACCCGTGTCGACTGAAATTGTGATTGGGTCGTTCGGTCCCCCCAGGAAGTCCATTCCCCCCAGGGAGTCCGTGACCCGCCACAGACAGCCTTGAACGCGTTCGCGCTGATTCGCGGCGGTGGGAGAACCATGAAGAGAGCGTCCCTCGCGCCGAATCCACGTCGGAACGTCGCACCCGGTCAGCTCGTACGTGTAGGGCGGACGACCGCCGCTCGCGGCCGGCATGACCCTGACCGTGCTCCGGCCGACCGGGAACGAGACGTCCTGCGTGAACCCCGCGGAACGAAGTTTCGGCGGGAGATGCAGGACGACCGAAAGGTGTACGTCGCGATGCCCGTCCGCGCTCGCCCGGTAGTCAAGCCGGTACGACGGGGGAGGCGCGCCCCCGGCGCGGAGCGTGCCCTGGAGGGTACGGGCACGGGACGTCGAAGTGTATACGAGGCCGGGCGGCCAGGGCCGTTCCAGGACATAGGTGATCGGAACGGGGTCCGGAATCGATTCGGCGTCGGGAAGGACGAGCGGCTGCATGGGCTCGTCGGGGCGGAGGGAATGGGGATACTCGGCGCCGGAGGCGAGCGCTCGTCCGCTCACGGGGTGGAGGAACTGGAGGTAGGCGCTGGGGGGCCCGACGGGCAGGCCCCCGGGGTCCGGCGGGCCGCCGCCGCCTCCGCCACTGCCGCCGCACGCGGCGAGAGCCGCGAGCAGGCAGAGTCCGAGCCATGTGCGCACGGTGCCGGGGCGAGACATCAGGCAGATTCCTTGTCCGAGAGGGGTCACGGTCTGTTGCGCGGGAGAGAAGCCGGGCCGAGGGACGGCACGACGGCCGACTGCGCCCACATCGTGCATGTTGCCGTGGCGCTGCAACGAAAATACCCAACTATCCGTCCAGTTCGGCGGTGAATTCTAAACCAACTCCAAGTATTATCGCGAATCTCTTGTTGAATATGGCGAATGGCGGGCCGGTCACCTGGCGGATCCGGATCCGGACCGTTTCGCGAGGAGAGACGGTGACTAGTCGAGGAGCAGGTCCTTGGCCCGGTTGATCTGGGCCGCCAGATAGCTCGACCCGCCGCGGTCCGGGTGCAGCTTCTGGATGAGCCGCCGGTGGGCGGCCACGATCGCGTCCCGGTCGGCACCGGGCTCGAGCCCCAGTATCTGAAGCGCCTGCGCCGCCGTCATGGGCAATTCGCCCCCTCCGGCGCTCCGGGCATCGTCCGCTGCACCGCCTCCTTCTTCGCGCCAGTCGTCCCCGAGCCTGCGGTCCAGGTATGCCTCGAGGAGGCGCGCGGACTCGGAGTCGCCCCCGCGACACTCGGCGAGGAGCGCAAGCAGCGCGGCCCGGTCGAGGGAGCCGAGGCCGCGTCCCCGGTATGTCCCCTTCAGCACTTCACCGTCGAGCTTCCCGGTGTCGTGATCGATCGTCATTCGCAACCACTCGGCCTCGACCCGGGAGGTCGAGCCGGGGGTGGGTCCGCGCGCGGCCTGCGCCCGGCTGAACGCGCCCCAGAGCCGGGGCAGGAGCGGTGCGAGCCCGAAGAGCAGTATCGACCAGTGGAATCGGGTGCTGAGGTACATGAGCCCGAGGGTCAAGACGCCGATCACCACGGGTCGCAGGGCCGGATGGCGAAGCAGGCCGGGACGCCGGCGGATCACGCTCACCGCGAGCAGAACCGCGATCAGCAGGATCAGGATGAGGACCGGGTGCACGGGGTCAGCTCCCGCGGTCGCGCGACCCGGCGCCGATCGAGTCGGGTGGAAGAGAGGTCAACTGGTGCGGTCGATCTGGTGCGTGAGCTGCCTGACGAGACCCCCGGTCCGGTCGCCGTAGTGCGCGAGCGCGCGCCGCCCGCCCACCGCGTAGATCGCGACGGCGCTCAGGAGCTCGCGAAGCTCGGCCGCGCTGCTCGTGTCGAACCGGCAGCAGGCGCCGCCCGAGAGCCTGGCGATCTCGCGGAAGCACCGCTCCGCAACCGGGTCGAATCCCTCGTGGAACAGGAACGCGGGGACGCGCTTGATGCCGAGGCGGGCGGCACGGTCGCACAGCTCGTCGACGCTCTCCTCGACGCAGTCCCCGACGAAGACGAGCGCGTTCACCGGTTCGCGGTCGGTCTCGGCGAGAGCGTGGTCGAGCACGCGGCGGATCTGGGTCAACCCCCCCGCGCAGCGGACCGCGGACATCGCCCGCGCCACGTCGCCGGCCCGGTTGTACCAGCGTGACGCCCGGCACTCGCGGTATCCGCGGTAGTAGCAGAGCTGGAGCGAGAGGTCGCCGACGGCGGCCGCCTCCTCGAACATCCGGCCCTGGATTCCGCACGCCTGGTCCCAGGTCGGCTCCCGGCTCGCCGTCGCGTCCATCGCGAATATGAGCCGCCCCCCGCGGCCGCCCGGCGCCGGGGTGGCCGCGACGGCATCCAGGAACGCATCGACCTCTCGGGTCCTGGAGGCGGGAACGCGGTCTCGCGCCATGCGTGCTATGCCCGGCCGCGAGGGACCGGGGGCCCCTATCGGATGGCCCGATTCTCGACGAGATCGTCCACCACCGCGGGTTCGGCGAGGGTGGTGGTGTCGCCGAGGTCCTCGAGCTCGTTCGCGGCCACCTTGCGCAGGATCCTGCGCATGATCTTGCCCGAACGGGTCTTGGGGAGTCCGGGCGCCCACTGGATCACGTCCGGGGTCGCAATGGCCCCGATCTCGCGGCGAACGTGACGGACCAGCTCCTGGCGAAGCGCCTCGTCCGCATCGACCCCCTTCATCAGGGTCACGTAGGCGTAGATCCCCTGTCCCTTGACCGGATGCGGGCATCCGACCACCGCCGCCTCCGCCACCGTCTCGTGCAGGACGAGGGCGCTCTCCACCTCCGCGGTGCCCAGCCGGTGTCCGGACACGTTGATGACGTCGTCGACCCGTCCCGTGATCCAGTAGTAGCCGTCTTCGTCGCGCCGCGCGCCGTCCCCGGTGAAGTAAAGGCCCGGGAACCTCGCGAAGTACGTGTCGAAGAAGCGCTGATGGTCGCCGTACACGGTGCGCATCTGCCCCGGCCACGAACGGGCGAGACAGAGGTTCCCGGTCGCCGCGCCGTCGAGCTTGCGCCCTTCGTCGTCGACGATCCACGGCTCCACCCCGAAGAACGGGAGGGTGGCCGATCCGGGCTTCAGGGTGGTCGCCCCCGGCAGCGGGGTGATCAGGATGCCGCCCGTCTCGGTCTGCCACCAGGTGTCCACGATGGGGGTGCGGCCATCGCCCACCACCCGGTGGTACCACTCCCAGGCCTCGGGGTTGATTGGCTCCCCGACCGTCCCGAGGAGCCGGAGGCTCGCGCGCGAGGAGCCGAGGACGGGTGCGTCTCCCTGCTGCATGAGCGCCCGGATCGCGGTCGGGGCGGTGTAGAAGATGTTGACCGCGTGCTTGTCGACGACCTGCCAGAACCGTCCGGCGTCGGGGTACGTCGGCACCCCTTCGAACACGAGGGTCGTCGCGCCGTTCGCGAGCGGCCCGTACACGATGTAGGAGTGTCCGGTGACCCAGCCGACGTCGGCCGTGCACCAGTAGACGTCGCCGTCGTGGTAGTCGAAGACGTAGCGATGCGTCATCGCCGTGTAGAGGAGGTAGCCGCCGCAGGAGTGCAGCACGCCCTTCGGCTTCCCGGTGGAGCCCGACGTGTACAGGATGAACAGCGGGTCCTCGGCGTCCATCTCCTCCGGGGGACAGTTCGCGGGAGCCGCGTCCACGAGCTCGTGGTACCAGCGGTCGCGTCCGGCCTGCCAGGCGACGTCCGCCCCCGAGCGCTTCACCACCACCACGTGCTCGATGCTCGGGGTTCCCTCGCAGGCCGTGTCGCCGTTCGCCTTGAGCGGGACCCGGCCCCCGCCGCGGATGCCTTCGTCGGCGGTGATGAGAACCTTGCAGGAGGAATCGTTGATGCGGTCGCGCAGCGACTCGGCCGAGAAACCGCCGAAGACCACCGAATGGACCGCCCCGATGCGCGCGCACGCGAGCATGGCGACCACCGCCTCCGGGATCATGGGCATGTAGATGCACACCCGGTCGCCCCTGGCGACGGCGAGCGACTTGAGCCCGTTTGCGAATCGGCAGACTTCTTCGTGCAGCGCGCGGTACGTGATCCGGCGATCTTCGCCCGGGTCGTCGCCCTCCCAGATGATTGCGACCTGGTCGCCCCGTTCGGCGAGGTGGCGATCCAGGCAGTTGTACGACACGTTGAGCCTGCCGCCCTCGAACCACCGGATGTGGGCACGGCGGTAGTCGACCTCCTGGACGCTGTCCCACTTGCGCGACCAGGTGACGAAGCGATCGGCCTGTTCGCTCCAGAAGCCGTCCGGGTCGCGCAACGAGCGTGCGTACAGGTCCTCGTAGCCGGCGCGGTCGATGTGGGCGCGTGCGGCGACATCCGCCCGCACTTCGAAGCTTCTCTCGTCCGACATCGGTTGGGGTCTCCTCCACGGCGAGCCGACCCGATTATACTGGCGCGTAAACAGGGGGTTCCGATGCGCGGCCGTGCCGTGCGGCGGTCGGAGAATCAAGGCGATAGCACTCATTCGGATGGAGCGGGGCGTGTGCAACCTGTAGTGTTCGATCACGGTCGAACCCGGCTCGCGGGCGACATGGGACCTCGGCAACCTGTAGCGTTCGATCGCGGTCGAACCCGGCTCACGGGCGACATGGGACCTCGGCCACCTGCAGCGATCGATCACGGCCGAACCCGGCGCCCCGGCGAAGTGGAGCCTCGGCCCCCCGACTCGTTCGATCATGACGGCGTTCGGCTCGCCTTTCGCAGTCTCCCCGGCCGGGAACCCACCGTCGTGTACCTGACGGGGTTCAAGTCCGACATGGAAGGACGCAAGGCGCGCCGGGTCGCGTCCGCTTGCCGCGAACGGGGCCTCGCTTCGTTCCGGTTCGACCATCGCGGCCACGGAGCGTCGGGCGGCGCGCTCGAATCGGGAAGCGTCGGGGTCTGGTTCCGCGACGCGCTGGCGCTCCTTCGCGCACGGCTGCGCGGGGAGCTCGTGCTCGTCGGGGCCAGCATGGGCGTGTGGCTCATGCTCCTGCTCGCGCGCGCGTCGGGCCGCGGCGAGGTGGGACGGGTGCGCGGCCTGATCGGCATCGGCGGCGGGGCGGACTTCGCCGACCGGCTGCCGACTCTCACCGCCGCGGAGCGCCGGGAGCTTCGCCGGTCGGGCATCGTCTGGCGGCCATCGCGTTACGGGGACGGACCGTATCCGCTGACCGAGCGCATGGTCGAAGACGGTCGACGGCACCGGGTTCTCGCGAAGCGATGGGACCCCGGCTGTCCGGTCCGTCTGCTGCACGGCATGCGGGACCCCGACGTGCCTTGGCCGGAGTCCGTCGCGGTCGCTGAATCGCTCGTTGGCGGCTCCGCCCGGGTGACCCTGATCCCGGACGGCGACCATCGCCTGTCGCGCGATTCCGACCTCGACCGGCTCGAGCGGGCGCTGGACGAAGTGCTCGCGGCGCCCGTGGGGCGAAGTCGGTGAACGCGTCCCCGTCCGCCGCAGCACCCCGCGAGCGGCTCGAACCGGGCCGCATCCGCGCCGCCCTGCCTTCCTCCGGGCTGCGTCTTGGCGGGCTCGCCGTGCACGGGGCGATCGACTCCACCAATGCTTGGTTGCTGGAGCGTTCCGCGACCCTGCCGAGCCCGTATGCGTGCCTGAGCGAGCACCAGCTCGCCGGCCGGGGGCGGCGCGGGCGTACCTGGGTAGATGCAACGGGACGCGACCTCTGCGTTTCGCTGCTGTGGCGATTCACGCTGGAAGGGGCGCGTTCGCAGGGGTTGAGCCTTGCCATCGGAGTCGCGGCGGTGCGGGCTCTCGCGTCCTTCGGCGCACGTTCGGTGCAGCTCAAGTGGCCGAACGACATCGTCTGGCGGGATCGAAAGCTCGGCGGCATTCTGATCGAGGGAACGGTCTCGGGCGAGGTATGGACGGCCGTGATCGGAATCGGGGTCAATGTTCGCGAGGAAGCCCTTCCGGCGCTTGGCGTGCCGCGCGTCCATCTCGAATCCATTGTGGGTGCGCCCGTATCCAGGAATCGCCTGGCGGCGCTTCTCATCGCGGAGGTGCTGGCGGAGTGCGCGCGCTTCGAGGAGCTCGGGGCCGGGCCCGCGGTAGGCGAATGGGGTGCGCTCGACGCGATGAGCGGGCGCCGGGTCAGGGTCGAAGCGGCGGGCGGGAGGACCGACGGAGTCGCGCGCGGAGTGGACGAGTCCGGCGAGCTGTTGCTGGAGGTCGACGGGACGATCGAGCGATTTGTCAGCGCCGACGTCAGCCTCCGGGCGGGTGCCCCGGAAGAATGCGAGGACATCGCATGAAGTGGCTTGCGGCGCTCCTCGTCATCGTGAACGTTGGGTACTTCGCGTGGAACCATTGGCTGCTGGACCCGCTCCGAACGGCGCCGCCGACGCTCCCCGCGGAAGCAGCCGAATCCATCGATCGGCTTGAAGAGGTGGATCTCAACAATTTCGCCAAGCGCGAGCCCGCATCGCTCGGGACGTCCGGGGGACGGGCCATCGAGGCTTCGTGTTTCGCGGTCGGACCGCTCGCCGGAGAGTATTCGGAGGGGTCGGTCATGGGGCGGGTGCGGGAATGGCTGAAGAGCCGCGGCGGAAGGATCGGACTTCGCACCGGGAAGTACCACGAGCTCAGCTACTACTGGGTATACCTCCCCCCGGCCGGAACGCACGACACGGCCGAGGAGCGCGTGCGCGAGCTTGCCGCGAACGCGTTCGGAGGTGCCGTCGTCATTCCCGAAGGCAACATGAAGAACGCGGTATCCATCGGGGTGTACGGATTGCGCACCGCGCTCGAACGGGATCTGACGCGGCTGAAGGCCCAGGGCTTCGAGCCCGAGGTTCAGCGGGTTCGACGCACGGGTGAGTCCCTCTGGTTCACCGCGAACTTCCCCGCAGGGTACGAGTTTCCCGAAAAGCGCTTTTCGGTGGCCTTCGCGGGTCTCGAGGCTGTCGATACCCGGTGTCCGCCCCCCCGTGCGCCGGCGGCGGCGGAGGCGGAGGCGGAACCTCCTTCGCGCGACGCGGAGCCGCAGGCGGAGCCGAGGCAGCTCGCGTTCGGCGTTCCTCCCCCCGTGGAGGAAGCCCGGGAGGGGGGCGCGGAGTAGAATCGGCCGGACGCCGGCGTAGCTCAGTTGGTAGAGCAGGGGTTTTGTAAACCTCTGGTCGGGGGTTCGAGTCCTCTCGCCGGCACCACCAAGTCATATTGTTTCCTGCGCCAGGCAAAGCTTGGTGAAGGGGGAAGCCATGTAGACGGATGGACATGACGGAAACCTTCGGATCGGGGCTGGGGTACCCCCGCCGGGTAGTTCCGGATCTCCGGTCGCCGATCCGGGAAGGATCGAGGTCGGCCGTTGCCGGGGCAGGGGCCCGGGTCGTTTCCCACCGGAATCGATGTTGCCGGGCAGAGGACCCCGTCGTGTGGTTCTCTAGCATGACGGCGAGGCGCGGTTGCAGTTGGATCGTACCCGGCGAAGAGGCCGGCGCAGCCCCGGACCGTATCGAGTCGCGGTGCACGGGGCGACAGCCCTCGACCGTCCGCCGAATCGGGTCAACCCCAAGACCGTCGTTCAGCCCGACCAGAGCCAAGGGAGCGCACGGATGGAGCACGGCAAGGAGCAGGATCGGCTCGATGAAGAGCTGATTGCCCGGCCCGACTGGTGGGACGACACAAGCGACATCGGGCTGCCTCCGGACCGGGCGCTCGGATACCTCGACCTCTTTCGCCTGCAGCCCGAATTCGCCAAGAGGACCCGGGAGACGCTGTGGAGCCTGCGCGGACGCGGCGGGATCATGAACTGGGTCCGGGGCATGCTCGTCGGACTGTCCACCGGTGCGTTCATCCTCGCGTGGAAGTTCGAGGGGGCGGGCTCCCCGGCCTGGGTGATGACCGGCGCCCTGTCGATTCTCGCCATCGCCAACCTCATCGCGATGATGTGCATCTGGCTCAAGGTCATCGCGCTCGGGGACTGGGTCATGCGGCTCGGAGCGGGCGATCTGGAGTACCGGATGCGCTTCCACGCGAAGGACGTACGACAGCAGCTCTGCGTCGCGCTCGACAGCCTCCGGGAGGAATCCCGACGGGTGGTGGAGCTCCGGATCGTCGACCGGCTGAGCGAAGGGCTGAAGAAACGCAACCACCAGATCCGCGAAACTGTCCAAGAGCTCGAGCGCACCCAGAGCCGGATCGTCGAGCAACGACGAAGTGCTGAACTGGGAACCCTTGTCGAGGGCATCGGCAAGGAGCTGAACGAACCCGTTTCGGCAATGAACGAGCTCGTGGAATCCGGCACGACCCTGGCCAGGGCGATCAGGGCCGAGCTACCCGAGGGCAGGAACGTCGAGGAGCTTGCCGACGAGATCGAGGAGAACATCGAACGGATCGGGCGAAGCGCACGCCGGGCTGGCGAGATCCTCAACGAGATGGACACGGTAAAGGAACCGTCCTCGCCCAGAGTCCATGTCGACGCGGCGCAGCTCGTGCGCGAGCACGCAACACGCGAAGCGAAACGAATGGGAACGCCGCTGACCATCGGGAACGAAGGACACGGGTCCGCCCGGCTCCTCGCCCATCGTGCGCCGCTCGAGGCAGTGCTGACGGAGCTGGTGCGAAACGCGTGCGAGGCAACCGCCAGGACCGACAGCCCCCACGTGCTCGTGACGGTCCACTCGGGCGCCGAAGAGATCGCGATCGTCGTCGAAGACAACGGCACCGGCATGGACGAGGAAACCGCCCGGCACGCAACAACCCCGTTCTTCACCACCAAGCCCCCCAACACCGGGCTCGGCCTCGGCCTTACCCGGGCGCAGGCGATTGCGAACGCCCACCAGGGAGCACTCGAGATCCGTACTGCGAGAGACGAGGGAACCGCCGTGACGCTGCGACTGGGCACCGGACGATGACCAAGACGAAGGAGCGCCGGCTCGGGCACCTCGACCTGTTGCGGATGCAAGGCACCCTGAAGGGACACTACAACCGGGCGATCTGGAGCCCGAAGAGCTCGAGCGGCAGGATGAACGTGCTGCGCGTCGCGATGCCCCTGGTCGCCATCGCCGCCGCCGTCGAGCAAAGTCGCGACGGACTGTCGGTGCTGGCCATCGTGCTGTGGCTGTTCGTGCTGACGAGCCTGGCGCACCTGGTGATCGCGAACATGATCGCGATGCGGCTCATCATGGTCGCGGAGTGGATCCTGCGCCTGACCGCAGGCGATCTCGAGTACCGGCTCAAGCTCGCCGGCAACGACCAGACCACCTGGATGTGCGAGGCGATGGAGAAGGTGCGAAGACGCTCGGTGGAGGTGGTGAACCTGCCAAGGGCACGCGAGCTCGCCGCCGAGCTGGAGCAGCGCAACACCGACCTCAACCACACGCTGGAACACCTCAAGCGTTCGCAGGACCAGCTCGTCGCACAGCAGAAGAGCAACGAGGTCGGACGGCTGACGGCCGGGATCGCGCACGAGATCCGCAATCCCCTCAACCTCGCGCAGAACTTCGCCGACGGGACAGCCGAGCTCGTCAATGAACTGGTCGAGGAGCTCGACGATGAAAGCCCGGCAGCCCGGCGCTACGCGAAGCTCAGCGAAACGTTCAGGCAGATCGCCCGGCACTCGCGCCAGGCGAACCAGACCATCGAACGCGTGCTCGAGCTCGGAGCAGGGCATGCCAAGAGCCGCGAACTCGACATCGCCGAGATCGCGATGCGCCACGCCCGCATCGCGATCGAGGGACACCGGCTCGGCAACGGACTCGAGATCGAGCTCGCAAGAGACACCGGGGACGCGCGACACCCGCTGCACGCGCAGGCACAAGGGATCGCCCGGCTCGCGACAAACCTCGTCACGAACGCCTGCCAGGCCATCGCCGAACGCGCCGGCAACGCCTCCGAAAGGCGATACGGCGCAGTGGTCACGGTCCGGGTACGAACGACCCCGGAACACGCCACACTCGAGGTGAACGACAACGGAGCCGGGATGGACGAGAAAACCCTGGAGCGCGCCGCCGAGCCCTTCTTCACCACCCGCTCCCTCCAGAACGCAGCCGGGCTCGGCCTGTCCGAATGCACTGACATCGTCAGGATGCACCAGGGAACGATGCGCATCGAGTCGACGAACGGAGAGGGGACCACGGTCCGGGTCGAGATCCCGAACCGGGCCAGACCCGGGGATCGGACAAAGGGCCTCCGGCCGGCGTTTGTCTCGGACGAGGCGGTCCCGAAATAGTCGGGGTCCGAGCCAGACCACGGACCGTTCACCATGCGAACCGGTAGCGCCGGTCGCGGGGTCTGGCATCGGCCACGGTGCGGGTCGTGAGGTGAGCCACTAGCTGCGCCTCTCGTCGTCGACCGTTCGCCGTGGGATAGCGACCCTTGCGGAAGTCATCCATCGCCGAACAATCTGCTCAATTCACGAGATATCTTCTACCTCGATTCAAGGGTTGTTCCGGCCTCGCGAAGCAGCTCGTCAACCCGCTCGTTGCAGTACCCCTGGGTATTCGACCAGCCCCGCGGTTTGGCGCGTGGAGCCAAGGGAACGAGCGGCAGCGCCCTTGTCACACCTGTAGGGAGCCGTGACGCCGTTTGTAGTGCAGTACGGAACCGAAGTGCTACATATTTCGTTAGCTGCACTGCTGGTACGCAACCAGTACGCTTACGACAGGTGGGGTGTGCAGCAGATGGAAAAGTGATAGGGAATGGTTGCAGAGGCGGCGGGCGTTGACGGTCTCGCGGAACCAGGGTCGGTCACGGTCTGTTGACACAGACAAGCGATGAGCCGAACCGGCGCGCGCCGCGGCAGCACCGGAAGGTCCCCCGGGGAGGGGAGCGCGCGCGCCGCAGAAGATAGATTTCTGCCCTGGCTCCTTCGCCAGAAGGTCTCGGTGCCGGACCGGGTGGCAGGCTATCTCGATCGCGCTGCGCTCGTCGACCGGGTCAAACCGACCCGCCGTCGCCTGACCGTGCTGAATGCCCCCGGCGGGTTCGGCAAGACGACCCTCCTTGCCGAATGCTGCCGTCGGCTGCGCGAAGGCGGGATCCGCGTCGCGTGGGTCTCCGTTGACGAACAGGACGAGCCCGCCGTGCTGGACACCTACATCGCCTACGCCTGCCAGAGCGCCGTGGCCGGTGCCGTGGAAGGCCCGGAGCAACAGGAAGTGCCGGGTGCGGACAACGCTCCAGGCGGGAGCGGCAGCCGGACCGCACTAGCGATGCGCGAGGTCGCGAGCATTGAAGTGCCGTTCGTGCTCGTGTTCGACGAGGTGGAACGCCTCGGGAACCCGGAGTCTGCGGCACTGCTGGAGTTTCTAATCAAGTGTGGCCCCCCGAACCTCCACCTCGCGTTTGCCTGCCGTCAACTCCCCGTCGACGTGGACATCGCAAGCCTCATGCTAGAAGGCCGCGCAGTCATGGTGTCGCCGGAGAACCTGCGATTCTCGAGGTCGGAGGTGGCGGAGTTCTTCGACCGAAAGCTAACGCGACCGCAGCTCACGGCGCTCATGTCGGAGTCGGCGGGCTGGCCGTTCGCGCTCAGGCTCTCGCGCAACGAACTGGAGAGTGGCGCACGGGGGGACGCGCGCGCCGCGCAGGAGATCGTCGAGAACTGGGTGGAGTCGCGGCTCTTCGCCGGGCTGGGCGTCGAGGATCGGGAGTTTCTCCTCGATATCGGATTGTTGGAGTGGATGGACGCGGCGCTTCTCGACGAGGTCCTCGAGCGCAACGATTCGCTTCATCGACTCAACACCATTCCCGTTCTCGTCGGACTGCTCGATCCCGTGGGCAACGGGACAGGGCAAGGGTCGCGCCTGCATCAGTTGATCCGGGAGCACTGCGTGAGACGGCGTTTTCGGGAGACGCCGGAGCGGTTTCGGTCGGTCCATCGGCGGATTGCGGGAGCGCTCGCACGCCGCGGCCGGACTGCAGCCGCCATGCGGCACGCCGTCGAAGCCGGGGAGCCCGCGCTTGCGGGGGAGATCCTCGAGCGAGCGGGCGGAGTACTCCTGTACTCGCGGGAGGGATTTGCCGAGTTCCAGGCCGCCGATAACCAGTTGACCGAAGCGGTCATTGAAGCGCGCCCGCGTCTCGGTCTTGCGCGATGCCTGTCGCTCCTCCTTTCCGGGCGGATGAAGGAGGCAAAGGAGCGATACCGGGCGCTCGCCGGGGATCTGGATACGCTTGAAGCAATGGCCGGGGAGCGCGCCCATGAGCTGCTCGCAGAGAGAGTCGTGGTCCGGGGCATGATTGCGCTCTATGGAGGCGAACGCTTTGGCTCCGAGCTCATCCAGACGCAGCTCGCCGACGTTGCACGGCTTGCGGGATCGCCGCGCGTCGATGGTGTGACCCGGGGGATCATGGAGTTCAGCCAGTGCATCTCCGGCAACATGACCGCGAACTTCGACGACGCGCTCCTTCATGGCAAGCGCGCGCGCATGCACGCTGGGAAAGACACTCCCTCATCGATGTTCATCGATCTGCAGGAGGGCCAGATCGCGATGGCGCAGGGCCGGGTGCCGGACGCCGCCGCGCTGTATCGCCGCGCCGAACGGGTCGCACGGGCGAGCTACGTGGTTGGCCCTGATCCAGCGGCAATGTGCTTGGTGTTGCGGCAGGAGCTTTCCCTCGAGTGCAGCCGGGCTCAGGACCATGAGCTGAAGGAAGTCCCCGGGGTCCTGATGACGGGCGCCGCGCCGATTCAGGTCTACGCAGCGGCGAGCGGCGCAGTGGTCGACCTCAAGCTCCGGGACGAGGGTGTCGAGAGCGCACTTTCGGTCGCGGAGGAGATGCTCGAGTACGTGCGAGGGGCGGGGTTGCCCGCGCTCGTACGATATGTGGCGGGGCTTCGAATCTCCCTGCTCGCGACCGCAGGACGGCTCGAAGAGGGTGAGAAGGCCTGGACACTTGACGACCTTCCCGACACGGCCGGGGAGTGCCTTGACCTCGAGGGCCAGACCTGGCGGGAGATGGAGGCGCTCGCCTGCGCGCGGTTTCGTCTGATGATCGGGCGAGGGCAGTTCGACGAGGCCCGGGATCTTGCCGACGAGCTCCGGGCGACGACGTCGGAGCGGGGGTTGACGCGCACGCTCATGCGCGCGACCGCGCTCTCGGTGGTGCTCGAACACCGCGCAGGAAAGGAAGCGGAGTCGAGCAGACATCTGGAGGCCTATCTACGCCTGTACGCCGAAACGCCGTATGCGGGGTCCCTGGTTCGGGAGCGCGAGACCTGCGCGCCCCTTGTCTCGAAGTTCCTCGACAGCGCCCCGGACGTCTCCGGCGGGGAGACCGCACGGGCGCTTCTCGAGATGATGGAAAGCGCGGATGAACCGCCGGTACCGACTCTGACCGACCGCGAGCGCGAGGTGCTCGAACGGCTTGAGACTCAGGGCGACAAGCAGATTGCCGCGGCGCTCGGGCTGAGCGTGCACGGCGTGCGCTATCACCTGCGAAGGCTGTTCGAAAAGCTTGGGGCGCGGACACGGGGTGAAGCGGCGCGCCGTGCGAGAGAGATGGGCCTGAGCACAGGCGAGTCCTGAGGCGACTTCGCACGCCCGGAGGGCAGCCCGGCTTGGGCGGGACCCGGGGGCTGCACCAGCGCGGGTCTACCCGACCGGTCGTGCAAGGCTTCAACGACGTTGACCTTCTTGCTCGAAGGTGGAGCCGATGAGGAGAGAGCCGGGAAACTGCTCGCGGGATGACGAAATGTCCTCCATGCGCCTCGACACATAGCAGCGAGCGCTCTGGTCGCCATCCTGGTCGGCTAGAACACGCGCCGTGGCGTTTGCAGCCGTGTGGCAATGTCGGCGAACGCGGCTTCGAGCTGCTCCCTGGTCGTGTTGTCGAGGAACGCGTAGGAGGCGTCCGAATTGGCGGTTTCGCTCGAACATGCGCGCAACGAGTCCCCGAGCGCTGACGAGATTCTGTCCGGACGCATGGCCGCGACGACGAAAATCTCGGTCCCCGCCTGCTTGATACTGGTGCATGCATCTGCACGTGAGAAGCCAAGTTCGCTGCTCGAGCATGATTGGTTGCCCAAGCCGCAGTGGCTGTCCTCACCGTCGGTCAGGAGTACGATTGCCTTGCGAATACCCTCGCTTTCGCTCGCGGCGGGGTCCGCGGGATGATCACCACTGCCCCATACGCGGTTCCACGCATGGTCCAGCACACGCTGCCCCCATAACAGACCGAGCGCCGAATAGGTACGATTTCCGACCGGTTCGAGCGCGTCGATGGCCTCGTCAATCGCCTGGGCATCCGTGCTCAGGGGAAGCATGGCGGGATTGGCGTCCGAGCAGCCGTGCTGGGGCTTGAAGGGATCGAAGCTATCGGTGCTATAGGTGCCGTACCTGCGGCCGTGATAGCAAATGTTCCACCCGAAGTCGGCGGGAAGAGGAGGAGTCATGCACTCGTACGCCGCGCCCTGTCCGGCGGGGAAGAATGCCTTTGCGAAGGCGCGTTCGGAGGGTGTGACGAAGAATTCGCTTGTCGCGGGAAGGGAGGCATTGGTGCCGACCGAGCCCACTCGATGGCTGTCAAGGCATCCCTTCCAGCTCTCGGGCGCAGTGGGTGCGAGCGTCTCCTCGATAGAAGCCGGCGTGGCGCAGCCGCTTCCCTTGCACACATATGGTTCCGGGTAGACACGCCGCGTGGGATATCTTGCCCAATTGTTGCGTTCCCACCGGGTGATTGCATCCGGTTCCAAGCGCACGAACGTGTGCCAGGGAACCACGCCGATTGCCACCCGGTTCTCCGCGCTCGGATCGAGGATGTTCACAAGGTTCTTTGCCGCTCTCTTCACGATTGCAATCCGGGAATTCTCGCGTCCCCGGGCAGGGTCGCATCCTCGGGCGACTTCGTCGTCGGTGCATGAACTTATCCCGTTGAGCAACTCCCACATCGAAGCGCTCACATCGATGGCCAGCACTACCTCGACAGGATTGACGAAGCTCTCGGTGCGCGAGGCTACCTGGACATCATCGGTCATGCCGGCCGTCCGAAGCATCGGCAGGTGCCGTGCAATGAGGCTTCCGCCCAGATCCGCCCGGGCGACAACATCGACGGAGCGCTGAGCGCGGTGCACCACGACTTCGAGGACCAGGGTGCTGATGGCCCGATCATATCGTTCTTTCGGCAAGTGCGTGAGATTGAGTATTACAAAGCGCCGGGCCACCGGTTCGATAATGGCCTTGAGGTCCTCGTCGCTGATGGCAGGGTCGTTGTTCAGCTCGCGGCCAAGCGTCACCGTCGCCGCGATCGTTGCCGCATCCGTCGCACTCTTGAGCATGTCGCGTTGATCGGCGAGCCATACTTGCTCGACGACAAGCGCCGTCCCGCCCAGGGTCATGACCGTCAACGCAGCGGCGCTGATTGCTGTCGCGCCGGCTCGTGTGCCACTGGCAAAGCGAAGCAGCTTCGAGGCGATGCCGGGCGTGTCCCGGTTTCCCGTTGTCGCGGGCGACCGTCCAGTGTTCGACTTCGATGCCACCACTCGGGACCTCCGGGCGGCCGCGAACCGGGGTTCCGGGCGCATCCGCGCCTTGCGTGCGGCAGGTGCGTTTCCCTTGCGAGCCTGATGCCCATCCGATTCCGGACCGGGGGCAGGGCCCGGGCTCGCTTCCCGACCGGTAAACCGGCCGCGCCCGGGTACCACTCCGGAAGTCTCCGTGTGTCCTTGCTTCCGGACGCGTCGCAGGTGTTCCACAAGGCCATCTCGCATCTCACTTCTCCTTGGCTACTGGCTGCTCACGCGGCACCCAGTCGTGCCTTGCAATGACTGTTCCGCGGTGAACTGCCCTCGGTCACTCGTCTTCCGCGACAACCTGCTCGGGAGGCGGGCGGAAGGGATTGACGGGATCTCCACGATTAGACAGCGAAGAATCGGCTCTGGCAATGAAAGATGGAATCGAATACGTGCAGGATATTTGAAGTGCACTGCTACAAGTGAATCGCTACCAGCATGCGCTACAAATCGCAGCCTTGATTCTTGAGCTCATATCCAATGGTCACCGCGGGTAGCGTGACAAGGACCGGCCTCCTGGCCGGGGCCTTCCGACAACGATTGATGTTCCGGTCCAGGTCGCAAAGAACCTCTTTCGAAGCTGGTGCCAACGCAGAAATGGATTTCGCGTCAACTCCGTCGTTGCAATATCGTTTCCGGAGAATTTCTTGCAGGCGTTTCACAGTGCGTCAACTACAGATAGTAGTGCACTCTTTGGAGAGGATTTGCGCGTCACCATCCAGACATGGCTGCAAGATTCTGTAGTTTCTCGCGCCCGATACTCCGGCAACGTTGTCGCCCTTTCGCGATTCGGTTACTTGGCTTCGTCTCGAGGTTGAACTCCCCGAGCAAAATCCCGCATCGGCCACGTCTTGATTGAAGCTGCAAGGAAACGAGTAACGTGAGACCCGCGTTCGCTTCGACTGCTCCGATGCGGCGCTGCGGACGGTTGACATCCCCCCCGCCGCTCGACCCGGTCGACGACAGGCACCACCCACGGGTCGAGGCAGGAACGAAACTTCTCCGCCGACTCCCGGCGCTCGGGCAATGGGCAGGGACGTACGCTACCGCCCCCGGACGCGGCCACCGTTCCTGGCATCGGCCTCGTGGCGGTGGGAGTCCTCTCCGTCGACCGCAGCGGGTTGACCCCGGACGGATCGGGCCGTCATCCTTGCGTCCCATGTCCGCTTCGAGTTCGACCTCGAGGTGCGACTTCGAGCGTAGAATCGTTCGCCTTGCGTTCTTGAAAATGTCAATGTACGCACGTTCGGAGCCGCTGGGCCATCCAAGAAGAAATGGGAAGCCAACGATGAGAAGAGTCCTCGCGGTGCTCGCCGCGGCCGCCATGCTGGCGGCGGGCCAGGTCCATGCCGGCGCGCTGGCGCCAGCCCCGCAGATCATCGCCGAGTACGACCGCGGCTTCATCGAGCGCTCCGGCGCCCAGACGTTCGGTGAGATGCTCGACACAGGGATCATCCGCTACTTCTTTACCGGAGGACGCAACCTGCTCATTCTGGTGAACGGGCGGCGCTACGCAACGACCGCGCATAATCTGGACTCCCTCCCGCTCTCGGCGGTCGAGCGCATCGAGGTGCTGAGAGCGGAGAGCCTGGGCACCTTCGCCGGGCACGCCGCGGTACGAGGCGCATTCAACCTCGTGCTGAGGAAGGATCTGGACGGCTTCGACGTGCGCACCGTCGCCCGGATGCCGACCCGCGACGGCGGCGACGCGCGCCAGGGCAGCGTCGTTTGGGGTGGCGGGTTCGGCGAAGGCGGACACTTGACCGTCGGCGTCGACATCCTCGACCGCGAGGAGATCGCCGGCAGCACCCGCGAGCACAGCCGCTCGGAGTGGGCACCGGGTGGGAGCTTCGCCGAGGCGAAGAACGTGAGCGTCGGCGGCAACACGGTCTACGTGTTCGACACGAGCGAGCGCGAGCTGAGAGCGGTGGCGCTCGGCAAGTGCGACCGGGCGCAGGGCTACGCCGGACCGCTCAGCAACCCGCCGGGGATCGACTCGGGCGACAAGGGCTGCGGGTTTGCCTACGGCGACTTCTGGTGGGACACCGCGAGCTACGACCAGAGGAACGCAATCCTGAGCCTCGACCATCCGCTCGGGGAGCGCGCCCGGGTCCACATGGACGCAAACGTCACGCACGGACGCTCGGCGTTTCGCTACGCACCATCGGTGGATGTCTTCTCCGTTGCCCCAGGCGAGGGCCTGCTCGATGCAATCAACGAATCGGCGCGCAAGGCCGACCCGGCGTTCGAGGCGACGGGAGACGACATCTTCTCGGTCGGGCACCGCTTCATCGGCCATGGCAACCGGGACTGGCGGTGGAGCACGGAGGAGTACGACCTCTCGGCAAGAGTCGAGGGCCGGCTCGCCGAGGGCCTCGGCTACGACGGTCGCATCAGCGCCTACAGGTACGACGGCTCGCTGTCGGGCGATACCTTCGTGGACGCCGAGGCCATCAGGCACGAGATCGAGGCCGGAAGGTACGACCTGACCGATCCGCTGGCGGTGGATCCGGACCACCAGGGGGCGATCGAGAGGAGCAGTCTGCGCGAGGAGGAGGACGTCGGCTCGCGGTACCTGGGCGCGCGTCTCGCGCTCGAGGGCGCCGGTCCGGGCATCGGCGGTCGCGACTCGGCATGGACCGCGGGGGTCGAGCTCGCCGAGGTGGAGGCCCACCGGCTGCTGGCGTTCAGGGCCGGAGACGGTCGGACCCGCGACGTGAACGGGGTGCTCGGATCGGGCGGCACCAGCTACGCCGGCGAGCGCGATGCGGCGGGAGCCTTCGCCGAGGTGTCCGTGCCCGTCGCCGACACCGTGGACGTGAGAGCCGCAGGACGGGCCGACGAGTACGATGACGTCGGCGGACTGCGCGCGTGGCGCCTTGGGGCGGAGTATCGCCCGAGCGACATCGTGACCTTGCGCGGCTCGTGGAGCGCGGGCGACGATGCGCCCTCCATGCACCATCTGCACAGCACCGCGTCGCAGGACCATCCCTACGTCCGTTGCATCCCGGAGAGCGGGCCGCCGCCGCGCAAGTGCGACACGGCGAACTACCGGCAGGTGACGCGCCGCACGAGCGGCAACACCGAGCTCGAGCCGTCGGGATCGGAGAGGTTCTCCATCGGTGCCGAGGCCCGCCGGGGACCGTTCTATCTCGTCGCCGACTGGTACTGGCTCACCACCTCGGAATTGCCGGGGCAGCACGACGCAAGCTGGGCGATGCTGAACCACCCCGAGTGCCCGCCGGGCGGGGGCAGTGGCTGCATCGAGCGCGCGGCCGGAGACATCACCATCCACGACAGCTTCGAAAACATCGTCAAGACCGAGGTCTCGGGAGTCAACACCCGGTTCGGGGCCCGCGCGGAGACTGGCTGGGGCTTCGTCGCAATGCGCGGGTTCTGGCGCTACGTCACCAGCAGCGAGGAGCACATCGCGGGCGAGGAGCGGCCGTACCCGCTCCCGCGCAACGCCGTGCGCATCGTGACTTCGGTCGGGCGCGGCGACCTCACCGCCTTCTGGGCGGTAAACTACCGCGACGAGATCGAGAGCCGGTGGGGCGACGGACGGTTCAATTCCTGGACCGGCCACGACGTGACGCTCGACTGGAGAAGGCCGCTGGGGCTCGAGAACGTGCGGCTGACCGCCGGCGTGTACAACGTCACCGACGCGAAGCTCTCCACAAACACCGCGAACCCCTCCGTGACCGACGGGCCGCGCGCGGCCGGCTGGGGGCGCACCTTGTTCGTAACCCTCAACTTGCAGATCTGACGTGCGGACCGAGGGGGGAGTGCCCGGCATGCATCGGCCGGCGAGACGTCGGTGTTCGCGCCGCCCGGAGGGGACCCGGCGCGCATGAAGGTTTCGTTCGCCGTTCCGCTCCTGGTGTTCGCCGCCATGGCGGGCCTGCTCCTCGTCGGACTCCATCGGGACCCGGGTCTCGTCGCGTCCCCTCTGGTGGGCGGCCGGCTTCCCGGCTTCGCCCTGACCGAGGTGCGCGACCCCGGACGCGAGCTCCGCTCCGAAGAGCTCGCGGGAGAGCCCGCCCTGCTCAACGTCTGGGCGAGCTGGTGCGGCGCATGCCTCGCGGAGCACCCGCTGTTGATGTCCGTCGCCGGCGAGGTCCCGATCTACGGGCTCAACTACAAGGACGAGCGGACCGATGCGTTGCAGTGGCTCGCCCGGCACGGCAACCCCTACCTCAAGAGCGGTCACGACCGCGAGGGGAGGGTAGGCCTCGATCTCGGGGTGTACGGGGTGCCGGAGACGTTCGTCGTCGATCGCGAGGGACGCATCGTGCACAAGCACACCGGACCGATCTCGCCCAGGGACTGGGAAGAGACGATTCGCCCGCTGCTCCGGCGGCTCCGGGAAGAATCGGGCTGACGCGCGTGCTCGCGGCCCCGAGCGCGGCAAGGGTGCGGGAAGCGTGCTACCGCAATCCCCGGGCGTCGGCACGGCGGTTTCCCAAGCCGTCGATGATCGGGCAATCCGGCCGGTCGTCGCCCTTGCAGGCGTCGATGAGGTGGGCGAGCTCGTCGTGCAGCGACTGCAGCTCGCGCTGCTTGGTCTCGATCTCCTCCAGCCGCTTCGACGCGATCCGTTTCACGTCGGCGCTGGACCGGTGCTGGTCCTCGTAGAGGTCCAGGAGCTCGCGGCACTCCTCGATCGAGAAGCCGAATTCCCGTGCCCGGCGGACGAACACGAGCTTTCGAACGGAGCTGTCGTCGTAGGTCCGGTACCCCCCCTCCGACCGGGCGGGCGCCGCAACCAGTCCGATGTCCGCGTAGTAGCGAACGGTCTTCACCGGCAGACCGGCGGCATTCGACGCGGCGGAGATGTTCACGACGGCCCCCCTTGACTCTCCAGTGACTGGAGACAATAGACTGCATGCCACGTTGAATCAACCGGGATGCAAGTGGCCGCGATTTCCGCGAACCTGGCGATTGACTGGCGGTGCCCTCACACCTGGAACCGGGCATCGAAGAACACTCTCTGGTGCCTTGTCGGCTGCTCCATCGGCGACTTCGGGACCATCGCGTTCTTCCAGTTTGCCGCAATCCCCTGGCCGACCCTGGCGATCATGGTCCTCGCGATCGTCAACGGCCTGCTGACCTCGATCGCCCTCGAGACCCTCATCCTGGTCCGGCAGATGGATCTTCGCAACGCGTTCAGGACGGCGGTCGGCATGTCGCTCATCTCGATGGTCGCGATGGAGGCCATGATGAACGCGGTGGACTGGGGGCTGACCGGCGGCGCCGTGCTGACCTGGTGGGTCGTGCCGATCATGCTCGCGGCCGGCTTCGTCACCCCGTTGCCCTACAACTACTGGCGGCTGAAGGCGCTCGGCAAGGCGTGCCACTGAGGCGATTGGCGCGCCGGCGCGAGCGCAGACCGATCACGGGTCCGGCGGTTCGGGAGTGCCGCCGAGCGCACGGTCGATGATCGAATCCGGATCGGACCACCCGGTCTCGTCCTGGACCTTCCGGCAGGCCGCGAGCAGTCGGCCGAGCTGCGGACCGGGCTCGAAGCCGCGAGCGATGAGGTGGCGTCCGAGCACCGCCGGCGCGGCCGGGGCGAGCCCGGGCAATGCGGCGCGGGCCCGCTCGAGAAAGGTGCTCCCTTCGCGAAATCTCCCCTCTCGGGCGGCCCGGGTGGTGCGGCCGAGGTGGTCGGCGGTCGCGACCCGCGCGAGCAGCTCGAGGTCGGCCCCGGCCGCGTCGAGGCGCCGTGCGAGGCGACGATAGGCGCTCGGCCCCGCCCCGTCCCGGACGAATCGGGCGGGCGCGAGGTGGTCCCGCACGAGTGCGCAGACCTGCTCCGTCAAGCGCCCCGGTGCGCGCAGCCGGCGCAGGAACCGCTGCGCGGGCTCCACCCCTTCGCGGTCGTGGCCGGGCGAACGAAGCGCTTCGGTAGTGGCCGCGGGCTTGCCGAAGTCATGGCAAAGAACCGCAAACATGAGCGGCTCGTCGCCGGCGTCCCCGCGGCGAAGGTCGGCCGCGCGGTCGAGGGCCATCAACGTGTGGTTCCAGACGTCTCCTTCCGGATGCCACCGGGGGTCCTGGGGCACGCCGATGAGGGCCTCGACCTCAGGGAAGAACCGGACGAGGCCGGTCGTTCGGAGAAACGCGAAGCCGATGGCCGGCCGGACTCCGAGAAGCAGGAGCTTTCGAAGCTCCGCGTACACCCGTTCGGCGGCCAGCTCCCCGAGGTCGAGACGCGCGGCGAGGGCGACGAGCTCGCCGTCGGGCTCGAGCTCGAAGCGGGCCGCGAACTGGGCCGCGCGCAGCCCCCTGAGGGGATCTTCCGCGAAGTGCGCGCGGTCCGTCGCCCGCAGCCGTCCCGCGGCGAGGTCCGCGCGGCCGTCGTGCGGATCGAGGACTTCCCCGGTGAGCGGGTCGAATCCCATCGAGTTGACCCGGAAGTCGCGCCGGCGGGCCGCGGCCGTGAAGTCGAGGTCCGGAGCGATGTCGATGGAGAATCCCCGGTGCCCGCGCCCCGTCTTGTTGTCGCGGCGCGGGAGAGAGAAGTCGGCGTCGAGCCCGTCCACCCGAATGACGCCGAATGACCTTCCGACCTTCCGCGTTCGGCCGTACGAGCCGAGGACCGTCTCGACCTCTTCGAGCCCGAGGCCGAAGACCTCCATGTCCACGTCGGTGGAGGACCGCCCGAGCAGACGATCGCGCACCTGTCCCCCGACGAACAGCGCCCGCCCGCCGGCGGCCCGGACGGTTCGCGCGATCGCGAGAAGGCGCGGGTCGACATCGCGGAAATCGGGCTCCGCGAGGAGCCGGGTGTCGTGCCTGGGGCGATCCGGAGGCATGGCGTCACCTCCCCGCGGGTGGCGCGGGCGGTCCGATCCTCCCGTGGCCGTGCCCGGGGCGTCTTCGCCGCGCCCCCGCCCCCGCCCCGGACCGAGCCGGCGCCGTCCGGGGCGGGGAGCCGGGCTCGGGAGCGCTCAGCCGGCCTCGATCCAGATCCGGTTGTCGTGGAACGGGGCGCCGCCGACCGGGGCGGCCGGATCGGATCCGGTCAGCGCGTTGATGCCGACCCCGTCCCGGAACGCCCGGTTCGGCCAGATGCTCTCCACGATGACCACGCCCGGCTGCACCCCGTCGAATCGCTCGGCGTGGATGCGCACCCGTCCCCTTTCGTTCCCGAGGGTGGCGAGCGCTCCGTCCTCGATCCCCAGCCGGTGCGCGTCGTCCGGATGGATCATCACGGTGGGGCGCTTCTCGCGGCGGATGGAGGTCGGGGTCTCCGTGAACGATGAATTGAGATAGTGGCGGGCCGGGGCCGTCACGAGGCGGAAGGGCATCGACTCGTTCGCCTCCTCGATGACCGGCCAGTGGTCCGGCAGCGCGGGCATTTCGCCGGCCTCGCCGTCCGGTCCGAACCCCTGCGGCCGGAACTCCGCCCAGTCCGGAGCGAACCGGAACCTCCCGTCCGGGTGGCCGAACCCCCCGATGTAGTGCGCCTCGTCGAAGGGCGGCTGGCAGTCGATCCAGTGCTCGCGCTCCAGCACGTCCAGTCCGGGCCAGCCCGAGAGCTTCAGGGTCCGGTCGATGATCTCGCGCTCGGTCATCTCGAAGCCCGGATGCTCGGCCCCGAGCCGCTTCGCGAGGTCGCGGATGACGGCGTGGTTCGGCCGGCATTCCCCGGGCGGCTCGATGATCTTCGGGCCGAGGATGATGTACTGGTGGCCCCCGCCCTGGTAGATGTCGTCGTGCTCGACGAACATCGTCGCGGGCAGGACGATGTCGGCGATCTCGGCCGTCTCGGTCATGAACTGCTCGTGCACGCAGACGAAGAGGTCCTTGCGCGCGAAGCCCTCGTGCACGAGCCCGAGCTCGGGGGCGACCATCATGGGGTTCGTGTTCTGGATGAGCATCGCGGTCACCGGCGGCCCGTCGCCGAGGTCGCGCCGGTCGCCCGTCAGCACCGGCCCGATGCGTGACTGGTCGAGGACCCGCACGCTGCGGTCCCGCACGTCCAGCCCTTCGATGAGCGACCGATCCCAGTGATAGACGGCGCCGTTGTTGTGGAAGGCGCCGCCGCCCTCGTGCCGCCAGGAGCCCGTCACCGCCGCGATGCAAAGCGCCGCGTGCATGTTGACCGCCCCGTTGCGCTGCCGGGAGAACCCGTAGCCGAGCCGCAGGAACGTCCGCGGGGTCGTGCCGATCATCTTCGCGAGGGTCTCGATGGTCTCCACCGGCACTCCGGTGATCGCCGACGCCCACCCGGGCGTCTTGTTGGCCAGGTGGGCCTCGAGCTCCGCGGGGCGGTCGGTGTAGCGCGCGAGGTACTCCCGGTCGGCGTGGCCGTCGCGGAACAGCACGTGCATCAGGGCGCATGCGAGGGCCCCGTCGGTTCCGGGCCGCACGCAGACCAGGAGGTCCGCCTGCTTCGCGGTCGCCTGCCGGTAGACGTCGATGCACACGATCTTCGCGCCGCGTTCGCGCCGTGCCCGCAGCGCGTGGGTCATCACGTTGACCTGGGTGCTCGCCGCGTTCGTGCCCCAGATGATCACGAGGTCGGACTTCGCCATCTCGCGCGGGTCGGTGCCCGCGAGGCGGCCGGTCCCGGCGATGAAACCGTTCCAGGCGAGGGTGGTGCAGATGGTCGAGTGCTGCCCCGAGTAGCGCATCGCGTGGCGGAGCCGATGGATCCCGTCCCGCTGCACGAGCCCCATCGTGCCCGCGTAGAAGTATGGCCACACGGTCTCCGAGCCGTAGCGCTCGGTGGCCCGCCGGAAGGCTCCGGCCACCTCGTCGAGGGCCTCGTCCCACCCGATCGGCGCGAACGTCCCCCGCGCGGTGCGCCGGAGCGGGCGGGTCAGCCGGTCCGGGTGATGGGCCCGCTCCGCGTAGCGAGCCACCTTGCTGCAGATCACCCCCGCGGTGTAGTCGTTCGCCGCCGCGCCGCGCACCCGCCCGATCCGCTGCGGGCCGAGGCGCTCGATCTCGAGCGCGCAGGTCGACGGGCAGTCGTGCGGGCAGGCGCTGTAGTGGATTTCGGACGCGGTCACCGCGTTCATGCCGAGCTCCCGTTCGAAGATCCGGCGGAATGATACGTGATCCGCGGCGCGGGCGACGCCGGTGCCCTCATCCCGGAGCGGGCAGCTCCCGGGCCATTTGCAGCGCGGACTCGCGTCCTCCGTAGTACCCGGGCAGGCAGGTGAGCTCCCGATATCCGAGCTCCCGGTAGAACTCCCGCGCGGCGTGGTTGCCGGTCCGGACCTCGAGCCGGATCTCGCCGAACCCCGAGCGGCGGGCGATGTCCTCCAGGCGTTCCAGCAGGTTGCGGGCGACGCGCCGTCGCCGATAGTACGGGTGCACCGCGAGCAGGCTGAGGTGGGCGTTCTCGAGGCCGTGGCGCATGATCGCGAAGCCCGCGATCTCGGTTCCCGCCCCGCGCGGCGTCTCCGCCACCAGCACCGTCGCTTCGGGGTCCAGGAGCAGCCGCTGGATGCGGCGCGGACGCCACGTCCACTTCAGGCCGTCCTCGACGTAGTTGCGGGCCATCCGGGCCATGGTCGGGGCGTCCGTCTTGCGTCCCGCCCGATGGGTGATGGGAACACTCCGGCACATCATCCGGTTACGATAGAGCATTCGAGGCGATCAAGGGCAGCGGACTCGCGTGGAAGTCAAGGAAACCGTCATTCGTCGAATGACCCGGCTCGCGGTCGAGCACAAGGCGGTGAACCTCTCGCAGGGGTTTACCGACGAAGCACCGGTTTTCGACATGGTCTGGGGCGGCGTGGCGGCGATGGTCGGCGGGACGCAGGACGGGGTGGACCGGCTCGAGTCGATGACCCTGCGCGAGCTCGTCGGCGAGCGCGGGGCCGGCGCGAACTCCCTCGATCTCACCCTGAAGGAGCTCCTCGCCGGAATTCGCAACCCGCGCGACCAGCTCAACCAGTACTCGTTTCCGTTCGGGATCCCGGAGCTCCGGCACGCGATTGCGGACTACACCGAGGCGCTCTACGGGCGCCGGCCGGACCCCGAAGAGCAGATCACGGTCGTGCTCGGGGCGAGCGAGGGAATGGCGGTCGCGTTTCGCTCGCTGCTCGCGCCCGGAGACGGGGTCATCGTGATGCAGCCGTTCCACGAGCTCTATCCGTCGCAGGCGGCGATCTTCGGGCTCGTGCCGCGGTTCGTGACGTTGCGCGAGGACCGTGACGCGGGCACCTGGCGGCTGGACCGTGACGAGGTGCGGGCCGCCGCCGCCGACCCTTCGGTGAAGGCGTTCGTGGTGAACTCGCCGCAGAACCCGACCGGGAAGGTCCTGGACCGGGACGAGCTCTCGTTCCTCGCCGAGACGTGCCGGGAGCACGACCTCTTCGCGATCACCGACGAGATCTACGAGCACATCACCTTCGACGGTCACCGCCACCACTACCTCGCGAGCTTCGAGGGGATGGCCGACCGGACCCTGGTGGTGAACTCGATCTCGAAGACCGGCCGGTCGACCGGCTGGCGGATCGGGTGGGTGATCACCCCGCCCGAGCGGACGCGCCTGCTTCGTGCGGTGCACGACAACCTGGTCGTGCAGGCGCCGACCCCCCTTCAGAAGGGGGCGGTGGCGCTTCTGCGCCGGGAGCGTGCGTTCTTCGATCGAATCGCGGAGTCGTACCGGCAAAAGCGCGACCTGCTCGTGGAGGGTCTTCGTTCGGTCGGCTTCACGGCCACCTCGCCCGAGGGCGCCTACTATCTCTTCGCCGACTACCGCTCGGTCCCCGCGCTCGCGAAGATGTCCCCGATGGACGCGGCGATGCACCTCGTGACGGAGGTCGGGGTCGCGACCGTGCCCGGCGACAACTTCTACGGGACCGGCAACGACGGGGACGACTACCTGCGGTTCGCGTTCTGCCGGTCCCTCGAGACGCTCGAGGCGGGCATCGAACGGCTCCGCGCCCGGCTCTGAGCGCGGGCCGGGACCCTGGCTTGCGCTGGTGCGCGCGGGCGGGTGTCCTGCGCGGCCGCCGTTTGACTTGCCCGGCTATGGAGACCGCAGCACGTACTCGGCCACGAGGCCGAGGAATACCGCGCCCCCGAGCCAGTTGTTGTTCATGAAGGCCCGGAAGCAGTCGTTGCGGTCCCGCTCGCGAATGAGGCGCTGCTGGTAGACCCCGAGGCACGCCGCCGCCGCGAGTCCCAGGTGCCAGGGCAACCCGAACCCGAGCCGCCATCCGACCGCGGCGAGCACCGCGAGGGCGGCGACCTGGAACACCCCGATCATCGTCCGGTCGGCGGCTCCGAAGAGGATCGCGGTCGAGCGCGAGCCGGCGCGAATGTCGTCCGGCCGGTCCGCCATCGCGTACATGGTGTCGTACGCGACGGCCCACAGGACGTTGGCGAGGAGCAGCACCCAGCCGACCGCCGGGACCGTCCCGGTCACCGCCGCGAATCCCATCGGGATTCCCCATCCGAACGCCACCCCGAGCCACACCTGGGGCAGGTGCGTGACCCGCTTGAGGAACGGGTAGACGACGGCGAGCACGGTGGCCGCGAAGGCGAGGGCGATGGTCTCGCGGTTGAGGGTGAGCACGAGGCCGAGCGCGGCGAGCATGAGCACGGCGAAGAGGACAAGCGCCTCGCGCGGGCGCACCGTCCCCTTCGCGAGCGGGCGGTCGCGGGTGCGCTCGACCTGGGGGTCGAGGTGGCGGTCCGCGTAGTCGTTGATCACGCATCCGGCCGCCCGCATGACCCACACCCCGAGCGCGAAGACGGCGAGGATGGCCGCGGGGGGCATCCCCTCGGCCGCGATCCACAGCGCCCACAGGGTCGGCCAGAGCAGGAGGAAGGCCCCGATCGGACGGTGCATCCGCATGAGGCGGGCATACTCGACGGCTCGCGCCGCGGGAGTCGGCGCGTCCGGGACCGCCGGGTCTCCCACGGCCGCCCCGCCCTGCGCGCCCGGAGGCCTCATGCTTGCCGGATGATGCGGCGCACGAGGGGTACGGTCCGGATCCGCCGGAACACCTGGGCCAGATGCGTGCGGTCGTTCACCTCGATCGTGAACGCGAGCTCGGAGTTGATTCCGTCCCGGTCGACGATGCCCACCGCGTCGATGTTGACGTCGAGTCCCGAGATGGCGGCCGCGACGGTGGCGAGAACGCCCTTGCGATTCTCGACCTCGACCCGGACGTCGACCGGAAACTCGCGATCGACGGTCGGAGCCCAGTCGACGTCGATGCACTCGTGCTTCGCGTCGAGGTCCGGGATGTTCCCGCAGCCCCCGGCATGCACGACGAGGCCGCGCCCGGAGCTGAGGAATCCGACGATGGGGTCGCCGGGGATGGGCCGGCAGCACTTTCCGAGGTTGACCACCATGCCCTCGGTGCCCGCGATGAAGATGGGGATGTGGTTCTTGTCCCGGCCGTTGGATCGAGGGCCCTCCTCGGCTCTCGGCTCGTCCGATTCCGGACTGCGGGTGCTCGCGGCGAGGCGCTTCGCGACCAGCCCGGCGGCCCGGCGCCCGAGCCCGATGTCCGCGAACAGGTCCTCCCGGTTGTCGAGGCTGAACTCGTCGAGGATCTCCCACTCGCGACCGCTGCGCAGCTTCCGGAGCGAGAGGTCCTCGCGCCGCAGCGCCTGGTCGAGGAGCCGCCGCCCCAGATCGATCGACTCGTCGCGGCGCAGCCGCTTGAGGTAGCCCCGGACATTGGCCTGGGCCTTGCCGGTCACGACGAAGTTGATCCAGGTGGGATCGGGCCGCGCCTTGCGCGAGGTGACGATTTCCACCGTCTGTCCCGTGGAGAGCGGAGTGCGGAGCGACGACGGACGCCCGTCGATGCGCGCCGCCTGGCAGGTGTTGCCGATGTCCGTGTGGACCGCGTATGCGAAGTCGACCGGCGTCGACCCGCGCGCAAGCTCCTTGATCTCGCCCGCCGGGGTGAACACGAACACCGTGTCGGGAAAGAGATCGACCTTGACGTGCTCGATGAACTCGACCGGATCGCCGGCCGTCTTCTGCATCTCGAGAATCTCGCGCATCCAGTTCCGGGCGCGGCGATGGGCGACGCTCGCGCGAGCGTTCCCGTCCTTGTAAAGGACGTGGGCGGCGATCCCGGACTCGGCGATCTCGTGCATTTCCTGGCTTCGGATCTGCACCTCGATGGGGAGTCCGCGCGGCCCGAACAGCACGGTGTGCAGCGACTGGTAGCCGTTGGCCTTGGGGATTGCGATGTAGTCCTTGAACCGCCCCGGCCTCGGCTTGTAGAGGTTGTGCACGGAGCCGAGCACGCGATAGCACATGTCGACGCTGCTCACCAGGACTCGAATGCCGTACACGTCCAGCACTTGCTCCAGGGGCAGCTTCTTGTCGCGCATCTTCCGATAGACGCTGTAGATGTGCTTTTCCCGGCCGAGCACCCGCGCCTCCAGCCCCTCCTGCCGCAGGCGCCGCCGGATGGCGGTCTGGACGTTCTTGACCGCCCGCTTGCGGTTCCCCCGGGTGCGGCGGAGCTCGGCCTGGATCACCTTGTAGCGGTTCGGGTAGAGGGCCCGGAAGCCGAGGTCCTCGAGCTCCTCCTTGAGGACGTTGAGTCCGAGCCGGATCGCGATGGGCGAGTAGATCTCGAGCGTCTCGCGCGCGATGCGCCGGCGCTGATCGGGGCGCAGGGCGTCGAGGGTCCGCATGTTGTGGAGGCGATCGGCGAGCTTGACGAGCATCACCCGGACGTCGTCCGTCATCGCGAGCAGCATCTTGCGATAGTTCTCGGCCTGAACGACGGCCCGTGAGGCGGCTTCGATCTGCGACAGCTTGGTCACCCCGTCGACCAGATCGGCCACTTCCTTGCCGAAGTCCCGCGCGATGCGCTCCTTCCCGATCGGGGTGTCCTCCATGACGTCGTGGAGCATTCCCGCGATCACGCTCTCGGTGTCGAGGCGCATGTCGACGAGAATGCCCGACACCGCGATCGGGTGGGTGATGTAGGGGTCTCCGGTCGCTCGCTGCTGCCCGCGATGGGCTTCCGCGCCGAGGAGGTACGCGCGGTAGATGGTCTCTACCTGGCGGGGCTCCAGGTACTCCCGAGCTCGAGTGCAGAGGTCACTGATTGGAGCCAACGGATGATGCTCCGGGGTCCGGGATCAGTCGTCACTTTCTTCAGGACTCGCCTCGACCCCGGCCTCAGCCCCGGCCTCGACCCCGGCCTCAGCCCCAGCCTCAGCCCCGGCCTCGACCCCAACCTCGACCCCGGAACCGACCTCGGTTCCCGCAGTGTCGCGGTCTTCGCCTTCGCCGAGGCCCTCGTCCGCCTCGTCCGCCGCGCCGCTCAGCAGCAGGGCGGCGAGCTCCTCGTCGGTGCTGACCGAGTCGGCGTCCTCCTCGGGCTTGTCCAGCATGTCCGCCGGGCCCGCATCGCGCACGCTGAGATAGTCGAGATCGACCTTGCCCTCGGCAATCTCGCGAAGGGCGATCACGGTCGGCTTGTCGTTCTCGCGTTCGACGAAGGGCGCGCGTCCGAGGGTGAGGTCGCGCGCGCGCCGCGCGGCGAGCACCACGAGGTCGAAGCGGTTCGGGATCTTGTCGAGGCAGTCCTCGACGGTGACTCGTGCCATGGAATGACTCCGGAGAGAGAAAAGAGCCGGATCTTAACCCGCATCGACCCGGACTCCCAAGCCGGGGAGCGCCCGCTCGCTTATCGAGGCGAGAGCAGCCGGTCGAGCAGGGCGACCATGGTCGCCGCGCGCCGTTCGGTTCGGGCGCGCTCCGCGCGGACGATTGCCTGCAGCACGTCGAGAGCCTCCTCGAAGCGTTCGTTGACGACGAGGTAGTCGAAGTCGCAATAGTGGGAGAGCTCGCGACCCGCGCCTCCGATCCGCTCCGAAATGCTCGCCCGGTCGTCCTGTCCGCGGGTCCGGAGGCGGCGTTCGAGCACTTCCATGGACGGGGGGAGGATCTGGATCGTGATCGCGCCGACGTCCTTCTCGCGAACCTGTGCGGCTCCCTGCCAGTCGATCTCGAGCAGCACGTCCGCGCCGCTTCGCCGCCGTTCCTCGACCCAGTCGCGGGAGGTGCCGTACCAGTTGCCGAATACGCGGGCCGTCTCGAGCATCCGCCCCTCGTCCGCGAGGCGCAGGAAGGAGGCCTCGCCGACGAAGTGATACTCGCGTCCGTCCCGTTCCCCGTCGCGGGCGCGGCGCGTCGTGTGGGAGACGGACACCTCGACCCCCGGCACCCGCTCGACGAGGCCGCGCACGAGCGAGCTCTTGCCGGCCCCCGAAGGTCCGGCGATTACGAAGAGGAGTCCGGTGTCTCGAACCGCGTTCACCGCGCCGCCACGCTACTCGATGTTCTGCACCTGCTCGCGCATCTGCTCGATGAGGACCTTGAGGTCGACGGACGCCCGGCTGGTGTCCGGATCCGCCGACTTCGAGCCGAGGGTATTGGCCTCGCGCTGCAGCTCCTGCATCAGAAAGTCGAGCCGCCGGCCGACGGGGGTTCCGCTCGCGAGCGCGTCGCGGACCTCCGTCACGTGGGCGTCGAGCCGGTCGAGCTCTTCGGCGACGTCGGTGCGGCTCGCGAACATCACGAGCTCGTGGGTGAGCCGTTGCGGGTCGACGTCGGCCCGCGCCTCCTCCAGTCGGGCGACGAGGCGCGCGCGGTACCTGTCCTGCACCTCCGGAAGCGCCGTGCGCACTCTTTCGGCGATGCCCGCGACCTCGTCGCATCGCCGGGTCACCATCTCGCCCAGCTTCGCCCCTTCGCGCGCGCGGGACTCGACGAGGCTCGCGAGGGCCCGGTCGAGGAGATCGAGCGCCGCCGCTCCGACCGATTCGCGGTCGATGCCGGGCGGGTACACGACCCCGGGCCAGCGCAGGATGTCGAGGGCGGTGGGGGCGCGAAGCGGACTTCCGCCCGGCGTCTCGCGCGCCCTCGTCTCCACCGTCCGCGCGGCGGTCAGCACCCGCTCCACGAGGTGCCGGTCGAGCGCGAGCCCTCCGAGGCCGCTCGCCGACGGGTGGATGCGAAGGCTGCACTCGACCTTGCCGCGCCGCACGCGCGCCGCGACGCGCTCTCGCACCCCGGAATCGAGCGAGCGGAGCTCCTCGGGAAGACGAAGCGACACGTCGAGGTATCGGTGGTTTACCGAGCGAAGCTCCCAGGCCGCGTTGCCCCATGCGGCATCGAGCTCTTCGCGCGCGAACGCGGTCATGCTGTGGACCATGGCGGGAGGGATCGTAACAGTTGACGGCCGGCCGGCGCGCGGCCGTTCGAGGCCGCGGACTCGCGACCTGCGGGCGATCGGCGAGGTCGGGCGCACGAGGCGTCGTTTGGGGCCGCCCGGTGCGCTCCGGCGTCTCCCGCCCCGGGTCATGTCTGTATGATCGCACCGCCGGCCCGGCTCCACTTGAGCCCCCCGGGAACCTTCCGGGCTCCGTCCGACCACTTCGAACCGCTCGAACGCGAGCCTGGAGACACCGATGCACGAACGCCCGAGCGGCCGCCGCCCCGACGAGCTGCGGGCGGTGCGGATGACGCGCAGCTTCACGCGCCATGCGGAAGGGTCGGTCCTCGTCGAATTCGGCGATACCCGGGTCATCTGCACCGCGAGCGTCGAACGCCGGGTTCCCCGATTCCTGCACGGGTCGGGCTCCGGCTGGGTGACCGCGGAGTACGGCATGCTGCCGCGCGCGACCAACGAGCGGACCGCCCGCGAGGCCGCCCGTGGACGCCAGGGGGGCCGGACCCTCGAGATCCAGCGGCTCATCGGCCGGAGCCTGCGGGCCGTCATCGATCTGGAAGCGCTCGGCGAACGCACGATCCACGTCGACTGCGACGTCATCCAGGCGGACGGCGGGACCCGGACCGCCGCCATCTCCGGCGGCTACGTCGCGCTCGCGGACGCGGTCTCGACGCTTGCGCCGGCTGGCCGGCGCGATTCTCTTCACGGCCAGGTGGCGGCGGTGTCGGTCGGGATCTGGCGCGGTCGCCCGGTCCTCGATCTCGACTACGCCGAGGACCGGGAGGCCGAGACGGACATGAACGTGGTGATGAACGAGAACGACGGGTTCGTGGAGATCCAGGGCACGGCCGAGGGGCACGCGTTCCGGTCCGAGGAGCTCGACGCGATGCTGTCCCTCGCCCGCGCCGGAATCGGGCGGATCATCGAGATCCAGCGGGAGGCTCTCGCCGGGTGAGCCGGATGCCGGCACCGTTGCGCGGTGGCCCCGATCGGTCGGGACGGTCCGAATGAGACTGGTGCGGCGCTCGAGATCGCGGTCGTCGAACGATCGAGACCACGGTGCAGGGGTGCTGGTCGCCGCGACCGGCAATGCCGGCAAGCTCGCCGAGCTCGAACGGCTGCTCGACGGGCTCGGATGGGAGGTGGTGGCGCAGTCCGCGCTCGGAGTCGAGCCGCCGCCCGAGGACGGGCTCACGTTCGTCGAGAACGCGATCGCGAAGGCCCGCAATGCGGCGGAGCGTACCGGGCGGCCGGCCCTCGCCGACGACTCCGGTCTCGTCGTCGACGCGCTGGGCGGGGCGCCCGGCATCCATTCCGCCCGCTACGCGGGCCCGGACGCCGGGGATGCGGCCAACAACGAGAAGCTGCTCCGCGCGCTCGCGGGGGTCCCCGAGGCGGAGCGCACCGCCCGCTTCGAGTGCGCGGTGGCGTGGCTGCGGGACCCGCGCGATCCGGTGCCGCTCATCGCCAGCGGGACCTGGACGGGGAGGGTGCTCGAAGCGCCGCGCGGGACCAACGGATTCGGCTACGACCCCCTCTTCCTCGACCCCGGGACCGGGCGCACGGGCGCCGAGCTCGACCCCGGACGCAAGGACGCGCTCAGCCATCGCGGGCAGGCCCTGCGGGAGCTGCGGCGGATGCTCGCGGGGGCGGCAATCTGATTCTGCGCGGGCCGGCTACCGGCCGCGCGCCCGACGGTTCACGAGGACGGAACGCGGAGGGGGTTCGTCGTGGGCGCCCCCTCGCCGCCGGCTGTCCATTAAGTCCGATCGACTTCGATTTTCGTCCCGGGCGCCCCCTCGCCGTCACCGATTCGCCAGGTCGGGATGGCTTCGATATCCGTCTCGGGTGCCGCCTCGCGGTCGGCTATTTACCAGGTCGGAACGGCTTCGTTATCCGTCTCGGGGTGCCTTCTCGACTTCAGCCATTCACCAGGTTGGCACGGCTTCGTCTGCCGTCTCGGGCGTATCCTGTACTTCAGCTATTCACGAGGTTGGCACGGCTTCGGCTTTCGTCTCGGACGTATCCTGTACTTCAGCTATTTACCAGGTTGGGCAGCCAGAGCACGATCTCGGGGAAGGCGAGGAAGAGGGCGACGGTCGCCGCGTCCGCGAGGAAGAAGGGGAGGATCCCCCGGAAGACCTCGCCGAGCGGGATGTCCGGCCGCACCGCGGCCACCACGTAGCAGTTGAGGCCGACGGGCGGGGTGATGAGGCACACCTCGCACATCTTGACCACGATGATTCCGAACCAGATGGGATCGTAGCCGAGGGCGATGACGGCGGGATACACGACCGGCAGGGTGAGCAGGAGCATCCCGATCGCGTCCATGAACATCCCGAGCACGGCGTAGCCGAGGAGGATGAGGATCATCGTCACCACCGCGGGAAGCGGCAGGTTCACGAGCCACGTCGCGAACGCTTCCGGGAGGCCCGCGAAGCCGAGGAAGCGCACGAAGATCAGCACCCCCCAGATGAGGGCGAAGATCATCACGGTGAGCTTCGCGGTCTCGAGGAGCGCGCTCTTGAGGGCCGGCCACCGCATTCCGCGGTAGATCGCGATGCACATCACCACGAAGGCGCCGAGCGCGCCCGCCTCGGTGGGGGTCGCCCAGCCCGCGTACATCGCGCTGAAAATGATCGCGACGACCGCGAAGATGGGGATGGTGGGCGGCAGGGTGATCAGGCGCTCGCGAAGCGGCGGCGACGCGATGGGCCGCCCGAGCTCCGGGTGCACCGCGCACTGCCCGATGATGAGGGCCGCGTAGATGAGGGCGGAGACCATTCCGGGCAGGAATCCCGCGAGGATCAGGGTGCCGACCGACTCCTCGACGATGATTGCGTAGATGACGAGGATCGCGCTCGGGGGGATGAGGGAGGCGAGGGTCCCCCCGGCGGCAACCACCCCGGCCGCGAGCCGCGGGCTGTACCCGTTCTGGAGCATGTGCGGGATCGCGACCCGGCTGAACACCGCGGCGGTCGCCGTGCTCGCCCCCGAGACGGCCGCGAAACCGGCGGTCGCGAACACGCTCGCGACCGCGAGCCCGCCCGGCACCCATCCCACCCACGCCCGCGCCGCGTTGAACAGGGCGTGGGTCAGCCCCGCGTGGTACGCGACGAAGCCGATGAGGATGAACATCGGCAGGACGCTCAGCACGTAGTTGACCGACTTCGAATGCGGCACCGTGCCGACGATTCCCGCCCCCGCATCCCAGCCGATGAGCCACACCATGCCGACCAGGCCGGCGAGGGCGGCGGCCGCGAAGACCCGCACTCCGAGGAAGACCGCGGCCAGCAGGCCAGCGGTCACGATGAGGCCGATGGCGAGCTCGCTCATCGGTCGGTGTTCGCGGAATCCGTCCGGAGGCGCTCCGGCAGCTCGCCGTGGTTCGCTTCGCCGGCGAGCCCGGTCTCGATCTCGTGCTGGGCCTGTTCGTCCACCGTTTCGATACGGGGGATCCCGATGGGCTCCGCGTCGGGGTCAGCGGACAGCCGCAGGAAGCCGAGAAGCTGGATGAAGAGCCGCACGAGCAGGAACGCCAACGCGATCGGCACCAGGAGCTTGGAAGGCCAGAGCGGGATTTCGATGTCGATCGTGCTGTCGCCGATGGTCCAGGCGCGGAGGAAGTGCCCGTAGGCGAACCAGGCGAGTACCGCGACGATGCCGAAAGCGGTCAGTGTTCCCAGGTACTCCACGATCCAGAGGGCCCGTCCCCGGAACCGCTTGATGATGATCTCCATCCTCACGTGTCCACCGAGTCGCTGCGTGTACGCGATGGAGATGAACGCGAACACCGTCATCACGAACTCGATGATGTCGACGTAGCCCGGGACCGGAAAGTTGATGAGCTTGCGCCCGAACACCTGGAACACCCCGATGAACATCACCGCGAGGATGACGATGGCGGCGATCAGGTTGAGCGCGCTCTCGACCTTGAAGAAACCCTCGTCGGCCGAGCGGAGGAGGCGGGCGAACGGCGTGCGGCCGCTATCCGATGGGGGGAGTTTCGAGGACACGGACCGGCTTCTTCGTCAAGGATGCCCTCGCTCCCGCGACCGGGAGCGAGGGCGAACCGTTCTCGAAAGCTACATTGCCGCCTTGGCAGTGGAGAGCACGAGGTCCAGCAACTCCTGCGCGGGCAGATCGTCCTGGTTTTCTTCGACCCAGGCGTCCCAGACCGGCTTGCCCGCAATGCGACGGAATTCGACCATCTCGACTTCGGGGATTTCGACCAGTTGGATCTTCCCCTCTTCCTTCCACCGCTTCACGTTCTCCTCGTCCTGCGCGTTGTACGCGGCTTCCATCGCGGCGGCGGCCCCATCCTTGAGACTGTTCAGCAGCTCCTTGTACTGGTCGGGAAGGGCGTTCCACGCGTCGACGTTGAACACGGTGGGGCAATTCACCGTCCCGAGCTTCATGTTCGTCGTGACCCAGTCCGAGATCTCCTCGGTCTTGTACGAGACGAAGGTGTAGGTGTACGGGAACCCGATTGCGTCGATCGTGCCGCGCTGAAGGGCGGTGTACGTCTCCGAAGCGGGCATCGTGGACGGGGTGGCCCCGAGCTTCTTGGCCGCTTCCCCCATGCCGCCGAGCGCCCGCAGGCGCTTGCCGTCGAAGTCGGCGACGGACTGCGGGGGTTCGCCGCGGCCCATGTACTCGTACTGGGGCAGGATCGCGGGCATGTAGATGACTGCGTTCCACTTCCCGAGCGCTTCCTGCGCCGCAGGGTGGGCGTACACCGTCTCGTGCACCGTGCGCATCACATTGAAGTCTGCGAGAGGCAGGAACGGCAGGTCCAGCACGTTGAGCGGCTTGTTCTTGCCCGGGTGGTACGAGGCGCAGAAGATCGCGGATTCGAACGCTCCGAGGGAGATCCCGTCGAGGTTTTCCTTGCTCTTCGAGAGCTGCTGCCCGTAGAAGAGCTTGATGGTGAACTTGCCGCCGGTGCGTTCCGCCACTTGGGCGGACACGTACTCCGCGCCCTCGGTGAAGGCCCGGCGCTTGCCCCAGAGCGACATCTTCCAGCTCACCTCGGGACCGTCGACCATCTGGGCGGCCGCGGGGGCCACGCTCCCGGTGAGGCTCGCGCCTGCGGCGACGACGGACGCCGCCACGGCGGTGAGGATTGTCTTTCGCATGGTTCCGTTCCTCTCGTTCGATTGCTTGTGAAGCCGTGCGGTCTACGCACCCGTTCGTCGGATCGCAACTCGATCCCCGCTCCGGGCGGGCCGCGCGGGCGCGACACTAACCGACCCCGCGCCTTACCGCAATCGAATCGGCCCGCCCGGCCGGGTCGGAGCCCTCCCGTTCACCCGTCCCCAGCCCCGGCCCCGGCGCGTGCGGCAGGCCCCGTCCTGAAGTCGGGCGTCGCGGTGCCGCGGGACTTCCCTCGCGCACCGAATGCGGCTACGGTGCCGCCGATTTTCGAAATGCGGGGGCCGGCCCATGAAGTCTCACGCCCGGGTCGTCGTGATCGGCGGCGGTGTCGTCGGTGTCTCGACGCTCTACCACCTCGCCCGCAAGGGGTGGTCGGACGCGGTCCTGTGCGAGCGCACGGAGCTCACTGCCGGCTCGACCTGGCATGCGGCGGGGCTCCTGCCGCTATTCAACATGAGCTACAGCGTCGGGCAGATCCACAAGTACTCGGTGCGGCTCTACCCCGAGCTCGAGCGCGAGACCGGTCAGGACGTCGGCTTCCGCCCGGTCGGCAACATCCGCCTCGCAACCAGCCGTGACCGGATGGACGAGTACCGGTTCTACGCCGGGGTCGCGCGCACCATCGGGGTCAGGGTCGAGTTCCTGACCCCGAGCGACGTCAAGGCGATCTGGCCGCTGTGCAACGTGGAGGGGCTCGTCGGCGCCATCGTGCACCCCGAGGACGGCTACATCCAGCCCGCCGACCTCACCCAGGCTTTCGCCCGTGGCGCCCGCGACCGGGGGGCGGAGATCCACCGCCGGACGAAGGTCACCGCCATCGAGCGGACCCCGGGCGGGGAGTGGCGGGTACGCACGGACCGGGGCGACATCACCTGCGAGCACGTGGTGAGCGCCACCGGCAACCACGCCCGCCAGACCGGGGCGATGGTCGGGCTCGACATTCCGTGCATCCCCGTCGAGCACCAGTACCTCGTCACCGAGCCGCACCCCGAGATCGTCGCCCGACACGAGCAGGGCCTCCCGGAGATGGGCGTCCTTCGCGAATCGGACGCCTCGTACTACCTGCGCGAGGAGCGGGGCGGCCTCCTTCTCGGGCCCTACGAGAGGGGCGCGCCCGCGTGCTTCGTCGACGGCCCGCCCGACGACTTCGAGAACGACCTCTTCCCCGAGGATCTCGAGCGCCTCGAGCCCCACATCGAGGCGGTCATCCGGCGGGTGCCGGCGTTCGGCGAGGTCGGGCTCAAGCAGGCGGTCAACGGTCCCATCCCCTACACCCCGGATGGAAGCCCCCTCATCGGCCCCGCCTGGGACGTGCCCAACTTCTGGCTGAACGAAGGGCACAGCTTCGGGGTCACCGCGGCGGGTGGCGCGGGCTGGCAGATCGCGGAGTGGGTGGTCGAGGGCGAGCCGTCGATCGACATGATGGGGGTGGACCCGCGCCGCTTCGGCCCCTACGCGACCCGCGGATATCTGAAGGAGAAGAACGAAGAGGCGTACGCCAACGTCTTCACGATCCACTACCCGGACGAGGAGCGCCCGGCCGCCCGGCCCCTCAAGCAGGCGCCCTGCTACTCGCGCATGCGCGACCGGGGGGCGGTGTTCGGGCAGGTCTACGGCTGGGAGCGGCCCAACTGGTTCGCCCCCGAGGGGGTGGAGCCGCGCGATGTCTGGAGCTTCCGGCGGACCAACTACTTCGAGCACGTCGGGGCGGAGTGCCGCCACGTGCACGAGCAGGTGGGCGTTCTCGACATGAGCGCGTTCGCGAAGTGCGAGGTGACGGGTCCGGGGGCCGAGGCGTGGCTCGACGGTCTTTTCGCGAACCGCATCCCCGCCCGCGACGGACGGATCGGGCTCTGCCACCTGCTCTCCGCCAACGGCGGGGTGCGCTCGGAGTTCACCGTGTACCGCGAGGCCCCGGACCGCTTCTACCTCGTTTCGGCGGGGGCGTTCGAGCGCCACGATTTCGACACCCTCGCCAGGCTCCTCCCCGCCGACGGCAGCGTCCGTTTCGCGCCCGCGACCGCCCGCTACGGGGTGTTCGTGATCGCGGGACCGACGTCGCGCGCGCTCCTCGAGGAGCTCACCGACGCCTCGCTTGCCGACGCGGACTTCCCCTGGCTCACCGGGCGCACCGTCGACATCGGGGCGGCCCACGCGCGCGCGCTACGCCTCAACTTCGTCGGCGAGCTCGGGTGGGAGCTCCACCACCCCATCGAGATGCAGAACCACCTCTTCGACCGGCTGGTGGAGGCGGGTCGCGACCACGGTCTTCGCCCCTTCGGGATCCGTGCCATGGACTCCCTTCGCATCGAGAAGTCCTACCGGCTGATTCCGCGCGAGCTCTCCATCGAGTACGCGGCCCTCGAGTCCGGACTCCTCCGCTTCGTGCACCTCAACAAGGGCTCGTTCATCGGCCGCGATTCTCTCGTCGCATGGCAGCAGCGGGGCTTCTCCCACGCCTTCGCGACCCTCGAGGTGCACGGCGTCACCGACGCGGACGCCCGCGGGTCCGAGCCGATCCACGCGGGCGGGGAGCTCGTGGGGCGGGCGACGAGCGGGAACTACGGCTGGCGGGTCGGCAAGAGCCTCGCGCTCGCGATGGTTCGCCCGGACCTCGCGGTCGAAGGGACGGAGGTCGAGATCGAGATCCTCGGCGAGCGCCGGCGTGCGACGGTCATCGCCGAATCGCCGTTCGACCCCGCGAACGAACGCCTGCGGGGGTGAGCGCCGCCGCCACGAAGAACGACCTGGCAACAAGAGAGAAACGGAACGATGGCCGGACAACCGATACTGCCCAAGGGCTCACCGCCTCCGCTCGCACCCATCGGCGACTGATCGGAGACGGCCGCCGCCGGCCGCCGTCCCGCGGGCCGGCCGCTCGCTCCGGCTCGGGCAGCGAAAGGGAGGATTGGCTGGGGGACCAGGATTCGAACCTGGGCTGGCGGAGTCAGAGTCCGGTGTACAAAGATAACAATCTATAGATATAAAATTAAAAATAAATTATCAGATTGGGATGATCCCACATTCAATCCCACATCTCTTGCCAACCAGTGCCCTGGCTACGCGTACCAAACACACGGACCTCACGTCCGCTTCACATCGCTGGCCTCCATGGTCTGACCTACCAACATTGCCCCACCTGACACCGCAGACATGTGCGAAGTAGCCTGCCGGAGCCGCAGAAGGGCAAGATGGCCATGCAGGTACTGCTTCAACCGGCCAACTGCTGGAATCAAGAAGGAAGCATTGAATCGGTGACTCAGGCCCCGGGTGCAAGCGCCGTTTCTCGCCACCGATTCCGTGTGCAGCACACCTCAGTTCAGCACTGCCGAAGTGGCTCAATTAAGGCGAACATCGCCTGGCGCCAATAACCCGAACATGGGGTGGCCCCAATAAGGCGAACACGGAATGGCTCCATATGGGCGGTCACTGACAGCCAGCGTCGACATGAACCGACTTCGTACGGGGAGGTCGAGAAATCGAGCTGGAACTCCCGATTCCAGTAGCCTAACCTCGCGGGGACGATGGGGCGGCGGCTGGCGCGAGTTCCCCTGGGCGTCGTTCTTCCCTACGATTCGGAAGCGAAGCCGCTCCCCGATGGCGTCGAACTCGCCAGCGAATTTCGAGATTGGTTTCCCAGGGCCAAGGACTACTTTGACGATCTTCATCGCAAGAGAAGGTTCAAGAATCACCATTTTGCGATATGCGCGAACAGCGCAGGGTCGAGATCATGGTCCACCGGCCAGGGGGGAGGAGCTAGAATTTCCCGTATTCTCAGCACGTGCATGATGAGTTGCGCAGCCGTTGCGGAGATGTATTCCGAGGACGGCGACTGCTACGTCATCTACGAGGATGGCAAGTTCGCGAGCGAAGCGGCGGAGGCCGCCTTGACGCAATAGCGTTCGCCACACCGGGCGTTGGTTTGACGGAGCTTCTTCGGATCGGCGCGGGCCGGTTGATCGAGGCCGCGGTTTCGGCGGAGTTCGAGGTGCTGTGTTCATGATGATCGCGTAGCTCGTCGTTTCCCTTCGTCCCATCCGGCCAGCAAGGAACTGCTGTGCCGGGGTTCTCTCGGATTGTAGTCGGCATGGCGCCGGACGGACCTCGGTCCCGTCCAGTCCAGGACTACCTCGGGGCCTGAAGAAAAATCGAACGGGGGTTGAACAATAAACTGCTTGACGCGCCCGGCATGAAGCATGCAATAGTCACCGAGAGAGACGCGGCCGCAACCCCCCGTGACCACGAGACGAGAGGTGCCAGCGTTGCATTTGTTTTCGGAACTGTTACTGGCGCTCGATTCCGCCTGCCAGTGTGAAGGGAGATCCTGATTGCGTACCGTGTGCCGTGGAAAGGCACCGTCCCTCACCGAAACCACCCGGACCGACGCTCGCCGTTCGCGCCGGTATGACCAGGAGCACCATTGCCCGGCGTTTCGGCGCGTGAGGCACCGCCCACGCGTCGCCGTCGCACGAAGCGCAAAGCGAAGGAGAACATCAGATGAATCCGCAAGTCCTACGAGTCCTTCCAATCGCGGTGACCCTGACCGGAGCCATTGCGCTCCAGGGCTGCGGCGGTGGGGGTGGCAGCATGACTGGGACCGT
>JAPOPW010000079.1 GCA_026712715.1 Immundisolibacterales bacterium | reverse complement strand
TTGCCGCCGCCGCGGGCGCCGGGCTTGACGAGGAGGTAGAGGCCGTGGCCGTCGCGGTATCGCCGGGGGCGGTCGCCGGGGGTGACGGCGCGGACGAATGCGGGGTTGAGGGCATGCTGTGCCACGTGAGGGTTCCTCGGGTGGTTACCACTTCCAGAGTGAGCTTACCCGAAACCCCGCGGACTGTGAAGAGAGTTTATTGCTAAACGAAACAGTTATTTATCATCCTCATGCACCGTCAAGGACCTTCCAGGAATCTAGCAAACCGGGACGGTCAAAATCCGCTCTCGGTGTTCCGGATGCTGGCAGCATTTGTCGAAAAATTTGACAACATGCAGGATTTGAACCGAGACTAGTTAAAGATCGAAAAATCCTGTGGAGGCAAAGGGTGTGTCTTCTTGATAATCAAGAAAATAGCTTCTGGTATGCGCTTAATGGGACAAACCTCAACACTCCGGTAGGCGCAATATTGGCGGCATGCGTTCTCTTCCTGCTGCCTGCCCCCTCTGCTTTCGCGGCCGTGAGCTGCGAACCGCTTCAACGCGGGACGCTGGACGCCGATGGCGCATTCACCCGGGGAATCGGGGCCTCCGACACGGATTATCGGGTCTCCTGCACCGGGGACGGCATGGCCGATGACGTGGTGCGCTGGCAGCACCTCGAAGACGCCGTGGATGCCCCCGGCGCGGACGACATCCCGGATGGTGCCGTCCGGGATCCCGACGCCCGGCTGATCCTGGAGATCGACAACGCCTACGCCAGACTTTCTACCCGTACGTTCCCCCCCGACGATGTCGAGTTGGGGTTCCCCATCGTCATTCGAGGCCGGGTGAGGGGAGCGAGTGCGCCCAGAGATGGTGTAGAGCTCTACGTGGATGAAACGCTTGCCTCAGATCTGAGTGTCGATTCCCATGCCGACATTCACTCCACGGGGGCGGCAAGAGGCATCGAGATCCGCTACCGCGAGGGGCTTTCAGGCTCCATACGCCTTCGCAACTTCGGACGTATCGTCACCGAAGGGGGGGGAACCGAAGATCAGCCAAGGCGGGGGGACGCGGTGAACCTCCAGTCCCCGGGCGGAGATGTCGAGTTCATCAACGAGGCGGGGGCGACCATCACGACCTTCGGGGTCGCGGCAAGGGGAATCTTCGCTTTAGCCCAAACCGAAGCCGTCGTCGAGAACTACGGAGCCATCACCACGTCCGGCGGAGCAAACGCTGATTCCGATCAACGATCACCCGGAATCGTGGCGACAGTGAGGAGCGGTGTCGCGCGAGCTGTCAATGAAGTCGGCGGCACCATCCGCACGGAAGGCAGGGGAGCAAGAGGTCTGTCCGCCAGCATATGCGATTGGACGGGAGAGGAATGCGACCCGGCAGGGCACGGGACCGCCACCGCGGTCAACCGCGGCTCCGTCGTGACCACCGGCGACGCGTACGTGCGAGACGGCGGAGGCACCTGGTCGTCCGGAGTCTTCGCCAGAGCCGAAGGTCGCGACGCTACGGCACGCGCCGTCAACGAAGCGGGGGGCACCATTCGAACCGACGGCGCGGGCGCAAGGGGCCTGCACGTCTTCGTTCTGCGCAACACCGGTCCCCAGGTCGGGGTGACGGAGAACTCGGGCGAGATCGTCACGACCGGCGATGTCACGGCGGAAGGAACCCGGCCGAGCGGGATAGATTCGAACTCAATCTCCGGGGGCACGCTGGCGTGGAATCGAACGACAGGACGGGTGCGCACCAGGGGCTCGGGAGCGTATGGCGTTGTCGCCGGCTCACGGGGCGAGGGATCGACGGCGCGGGCCGTCAATGAAGGGAGCATCCGCACGGAGGGCGAGGAGGCCAAGGGCTTGTACGCCTGGAGCAATCCGGTTGCGAGCGGTCGGGCGGAAGTGGTGAATCGACGTTCGGGACGGGTGGAGACTACGGGCGACACAAATGCCTGGGGTCTCATGGCCTGGGCCGATGGCGAATCTTCCTCGGTTGCAGTAATCACGAACGAAGGCACGGTGACAACCAGTGGAACAAATTCCGAAGGTGTCCTCGCGGTAGCGGGCAACGGAGGCACGTCGGTCCGTCCCAATTCCGCCCACGCCATCAACACGACCGGCGCCACCATCGAAACGCAAGGCGACGGCTCCTCGGGCCTCAACGCGACCGTCGTCGTCCGCGGAACGGGCCGCGTGGACTCCGCCGGCATCGCCCGGGCGGAGAACCACGGAACGGTCGTTGCCGCAGGCGGAATTCTTGAAGAGGAGGTTGCTAGAGGGGGAACGATCGTTACGGGGGCTCCGGGCGTCATTGCCCACTATTGGCCATGGACGGACGAGACCGAGATCGGGAACACGGGCGCCGCGACCGTGATGAGTACCGGAGACGTGACCGTCACCGGAGGCTCGGCCGGGCTCGCGTCCCGGACCTTCGGAACCGGCACCACGACCGTCGAAATGACCGGGGGAAGCGTCACGTCGGGGGCTCGGGACGACAGCGCTACCCCGGTGGACGAGAGCCGGTTCGGCATCGGGATCTGGGCGGTCGCCCGCACCGACTCGACGGCCGACGATCCGAGCGACGATACCGACGTCCGGATTGCCGTCTCCGGTTCCGGCACCACCGTGACCGCATATGGGGCGACCACCGACGATCCGGCCACGGACGATTGGGATGAAGGGACGGGAATCGGCATCTTCGGGAAGACCGGTGAAACCGGTCACATCGAGGTCGAGGTCTCGGGGGGCGCCACCATCACAGCGGACCGGGCCGCGGTCTTCGAAGGCGGCCGCACTACCTTCACTCTCGACGCGAGCACCCTCGTCGGCGACGTCGAGTTCGCCGGCCTCGATGACCATCTGACGGTCCGGAACGGTTTCATCGATGGCGATGTTCACTTCGGCGACGGCACGGACACCCTCGTGCTCAACGTGCCCGAGTCCGGCGGCATCACCGGGCGCATCACCGGGGTCGAGGAAGTGATGAAGCGGGGAGCCGGGCTCGCGCACATCTTCGACGCGAAATTCACCGGCAGTGCGCTCGAAATCGAGGAAGGCGAGCTCTCGGTCACGGGGCATCTGGACCTCGGCAGCGACGGAACGCTTACCGTCCACGACCCGTCCCGGCTCGCGGTGGTGGTGGGAGACCTTACCGAAGATGCGGGGGGCCACGGGCGGATTACGGCCGGTGGGGGCGTCATCTATCAGGGCCTCGAGGAGGACGAGGCTCCGGAGATGTTTCTCCGGCTCGGCTCCGACGTTCTGGACAGAGCGGGTGCCATCCAGACGGTGCTCGAGGAGAGCCCAATCGACGTGCTCGGAGACGACACCCGGGTCAGGAGACAGACCGATGCGGGTCCGGTCGACGTGGACGAGACCCGCCTCTCGACCGCCGACCCGGACGGCAGCACCCGGGCGATCGGCTCCGTCCAGGCGGACGGTCAGGTGGACCTCGCCGCGGGGGTGACCCTGGTTGCGCAGGCTCCCACCGGCGACCCGACTCCGTGGACCGAACAGGGTCGTTCGGGGAGTGGCCGCCCCAACACCGGGTTGATGCTCGCCGGGGGTGGTGCGCTCTTCGCGGCCTTGATCTTCGATTCTCTCGATGACGAAGAGACCGCGCTTGCGGACTGGGACGAAGCCACCGGCGAGCGCCGGACCCTGACCTCGTTTGGCGGCATCCGTTCCGGACATGCCCTTGAGCATCGCGTGCGAACCGGCGGCATCGAGCAATGGACCCGCACGTTTGCAGGCGATGCACCGATCGTTTCCGCCGGTGCCACGGGGACCGCGCGGGGGGTCGCGATGGGCCTCGACGCGCGGCTCGGCCGTGGCTTTCGGGTGGGCATGGCAGCGATGCCCGATTTCTCCCTTTCCGCCTCCGCAGGCCCCGCTTCGGCCTATGACTCCCGTCTCGACGGCCGTCATTTCGCGATCCGCGGGGACTGGAGCGGCGCGTCCCTGTTCGCCAGCGCGGTCCTTTCGCGGGGGCACTATCGGGCGCAGTCGCTCTTCGACAACCCCGTGGCCGGGGGAGTGCTGAGCGGGGAGTCGGGTCTCGCTCACAGCCGGATCCAGGGCCGGGCCGGGGCGCGGCTCGGCCTCGGCCCGGTTCGGGCCACGCCGTTGCTCTCCCTTTTCTCGGGCTCGCTGCGGCAGGCTGCCCACGTTGCCCTGAGCGCCTCCCTCCGGGCGGATGTCCCCGCCTTCTCCCAGCGCTACGACGGCTGGAAGGCCGGGCTCGATCTGACGCCCTCGGGTTGGCTCCAGGGCCCGTGGGCGCTTCGCTGGCGCCCCGGTCTGCACCTTGCGAGCACGCGAACCCGCACGCACGGGCCCGCTGCCGTGAACTTGCGCCAGTCGGACCGAGCCGGGGTGCTCGGGTTTTCGAGCGCAGCCGGCGTACGGGCTCTGCCCAGCACGGTGCACAGCTTCGGGGCCAGCCTGAGCGCGATGCAGTCCGACTCCTGGCGGTTTCGCCTTGGCTATGTAGGGCTGGTCGTCGATGGGGAACCTGTTCATGCTGCGGTTGGTCGCCTTCATGTCCGTTTCTGATTCCCCGAAAGTGGCGTTCCCGTTGTCCGTTCCCGTTGTGGGGGAAGCGACAGAGGTTCCGCCCGCCCACCGCCCGAAGGCCGTGTCTTTCCGGCGCTTCCTGCCCGGCATCGTGTTGGCCTCCGTGGTCGCAGCGGCAACCGGCGCGCCGTCATTCGCGAGCAGCGAGTCGGATGCGGACGCAAGCCCGCCGGGGTCGGCGAGCGAAGCGGCGCAAGTCGACGCCGCCTTCGACGCGATGGTGAATGATCCGGCCGATCTCGAGAAGACGTTCCATTTCGCCGCCCTCGCGGCCCGGACCGGTGATCTGGAAGGGGCGGTCGCAGCGCTCGAGCGCATGCTCCTTCTCGAGCCCGATCTCCCGCGCGTGAAGCTCGAGCTCGGGGTGCTCTACTTCCGCCTCGGCTCTTACGTGGTCGCCCGCCGGTACCTCACCGAGGCGGTTGCCGGAGATCGGGTGCCGGACGAGGTGCGGGCCCGCGTGGCCGAGTATGTCGCGGCGGTCGATGCGAAGCTCGCGCGCCACCATGTATCCGGCTTCTCGCTGTTCGGCGCCCGGTACCAGTCGAACGCGAATGCCGGGCCGTCGTCGCCCGAGGTCCGCCTGGAGGGGCGGACCGCCGCCCTCGAAGACCGGTTTACCGGACAGTCCGACGCCGACGTCTTCGCAGCCGCGGGGATCGAGCATCGCTACGACTTCCGGCGCGTGGACGGGCTGAAATGGGTGACCGACGCAACGCTCTACGCCACCCGCCAACGCACCCAGGAGCAGGTCAATCTTGCCCTCGTGGAGGCCAGGACGGGACCGGAACGCGGGTTCGGTCGAGCGGCTGTCGGGGATGATGGGCTTCTCGTGCGGCCTTACGCGAAAATCGAGCACGTCACCCTGGACGACCGAATCTGGTACCAGGGGGCAGGCGCCGGGGTCGGGTTGCGATTCCGGCCGAGCGACCGTCTCGAGGTGTCAGGAGGCGCCGACGTGGTCAGGCGGCGCCACCGGCAGGATGCGGAAAATCCCGCTGCGGACGACCGCGACGGCTGGGTGATTCGCGCGCGCCTGACCGGGCGCCATGCGCTCACCGGCGCGTTCGGGCTCCGCCTCACCGCGGGCGCCGTCCGCCACGAGCTGAAGGCTGAATACGAGAAGCACGACGATGTCGAGCTGGGCGCAGGCCTCGACTATGCGTTTTCGGACCCGAGCGGGTTTACCCACCGCCGCTGGACGGCCTCGGTCGGGCTCAACCGGCTCTACTCCCGCTACGACGCTCCCGACGACACGATCGATCCAAACCGTCGGCGAACCCAGCGAGCGCTGTCGGCCGAAGCCTCGCTGACCGTACCCCTCGGCGAGCGGCTGGCGGTGGTGCTGTCCGTCGGTGATCGCGACGTCGACGCTTCGCTTCCGAATTTCACGAACCGCAACCGCTGGGCGTCGGCGGCCGTCGCCTGGAGCTTCTGAACGAGGAGGTCCCGATGTTCCGCAGACGCATTGCCGGTTTGCCGCAACGCGGCCCACTGCGCGCTGTGCCGGCGCTTGTGGCGGTGTTGGCGTGCGCAATCGGCCTCGGCTCCTCGCCGGCGTCGGCGGCGGTCGACGTCGGGGTGACCACGACGGTTCGTCCCGCGGCGCTCGGGACCCCGCCGGTGAGCGAGACCCGCGTGCTCGAGGTCGGCGATCGCCTCGTCTTCGAGGAGCGGATCGAGACCAATCGCGAAGGGAGCACCCAGGTGCTGTTCCTCGATGGCACGGCTCTCTCGATCGGAGGCGACGCCCTCGTGACCCTGGACACGTTCGTCTACGACCCGGGCAGCCGCACCGGCGACCTTGCGGTCTCCATCCTGAAGGGCATCGTGCGGTTCATCGGGGGACGGATCTCGAAGCTCAACCCGGTGACGATTCGAACCCCTCGGGCGGAGATCGGCATCCGGGGCGGGATCGCCATCATCGAGGCGACGGAGTCCGCGAGCGCGGTTTCGTTCCTGTTCGGAGAAGTGCTCACAATCACCCCTATCGACGCCCTGGGCCGGCTGCAAGGCGATACCTTCCGTCTGTCGACCCCCGGCTTTCGCGTCGAGGTCCGCGACGGTGCGGTGAGCGAGCCGGTTCCGGTCGTTTCGGGCACGGTCACCGACACCGTCGGGCCAGCTCCGGACGACGATGCGCAAGCGGCCGAGGCTGACGAATCCCAATCTGCCGAGATCGAGCAGATCGCCGGCGAGGCGATGGGTCCGGAAGGGGCGAACCGGAGCCCCGACGCGTATGCCCTGCCCACCTCGAGCGCGCCCGCCGTCGCGCAAGCCTCGGTGCCGGATACCGCTCTCGAAGATGTCCAGAGCGACGAGATCCGGAGCCAGGTCGATGCTCCGGAGGTCGAACCCCCCGTGGTCGAGCCCCCGGAGGAGTCGAGACGGTACGAGGGCAACTTCCGCCGCGTCCCGACCCAACTTGCCGCCAACGGCTTTACTCCGCTCGGTTCCGATCGGCTGTCCGCCGGCGACCCGGGCTTCTCCGACGCGCGCCGCGCAGCCGGGCGGCTGCTCCTCACCATCACCGAGGACGGTGAAGCGCTCGAGTTCGATCTCCCCGCCGCCACCTGGAACGTGGGCGGCGAGCTGGCGTTCGCCAATGTCGAGCAGCCCGATGGCAGCCGGATCTCCGGCACCGGCTACTGGGACCCGCTCGGGCAGTACTTCCGGTACGAGGTCACCCGGACCTTTGTCGACGGCGCGAATCGCGAGGCGTCGGAGAGGGTCTTCCTGTTCGGCGGAGAGCGGTTCGAGGTCGAGGAATTCGTGGTGAGGCCCGGATTTACCTTCGGCGCATACGAGCTTCGTCCCGATGCGGCGCTCGGTGCCGCGCTGCCGTTCCTCCGCGCCGAGGACGGCGGCAACATCGCCGGGGCCCGGATCTCCCCGTTCTACGCGACGGTTCGGCCGCGGGACGAGAACGCGGAGATCATCGACAACGCGGCTTCGGTCAATTCGGGCGTCGCCGCTCTCGCGATCGAGGGCCGGGGAGCGAGCCAGCGCTCGGCCCTCACCATGGCCACGCTGTCTTCCTACACCTCGTCCGGTGGGACATATCGAAGGACCGGGGCGGTCCGGGGAACCTCGCGCACGGCGGCCGGTTCCGGGTCCCGCCGCGTGGCTTCGTCCGTCGGCACCGTCCCGACCGGGGCGGGCGCCTACGCCGGAGGCGCCCACGTGCTGGGGTCGCCTGAGCGCGACACGAACGAGGGATCGCTGTTCTTCGTCCTCGGCAACTACGCCCTGGACGAGCCGCAGACCTTTCCGCCGGGGGGCGCCTGGTCCGGGGAATTCGACCTCGCGACGGGATTCGAGCGATGGGAGAGCTACACGTTCACCCACACCGCGACCCGCATCGACAACCCGCCGGGAGTCGGGGAGCAGCGTTCCACCCGTATCCTCAACGGCTATGCGGCCGGGCTCTACGAGCCGGTCGTGTACCCCGGGCCGGGGGAATCCCCCTTCGTCGATCCGGTCTCCGTCGCCAACCGGAACGACCTTCCGGAGGACGTCGTGTTTGACTTCCGGGCGGAGCGGAACCGCCTGCGCGCGTCGTTCCGGTTGACGAACACCGGCCAGTATGACGCCCCGGGCCGGTCGAACGACTTCAAGCCCGGGACGGATTTCACGGACCTCGACATCGTGACGGGCACCCTCGAGCGCGACGAGTCTCCGCACCGGAGCCTCTTCATCGACGACGACATCTTCATGGCTCGCGATGCCCGCAACCCGGGGACGTACGAGAGCCGGGTGCACAGCCTCGTCGATGGGGGCACGCCCGCCCACGAGGGTTCCTACCTGGTCTCGAGCGGCCTGGTTCCTGTCGATGAATTTCTGCCGCCGGGCGTCACCTGGTGCGACTGCAGCTATACCAAGTGGGGCTGGTGGGGCGGAGAGCTCGCGAATGCCGCGGATACTGCCCAGTACCGCAGCCATCTGGCGACTTTCGTCGCGGGGACGCTCCCAGGGCTGCCCGACATTCCCGCCTCCGGGAGCGCTTCGTACTCCGGCCATCTCGTCGGCCCGGTGACCAACCGCGACGACATGTACGTCGCAGTCGGAAACTTCGAGAAGACCTGGAACTTCGCGACGAGAACCGGAAGCGTGGCCATCTCCGATTTCGACGGAGCGAGCTACGCGGGCGCCTCGACGAGCCCCGGGGGGCGCGATTTCTCGGGCCGGTTCGCGAGCACCACCGCGAGCTACGCCGGGCGCAGCGGCGACCTTGCCGGCTCCTTCTTTCGGGCGGACTCCGATCCGGTCGGAGAGGTCGGGGGGCGATTCCGGGTCGAGGACCCGGTCAACGGCTATGGCGCGACGGGGATCTTCCAGGCCGCGAGAACGGCGCAGTAGCAACGAGAGACGCCGACGCTGGCCCGCCGATCGCGAGGATACGCGCCCCATGTCGTGCCGGGGCTCATCCTGGCCGTGGTCCTTGGCCTTCGGCTATACGACCCGGCGCCGCTCCAGGCATTTCGGCTGAAGCTGTTCGACGTCTTCAGCCAGTTCGCGCCGCGAGCCGATGCGCCCGCCCCGGTTGCAATCGTCGAGATCGACGAGGAATCGCTTCGGCGGTTCGGGCAATGGCCCTGGCCGCGGACGCTGGTCGCGGACCTGCTCACGCGCCTGTTCGAGGACGGCGCACGCGTCGTTGCGTTCAACATCGTATTTGCCGAGCCGGACCGGACCGCCCCCAGACAGGTCCTGCCGTACTGGTTCAGGCAGCCGAGCCTCGAATCGCGAGGCTTGCGGCCGAAGGACCGCGATCTCGCCACTGCCATCCTGGAGGCCATACCCGACCATGACCAGGCGCTGGTCGAAGCCATCCGCGGCGCTCGGCTGCGAGAGGGGTCCGGCGGCGGAGTAGTCGCCGGGGTCGTGCTGCTGCCGGACGATTCCGGCTGCCCCGCGACCCGTCCGTCGTTGGAGTCGGCCGATGCCCGAGAAGCGTCTTCGCCCGGCCAGGCGCCGCTCCGCCGGCGGGGGGCTGTCGACGACGGCTGTCTCCCCGCGGTCAAGGCGTCGTATGCCCGGATCGGAGACGATCCCCTGCCCTTCCTTCCCTCCTATCGGGGCGCGACCGTCAACCTTCCCGGGATCGAAGCGGTGGCGGCCGGCGTCGGCAGCTTCAACCTGACGGCGGAGCCGGACGGGATCGTCCGCCGGGTGCCACTCCTGATGCGGGTCGGCGACCGCATCTACCCTTCGCTCGCGCCGGAGGCGATCCGGGTGTTTCTGGGAGCGCCCACCTATGTCGTCAAGTCCGCTGGCGCGAGCCGCGTCGAGAGCTTGGGGGCGGCGACCGGGCTTGAGAGCCTCAGGATTGGGGACCGGATCGTGCCCGTCGACGCGGCGGGAAGGCTCTGGCTCCACTTCGCGCGGGACCGGTCGGAACGCCGCATCCCGGCCTGGCGGATCCTGACCGAGGACTTCGACGCGAGCCGCATTGCCGGGCGTGTCGTGTTCGTCGGGACATCGGCTCCGGGCCTCGCCTCCCTTCGCATGACCCCGCTCGGCCGTGAGGCAACCGGTACGGACATACACGCGGAGGTCGCCGAACAGATCCTCCTCGGGAACTTCATCCACACCACGAGCTGGCACGCCGGATTCGACTTCATCCTTATCCTGCTCATCGGAGGCGGGATCGTCCTTGCCGGCCCTCGCTTCGGCGCGCTGCCCGGTGCGTCGGCAGCCCTTGCCGTGCTCGGCGTGCTGTCCGGAGCGAGCTGGTATCTCTTCGCTGAGCAGAATGTCCTCTTCGATCCCGTCTATTCCGGCATTGCGGTGCTCGCCGTGTTCATGGGTACCACGCTGGTGAGCTGGCTGCGCAGCGAGGGCGAACGTGCCTGGGTGAGGAAGGCATTCGACCAGTACCTGTCGCCGGCCCTCGTCGAGCAGCTCGCGCGCGAGCCCGAGCGGCTGCGCCTCGGCGGTGACATGCGCAACATGACCTTCCTGTTCTGCGACATCCGGGACTTTACCAGCATATCGGAGTCATACAAGGAAGACCCGAAGAGCCTGATTCAGATCGTGAACCGCTTTCTGAACCCGCTCACCGACGTCATCTTGTCCTGCAATGGGGCCATCGACAAGTACATGGGGGACTGCATCATGGCCTACTGGAACGCCCCCATCGACGACCCCGAACATTCGCGGCACGCCTGCGACGCCGCAATCGCCATGTCCGCCGCGCTCGAGGGGCTGAACGCGGAGCTCGCGAGGGAAGCTGCCGCGGACGGGCGCGAGCCAGTGCGTTTGCGGGCCGGCATCGGCATCAATACCGGCGAATGCGTGGTCGGCAACATGGGTTCGGAGAAGCGCTTCGACTACTCCGTGCTGGGCGATGCGGTCAACCTCGCCTCGCGCCTGGAGGGTCTTTCCGTGCAGTACGGAGCCGACATCGTCATCGGTGAGGAGACCAACGCCGTGGTCGAGGACACGTACGCGACCCTCGAGCTCGACCTCGTGGCGGTCAAGGGAAAGAAGGAGGCGGTCCGTGTCTTTGCGCTGATCGGGGGCGAAGACACGCGCGCCGATGCCGCGTTTCAGACCCTGCGCGAAATGAACCGCACCATGATCGAGGCATACCGCGCCCGCGAATGGGGACGCGCCATGGCGCTGCTCCGCGCGGCACGCACCATCGGCGCTGGCCCGCCCGAGCTCTACGATCGCTACGAGATCCGCATCCACCACTATCTACGCATTCCCCCGCCACCGGACTGGGACGGCGTATTCGTGGCCACGATCAAGTGACGGGTTTTTCCTGATAGTCGGTCGTTCCGTTAGCTGGAGCCAGCGAAATGAGACTGATCAGCAAGCCGATGACGATGAGGATGCGCTTGATCTCGTCGAGCGAGGCCTCCTCGCGGACACGGTTGTAGAGCTGCGTAATGCGGGTGGACTCGTGCCCCGCGATCCGCAGCCGCGACCTCAAGGTCGCGGCCGTTTCGAGGGTCCTCGGTGATCCCGGTCCCGCCGAAGCTGTGGGCGCAGAGCTCAGCCGGGAGGACATCTGCTGCGGCACCTGATTGCCGACTTGTGGCCGCCCTGCTCCGGTGTCATCCTGAACGGTCACGGATCCCCTTCTATGGGGGACGGCCAATGCAGAATGCCGACCTCAAGCGCACAGGACCCGAGGTGACGCTTCCTCGCCTGCGGATCCTGGAGATTCTCGAGGAGAGCGTCGGCCTTCACGTAAGCGCGGAGGACGTCTACCGCACCCTCCTCGCCAGCGGAGAGTCAGTCGGGATCGCGACCGTCTACCGTGTGCTGACCCAGTTCGAGGAGGCGGGGCTCGTCATTCGCCACAACTTCGAAGGCGGGTCGGCGGTGTTCGAGTTCGCCGCTGGCCAGCATCATGACCATCTGGTCTGCGTGCGCTGCAGCCGGGTGACCGAGTTCGTCGATGAAACCATCGAAAGCCGCCCGCAGATCATCGCGGCTGACAACGGCTTCGCGATGACGGACCACAGCCTCATCATCTACGGCATCTGCACTAACTGCCAGCGTGCGCCTGACTGAATCTCGCTGCCTCTTCACTTCGTGTGTCAAGCGCACCCCCGGATTTTGAAGCTCTCGAACGTCGTTCGTGTGTAAGCGAGCCCGACCTTGCGGATTCAGGCTGCGTCGGATAGGGCGCTATCGGGCTTGCAGTTCCAGGGCAGCAACTGGTCGATGCGGTTGCTTGGGTGGTCGGCGATTCGGTGGAGCACTTCGGTGAGCCACGCATGAGGGTCGAGACCGTTCATCTTGGCGGTTTCGGTGAGGGTATGAGCAATCGCAGCGGCCTTTCCGCCGGCCGGCGAGCCGATGAACTGACCCCCGACCCAACCGC
>JAPOPW010000082.1 GCA_026712715.1 Immundisolibacterales bacterium | reverse complement strand
GCGCCCTGAGTTCGTCGCTGATCGCCATCGTGCGGGGCGTTCAGCGCTGTGCGCCGGGGTGAACGCGCCGACGAATCGGCGAGCGTCGCCAGTGAACACGCACGAACTCGCTGATCGGACGTGCGCAGAAGTGGCACTGCATTGCGGTTGTGGCCGGCTTGGGGGACATCGCAGGGCTCGCCTTGCGCCTGAGAACTCGTTGGCGCAGGAGTGGAGCACCGCATCGCGACGCTGCGGAACCGTGATGCGTCACTTTCTCTCGCCAGACCCCCCCGTCGCGGCGCCGGCGGCGGTAGCGGCGCTGGCGCTCGGCATGACAGTGTCGGCCGCGTCGAGAGTGCTGATACCGGCGTCCCGCCGCGCGCATCGATTCGCGCCGAGCGAGGTCACTGCAACCCGCCGCGCAGTACTGCTGGCCCCGATCACAGCGCGAGCAGATAAGCACCTGGCGCCGGCACCGGGCACATAGAAACATCCGGGCATCGTCCATCGCTCCCCCCGGCGGGGAGGGCTGGACGATCCGCGATCACCGGGCAATACTGCGCTCGGAGCCGTACGCCAGTGCGGATCTGGGCGCAGCCTCGGACGTGACCGCCAAGTCCATTCAGTCCGAGGCTGCGCCGGTCTCCCCGACCCCTGCGATCTCACCCCAACGCCACAGCGCCGTCATCGCGCCGGCGCACGGCGACGGCACTCCGGATCGACAACATCGGGTTCAGGTGGGAAGCACGTCCTGGGCGGGGTCGCCGGGACGATTCAGTGCGTGCTCGGTCGCCCTTCGCAGATCACGCCAAGACCTGATCTGCACCATTTATCCGCACTTTCCGGTAGCCACGAACACACGTCCATCGAGCTTGGGGCATCTTGACGTCCTCGCGACGAATTCCGGCGACCTTTTCGGGCCAGGAGCGGTACGACATCTTGCCGCCCGTGGAGCCGGGCCATCATCGCCGCGGTACTGTCGAGAATGTCATGAGGTTCGTTGCCCTGGGGTGAGAATGGGAGGAGTGGGCCGTTCAACCGGGAAGTCAACCCGGCTGCGGGACTCCGTGAGCTGAAAGAAGTTAATTTTTCTTATCATAAATAATAGTTATCACAAATAATCGTTTTATTTGTAACACCCGCTTACGTTATGCTTACGGAAATACTCTATCCGCTCGAACTACGAACCTCCTTCATTGGAGGATGGATCCATGGCCAGAATCCAGGGTGGAAAGATCTCGAAGCGATCGGTGGAACGGCTGTGTGTCGAGGAGCGGGACACGATCTTCTGGGATCGCGACCTTCCCGGCTTCGGGGTGCGGGTCTATCCGTCGGGCGCCAAGGTCTACGTCGTGCAGACTCGGGGACAGGGGCGCTCCCGGCGCGCCACGCTCGGTCGGCACGGGTCGCTTTCCCCCGTCGATGCACGGCGAAACGCGGCCCGGTTCATCGCCCGCGTCAAGGAGTGGGACGAGCCGCAAGCGGCGGCCGAGTCCGACGTCGTCACGGTGGCGGAGTTCGCCGAGCGCTATCTCGAGGAGCACGTGGCGGTTCGCTGCAAGCCGAGAACACGGGTGCTCTACGAGGCAGTCTTCCGGCGGCACCTCGTGCCCACGCTCGGCGAGACGCCGGTGTTGGAGGTGAGCCGCGAGCAGGTGGCCGACCTGCACTACGGTCTGCGGGAGACTCCGTACTCGGCGAACCGGGCGGTCAACCTCCTCGCTCAGCTCCTCGACGCGGCGCAGGAGCGGGGTCTTCGGCCCTCGAACGCCGTCAACCCCTGCCGGTCAATCGAGAAGTTCGGGGAGCGCCGGCACGAGCGCTTCCTCTCGGATGAGGAGTTCCGTCGCCTCGGCAGGGTGCTCGAGGCGGCCGCCGGGGGCGCGGGCGGCGCGTCGCCGGCCGCAGTAGCGGCCATTCGCCTCCTTGCTCTCACCGGCTGCCGCCGGAGCGAGATCCTCGGGCTTCGCTGGGATGAAGTCGATCTCGAGGCGGGCGAGCTCAGGCTCCGCGACAGCAAGACCGGGGCGCGGACGGTGCCCCTGTCACCGGCGGCCGCGGAGGTGATCGCGGAATTGCCAACAATCCCGGGCAACCCGTGGGTGATTCCGGGACGGAATGCGGGCGCTCCCTTGCGGAATCTCCAGTACCCGTGGGAGATCCTCCGGGCCCGGGCCGGTCTCGACGACGTTCGCATCCACGACCTTCGCCACAGCTTCGCGTCGCGGGCCCTCTCCCTTGGCGAGGGTCTTCCCATCATCGGTGAGCTCCTCGGTCATCGACGGGCAGGGACCACGGCGCGCTATACCCATCTCGCCCTCGAGTCGGTGAAGGCGTCCGCCGGCCGGGTGGCGACCAGCATCGAGGCGGACATCCACCAGCGGAGTCCCACGCCCGGCGGCGGGGGATGACACTTGGCCAACGGAGGGGCCGGTCCGTCGCCGCGAGGCAACCCGAGCACGCAATGGGCCGGGCAGGGCCGGCGGGAAGCGGCGTAGCGTCCGATCATGGCCAAGCTGCGCGGTCGCAAGATCTCCAATCGCACCGTCGAAGGGCTCGTCGCAAGTGAAAGGGATGTCGTCTTCTGGGATGCGGAGCTCCAGGGGTTCGGGGTACGGGTCTATCCATCGGGCGCCAAGGTCTATGTTGTGCAGACTCGTCAAGGCGTTCGGTCCAGACGGGTCTCCGTGGGCCGGCACGGGGTCATCTCGGCGTCCCATGCCCGCCGCCGCGCTGCACTCATAATCGCCCGTCTCAAGGCCGGGGAAGAGCCTCTCCCACCTCGAAGCCGGCCGGTGAACGAGCTACGCGTCACGGTGATCGAGCTTGCGGAGCGGTTTCTCCGCGAGTACGTGGAGGTGCGCTGCAAGCCCTGGACGGTGACCACCTATCGAGGCGCCCTCGACCTGTGGATCCTCCCGGCGTTGGGCCGGATGCAGGTCGGAGCGGTGAGCCACGCCCACGTTGCGGCCCTGCACTATCGGCTCCGCGACATCCCCTATCGGGCCAACCAGGTGGTCGCGATTCTGAACCGCATGTTCAGCCTCGCCGAGGTCTGGGGCCTTCGGCGCGAGGGCGCCCATCCGTGCCGCTCGATCCGGAAATACAGGGAGTTTCATCGGGAGAGGTTTCTGTCGGAGGAGGAGTTCCGGCGGCTCGGACGGGTCTTGAACGAGGTCGAGGCAGGGGCCGGGACGAAGCGTGCGCAGTCGCTCGGAGTATCGGTCGCGGCGGCAATTCGGCTTCCGATTCTGACCGGCTGCCGGCGTAACGAGATCCTCACCCTCAAGTGGGAGGATGTCGAACTCGGGGCGCACGAGCTCAGGCTCCGGGACAGCAAGACGGGGCCGCGGGTCGTGCCTTTGCCCCCCGCCGCGGTATCCGTTCTCAGCGCCCTGCCCCGGGACCCCGGCAATCCCTGGGTGATTTCGGGAGCGCGTCAAGGGGGACGCCTCTCCAACTTGAACGACCACTGGCTCCGCGTGCGGGAAATGGCTCAACTCGAGGGAGTGCGGCTCCACGACCTCCGCCATTCGTTTGCGTCGCGGGCACTCGCGCTCGGGGAGAGTCTGTCCACCATCGCCCGGCTCCTGGGACACGGTCAGGTGACGACGACCGCCCGCTACGCTCATCTCGCGCGCGATGCGGTGAAGGCGTCCACCTCGAGGGTCGGGGCCGACATCGCCGCGGATCTCGGACTGCGGCCGTCGTCGCGGTAGGCCCACCATGAACCGTAGTACGCCGCGGCAGGGCAGCGGCCACGCAGGCGGAAGCGCGGCACAGTACTCCATCTCGTTTTTCCTTGTGGTAGCAGAAAAACCAAATTTTATGTTGTAAAATGATGGTAACATCACGTTATTCGATTATTAATACCAACAATTACCAACAAGAAAACAATTCTTACATCGAACACGGAGCAGAACCCGGGCAACCGGGCACTCGAGCCGGTCTCCTGTCCGTCCCGCAGCAGTCACGGAATCGAACATCACCTCACGCGGACAAACAGCATATGGGACATGAAAAACATGGTGGTCTTTCTTATCTTGAAGATGCAGATGCTTCGCTCGCAACGAACAAGTGGAAGGCCGAGGGAGGGGAAGCAGAACCATGCCCGGAACGCGCAAGCTGGATATTTCGAAACGGACCGTCGACCGGCTTTCCGTCGGGGAAAGGGAAGTCATCTACTGGGACCGGAACCTGCCCGGCTTCGGTGTGCGGGTATACCCCTCGGGTGCCAAGGTCTACGTGGTTCAGAGCCGAGAAAACGGCCGCTCCCGGCGGGTGACGCTGGGCCGGCACGGGACACTCTCCCCGAAAGACTCTCGCCGGCAGGCGGCCCGGATCATCGCGCGCTTGAAGGGATGGGAGGATCCGGAGCCCGAACCGGCGGCCTCCGCGACGGTGGCCGATGCGGCGATGTGGTATCTCCGCGAACATGTGGCGGTGCATTGCAAGCCGAGGACGCAGGCACTCTATCGTACGGTCATTGATCGGCATCTCGTGCCGACCTTGGGCGACACGACGGTGGGGGAGGTGAAACGCGAGGAGGTGTCCGCCCTGCACCACCGGCTCCGCAATACGCCGCATGCAGCGAATCGAGCGGTGGACGTGCTTGGCCAGATTCTCGAAATGGCCGACGTCCGCGGATGGCGCCCGCGCCGCATCGGCAACCCGTGCCGGTCCATAGAGAAATACCCGGAACGCCAGCACGAGCGATTTCTCTCGGACGACGAGTTTCGCCGCCTGGGAAGAGTTCTGGAGGAAGCTGCCGCCGGTGCGGCGGGGGCTTCGCCGGCGGCGGTCGCCGCCATCCGCCTCCTCCTACTGACCGGATGTCGTCGGAGCGAGGTCTTGGGGTTGCGGTGGGAGCACGTCGATCTCGACGCGAGGGAACTCCGGCTTCCGGACACTAAGACAGGAGCATTTTTCCTCCCGGTGCCAGTCAGTTCCGTCCAGTGCCACACGGTTCCTAACTGACCGTATTACTTAGCGTTTTTTCTCCCTCCGGCGTTCCCTCCCCCTTGAATTGGGGCCACGCGGTCCCTAAGCTACCCCCTCGGGTTGATGCCGCGCGTTTGCGGTTTGATGACATGATTCCGGACAGTATCGAGACGGGTCCGAAATCGCCGCGATTCCCGACGATCGCATCACCCGTTGAACGAACGGATTCGGAGCGCCCCCGGGGACCGCCATGCCGAAGAGAAGCCCCCTCCGCCTCACCACCCGCAGCGTCGCCGCCCTGCCGGC
>JAPOPW010000080.1 GCA_026712715.1 Immundisolibacterales bacterium | reverse complement strand
GAACCCGTCCGGGGCGTATCTTGCGGACAGCGAGGCGACGGGCACGATCGAGAACGCCGCGCCGCCGCTGACGGCGGTGTTCGTGGACATGCCGGACGAGCATGACGGGACGAACGACATCGTCTTCAACCTGGTTTTCAGTGAAGAGGTGTACGAAGGCACAGAGAGTCTCGACAAGAACAAGGCGGTGCGCGAGGCGCTCACCGTCACCGGAGGCACGGCGCGGGGGGCGCGACGGATCGTGAAGACATCGTTCGACGCCTACCGGATCTGGGTGAGACCGTCGGGTCCGGGCACGGTGACCATCGCGCTCCACCCACCGGATTCCTGCAACTCCTCGAGCCCGACGTGTACACCGGACGGGCGAAAGCTGAGCGAGCGCATCGAAGCGCAGGTCATCGGCCCGCCGACGCTCACGGTCGCGGACGCACAGGCACACGAGGCACCCGGGGCCGTGCTCGGGTTCCAAGTGGGGATGAGCCGCGCCGCGACCGGGACCGTCACGGTCGAGTACGCGACCTCGGATGTGAGCGCGACGGCGGGCGCCGACTACACGGAAACGTCCGGGACGCTTACGTTTGCGCCGGGCGAGACCGGGAAGACGGTGAACGTGCCGGTGCTCGACGACTCCCACGACGAAGGGAACGAGACGATGACGCTCACGCTCTCGAACGCGTCGGGCGCGTACATCACCGACGCCGAGGCCACGGGCACCATCGAGAATTCCGACCACATGCCCGCTGCGTGGCTCTCGCGGTTCGGAAGAACGGTTGCCGACCAGATGGTCGATGCGGCGAAGAGCCGTTTCTCCGGGACACCGGGCGCCGGGGCGAGCCTCACCATCGCCGGGTACACCCTGAACCCGAGCGGAAACCCCGAGATGCTCGAGGGCCAGGAGAGCGCCTTCGGCGAGCGGACCATTACCCGGCGCGACGTCCTGACGGGAAGCTCGTTCTCGCTCGCGACCGGGACCGCCGAGGGCGGCACCGCGGGGCTCTGGGGACGGGGGGCGCTCTCCCGGTTCTCAGGGACCGAGGACGACCTCTCGCTCGACGGCGAGGTGCTGTCGACCATGCTCGGGGCGGACGTGCGACGCGACGCCTGGACCGCCGGCGTCCTCCTCGCCCACACCCGGGCGACGGGCAGCTACCGGGGCGCGGACGAGGGCCGGGTCGAGAGTGAGCTCACCGGGCTCTACCCCTACGGACGGCACGCCTTCACGAGCCGGCTCAGCATGTGGGGCGTCGCCGGGTACGGGACCGGGACGCTCTCCCTCACGCCGGAGGGACAGCCCTCGCTCGAAACCGACATCGACCTCACCATGGCGGCCCTGGGGCTTCGGAGCGTCCTTGTGGAGGCACCTGACGAGGGTGGACCCGAGGTCGCCGCGGTGACCGATGTGATGGGCGTACGCACCAACTCCGACGCCGTCCGGGACGACGACGCCGGCAACCTCGCTGCCGCGAAGACCGAGGTGCACCGCGTCCGGCTGGGCATCGAAGGCGCATGGACGGGACTCGAGCTCGGTGGCGCCGCACTCACACCCAAGCTCGAGCTCGGGGTGCGTCGCGACGGTGGGGACGCCGAGACCGGGACCGGAGTCGATGTCGGGGGAGGCTTGACCTGGGCAAACGCGGAAACTGGCTTCTCTGCGAGCGTGCAGGCAAGAGGGCTCCTCACCCACGAGTCAGAGGGTCTCCGGGACCATGGAGTCTCGGGCTCCATCGCTTGGGACCCGCGCCCGGAGAGCGACCGGGGGGCGAGCCTGCGGCTCACGCATTCGGCGGGAGCGCCCGCGACCGGCGGAATGGACGCGCTCCTCGGCAGGACCACCCTCGAGGGGCTCAGCCTCACAGACCGGAGCGACAACGGGCAGAGCATCGAACTCGGGCTCGGCTACGGCGTCCCGGCGTTCGGTGGGCTCTTAACGGCGACCCCGGAACTGGGACTCAGACTCTCGGAGAACGAACGGCGATACCGCCTGGGCTGGACGCTCGGGGTCGCGACCCGGGACCAAGGGTCGATGAAACTGGGGCTGGACCTGACACGCACGGAGCGACCGGGGGACGAATCAACCCTCCACGGGGCCGGCATCACGCTCAACGCACGGTGGTGATGCATGAGAGCCGGGGTGGACGGCAACTGCCCCGGCGCGCCTCTCACGCATCGTCCGGTCGTGCCATGCGGTAGCCGACCCCGCGCTCGTTGACGATGTAGCAAGGGCGCTTGGGGTCGTCACGCAACTTTCGCCGGAGCTTCTTCACGTAGGTGCGCACCAGCACCGAATCGCCGTTGGGGCCCCCGGCCCACACGTGGCGCCGCAGAGCCCCGTAGGTCAATACCCGGCCCGCGTGGCGCGATAGCACGCGGAGCAGCTCATACTCGGTCGCGGTCAGCTGTACCGGCTGGCCGGCCACGCTCACCCGCCTCTCCGCGTAGTGGATCTCCAAGTCGCCCAGAACGTAGGGCGGGGGCTCGGCCTCGGGAACGTCCACCAGCGGTCCGGCCTCGGTGGACCTTGCGTCGAGAAGATCACTGATCAGCTGGTCCATCCGATGGGCCTGCTCGGCGATGATGCTGCAGTACCGACGCACCTCGGCGGGGTTGAGTTCCCGCGAGTGGTCGAGCAACGTAGCCGTCGAGCCGATGATGGACGTCAACGGTGTCCGCAGCTGATGGCTCACCGTGCCCAGGAGCTGGGCACGCGAGCGTCCCGGCTCCTGCGCTGCTGCGCTCTCCCGCCTCGATGGGTCGGGAGCGGGGTCGGGAGCGGTCAACCGTCCAATTCTCCGAAGCACCTGCAACATCGTGGCCCGTACCACGGACGGTTGAAAAGCGTGCATATATGCGCAGTCGTTCGCAACCAGCATTGATGAAGGGGTGGGTCAGAATTATTGAGTCATCCATCGGAACGGAACTTCACCCACAATCTG
>JAPOPW010000049.1 GCA_026712715.1 Immundisolibacterales bacterium | reverse complement strand
CTGAAATGCCCCTCTCCCCCGCTCCACACCGACCCTCCGGGCCATCAACCGCCGACCGACCTCTCGAAAACGCTCCGAAGAAAGCGAAACAACGCGCCAGAAAACAAAATCGCGACCTTCATGCAACATGCGGGCTAGAGCTCCGCGACGAATCGAACGATTGCTTCGGTCGTCTCCCGTTCCCGGTCCCGGTGCGGAGAGTGACCGCAGTCGTCCAGGACCAGGGTCCGGCACGGTCCGGCAATTCGCTTCGCGATGACCTCGACCTGGCGCAAGGTGCCATAGGCGTCGTCCCGGCCCTGCACCGCGAGCACGGGCACGTCCACCCCGGCGAGCTCGTCCTCGATGCTCCAGCGCTCGAACCGCGGGTCGAGCCAGGCGTCGCACCATCCTCGAAAGGCGTCGTCGGTCCGCTCGCCGTGGTGCCGGGCGAGTCTCTCGCGGAGCGTTCCGTCGAGGAAAGAGTCTCGCGCGGTCTCGATCCCGGCGATGCAGCGCGGCTCGTTGAACGCGTGCGCGGCGAGGGTAACCACGCCGGCGAGCGGGACCTCGCCGGCCGCCGCGCACAGCAGGGCGATGGTGCCCCCGTCGCTGTGTCCGACGAGGACCGGGCGTACCAACCCGGTCCGCTCGATCACCTGCGGGAGGATGCGCCTCGCCTCGCGATGCATGAAGTCGAGCGGGCGGGGAAGCTCGGCCGGGCTCGAGCCGCCGTAGCCGAAACGGCTGTACGCGAGGACTTCGCGGCCGGTCGCTTCGGCTACGGCGGCCGGCCAGTCGCGCCACATGCTCACGCAGCCGAGCCCTTCATGGAGCAGGACGAGGGGTGGGCCCTCGAGCGACCCCGTCGTTCCCCACCGGGCGCACTCGAGCCGTCCTCCCTCGACGGCAAGGAAGCCCGAATCGGTCACGTCCGCAACTGGAATCGCTTGATCTTGCCCGTCGCGGTCTTCGGAAGCTCGCCGGTGAACTCGATCCAGCGCGGGTACTTGTAGGGGGCGAGACGCTCCTTGACGAACTCCTTGAGCTCCTCGGCGAGCGCGGACGAGGCACGGACGGGATCGACCAGGACGACGAACGCCTTCGGCTTGACGAGGTCCCTCTCGTCCTTCTCGCCCACCACCGCCGCTTCGAGAACCGCGTCGTGCTCGATGAGCGCTCCCTCCACCTCGAACGGCGAGACCCAGATCCCGCCCACCTTGAGCATGTCGTCCGTGCGCCCGGCGCACACGAAGTACCCGTCCTCGTCGCGACGGTACTTGTCTCCCGTCCGGGTCCAGGGACCGTGAAACGAAGCGAGGCTCTTCTCGCGCTGGTTCCAGTAGGCGACGGCGGCGGTGGTTCCCCGCACGCACAGCTCGCCGATCTCCCCTTCGGCAACCGGCTCGCCGTCGTCGCCGACGAGCCTGACCTCGTACCCCGGCACCGCCTCGCGCCCGGTCGTCCCGTAGCGATGTTCCCCGGGGCGATTGGTCAGGAAGACGTGCAGCATCTCGGTGGTGCCGATCCCGTCCAGGGGCGCGATGCCGAACCGCTCCTCCCACGCCCGGGCCACGCCGACCGGGAGAGGCTCGCCGGCGGAGATGCAGCACCGAAGCCGGGGCGAGCCGGCCGCGCGGTCGTTCGCGGGGTCCGCGAGAACGTTGCCGTAGAGGGTCGGCACTCCGAAGAACAGGGTCGGCTGCCGCTCGCGCAGGACCCGCATCACCGCATCCGGGGTCGGGCGGCCCGGATGGAGCACGGCGGTCGCCCCGACGTAGAGCGGTATGGTCAGGGCGTTCCCGAGCCCGTAGGCGAAGAACAGCTTCGCGGCCGAGAAGACGACGTCGTCCGGAGCCACACCGAGCACCGCTAGCCCGTAGCCGGCCACCGTGTGCACGAGGTGGCGATGCAGGTGCATCGCTCCCTTGGGGGAGCCCGTCGTCCCGGAGGTATAGAGCCAGAAGGCGACGTCGTCCGAGGTGGTGGGCGCGGGCTCGAGCTCGGCTTCCGCCTCGTCCAGCAGGTCGGCGAGGCGCGGAACCTCCTCGCCGGCGCCGTCGCCCGCGACCACCACGTACCGGAGCCATGGCTGCCCGCGCAGAATGGGGGCGAAGGTCGGGAAGAGCTCGGCGCTCACCACCAGGGTGTGGGCCCGGCTGTCGCGGAGCATGTAGTCGTAGTCGGCGGCGGTCAGCAGGGTGTTGAGAGGGACCGGAACCGCCCCGGCCTTGATCGCGCCGAGAAAGACCGCCGGGAAGTCGACCGAGTCGAGCAGGCACATCGCGACCCGGTTCTCCATCCGCACGCCAAGGTCGAGCAAGGCGTTCCCGGCCCGGTTGACGCGCTCCGCCAGCTCCGCGTAGGTCCAGGCTCCGTCCGCGTCGATGAGCGCGACGTGGTCCTCCCGCTCCGTGCCGAGGTGGCGTTCCACGATGTCCGTCGCCGCGTTGTACTCGCGGGGGATGTCCACCCGGGGCGGGTGGACGGTGACGTCGATGGTCGAGAACATGGTCCTTCCGAGGCGGTTCAGGCGAAACGCACGTATTCGAATTCGACCGGGTTGCGGTCGACGCCCCGCTCCGGGGGCGCGATCCAGTTCGCGAACCGTCCCGGCTCGTGCACCGCCTGCGGCATGAGCGACGCGACGTACTCCCGGTCCCGCGCGGTCGGCAGCCAACCGCTTTCGCGCCTGCGCCACTCCTCCTCGGCGATCCCGTCCCCGTCCGGGGTGACGTGGACATCCCGGAAGAGCCCGATCTGACGGTTGAACGCCCGATGGGGCAGGCGAAGCTCGAAGTCCACCCCCGCTTCGCCGAGGATGCGGTTCCACTTGCGCACCCCCGTCTCGACGTCCGCGATGAAGTCGTCGCGCAGCCGCTCGTTGAGCACGTTGAGGGCCGGCGCTTCGTCCATTGCGAACCCGCCTCCTTCGCCTTCGGCCGGGCGCAGCAGGGAGTACACGGCGGAATCGAGCCGGTGGTCGTCGTCGATCCGGCCTTCGCGATAGCGTCCCTTGAGCCCCATCGAGTACCAGTTCGCGGAGTTCGTGGAAACCTCCGCCCCGAAGAGGTCGAGGGTCACCGAATAGTGGAAGTTGAGGTACTTCTGGAACGTCGCGGGATCGATGATTCCGAGGGTCCGCGGATCCGCATCCGGGGACTCGCGAAGCACTTCCGCGGTCCTTTGCACCACCCGCGTCAGGCCGGACTCGCCCACGTACATGTGGTAGGACTCCTCCTTGAGCATGAATCGGCAGGTGCGCGCGAGGGGGTCGAAGCCTGACTCCTGCAGGGCGGCGAGCTGGAACTTCCCGTCCCGATCCGTGAAGTAGGTGAACATGAAGAAGGCGAGCCAGTCGGTCGTCGCTTCGTTGAAGGCGCCGAGGATGCGCGGGTGGTCCGCGTCGCCGGAACGTCGCTCGAGGAGGGCGTCCGCTTCGTCGCGCCCGTCGCGGCCGAAGTACGCGTGCAGCAGGTAGACCATCGCCCAGAGGTGGCGACCTTCCTCGACGTTGACCTGCAGCAGGGCGCGGAGATCATAGAGCGAGGGGCAGGTCGCGCCGAGGTGGCGCTGCTGCTCGACCGAGGCCGGCTCGGTGTCTCCCTGCACCGTAATGATGCGCCGCAGCGCCCCCCGGTGCTCCCCGGGCACGTCCTGCCACACCGGCTCCCCCTTGCGGTCCCCGAACCCGATGACCCGGTCCCGGGTGGGAGGGGCGAGGAAGATGCCCCAGCGGTAGTCCGGCATCTTCACGTAGTCGTAGTGGGCCCAGCCGCCGGTGTCGACGTCGATGGCGGTGCGCAGGTACACGTCGCTCGTCTGGAGTCCGACCGGGCCGGCTTCCCTCCACCACTCGACGTAGGCCGGCTGCCATGCCTCGAGGGCCCGCCGCAGGCGCCGGTCGTCGCCGAGCCCCACGTTGTTGGGAATGCGCTGATCGAGATCGACACCAGCCATGTTCAGACCCTCCGCCGGTCGAAGTCGGCCCCGCGCCCCGTACCGTATAGCATGAGCGCGCCGCGCTCCCCCACCGCGTTGGGGCGCTGGAATATCCAATTCTGCCACGCGCTCAGGCGCCCGAATATCTTCGATTCCATCGTCTCGGGTCCCGGAAAGCGAAGACTCGCCTCCATGCCGACGAGGGCGTCCGGCGAGAAGCTCGACCGCTCTTCGACGGCCACCCGCACCTCGTCTTCCCAGTCGATGTCGTCCGGCGTGAAGGTCACGATTCGGAACGCGTCCGCGGCTTCCGCGTCGAGGGGGCGCCCGACCGCGTTGCGGAGCGTTTCCGGTACTCGTTCTTCCTCCGGGTATCGCATGGCGAGGCGGGTGAGGCCGTTCACCGCGGGATAGTCGCCGAAATTCAGCGGACCGAGCGCAACCTGCGCGGGCCGCACCGGCCGCTCCTCGTACTCGTCACCCCGGAGCATGTACGCGCGGTCCGCGCCGAGCACGAGCTCGAGGAGGGTGCCGACGAAGCAGCTCCACGGCTCGACGAGGGCAATCTGGCTGCGCCCGACCACGTCCAGGCGCTTGAGAATGCGCTTCCAGAACAGGCGAACCTCGCGCGCGAGCCAGTGGTCGCGCTCGACGTCGAGAAGCTCGTCGCAGGCGAGGACCCGGGAGAGATCGCCGCGCGAGCGAAGGAGCCAGGTCCCGATCTCGAGCTCGTTGTGCCGCAGCCACAGGATCGCGTCGTCGAGCTCGCGGGCCAGCGCGAGCGGCCAGAACCCCGTGCCCTGCGCCTCGATTCCCGCCCCGTTCGGCGGCGGGTCGCGTTCCGGTCCGCGAAGCAGGAGGTCGGCGGTGCGGGCGGTGCGGTCGATGGTCACCTCGACGTGCCGGTAGCGGCGCGTGTCCGTTCCGGACTCGCACTCGAGGTCGGGCCATGCGATGCCGCGCGCGGGCGGGCGGCCCGCCGCGAGGGCCTCCGCCCGCTCACCCACCGCTTCGGCGAAACGCGACCGCGGGGCGAGCTCGTCGACGAGACGCCAGTCGAGGGCGCGCCGCCCCCGCACCCCCTCCTCCACCGTGCAGAAGAAGTCCGCGTGGTCGCGCCGCACCTTGCGCTTGTCGACGACCCGGGTAAGGCCGCCCGTGCCCGGCAGGACGCCGAGAAGGGGCACCTCGGGCAACGACACCGCGCTCGAACCGTCGTCGACCAGCATGATCCAGTCGCAAGCAAGAGCCAGCTCGTAGCCGCCGCCGGCCGCCGCGCCGTTCAGCGCCGCGAGGTAGCGCTGGCCCGAGTGCGTGCACGCGTCCTCGATGGCATTGCGCGTCTCGTTGGTGAACTTGCAGAAGTTCACCTTGTCGGAATGGCCGGACCGGCCGAGCATCCGGATGTTTGCGCCGGCCGAGAATACCCGGTCACGCGCGGAGGTGATCACCACCGCCCCGACCTCCGGATGCTCGAAGCGAAGACGCTGCACCGCGTCGTGGAGCTCGATGTCCACGCCGAGATCGTAGGAATTGAGCTTGAGCTCGTAGCCGGATCCGATGCCGCCGTGCTCGTCCACCTCCAGCCGCAGGGTGGCGACCGGCCCCTCGACCTCGATCGACCAGTGCCGGTAACGGCTCGGATGGGTTCGAAACTCGACTGTCATCTCACGCTCCGTAGATGCCGAAGAACGCCCCGACGAGCAATACCGCGCAGATCGCCGCGAGGCCGAAGCACAGTGTCGACACGTCGCGCATGCGCCCGCGAAGCTCCACCCCCAGCCACAGGAGCACCGCGATGACCCCGAGGATGGTGAGAATGACCCGCATTGCGCAGGGCTATCCCTGCTCGAGCCGGCGCACGAGCTCGCGGAAGGGAACGTATCCGCCGAAGACGGTTCCGTCCTCGGTGAACAGGGTCGGGGTTCCTTCGACGCCGAGCCGCCTTCCCGTCTCGTAGTGCTCCTGCACCGGGTTCGGGCAGGAGGCGTGCGCGATATCCCGCCCGGCCTTGGCATCGGTCATCGCCCGGTGCCGGTCGCCGGCGCACCAGACCGAGATCGAGCGATCGTGGCTCTCGGTGCCGGGGGGGGTACGCGGCCAGGCGGCGTATCGTACCTCGACACCGGCCGAATTGAGATCAGGTACTTCCAGATGAAATTTCGCGCAGTACGGACAGTCGACATCGGTGAACACGGTGAGCCGGTGCTTCGTTTCGCCGGCTGGAGCGAACACGATGAGGGAGTCCTCTTCCAGGCCGCCAAGCACGTCCCGGCGCACCTCGCGGCGGGCATCCTCGGTGAGATTGCGCCGCTCCGCGACCGCGTAGAGGTTTCCGTGGAAGAGGTAGCGCCCGTCCGCGCTCACGTAGAGGATCTCTCCCGCCGCGCGGACCTCGAAGAAGTCGGGCACCGGCGATGCGCGCGCGGTCTCGACGGCGGCCGTGCCCACCAGGCGCTGCACCGCGTTCCGGACCGTTTCGGGGACTTCGCCGGCTCCCGCCGGGACGTTCACCGAGGCGAGCGCAAGCGCCGCCACGCCCGCGAGCCATCCGCCGATTCGCATCGCATTACCCCCGCTCGAAAGATCCGCCGCCATTCTACGCTCCGCCCGGCCGTGGAAGCGCGGTCACACCGGGGCCCGGAAGCGCCTGCCGGGCACGCGCCTCGTGGACCCGGGGAAGGGTGCGTTGGGGCCGCGATCTCGAAAACCACACCCCGGACCCGACCGGCGGGACGCGACGGCGGACGGCACACGAGGCCGTGGCGCCCGCCCGGGCGAAGGCAGGGTCAGTGGTGCACGCGCGGGCCGCGCTCCGAGGACCAGGAGGTGTGCTCGACGACGATGCCCTTGCGCACTCGCTTGCCGACGAAGAGAGAAGCCTGCCGGAACGCCTGCTCGGCCTCCCGTGCGCACCATTCCCAATCGGCCGGGCTCCCCGACGTGCGCGCCCACCAGTGACCGACGACGAAGGTCTCACCGACCTTGAGCTCCACCGTCCAGTCATGCCACATGGCCTCCGGATCGGAGTCGTCCGCGTACTCCTGCTCCACGTAACGGCTGAAGTTTCCCCCGTTGTCGTCCGGTGCCACGATGTCCGCGACCGCGAGCTCGGAGTTCACGCAGGACTCGGCGCCGGTATGCACGGAGTACGCGGTGGCGAACACGGTATCGATGACCGACGCGGCGGTCACCGTGACCGTAAGTGGAATCTCCCAGTCCGGTTCGAAGGACGGGTCTTCGGCTTCGTGTTTCATGAGCACCCCCGAGAGGAGTCAGCCGGAGCGAGACGTGCGCGGCCAGCGCGAGCCCGAGCGACGGCGGGTGCACGGCGGAGGATGTCCGCCGACCGGCCGGCGGTCCACGCCGAGGATCGGCGCCAGCTCGCCGAGCGCGCGACGGTAGACGACCCGCTTGAAGAACACGACCTCGCGCGCCGGGGACCAGTAGTCCACCCAGCGCCAGCGGTCGAACTCCGGCCTGGAATGGGCGTCGATCCGGATTGCGCCGTCGTCCGACAGGAGCCGCAGGAGAAACCACCGCTGTTTCTGCCCGATGCACACGGGATCCTGATCGCGGCGAAGGAACTGCCGGGGAATGTCGTAGCGGAGCCAGCCGGCCGTGGCGCCGAGCACCTCCACCGAATCGCGCCGGAGCCCGAGCTCTTCGTACAGCTCTCGAAAGAGCGCATCTTCGGGGGTCTCGCCGTGGTGGATGCCGCCCTGGGGGAACTGCCAAGCATCCCGACGCCCGATCCGTCGGGCCCAGACAACCATTCGCTGCCGGTTGGACACGACCATCCCGACACTTGGCCGGTAGCCGTCTGGATCGATCACGGGAGTCGCCTCTCGGGTGGCGCGGTATTGTTCCATGCCCGAACTGCCGCCGCAATCGACCAGCGGCGCCGGAGCGGCCGGTTCCGCCCCTCGGCACCGCGGCCGCATGCGGCTCGCTCCGCGGGCCGACGGGGTGGATCGGGGTCATGCGCTCCGAGGCCGCGAGTCGCCGGGGAGGGGGACGCGGGACCGATGTCGGACATCACCTTCGGCCGACCCGGCGGAATGCCCGAGTCGCCGTCTACGAGAAACGGGCGGCCCGGGGACTCAGCCCGGGCGCACCGCGTCGATGGTCCGAGCGCGGACCTCCTCGACCTCGCCGGTGCCGTCGATTCGCGCGTAACGAAGCTCCCCGCGGCCGGCATGCGCCCGGTAGAAGTCGACGAGCGGCTCGGTCTGCTCGCGGTAGACGGCAAGGCGGGTGCGAACGGTGTCCTCGCGATCGTCGGCCCGCTGGATGAGTTCCTCCCCGGTCTCGTCGTCCCGGCCCTCCACCCGCGGCGGGTGGTGGACGGCATGGTAGACGCGACCCGAGGCCGGATGGACGCGCCGACCGCTCATCCGCAACACGATCTCTTCGTCGTCGACGGCTATCTCGATCACCGTATCGACCCCGACCCCCGCGTCGCGCAGCGCCTCGGCCTGCGGGATCGTCCGCGGGAACCCGTCCAGCACGAACCCTTCGGCGCAGTCCGGACGATCGAGCCGTTCGCTGACCATGGCGACGATCAGGTCGTCCGGCACGAGCTCGCCCGCTTCCATGATTCCCTTCGCCTTGCGGCCGAGCTCCGTGCCCTCGCGCACCGCGGCCCGGAGCATGTCCCCGCTCGAGACCTGGGGAATGCCGAAGTGCCGGGTGAGAAAGCCGGCCTGGGTGCCTTTGCCCGAGCCCGGACCGCCGAGTAGGATGATGCGCATGCGCGACCGCTTGCCGTGAACGACCAGCGGCGGATTATACGGGCCGAGCGCCCTCCCCCGGAGATGGACGATGAAGCTGCACGCGGACGGCGCGACGACCCGAATCACCTCGTACGGACCGGGCTACTTCGCGATCGGCGACCGCATCGTGCGCCAGGGCGTCATCGTCTGCGCGGACGGAACGGTGGAGACCTGGTCGCCGGCCGTGCTCGCCGATCTCGACGAGGGAAACGTTCGGCGGATCATCTCGCACGGACCGGAAGTGGTCCTGCTCGGGACCGGCGCCCGCCAGCAGTTTCCGCCTCCCGAGCTTCTTCGCCCCTTCGTCGAGAGCGGTCTCGGGCTCGAGGTGATGGACACCGCCGCGGCATGCCGGACCTTCAACGTGCTCGCCTCCGAGAACCGCGAGGTGGTTGCGGGCCTCCTCCCCATCGGGTAGCTCCCGAGGCGACCCGGTGCGCGGGACCGGCAACCCCGACCACCCATCGCGGCCGGGGTGCAGGTCAACTCCGACGAGGAAGAAATTTCAACGGATTCAACGGTTTTCCTTCTCGTCGGACCTCAAAGTGGAGCTTGACCCGCTCCGCACCGGTGCTTCCCATTTCGGCGACCTGGTGACCGGCACGCACCGTCTGGCCCTCCTTGACGAGGATGCGATCGTTGTGGCCATACGCGGTGAGCAAACGTCCGGCGTGCTTGATGATGACGAGGCGGCCGTAGCCGACGAGGCCGCTTCCGGTATAGACGACCCGGCCGTCGCGTGCGGCCACCACCGGCTGTCCCCGCTGTCCCGCGATGTCGATTCCGCCCCGGTCCCCCTTGCCGAAGCCGCCGATCAACCGCCCCTTCGCGGGCCAGGTCCAACCCCCGGCCGGAACGGAAACGGGCGCCGCCGGCGCTGCGCGCTTCCGTCCGCTGCCCGAACCGGCGTCCGTGCGGGCCGCCGGTGCGTGGGCCGCGGGCGCGCCGGCGCCACGCAACGCGAGCCGCTGACCCGGAAAGATCACATAGGGAGGAGCGATGCGATTCCAGCGCGCGACGGAACGGTAGTCGAGACCATATCGCCACGCGATCGCGGACAGGGTCTCGCGCGGCCGGACCACGTGCACCGAGCGCGGCGGGCCGCCGCCCGGCTCCGCCAGGGTGACGTCCCGCACCGACGCGGGCGCCCGCGCGCTCCCTGACAGCACCCCGCAGCCGCCCGCGAACAGCAGCACGAGACCCAGGACGAAAAGGCGGGTCAGGTTCCGTTGCCGATGGTGAGCTTCCCGACCCACGACGAAATGGTGTCCAGCGCACGGTGCCGGGTGAGGTCGGCATGGATCGGCGTCACCGACACGAAACCCTGTTCGACCGCGTGAAAGTCGGTATCCGGTGCGTTGTCGCGGGCCGAACCCGCTTCACCGAACCAGTAGATGCGCTCGCCGGAGGGGTCCCGGCCCGCAACGGCGGGGCGGGAGCGGTGCCGGTGACCGAGCCGGGTCACCCGCGTGCCGGCGATCCGTTCCGGCGGGAGATCCGGAACGTTCACGTTGAGAACCGTGCCGGACGGGATGAAGCCGTGCTCGAGCTCGCCGAGGAACCGTTCTACCACCGCGGCGGCCGTCTCGTAACACTGCGGGTTCCTTCCCACCAGCGAGACCGCCATTGCCGGGAGGCCCAGGTGCCGGCCCTCGAGCGCCGCCGCCACGGTCCCCGAATACAGGACGTCGTCCCCGAGATTGCCCCCCGCGTTGATTCCGGACACGACGATGTCCGGGTCCTGTTCGAGCAGTCCGGTGAGCGCGAGATGGACGCAATCGGTGGGGGTTCCCTCGACCACGATGAACCCATCCTCACGGCGTTCCGCCCGCAGGGGATTGCGCAGGGTCAGGGAGTTGCTCGCCCCGCTCCGGTCGCGGTCGGGGGCGGCCACCGTCACCTCCCAGCGCCTGGAGAGGACCCGCCACAGGCACAGGAGCCCCGGCGCCCGGTAGCCGTCGTCATTGCTGAGCAGGATTCGCATCGGACGCGTCCCGGCCTCGCGCGCGGCCGGAGACACCGCGTCCGGGCCGGAATCGGGGCGCGGGGCGGGCACGCGACCCGCCCCGCGCCCGGACGACTAGAACGGCAACCCGTGAGACGCCCCGCCCATGAACAGGAGCATGGGAATCGAGAGCATCGTATTGGTGCGCGATGCGAGGAGGGCCGTCCTTCGAGCCCGGTTCTTCTCGTCGTCCGACGCCGCGACGATTCCGAGAACCTTCTTCTGGTTGGGCCAGATGAGCACCCAGACGTTGAACAGCATGATGGTGCCCAGCCAGGCGCCGACGCCGATGATCTGAACCGGCTTCGAAGGCTCGTCCATGGTCGCCCCGAGGGTAAACGCGTCGACGAAGCCCCACGACCCCATCAGGTAGAGGGCACCGGATACCCAGGTCACCACCGCCGCCCATCGGAACCAGAGCAGGGCGCGCGGCGCAACGTACTTGTTGATCGCGGCCGGACCGGGCCCGCCCTTGTCGGCATTGGCCTCGGCGATGGCCGGCACCTGGACGAAGTTGAAGTAGTAGAGCAGACCGATCCAGGTCACTCCCGAAAGAAAATGTATCCAGCGCTCGATGGAAAGTACGAATTCCACTTTGCCTACCTCCGTTGGAGATTCCTCACAACCAAGCCGGCCCCGAAGGCCGATTCCGCCGGCGTCCTGCCCGGCCCTAGAAAATGGCGACGAGGATCAACGCGAGCACGACGCCCGTGATGATGGTCCCCCAGATGCTTTCCAATGGGTTCATGGGCTCTCCCCTGCTGCCTTGACCGAAGGCCTCCCTCCAAGGGGTGCGCCTCCTGCCCGGATCGTACCGGCCACAAGCGAGAATGGCCAGCCGGTCCGTGGTGCGGGCAACGCCGGGTTCCGGTTGCAGGCCGAAGTGGCGAAAGGACCCGAATGAAAGGGCACGGGATGCTTCGGTTGCGGCGTCAGGGCTCCACCGCGCCGCGAGCCGCCTCGCGCCAGAGACAGGCTCCCCCGGCGGCGCGATCGAGCTCGTCCAGCCGGGCCTCGTGCCGCGCGAGCTCTTCATCGGTCGCCCGAACGACACGAAGCGCGAGGCGCTCCTCGCGCCGGGTCCGGTGAACGCGCGCTGCGGCGGGAGCGAGGTCCATGCGCGTCTGGCCGCCGGTCATCGCGAGATACACCTCGGCCAGCAGCTCCGCGTCGAGACGCGCGCCGTGAACGGTGCGCCGCGAGCCGTCCACACCGTAGCGAACGCAGAGCGCGTCGAGGCTGTTGCGCTGGCCGGGGTGCCGGCGCCGAGCGAGCTCGAGGGTATCCAGGACCGGGAGACTTCCGGTCAACGGCGCCCGCCCGCAGCGGGTGAGCTCCGCATCGAGGAACCCGAGATCGAACGGTGCGTTGTGAATGATGAGCTCGGCGCCCTCGAGGAATGCGAGAAGCTCCTGCGCGAGCTCCGCGAACTTCGGTTGGCTCGCGAGCTCCGCGTACGACATGCCATGCACCCGTTCGGCCCCTTCGTCGACCTCGCGTTCCGGATCGAAGCGCCGATGGAACGCGGCGCCGGTGAGGCGGCGGTCCACGAGCTCGAGCGCGGCGGCTTCGATCACGCGATGCCCCGCGGCCGGATCGAGTCCCGTGGTCTCCGTGTCGAGAACGACCCGGCGCATCGAGGCGGCGTTCGTCCGGTCAGCCCGGCTCAGCCGGACACGCCGGTCGCGGGCGGGACCGTCGGCCCGCCGCCGGTGCCGACGGCGGCCGCCTCCGCTCGAGCGCGCCGATCGACCCGCTCGTTCTCCGGATGCCCGCTATGGCCGCGCGTCCACACCCAGTCGACTTCGTGCCCGGAAGCCGCTGCGTCCAGACGCTGCCAGAGATCGACGTTCTTGACCCGACCGCCGCCCGCCGTGCGCCAACCGCGGCGCTTCCATCCGGCGATCCAGCGGGTAATGCCGTCGCGTACGTAGGTCGAGTCGGTCACGAGCCGTACCCGGCACGGACGCCGCAGCGTCTCGAGTCCGTGGATGGCGGCCAGCAGCTCCATGCGGTTGTTCGTCGTGTGGGGCTCGCGACCCCCGATTTCGCGTTCCCGGTCCCGAAAGCGAAGCAGGGCGGCCCAACCGCCCGGACCCGGATTGCCGAGGCTCGAGCCATCGGTGTAGATCTCGACCAGCGCAGACATGGGCGGGCTCAGGCCGCGTCGTCCGCGGAACAGGAACATCTTCCACTCATGGCCGGCCCGGCGAGTCCCGCCTCCCGGATCGCCTTCCGCCGCGCGCGCCAGCGTGGTCGCAAGGGGGTCAGAGTGGCCGTACGCTTGCGCGCGACGAGGAACCACGTGCCACACAGGCGCGGCCAGAACCGGGGCCCGGCCGTCTCGAAGACCCTGAGGCTGCGCATAACCCGGTCGCTTCGAAGCGGTGGACGAAAGAAGCAGCCCTCGCTCGCGACGGTATCGAAGCCGAGGACGGAGAGCCAGTCCCGCACCCGTGACGCCGTGTAGAAGCGTCCGTTCCACGGGGCCTCACGGCGACGCACGAGGTTCCACGCGCCCAACAGACCGACGGCGTTGTACCCGGCAACGATTACGTGTCCCTCCGGAACGAGCACCCGCTCGGTCTCGCGCAGTGGGCCGTGGGGGTCTCTCTCGAACTCGAGCACGTGGGGAAGGACGACGATGTCCACGCTGTCCGACGCCACGGGCATCGCCCCGGCAACTCCTTTGATAGTCGAATGCGGCGGCGCCGCGCCGGCCCCCGGCATCGGCATGGCCGGCGCCCCCAGGGACGGCGCCTCGAGACGGGTGCAGTGCTGGACCCGTGCGAAATGGAGGATGGAGAGATAGTCATCCGACCCCAGGAGTAGCAGGTGGTAGCCAAAGACATTGGCGAGCAGAAGGCCGAGGCGACGGCACTCGGTATCGAGAACGAGGCTCCCGGGCGTGCTCCGGTGCCAGTCTCCGAGGTCTCTCCCAGCTCCACTCGGGCGTTCCGGCCGCACGCGAATCCCCGGAAGGGTGTACGAGGAGAAGTCTAGCGCATCGTCCGTCCGGCAGGCCTCGCGCCGGCCGTTGCCGCCGCTCCACCGCAGGATTGGCTGATGTCCCACCACACCACAACTTGTTGACACTACCTCCAGTCACTTCTAGGATGCACGGTCCGGGATGAATGCTGTTGCTTCCATGGATTCACCTTCCATATCGTGCGCCGCCGTCGCGATCGCCTTGTCGGCCACGGCGTGCATCGAGCAGCAGACCGCGGAACGCCGTCCCCACCCCCGTTCCGGCCAAGAACCCCCGGGCGTGGCGACCCTCGCGCCCGAGGGTTCCGTTGCAGCGCACGCGCTCCATCCGGCGCGGGAGTTGCTGCCCGGGCAAGGCGATCGCCCCGTCGTTGCCACGCAACTGCGGGCATCGGACGAGGTCCCCCGGTTGCTCGCGTCCGCCGACGGAGGGAACGATACCTGGGAGCAGGTCCGCCACCTGATGAAGCTGGTGCCGGTTGGGCCCGGGGTGAGCTCGCTTCGCGAGTTTCGGAGAAAGCTGCGGCGGTATCACGGCAATCAGCGGTACTTCGACCAACTGGGACACAACGCGCAGGTCTGGCTCTACCACGTCACCCGGACGCTGGCCGCACGAGGCGTTCCAGGGGAAATCGCGCTGCTCCCGGCCGTGGAAAGCGGCTACAACGCCGCGGCCGTCTCTTCCCGCAACGCCGCCGGCCTGTGGCAGATCCTCCCCGGTACCGCGCGCGATCTCAGACTGGCGAAGTCCTGGTGGTACGACGCGAGACACGACGCGGTAGCCGCGACTCCGGCCGCCCTCGACTACCTGACCTCGCTCCACAGCGACCTGAACGACGACTGGTTGCTGGCCGTCGCCGCCTACAACTGCGGCCCCAACAACGTCCGGAAGGCAATCCGGCGGGCCGGGCTGACGGTCGAGACGGCGGACTATGCTGCAATCGAACGATATCTCCCGAGGGAAACGCGCGGTCACATGGCGCGCTGGCTGGTGCTGTCCGAGATCGTTGCGGCGCCGCGGCTGCACCGCGTGAGCATAGCGACCATTCCCTGGCGTCCGTACTTCGCGGAGATAGCCGTCGGGCCGCAGACCGACATGGCGGTCGCCGCCCGGCAGTCCGGAATCTCCGCCTCCGAGATCTCGTTGCTCAACCTGGGCTTCCGGCGCGGCATAGTAGCGCCGAACGGTCCTCACCGGCTGCTGGTTCCCGCGGAGAAGGCCGATCGGTTCGGACAGGCGGTGGTGAGGGTCGCTGCCGATTCAGAGGACGGATACCTGCGCTATCGCATCCGCATGGGCGACTCGCTGAGCGTGATCGCCCAAGCGCACGGCACCACGGTAAAGGCTCTGATGGCCGCCAACCGGCTGGACTCCCATCGCATCCGGGCCGGCCGCGAGCTCGTGATTCCCGGTTCGCCGCGCCGCGCCGAGGAACCCGATCGGTCACGTTTCGACACGCGCGCGGTCGCGGCGGAAGGCGCCCGCCGAACGCCGGTTGCCGAGACGCGCGACGGCCCTCTCGATTTCCGGCTTGCGCAGATCGGTCCGGCACAACGGGTCTCGCACGAGCGATACCGCATCCGCAAGGGCGACTCGCTGAGCACGATCGCGCAGGCGCACGGCACGACGGTGAGGGCCCTGATGGTCGCCAATCAGCTCAGCTCCCATCGCATCCGGGTCGGCCGCGAGCTCGTGATTCCCGGAATTTCGGACCGGGCCGCGGAAGTCCGGCCACCGTTCGAGACCCACGTAGTGAGCGCCGGCGAATCGCTCTGGCTCATCGCGCGCCTGTACCGGACCACCGTCGACTCGCTGCGCGACTGGAACCGCCTCACCCCCGACTCGAACCTGCTACGTCCAGGTCAGCGGCTGCGGGTTCGCGGCGAGGGGTAGCGCCGGCGCCCGATGGCACTGCTCGACGGAAAGCGGATACTCGTCACCGGAGTCGCGAGCAACCGCTCGATCGCGTGGGGAGTGGCGCGCGCGATGCGCCGCGAGGGTGCCGAGCTCGCGTTCACCTTTCAGAACGAGCGGCTCGGCGACCGGGTGAGAAAGCTGGCCGCCGAGCTCGATTCGCCGATTGCCATCGGCTGCGACGTCGGTGAGGATGCGGAGATCGAGGACCTCTTCGCACGGCTCGGCGACACCTGGCCCGCCCTGGACGGCCTGGTGCATGCGATCGCGTTTGCACCGCGCGAAGCGCTGGACGGAGAGTTCCTGTCGGGCCTCGACCGCGAGGCGTTCCGCATCGCGCACGACGTGAGCGCATACAGCTTCGCGGCGCTCGCGCGCGGTGGGCGGGAGCTGATGCGGACGAACGGCGGATCCATGTTGACCCTTACCTACCTCGGCTCGCAACGGGTCTTTCCGAACTACAACGTGATGGGACCGGCGAAGGCGAGCCTTGAAGCCACGGTGCGCTACCTTGCGCAGAATCTCGGTCCGGACGGGGTGCGGGTGAACGCGATTTCCGCCGGTCCCATCCGCACCCTGGCCGCCTCCGGGATCTCCGGATTTCGCAAGCTCCTCGACCACGCTCAGAAGGCCGCGCCGCTACGGCGCAACGTGTCCATCGACGACGTCGGGAACGCGGCGGCGTTCCTTTGCTCCGATCTCGCGGCAGGGATTACCGGCGAAGTCACCTGCGTCGATGCGGGATTCAACATCATCGGAAGCCCGCCTCTCTGAGTCGAGCAGACCGTTTCGCTCGAGAGCTCTCCAATTCGTCGAGCCCACGCTCCCGGTCGTGACATCATCGGCGGGTCGCCGTTCCCGGTCGAACCTGCGCCACGCCCGGAAGACCGTAGCTGTTCTCGCCGGGACCCGGGCAGCGCCATCTGCAGTGCCCGGCCGGGGGTTCAAACGGAGTGTGTACTCGAACCCGGCCGTGAAGGAAGGCGGCAGCACGGTTTCAACCCGGCCCCGAATCGGGGAGAATGGACGAGACCCCTGCTGTCGAACCGAGCGTGTGAACGGAATTCCGCCGATTCTTCGTCTGGAGGTGACCGGTCAGCCGATGCGGTGGATCGGCTGGCAGGAAGCAGTGTGCCTCGGGGCGCGCGGCCGTATCGCCTGGTCCATCGGCGAGACCGAATTCTCCTTCCGGGGCGGACACAGCCGCGTCACCGGCCGGCGGTCCCACATCACGGTGAGCTCGATCGTCGCGGTAAAGGGCTATCGGGGCGACCAGCGGTCCGCCACTCCTCCGCTCTCGAACCGCGAGCTCTTCCTGCGCGACGCGTTCACCTGCATGTACTGCGGGGGTGATTTTCCGGCCCACATGCTGACGCGCGACCACCTGCTGCCGTTGTCGCGAGGCGGCGGGGACCGCTGGATGAACGTGGTCACCGCATGCCGTACGTGCAACCACGCAAAGGGCGCACGCACACCGGACGAAGCCGGCATGCCGCTCCTCGCCGTGCCCTTCGAGCCCAACCGGGCGGAGTACCTGGTGCTGTCCAACCGGCGCATCCTCGCCGACCAGATGAAATTCCTGCGCTCACGCTTCCGTTCCGGAAGCCGGATGCACGCGATCTGCTGATTGGCGAAGCTGGCGAGACCCCGGTCCGCCGGCGCAAGGCGCCAGGCTCAGCGCCCGTAGGGGTCGTCGTCGGCCGCGATGCGGTCTTCGTGGATCCGGATCTCTGCCCTCTCCTTGAGCCCGGCGACGAACGATTCCTGGAGATCGAGCCCGATCCGCTGCGAGAGCCCGCGGCGGAACTCGTCGAATTCCTCGACCTCCCCGTCCTCCTCGATCACCCTCTCCAGCGCGAGCACCACGAAGTCGCCGTTCGAGAGCGCGACCCCGTCGAACACGGTCTCCCCCGCTACCGGGTGCGGCATGCTGAACAGCACCCCGCTCTCGGCCCGTCCGAAATCGGTGTTCCGACGCCCGACCGTCCGTTCCGCGCTCCAGGCGAGGTCTCCGGCGACCGAATCGCGATCTTCCCCGGCGCGAAGGCGGCCCAGCAGCTCCACGCCAAGGGCGCGCGTGTCGTCGCGAGCCCGTTCCGTCTGCAGCGACGCCACGATCTCGGACCGCACTTCGTCGAGGCCGAGCTGACGCGGCGCGCGCCGTTCCTCCACCCGCACCACCACGGTGCGATAGTCCGAGATTTCCACCGGTTCGCTGTTGTTGCCGGCAATCACCTCCTCATCGAACGCGGCCGCGATGACCGCCGGCTCACCGAGAACGTCATGGCCGGGCTCGCCGCGCCGGGAGACATACGCGCTCTCCTCGACGGTCAGCCCGAGGAGCTCGGCCGGATCGTCCAGGTTGTCCGGCTGCTCGAAGACGAGGTTGGAAAGCCGCTCCACCTGCTCGAAGTAGATCTGCTCGGCCTGTTCGTCGCGATACTCCTGCTCCAGCTCCTGCTTCACCTCGTCGAAGGAGCGGGTGCGGCTTTCCCGAATGTCGTCGACGCGGATGAGGTGAACGCCAAAATCGGAGCGTACCGGTTCGCTGAGCTCGCCGACCCCGAGCGTGAACGCGGCCGCCTCGAAGGGAGGCGTCCAGATGCCGCGTCCCGCGAAACCGAGATCGCCCCCCTGCTGACCCGAGGCCGGATCATCCGATGCTTCCCGGGCGACCTCCTCGAAGGGCTCTCCGCCCACGATGCGGGAGCGAATCGCCTCCGCGCGCGCGACCGCCTCGTCGGTATTCTCCGCGTCCGCGACCAGGATGTGGCGCACGCGGCGCTGCTCGGCCACCGTGAAGCCCGCCTTGCGGGCTTCGTAGCGGGCTTCGACAGTCCCGGGAGGGACCTCGATCTCGTCCGCCAGACTCTCGCGCGCAAGCACCACGTACCGGAGCCGAAGCTCCTCGGGCGACATGTACGAGGCCTTGTTCTCCTCGTAACGTGCCGTGATCGCCTCCTCTTCGACTTCGGCCCCGGCGAAACGCTGTGCCGGCACCGCGAGCCGGGAGTAGGCCCGGGACTGCCCGTCGAGGGCCGAGAGGCGCCGGGCCCGCTCCTCCGACGCAACCGAGGACAACACGAGGGCGTCGCGCCACTGCGCCTCGAGCAGCCGACGGCGGGTGTTCTCCTCGAAGCGGCCCGGGCTGGTTCCGCTGCGCCGCAGCGCGAACTCGTACTCCTCGGAAGAGAACTCGCCGTCGCGCTGGAATGCGGGAACGGACCGGATCGCGCCGGCGAGCTGCTCGTCCGAAACGACGAAACCCGCCTCCGAGGAGGCCCCCGCAATCAGCCGCTCCCGGACCAGGCCGTCCATCGCCCGATTGCGGACGAACGCTTCGCCCAACAGGCGCGCGATGTCCTGCCCGGGAAACTGGCGACCGAGCGACGTCCGTACCGTCTGCAGCGCCAACTGGTACTCGACGAGGGAGATCTCCTCGCCGTCGACCTCCGCCACGGCGATGTTCGGATCGGGACCGAGGTACTCCTGCACTCCCCAGAGCGCGAAGGGAATGGAGATGAGGATGACGATAATCCACGCGATGTAACCATGCGCGCGGTCGCGGATTCCCTGGAGCATGCGACGTCAGGAACTGCGAAAAATCAGAACGCGGGAAACGGGAGGCCGGCGGCGTGAACGACCGCCTCTAAATGGATTCATGATGCACCGGAAAATTTCTTCGGATTCTTCGATTTCAACGTCTTGTGGATCGCTCGCGTCGCGGTCGAACGCGAAGGGGTCCGTATGATGTCGTCCACTTCTTCGAGACCCCGGATCGTAGCAAGAATGGCAGACCGGCGGTGGACGAATTCGACACGGCGCACGGTGAAGTACGCGCAGACCGCCGCCATGGCCAGCCGATACGGCTACGGACACGGCGCAACCGGGCTCTCGCGGTTCATGCTGCCGACCAAGACGGACAAGCTCTCCAGAACGTGGGCGCAAAGGATACGGATTGATGGCGGGTGGCACAACATCGACCCGGGCTCCCGTCCGGAGGCCCCGCCGGCCCTTGCTCGCGCCGACCGACGGTCCCGTGCATCCGGCCGACGCCCCCTCGCCATGCCCTCGTGCCCCGGCTCGGGATGCCGTCGCGCGCGCCGACGCGGGCGGGTCCAGGGGGAGACCGTGCTCGCGAGGTGAGACCGTACTCGCCCGTGGCGCGGGGGGCCGGATCACGATCTGCAGCTCGCGGCTTCCGAACATCACCCTTCCGGCCAGGGCGGGCCACTCCACGGGTAGGGGCTTGCCCGAAAATGAACCGTACCGGGTTTCCCGGAGGCTCCAAACCTTGAGAGACTGGAGCCATGAAGCATTCGAACAGATACTCCCCGGAGCTTCGGGAACGGGCAGTGCGGTTGGTCCTGGACCCCCAGGGCGGGCACAAAACGCAATGGGCAGCCATCGTTTCGGTGGCGTCGAAGGTGGGCTGTTCGGCCGAGACGCTGTGCAAGTGGGTCCGTCGGGCCGAGCGCGATGCGGGGGTTCGGCCCGGGCTGACGAGCGAGGAGCGTGAGCGGCTCAAGGCGTTGGAGAGGGAGAACCTGGAGCTTCGCCGGGCGAACGAGATCCTGCGCAAGGCGTCAGCGTATTTTGCCCCTCCTCTCGGTGATTGCACAGCAATCACCTGCCGGGCAACGGGACGGAGCTCGACCGCCGACCCAAGAGATGACGAGGTTCATCGACGCGCACCGCGGCCAGTACGGGGTCGAGCCGATCTGCAGGGAACTGCCGATCGCCCCGTCGACGTACTACAAGAGCAAGGCCCGGGAAGCGGACCGCAGCCGGCTGCCGGCGCGTGCCCATCGCGACGCGCAACTGCGCGAGCACATCGCTCGGGTGTGGGAGGAGAACTACCGGGTGTACGGGGTTCGCAAGGTGTGGTGCCAGCTTCGCCGCGAGGGCGTCGTGGTGGCCCGTTGCACGGTCGCGCGGTTGATGCGCGAGCTTGGTCTTCGCGGCGTGGTGCGGGGCTCGGGGGTGAAAACGACGACGCGCGTGGCGACGCTCGCGTGCCCTGAGGACCGGGTCAACCGGGAGTTCCAGGCCCCGCGCCCAAACGCCTTGTGGCTCGCGGACATCGAGCGCCACGAGGCGCTCTTGAACCTTGTGGTGGTGAGAGACCACCGCCATCGGCCCGTCGCAGCGGGCCAGTTGAAGCTGAGGGCAGCCTGACCCGGGGGACACCGGTGAAGGCGGAAGCAGCCCTGACAACGACGGGACGCGCCAGTACTGTCAGATGGCGCGGGTCCGGCAAGCAAGACGGAAAGGTGTACGCGAGGAACCAGCGGCAGAAAGCTCCTCAAGCAAAAACCACCAGCTCGAACCTGACAGATCGGGGCTGGGTTGCAACGCGCACCCGGCTGGCTTCGGCCAGCCGGGGAACTCTTTGGCCGGTTAATGTCGCCGGCCGGGAGGCCACGGTGAAGGACTGCGGCATAACCGTGGCGAGGTTGCAGGGGCATAGCTGGGCACCGACCTCGTCAAAGGGTTCGAGGGTGAACGTGGGAACCACTTCGTCGGTCCCTGCCATCACGGCGGGGAAGATCTGTCGCCGGTCGATGCCGGCGAAGTGGGGCGGAGGACCCGTTGTAGTCCGAGCACGGGAAAGCCGTGTACATGGCGAAGGGGTCCAGTGTGCTCGCAGCATCGATGCGAGGCGAGGAGGCCGCTGGTGAACACCGGCGCTTCGTGGCCCGGTCCGGTTGAGGCCGGGTCGCGGGTACTCGCCAGGCGGACGAAGCTGCACCAGGGGGCGACGACTGTTCCCGGTCGTCGTTTTGACGGCATGAGCACATGAAGAGCCGGATGCGGTGAGAGTCGCACGTCCGGTTCGGAGGGCGGGCCGGAGAAACCCATCGTTCGAAGGGCGACAGGGCGCTCCGGCCCGACCCTACACGTACGTCGCGACCTGGGCGGGGTTCGTCTACGTCGCGTTCGTCATCGACGCCTATGCCCGGCGCATCGTGGGCTGGCGGGTGTCGAACTCGCTTCGCACCGACCTGGCGCTCGATGCGCTCGAGCAGGCCCTGTACGCCCGCGTGGTGCACCCTCACGATGCCTTGGTCCACCACGGCGACCGAGGAGCACAATATCTGTCCATCCGCTACACCGAGCGCCTCGCCGAGGCCGGCATCGAGCAGTCGGTGGGAGCGTTGGCGATTCGTACGACAACGCCTTGGCCGAGTCCATCATCGGGCTGTACAAGACCGAGGTGATTCGACCCCGCGGCCCGTGGCAGGGCCTCGAAGCGGTGGAGTTCGCAACCCTCGAGTGGGTCGATTGGTTCAACAACCGCCGGATCCTCGAGCCGATCGGAGACCAACCTCCGGCCGAGGCCGAAGCGGCGTACTATCGCCAAACCGAGCACACGGCGCTGGCCGCGTGACTCACACAAAACAGTCTCCGGAATTCCCGGCGCGGTTCAGTTGAGCACCTTGTCCATCATGGTGTTCGCATCTCCCAAAGGCGTGTCGTCGGGGTCATTGCGCGCGATGAGTGCGTGCATGATCGGTTGGAGACTTTGAACTAGCGCGTCCGCTGTGGCCTCGTCCCCATTCTTGTAAAGGGTGTATTGGAGGTGGTACCCGCGGACAAGGGTGGGTGCCATCACCGCGGCGACGGTGTAGGTCGTGTCGCCGGTTGTGACGGGAAGGACCATGCCAATGTAGAGCGCGGCACCGTCCTTGCGAAGAACTCCAAGCTGGCGTGGTTCGGAGAGCTTTTTCTCGGCTCTTTCGTTGAGCTTCAAGGTGTCGATGGCGTCGTCGGCTTCTCTGATCCGTCTGTTTGCATCGTCTATGTCCAGACTTGGATCGCGTTGCCACCGCCCATTCATGATCTCCAGGAATCGGGCGCGTTCCATACCAGCGATCGGCTGGATTCGTCCTTCGACGTATGTCGAGAGAAGGATCCCGTAGCGCGTCATGGGCACGCCTTCGCGGAACGGCTCAAGTCTGGTGCAGGGCACGAATATCGCAAGGACTTCGTTGCTGTTCCGGTTCGCGTGACGTTGCTGGTTGATCACGAGTCGGTCGGCCTCGTGGGCGGACTCATCCAGCGCGCAATAGTCTGAACCTGGATCGAATGCGAGGCTGACCTCTCCCACCCGTACGGTGAAGGGTGCTGCCGCGACGGTCTGTGCGAAGGCAAGGGCAATGGCGAACGCCGTGGTGGTCTTCATGCTCACGACGAGAGTCGAAGTGCTCGGGATCGGCCGTGTGCCCGCAACCGACGGCGTAGAGCCCAACTTTTCAAGTGACAACTCACGGGGGACATTTAGAGCCTGTCGAAGTCGTCGTAGTTCATTCCCAGCCTCTGCGCGTTCCCGTCCGTTACGCTGTGGAGCGTAACCTCCCATCCTGCTCCATCCGAACCGAACGTCAGGCGCTGTGCGAACCGACTCGCCGACGCCGGTTCGGAGAAAGAGTCGCAGCCCCTGCTGAACCGTGTTCCGGTAGCGAAGACAAGCTTGTACGAGCCGCGTGGGATACCGGTCACTTTCGCCGCCCGCCCTTCGGCGGCAAGAAACGTGATGCTGGCCTTGCCCCTTTCGTCGACGAGCTTGATGTAGGCGTCCTTTCCCGTTCCGTTCTGAACGCTGAGAGTTCTCGCTCCGGTGTTTTCCGTCCTGCCCCTCACGACTTCATTGTGCTGGGCGCGGCGCCCCGCGTGCGTCTCGCAGTACTCGAACCGGGCCTTCCTTCCGGATCCGCGTTCGAGCAGACCTCCAAGTACCCATCCGAAACGCAGCGCGGTATCGAGCGACGGCTCGTTCCACTCCACCTCGTACCAACGGCCTCGAGTCCTCCCCGTAGCTATGAGTTCTCCCCATCGCGGGACCCGCCTGAGTTCAGCCGCCGCCTCGCCCGGCGCCGTTCGGACGACGGCGGCCCGATCCTTCACGTACACGCGACGACCTTCCCGGTCAGCCCTGGCCGAAATGAGGCGGGCAGCGCCTGCTTGCTCAAGTGCTCGGCGCTTTCCGGGAGTGAGTTCGGCCGTTATCGTTCGGTGGTCCCTTTCCCGATACCGTCTGTTCTGGCAGTGCTCGTTGAGCGCGTGGACGGTACCGTTGAACCTGTCCACCTCCCACTGCTCGTACTGATTCAGTTTGTCGCTCTCGCCCTCGATCCGAATTCTCTCGAAGAGGCACCAGCGAAGCTCGGGTCGCGACAGGTTCATGTCCGCGTCCGGAACCACCTCGTCTTGGGCAATCGCCCCACGGCTTCCGAGCGCCGCGAGGATTGCCAAGCCCACCACAGTTACCCAGCGCCTCGCTCCGCCGGCAACCTTGACTGTGCCCGACTCGAAACCCGGGAACCTAGGGACGGTTGCCCGCACCGGATGCGAGTCGATGTTGGTGGTTGACTGGTTCATTTGGTAGAAGCTTCAAACTTTCCTGCATCGGGGGGCGGTCAGGACATCGGGGAACCCGGTGAATTCAAGGAAGAGGACTAAACCTGTCCTGCCAAGTGCTCGTCGTAAGGAAGGCCCGCAGGTGCACCTCCGCATCTTCCCAGTTTTGCGCATGCTCGTCGGGCAAGAGAATCTCCGCGTGGTAGGGGTTGTCGTCCCGACGAGAATGCCGCACGCGACGACGGTTCCGAGAGGCCTCGCGTACCGGAATCACGAGCCAACCTTGGACGCCATGTGAGCCTTCAACGTTTTCGGCTCGGAGGTCCCCCTGGGCCGTGGCGTACGCCAGACTCACGCGGTCGTACAGGTTGGTGGAGACCCTCGCGTCCGGACCTTGGGTACTACCGAAGACGGCCTTCGTGGTTCTGCTCACGACGCGCTGTTCGATCGGGCGGTCCAGTGCCCGCTTCTGCCGTTCCCTATAGACGTCCCTCCAGAGACCCTCGTCCTCCCTGATGGCCTCCACGGTGGTTAGCCAGCTGCAAGTTCGAGGTCGTGCAGAGCCTTGGTGATAAACGTATCTGGAAGACCGTCCATCTGGTAGAACTTCGCGCGACGGCTGTTTCCGTTGATCGTTGCAAAGCAGTACACGGTATCGTCCGGGGCGCACTCTACGGCCACTGAGGCACCCCACTTCATCGGCGCGTCAATAGCGACACCTCGTCTCTCGGTCGGCGACACCCGATAGCGTACGGCGTAGATAGCGAACAGCTCGGGGAGCAGCGTGCGCGCATTCGCCACGGCCTCCGCGTCCGGTTCCGGAAGGTCCTCCTCCCTCGCTTCCTCACCTAGCCCATCCAGATCGGCGAGGGCGGCCTCCAAGTCTCGGATGTGTAGTGGTAGCAACGTGGCCCTGGTGAAGTCCGAAAGCGAATGGACGCGACGCTGCGTGTTCGCGTATGGCTGAGGATCAGTTGTGGGTGGCTGAGATCCCTGAAGAATCCCCGATACACCCTCGTGCGACAGAAGGTTGCCACGAGCTGCTCGCGTGACGTCGGTACGTCTCCAATGGGAGGCTACGAAGACCGTCATGGCAGCGTGGTCTGCGTCAGGATGAGTAAGAATCGTCGGGTCATCGAATGAAGCGAACGCGTTTCCCCAAACGAGGTTTCCTTCCCCCGGGATTCGGTTCTCGAGTTCGTCCGCCGAAAACTGGAGGATGTCGGTGCCTCCCCCTTTCCCGGAGGTCACATCTCGGACGTTCGTTTCCGCCGTTGCTGGGGTACCCGTGAAGTAGCGCCGGTGTGCTCCCCTTGCCACGTTGGCCTCGTTGCTCATCGCCCTTCTCCCTCCCCAAAGTCGCGAGACAGGCTGCTGAATACAGACTGAACGAACTCCCTCGCCCCCGCCGCCTCCCTTAGCTTGGACGGCAAGTCGTCGGTCGAGCCAAGGTCCTGATGTCCATTCACAGAGAAGAACAGGTTTGCGCCGCCGGAAGCTACATGCGGTTCAATCCTCATCGTGTACCGCACTCCACCGCTGACGACAACGATGTGACATTGGGCGTCGTGAAAAAGTGTGCCAATCGCGTGTTCCACCCGGTTCGCGTTCAAGAACTCTGCGCAGAACTCCGTTCCAGTCACCCCTCCATCGGTCGCGGAGAGCACGTGTTCGAAGTTGAGCCCCAGCCCGGTAACTCCGTGCCCCTGGCTCTGCGCTTGCAAAGCGTCGGCCACCTGCCCTGCCGCTTGCATGAGCTCGTCGGAGAGCAGCGAATTCGAGTTGTGGTTGAGCACGATCTTGTCGGGTAGGACGGAGAACCTGTAGGTATTTGAACCGTATGTGAACTGTCCGACCTGACCCAGTGCCAAGTAGTTCTTGTCCATGGGATCAGGAAAGAGCTCGTGCTCGTTGAACAGCTGACGGGAGAATCCGTTCCCGACGAGGACGACGCTGGACGTGGTCACTGGAAGCTCCCCTCTCGCGCCTGACCGGTGGGCCTGACCGTGCACCCAGCAGATTCGCTGTGGGCTTGGTCCGCGCCCGGCAGTGTAAGCAAAATTCCGGGCTTCGTGGTCATGGACGGAAGGCTACCTGCTGGGAGGCGGTCGTCGTGGCTTACTGTCGCCCGGGGAGATCGCGTGGTCGCTCTGCGGGAGCAGCCGACGACCGCGACGGAGCGGTTGCAGTGCCGAATCGACTTGAATCATCTTGGTGGGAATGTGGTACTAAAAGTGATAATCAGGAAAGAGGAATCGGTAAATTTCTACTGAAAACAATCGGTTTATGAAAAGGTATGGCGGAGTGGACGGGACTCGAACCCGCGACCCCCGGCGTGACAGGCCGGTATTCTAACCAAACTGAACTACCACTCCGTTCGCTCGATTGCGGCCCTGCGGTCAGCCGGATCATGGGTGCTGAGGGAATCGAACCCCCGACCTTCGCCTTGTAAGGGCGACGCTCTCCCGGCTGAGCTAAGCACCCGCAGGCGGTGCGCAGGATACGGCATCCGGGGGACGGATTCCATACCCGACGCCGTCCCGCGACCCGCGGCGGACCCCGGGGCGAAATCCGGTATCCGCTTGCGGCGGCGGCGCGCTCAATGCGTGGTCACCGCCTCGCGATCCGGGTTGTCGGCCGCCGCCGGAAGGAGGTCCGCGGTGGGCGCCGCCTCGTGCGCCCCCGGATCCTTCACCAGCGCGATCGTCAGGACCTCGTCCACCCACTGGACAGGGCGAATGTCGAGCTCCTGCTTGATGTCCTTCGGAATCTCGGCGAGCTCGCGCTTGTTCTCGTCGGGAATGAGGACGGTCCGGATTCCGCCCCGGAGCGCGGCCAGCAGCTTCTCCTTGAGCCCCCCGACCGGCAGCACCTCGCCACGCAGGGTGATTTCGCCGGTCATCGCGACGTCGGAACGCACCGGGATACGGGTGAGCGCGGACACGATCGCGGTCAGCATTCCCACCCCCGCGCTCGGGCCGTCCTTCGGGGTGGCCCCTTCCGGGACGTGCAGGTGCACGTCGTGCTTCTGGTAGAAGTCGCCATCCACCCCGAGGTTGGAAGCGCGGCCGCGGACCACCGTCATGGCCGCCTTGATGGACTCCTGCATCACGTCCCCGAGCCGGCCGGTGAAGGACGGCTTGCCGGTACCCGGCGTCACGGCGGCCTCGATGGTGAGGAGGTCTCCCCCCACCTCGGTCCACGCGAGCCCCGTCACCTGACCGATGCGGTTCTCGTCTTCGGCGCGGCCGTAGCGGAACCGCTTCACGCCGAGGAAACGCTCGACGTTGCGATGGTTGACGGAGATGCGACTCGTGCGCGGCTTGAGCGCCGTCTCCTTGACCACCTTGCGGCAGATCTTCGCGATCTCCCGCTCCATGTTGCGCACGCCGGCCTCGCGCGTGTAGTAGCGGATGATGTCCTGCACCGCGCCCATGCCGATGCCGAGCTCGTCCGGCTTCACCCCGTTGTTCTTCATCTGCTTCGGAATGAGGTAGCGCTTGGCGATGTTGACCTTTTCCGGCTCGGTGTAGCCGGCGAGCCGGATCACTTCCATCCGATCGAGGAGGGGATCGGGAATGTTCATCGTGTTCGCGGTCGCCACGAACATCACCTCGGAGAGGTCGTAGTCCACCTCGAGGTAGTGATCGTTGAACGTGTGGTTCTGCTCGGGGTCCAGCACCTCGAGCAGCGCCGAAGACGGATCGCCGCGGAAGTCCATGGACATCTTGTCGACTTCGTCGAGCAGAAAGAGCGGGTTGCGCACCCCGGCCTTGGCCAGGTTCTGGACAATCTTGCCGGGCAGCGCCCCGATGTACGTCCGGCGGTGGCCGCGGATCTCCGCTTCGTCTCGAACCCCGCCGAGCGACATGCGCACGAACTTGCGGCCGGTCGCGCGCGCAATCGACTGCCCGAGCGAGGTCTTGCCGACCCCGGGCGGACCGACGAGGCACAGGATCGGACCCTTGAGCTTGCGAACCCGCTGCTGGACCGCGAGGTACTCGAGGATGCGTTCCTTGACTCTCTCGAGTCCGTAGTGGTCCGCTTCGAGGACCGACTCCGCCTTGGCGATATCGTGACGCACCCGGCTGCGCTTCTTCCACGGGACATTGACGAGCCAGTCCACGTAGTTGCGCACCACCGTCGCCTCGGCCGACATCGGGGACATCATCTTGAGCTTAGAGAGCTCGGTGGTGGCCTTGCGCTTGGCCTCCTCCGACATCCCGACCTTCTCGATCCGGTTCGCCAGCTCGTCGAGCTCGTTCGGCGCCTCCTCCATGTCGCCGAGCTCCTTCTGAATGGCCTTCATCTGCTCATTCAGGTAGTACTCGCGCTGGCTCTTTTCCATCTGGCGCTTGACCCGCCCGCGGATTCGCTTCTCGACCTGGAGAAGCTCCATTTCCTCCTGCATCGCGGCGATCAGGCGTTCCACGCGCTCGCCCGTATCGACCACCTCGAGGATGGCCTGCTTCTGGGCGGTCTTGAGACCGAGGTGAGCGACCACCGTGTCGGCGAGGCGGGCGGGATCGTCGAGCCCGGAAAGCGAGGACAGGATCTCGGACGGCACCTTGCGGTTGACCTTCACGTACTGCTCGAACTGCGAGAGGAGGGAGCGCACGAGCGCCTCTATCTCGCCGCCGCCCGCCGTCTCGGGAACGAGCACGTCGACCTCCGCCTCGAAGTGGCTCCCGGTCTCGAGATACCGTTTCACCCGCGCGCGCTCCGAGCCCTCCACGAGCACCTTCACCGTGTTGTCGGGGAGTCGCAGGAGCTGCAGGATGTTGGCGACGCCCCCGATCTCGTAGAGGCTGTCGATCGAGGGGTCTTCCTCGGTCTCGTCCTTCTGGGCGATGAGCATGATCCGCTTGTCGGCCTTCATCGCCAGATCGAGGGCGCGAATCGACTTCTCGCGACCCACGAAGAGCGGAATGACGACGTGGGGGAACACCACCACGTCACGCAACGGGAGGACCGGAAGAACCAGCCGCTCGCCTGAGGAAGAACGATCGTCAGACACTTTCGAATCCCGCATATGGCGCCACTGGCCGGGCACCCGCCCGGCGTCTACTCCGACGCGACCTGCTTCACGTCGCCCTCGTAGATCAGCAAGGGTGCGGTATCTCCGGACACGACCCCCTCGTCGACCACGACCTTGGCGACGCCTTCCATCGATGGCAACTCATACATGGTGTCGAGAAGGCAGCCTTCAAGTATCGAGCGCAGGCCGCGTGCGCCCGTCTTGCGCTCCATCGCCCGTCGCGCCACCGCACGCAACGCGTCCACGCGGAACTCGATGTCCGTGCTCTCCATCTCGAACATGCGCTCGTACTGCCTGGTCAGCGCATTCTTGGGCTCGGTGAGAATTCGGATGAGCTGCCCTTCGTCGAGCTCCTGGAGGGTGGCGACGATCGGCATGCGCCCGACGAACTCCGGGATGAGACCGTAGCCGACGAGATCCTCCGGCTCGACGTCCAGCAGGACCTCGCCAATCTTCTTCTTCTCGTCCTCGCCCCGGACCTGCGCGCGAAACCCGATTCCGCTTCGCGACGAGGACCGCCGTTCGATGATCCTGTCGAGCCCGTCGAAGGCGCCACCGCACACGAAGAGGATGTTCGCAGTATTGACCTGGAGGAACTCCTGCTGCGGGTGCTTGCGACCGCCCTGCGGCGGAACCGAAGCGATGGTGCCTTCGATGAGCTTCAGAAGCGCCTGCTGGACGCCTTCTCCGGAAACGTCGCGGGTGATGGACGGGTTGTCGGACTTGCGCGAGATCTTGTCGATCTCGTCTATGTACACGATTCCGGTCTGGGCCTTCTCGATGTCGTAGTCGCACTTCTGGAGAAGCTTCTGGATGATGTTCTCCACGTCCTCGCCGACATACCCCGCTTCCGTCAGGGTGGTGGCATCCGCGATGGTGAACGGAACGTTCAGCAGCCGGGCGAGGGTCTCGGCGAGAAGGGTCTTGCCGCAGCCGGTGGGTCCGATGAGGAGCACGTTGCTCTTCGCGAGCTCCACCTCGTCCACGCCCTGCGGGCTCTCCATGCGCTTGTAATGGTTGTAGACCGCTACCGACAGCACCTTCTTCGCGTGGTCCTGGCCGACCACGTAGTCGTCGAGGATGCGGTTGATCTCGCGCGGCGTGGGAAGCTTGCTCCCCTTGCCGCCGGTGGAGGTCTCCTGGACCTCCTCGCGGATGATGTCGTTGCAGAGATCGACGCATTCGTCGCAGATGAATACCGAAGGCCCGGCGATGAGCTTGCGCACTTCGTGCTGGCTCTTCCCGCAGAAGGAACAATAGAGCAGCCGGTCGCCGCTTCCGCCCTTGCCGTTCTTTCCCTGTCTGTCGTTGCTCATCCCCGCTCCCCGGCGTGGTCTTCCGTCATCCCTTGTCCGCCGCCCCCGCATCTGCGCGGCTGGACAGCACCTTGTCCACCAGTCCGTACTCGACCGCCTCCTCGGCCCCCATGAAGTTGTCGCGCTCGGTGTCGATCGCGATCTTCTCGAGTGGCTGTCCGGTGTGCGCGGCGACGACCTCGTTCAGACGCTCGCGAAGTCGAAGGATCTCGCGCGCGTGGATGTCGATGTCGGTCGCCTGACCGTACGCGCCCCCGCTCGGCTGGTGAATCATCAGCCGCGAGTGCGGCAGGCAGTAGCGCTTGCCCTTCGCACCCCCCGCGAGCAGCAGGGCTCCCATGCTGGCCGCGAGCCCCACGCAGATCGTGCTCACGTCGGGCTTGATGAACTGCACGGTATCGTAGATCGCGAGTCCGGACGAGACGTTCCCTCCCGGCGAGTTGATGTAGAGGTTGATGTCCTTGTCCGGATTCTCCGATTCGAGAAAGAGGAGCTGGGCCACCACCACGTTCGCGACCGGATCGTCTATCGGGCCGACCAGGAAGACGACCCGCTCCTTGAGCAGGCGGGAGTAGATGTCGTAGGCGCGTTCGCCGCGCGACGACTGCTCCACAACCATGGGGATGAGGTTGAGCCCCCGGGCGCCTGACGCATGTGGGGGAATTCGTTCCATCATGTGGTTCATTCCGATTGACGTCCGTCCCGACGACCGTTCCGAGTCCCGCTCCCGTCCATGCCGGGCGCGCGCCGGTCGCCTCCGGCAGGGTGCGGCACGGGAATCGACTGAGCCGGGGAAGGGCCCGCCCGACGACGAACCCGCCTGAAACGAAATGCCTCTTGGGTAGGAATGCCGGGGACCCTGCTCAAGAAGACGCTTCGCTAGTCTGACCCGGATTCATCAACTCGTCAAACGCGCACGGTTCGTCGATTACCGTCACCCGGGCGAGGGCCGCATCCACCGCCCGCTGCTCCATCAGGCGCGATTCGACCGGTCGCAACCGGCTCGGATCGGAGTAGAACCAGCCCACCACCCGGGACGGATCCTCGTAGGTCATGGCCATCCGCTCGATCTCCGCGCGTACCGCGCCGGGATCCGGCGCGATGTCGAGGTCCGACACGAGCTGGGCAAGCACGAGCCCCTGCCGGAGACGATGGCGGGCGCTCGCCTCGGCGGCTTCGTCCCTTCCCCCGCCGGGACCTTCTTCGACCGTACTCCGCCCACCGTCCGCACCGGGCATCCCGGCGCGACCGAGCTCCTCGGCGAGCAGGCTCTCCGGCACTTCGACCGGGTGGCGCTCGAGCAGGGAATCGAGCAAGCGGGTACGGGTGATCGCGGCGGTCGCGGATTCGAGCTCCCGCTCGAGGTTCGAGCGGACGTTTACCCGGAAGTCGTCGAGCTCCCCACTCTCAACGCCGAAGCCGCGGATGAAATCGGCGTCGACCTCCGGCAGCAGCCCCTCCTCCACCTTGCCGGCCTCGACGTGCATGACCGCGGTCTTGCCCGCGAGCCGGTCCGAGGGGTGATCCGCAGGATACGAGACCTCGATATCGCGCGCGGAACCGGCCTCCATGCCGGCGAGGCCGTCGTCGAGATCGGGAATCGCATGTCCCGCGCCCAACTCGACGACCCGGTTCTCGCCCACGCTCCCCTCGAGCGGCTGCCCGTCCACCTCGCCCTCGATGTCGAAGGTGATCCGGTCGCCGGGTCGCGCCGCACGGGCCACCTCCCGCCATTCGCGCCTGCGCTCGCGGAGGGTCTCGACCATGCGGTCCACGTCGGTTTCGCGCACCTCGGCGTTCGGCCGGCGGACCTCGATGGATTCGAGCTCCCTCAGATCGATGTCGGGAAAGACCTCGAACACCGCGGTGTACTTGAGCCCGGTGCCCGGAGCCGTGTCCACGGAGTCGATGACGGGCTCCCCGGCCGGGCGCAGCTCCTCGCGGGCCAGCGCATCGGAGAAGCTCGAGCGCAGCAGATCGCCCACGACCTCGTCTCGAACCGCCGCCCCGAACCGCCGGGCCACGACCTTGAGCGGCGCCTTGCCGGGCCGGAAGCCGGGGATCCGCGCGGTTCGCATCAGGTTGTCGAGCCGCGACCCGACCTCGCTGTCGATTCCCTCTGGGGGAATCTCGACCGTCATGCGGCGCTCGAGACCGGACGTGGACTCTACCGAAACCTGCATACCTTCACCTCAATACCTCGATCCGCGGCGGCGGCGCGGAGGAGCTGGTGTCTCGAACCGCCTCGGCGCTGCCGCGCGAAACCTGGTGCGAAAGGAGAGATTCGAACTCTCACGGGTTGCCCCACTGGCACCTAAAGCCAGCGCGTCTACCGATTCCGCCACTTTCGCGACGCTCCGAACCGAGCGGCAGCGAGTATAGCGAAGATGCCGCTCAACCCGGCTGGCGCAGGTCGATTCCGAACCGCGCGCGGAACTCGGCGTTGTACGCGTCGTCGCTCAAGTCGTCGCCCATCGCCACCCATTCCTCGTCGCGCATCGCGGTGCGTCCGCGCAGGATGCTCTGCGCGTCGGCTCCGACCACGTAGCGAAGCCGGTCCTCGTCCGACTCCACCGCATCGAAGATTGCATCCGCGACGAGCTCCGGGGGCTGGTTCGCCCGATGGCCGGCGGAATAGAACTTCCCGTTGCGGCGCATGAGGTCGACGTAGGGCGAGGACCGGTCGAAGATCGTCTGCCCCTTCGCGTTCTCGAAGATGCTGGTCATGATGACCCCGGGCTCGATGATCCGCACCCGGATCCCGAACCGCCGCACCTCGTGGGCAAGCGCCTCGCTCGCCCCCTCGAGGGCCCACTTGGTCGCGGTGTACGGCACCTGGTTCGGCATCGCGACGCGCCCGGCGATGGAAGTGACGTTGACGATGGTGCCGGAACGCCGCTCGCGCATGTGGGGCAAGGCGGCCTGGATCATCCGGATGGCACCGAAGTAGTTGGCCTCGAACATGCCGCGGTGCAGATCCTCGTCGACGAGCTCGAGCGGCGCCCCGCCCGCCCAGCCCGCGTTGTTGACGAGCGCGTCGAGCCCCCTCGGCAGCACCGCCGCGAACGCGGCCGCGATCGACGCCGGGTCGGTCACGTCGAGGCGGAGCAGCTCGAGATCGAGCCCCTCGGACTCGCGCGCCTCGCGAAGCGGTGCCGCCTTTGCGAGATCGCGCATGGTGGCGAAGGTGCGGTACCCCGCGCGGGCGAAGCGAAGGGAGGTCGCGAGGCCGATGCCGGTGCTCGTGCCGGTGATGAGGATGCTGGGCATGCGAGGACGCCTCCGTGGTAAATCAGTCGGCGGCGGCGGCGGCGGACGGGGACGTGCCGGCGCTGGCGGGGACGGCCGGCCACGACTCCGGATCGGCGGGGCTTCGCACCACCTCCGCCGCGTGCAGGGCGTCGATTTCAGACTCCGCGAAGCCGTGCTCGGCGAGGATATCCCGAGTGTGCTCCCCGAGCCGCGGCGCGAAGGTCCGGACCTCGGCTCCGTCAGTGTCGGCCACGTAGCCGGTCGTCACCGACGTCAGCGCCGGGCGGCCGAGGACCGGTGGGGCCGGGAGGGTGGCGGTCAGCCGCCTCGTCTCGAGCTGCGGGTCGGCCATGACCTCGGCGAAGCCGGTGATGCGGGCGGCCGGCACCCGTGCCGCTTCGAAGCGTTCGAGCCAGACCGAGGTCGGCTCGCGGCACAGCCGCGCGCAGAGCTCCGCGCTCATCGCGGCGCGGTTCGCGATGAGGTCGGCCACGGTGACGAACCGGGGGTCCTCGCGCAGCTCCGGGCAGCCGAGGACACCGAGGAGGCGGTCGACCTGCGCGCTGGTGAGGGCGGTGACCTGCACGTAGCCGTCCGCGGTCGCAAAGACGTTCGCGGTCGGCATCTTCGTCAGCGACTGGTTGCCGAGAAGCTCGGGCTCTTCCCCGGTCGCGAGATGGTTGTTGTACACCGGATTGAGCAGGCATACGGCCGAATCGAGCATGGCGACGTCGAGGAACTGGCCTTCCCCGGTCTTCTCGCGACGATGGAGCGCCGACGCGATCGCGAACGCGGCCATCATCCCGGTGGTCACGTCGATGATCGGCGACACGGTCCGGGTCGGGCCGGTCTCCTCGTGACCGTTCGCGGTCATCATCCCGGAAGCGGCCTGGATCGCCCCGTCGAACGCGGCCATGGAACGCCGCGGGCCAGCCTGTCCGTACCCCGAGATCGAGCAGTAGACGATCGAAGGGCGCCACGCCCGCACCGTCTCGTAGTCGAAACCGAGGCGCCCGATCACCCCCGGCTTGAAGTTCTCGACCACTACGTCGGCCCGGCGCACGATGCGCTCGACGGCCGCGCGTCCCTCGGCCCGCTTGAGATCGACCGCGATCGAGCGCTTGTTGTGGTTGACCCCGACGAAGGCGGGCGCCATCTCCCCGCGGCCGAAGTCGGTGAAATCGAGCATCGCGCGGGCGATGTCCCCACCCTCGACCTGCTCGACCTTGACGACCTCCGCGCCCAGCATCCCGAGCTGGTAGGTCGCGACCGGCCCGGCCACGACCTGGGTGAAGTCGACGATGCGGACCCCTTCGAACGCCTGGCTCATCGAACTCAGAACTTCTCGACCCAGGGCCGGACCTCGACCTCCCAGCTCCAGGAGCTGCGGTGCTGGCGGTAGACGTGCCAGTAGGTGTCGGCGATCGCGTCCGGATCGAGGAGGTGGTCGTCGCCGGAGTCGATCCGACCGCGCGCCTCGCTCCGGATGCCGCCGTCGATGACGAAATGGGCGACGTGAACGCCCTGCGGGGCGAGCTCCCGGGCCATGCTCTGCGCGAGCGCGCGAAGGCCGAACTTCCCCATCGCGAAGGCGGCCGAATGGGGATAGCCCTTGACGCTCGCGGTCGCGCCGGTGAAGAAGATGGCTCCGTCGCGGGTCGGAAGGAGCCGCTTCGCCGCTGCCTGGCCGACAAGGAACCCGCCGTAGAGGCTCACCGCGAGGGCCCGCTCCACGTCCCCGGGATCGATTTCGGCGATGGGGCCGTGCGCCCGCGCACTCGGGTTGTAGACCACGAAGTGGGGGGTGCCGAGATCCGCCTCCACCGACCCGAAGAGCGCCTCCACGTCCGCGTGCGCCGTCGCGTCGCACGCATAGGCGCGCGCGCCGGTATCCGCGCAGAGCGACTCGAGCTTCCCGATGTCGCGCGCCGCTACCGCGACCTGCATGCCCTCGGCGGCGCAGCGCCGCGCGAGCGATGCGCTGAGGCCGGGTCCGGTCCCGATGACGAGGGCGGTCCGGCCGCCCGCCGATTCCACCGCGGCCATTTCAGCGGCCCTTCCATTGGGGCGCGCGCTTCTCGGCGAACGCGAGCGGGCCCTCGACGAAGTCCTCGCTTGCCCGCATTGCGTGCACCGCCGGGTAGTCGCCCGCGATGGCGGTCTCGAGATCGGGCGCATCCGCCGCCCGGTAGAACACCTCCTTCGAGGCCCGGATCGACATCGGCGAGCACTCGAGGATCTGGTCCGCCCAGCGGCGGGCCGCGGCCATGAGCTCCGCGTGCGGGACGACCTCGTTGACGAAACCGAGCTCGCGGCCCTCCTCGGCGCCGACCCGCCGGGCGGTGAGGATCATCCCCATCGCCCGCTTCTGGCCGATGATCCGCGGCAGCCGGGCGAGGCCGCCGGCGAGCGCCGCGAGACCCACCCGCGGCTCGGGCAGGGCGAACACCGCGCGCTCGGAAGCGACGATGAGGTCACTCGCGAGGGCGAGCTCGAAGCCGCCGCCCATCGCCACCCCGTTGACGGCGGCGATGACCGGCTTCGCGAGGTCGAAGCGTGCGGTGAGCCCGCCGAAGAAGGTCTTCGGGCGCGCCATGTCGTTGCCGGCCGCCTGGTACTTGAGGTCGTTGCCGGCGCTGAAGGCGCGGTCGCCCGCCCCGGTGACGATAGCCACCCAGAGGTCAGGATCGGCCGCGAAGTCGTCGAAGACCCGCTCGAGCTCGAAGCTCGCCGGCGGATGGATGGCGTTCATCACCTCCGGGCGGTTGATGGTGACGACGAGCAGGCGTCCGTCGCGCTCCGCCTTGCAGTACTGGTACTCGGTCATGAATTGCTCCGTGTCGGTGCGCGGCCCTGCCGGTGGCGGCCGCGAACGGGAAACCTCACTGCCGCCCGGATCCTACGAGCGAAGCAGCTTGAACGTGCCGCCGTCCATCCAGAGGATCTTGCCGGTGAAGAAGGCGGAGTCGGGCCCGATGAGGAAGTAGAGCCCGTTCGCCGCCTCGCGGGGCGGGGCCATGCGCCCGAGGAGAGTCCGCTCCTCGATGCGCTCGTGCGAACCCTCCGGGAGCCCCATCGTGATGGTCTCGCCGCCCACCTGGATGTCCTCCTTCCCTTCCTGGGTCATGCGGGTGACGATGGGGCCGTAGCCGATGGCGTTCACGTTGACGTGCGGGAGGCGGTAGCGCTGGCGGCACTCGATCGCGAAGGTGCTCATGAACCCGAGGATGCCCGCCTTGGCCGTCGAGTACGAGGACTGTCCGTCATTGCCGAGGGCGGACACGCTCGCGGTGAAGACGGCGCGCCGGCGCCGGTAGGGATCGTTCGCGGTCCGCCAGGCGTGGAGGGCGGCCTGGGCGAGCTCCATCGGCGCGGTGAGGTGCAGGGCGAGGGTCAGGTTCCAGTCGTCGCGCCCGACCCGCGAGAGGGCGGCGTCGCGGGTCACCCCCGCGTTGGCGACGAAGGCGTCGATCTCCCCGTAGGTCGCCACCGCCCGATCCACCATCTCGCGGTTGAAGCCCTCCGCCGTCACGTCGCCGCCGAACCCGATCGCGCACCCGTCGCCGTAGCGGGCCGAGAGCTCCGCGGCGACCCCGGCCGCGACCTCCGGGTCGATGTCGTTGACCACCACGTTGGCCCCTTCCGCGGCGAAGCGCTCGACCGCGGCCCGTCCGATGCCGAATCCGGCGCCGGTCACGATGACGGTGTCGCCTTCGAGTCGCCGGGCGACCGGCGTCAGCTTCTCGACCTGTTCAAGCGTCCTGCCGTTCACCGAATCTCCTCGTCTGCGGATGGGAACAGCCGGCGATCGTAGCAACCCACCGCCCCCCGACTCAATTTCCGATCGTCATCGCGACCCGTGTCCGGGTCGGATATCCTCGCGGGCGTCGCGGCGGGCGACGGGGAGCGGAAACGGTGAGCGGACTGTTCGAAGGCAAGGCGGCGCTGGTGACCGGCGCAGGGGGCGGGATCGGACGGGCGACCGCGCTCGCGTTCGCGCGCGAGGGGGCCCGGGTGCTGGTCTCCGACATCGACGGGGGCGGAGGCGACGAGACTGCGCGGCTGGTTGCGGACGCGGGTGGGACCGCCGTGCACTTCGCCTGCGACGTCACGCAGCCCGCCGAGGTGGAGGCCCTCGTCGCGGCGGCGACGGACGCCTTCGGCCGACTCGACTGCGCCCACAACAACGCCGGAATCGAAGGGGTCTACGGGCGGACCGCGGACTGCGACGAGGAGAACTTCGACCGCACCTGCGCGGTCAACCTCAAGGGGGTGTATCTGTGTCTCAAGGCGGAGCTCTCCCGCATGCGCGACAGCGGGCAGGGAGGCGCAATCGTCAACACCGCGTCCGTCGCCGGTGTCGAGGGCGCGAAGAACCTGCCCGCCTACGTCGCCTCCAAGCACGGGGTGATGGGCCTTACGCGCACCGCGGCCCTCGAGTACGCGACACGCGGGATCCGGGTCAACGCGGTGTGCCCGGGACCGATCCGCACGCGCATGCTCGAGGCGATCATGGAGGAGAACCCGCGCATGGAGCCGGCCATGATCGCGGCCGTGCCCATGCGTCGGCTCGGCGCGCCGGAGGAGATCGCGGAGGCGGTGGTGTGGCTCTGCTCCGACCGCGCCTCGTACGTCACCGGACAGGGTCTCGTGGTGGACGGAGGATTCACCGCCGGAACGTGAGTCCGATCCGTCCCCGAGCGTCCGCGAGTGCCCGTGGAGCAGTGGCAGCGACCGTCGTGCAGGCGGGCGGTTGTGTCCGCGCCGCGCAACCTCCGCCGCCCTGCCCTGGTCACGCGCCGCCAACCGGGTTCGGGCGCGCGTCTATACTCCGCCGACGCCTGCGAGGAGGTCCCCCATGAACGTACCATTCACCGGCGGCTGCGCCTGCGGCGCGATTCGCTACCGTTGCTCGGGCGCCCCCATCTACATGGGCAACTGCCACTGCCGCGACTGCCAGCAGGCGACGGGCAGCGCCTACTTTCCATGCGTGCTCGTGAAGGAGAGCGATTTCGCCCTGGAGAGCGGCGAGCCGAGCTGGTTCGAGCGGCCCGCCGACAAGGGGCATCCCATGCACCGCGCGTTCTGCTCCGCGTGCGGTTCGCCGGTGTTTCTCGTCAATGGCGCGAACACCACCGGCCGCGCCCTTTACGCCGGCGGCCTCGACGACCCGAGCCAGTACCGGCCGAGCCGGGAGATCTATGTCGCAAGCGCCCAGCCCTGGGCCCTGATCCACCCGGACGTTCCCCATGACGACGGCATGCCGGGGCGCCGGTAGACGGGTCTCCGGCGGCAGACGGGCCGAGCGCCCCGCAGGCCCCGTTTCCTCGTGTGCGGGCGGGGCGAACGGCGAAGGTCTCCGGCCACGATGAGCCCCACCCTCCCGGTCATCGATCTTGGCGGCGCGGTCCCCGGCGCCGAGTGCCCGAGGGCGTCCGGACTCGCGGCCGCGCTCGACGAGGCATTCCGCGGGACCGGCTTCTGCTACGTTGCGCAGACCGGCGTCGACCCGGCGGTCGTCGACCGGGTGTTCGACGCCGCCCGCCGCTTCCACGCACTTCCCGCCGGAGAGAAGCAGGCGATCGCGATCAACGAGTTCCACCGCGGATACATCGCGCCCGCGACTTCGGTCATCCGAAGCTCGAGCGTCGCCCGGGTCACCCGGCCCAACTCGAGCGAGTCGTTCATGGCAATGCACGAGGTCGATCCGGACGACGACGCCTTCGGCCGGCCGCTCCAGGGTCCGAACCAGTGGCCGGAGGGCGTGCCCGGATTCCGCGCGGCGGTAACCGCCTATCGGGAGGCGCTGACCGGCTTCGCGCGGCGGTTCAACCGCCTGCTCGCCCTCGCCCTCGGTCTCCCCGAACGGTTCCTCGATCCCCACTTCGAGCGTCCGACGATCTGGCTTCGCCTGATGCACTATCCGCCCGAACCCCCCGGCGCCCCGGCCGACCAGTACGGCGCCGCGCCGCACACCGACTACGGATTCATCACCTTCCTCGCGCAGGACGGGCTCGGAGGTCTCGAGGTGCGGGCCCGAGACGGCCGCTGGATTCCCGCGCCGCCGGTTCCCGGCACCTTCGTCGTCAACGTGGCCGACATGCTGGCGCGCTGGAGCAACGATCGGTGGACGTCGACCCCGCACCGGGTCCGCAACGCATCCGGTCGCGACCGCTACTCCGTGCCGTTCTTCTGGGACACGGACCTCGAGAGCGAGATCGCCTGCCTCCCCACCTGCTCCGGCCCCGACAACCCGCCCCGCTACGAACCGGTGCGCTACGGCGAGTACGTCATCGGACGCCTCGACCGCAACTACGCCTACCGCCAGCGCACCGGTTGACCTCCTCGTGCCGGCTCCGTCCCGGCGCTACGTCGCGTCCGCCGCGGCATGCGATTGATTCGCCGCGCTTTGATCTTGCGCCGGGAACGCTCTAGGCTAGGCTCCGGCGGGTCTTGCCAATGCCTCCGATTCGCCTACCGTCCCCGGGGTCCGGCCGAGTCCTTCCGGCTCCTTGGTACCAAGGGAGGCAACCTCGGCCGAGACGGACCCACCGGCAGCCGGCCGGTCGCCTGCTCGGTCGACCCGGAGCGCCGCCGCGCCGGCCGGGGGCAGTCGGGGGCCGTGGCCGTGCAGCGTTGGAAGTTCCCGCGGGCAGCCGGCAATTTCCGGAGGCGGCGCGTCGTTCCGGCGCGGCCGGGTCTCCGGGAGACGGTGCTCTCTGCGGACTCCTGGGAGATTGCCATGCGACTCACGAACGAACAGGTTCAACGCTACTTCGACGACGGGTTCCTGCTCGTCGAGGACGTGTTCACTAGGGAGGAGCTCCAGCCCGTCCTCGACTGGTTCGAGGAGATGGTCGACGAATGGGCCGACCGGCTCCACCGGGCCGGCAGGGTCTCCGAGACCTTCAAGGGCGAGGACGTCTACACGCGGCTCGCTTCGCTCGAGAAGGCATGGCCCGGCGCCGGCGCTCTCATCACCCAGCGCAACAGCATGGGGACCGCGCTCGCGAACCTCTGGTCCTCGAAAAAGCTCCTCGACATGGTCGAGCAGTTCATCGGTCCGGACATCTACGGCCATCCGATCAGCATCTTCCGGTCCAAGACCCCGGACACCGCGCTGATGACCGTTCCCTGGCACCAGGATGCCGGGTATTTCATGGAGGGCGGCGAGGGAACCCTGCAGCCGACCGCCTGGATCCCCTTCATCGATACGAATCTTCGCAACGGCACCCTCCAGATCGTCCGGGGCAGCCACAAGTTCAAGACGGTATTCCCGCACCGGCTGGAACACGAGATCGGTCATCCCGAGTCCTGGTACCTCTACATCGCGGAGGAGGACATGCCGCCGGGCGATCGGGTGAGAGTCGACGTGCCCATGGGCGGAGTCCTCTGGCACCAGAACATGATCGTCCACCGCTCGACCGAGAACCTCTCGGACAAGGTCCGGTGGACGTGCGATCTGCGCTACCAGCAGCCCGGGCTGCCGACCGGGTTCCCCGCCACCACGAGCCTCGTGCCGATCCGCAAGTCCGACGACCCGGACTACCGCCTCGACTGGGAATCGTGGATCTCCGAGGGGCAGGAGGGCAACCAGAGCTACCGCCGCCTGACCGAAGACAACTTCGAATACTCGTCGCTCGACTCGCCGTGGCTCGTGCGCTGGCGGAAGTACTGGGAAGAGGCCGCCTGAACGCACGCTTCACGACCGGGGTGGCGGCGCGGCGACGGGAGGGGCGAGACATGACGCCCGGGACAGAAACCAGTTCGAGCCCGGCGCAAGATGACGGTTCGCCGCTCATGCAGGGGGTGAACCTGCACAAGTGGTACAAGGGGGTGCACGCCCTCAAGGGCGTCGACTTCGACCTCGGGCGCAGCGAGGTCGTCGGGCTCGTCGGGGACAACGGCGCCGGCAAATCCACCCTCATCAAGATCCTCTCCGGTGCGCACGAGCCCGACGACGGGAGGATGCTGTTCGAGGGCCGTGAGGTCCGGTTCGGCTCCCCGCGCGACGCCATGGCCCTCGGCATCGAGACGATCTACCAGTACAACGCCATGGTGCCCCAAATGAGCATCGCCCGGAACATCTTCATCGGGCGCGAACCCGTCCGGTTCCGCATCGGGCCGTTCGGCCTGCTCGACGTGCCGAAGATGGCGCGCGAGTCGATGGAAGCGCTCCGCGACGTCGATCTGCACCTGCGTTCGCCCGACACGCCGGTCGACGAGCTGTCGGGGGGCGAGCGTCAGGGCGTCACCATCGCCCGGGCGATGTACTTCAAGACCAAGGTGATGATCCTCGACGAGCCGACCAACCACCTCTCCATCAAGGAGACCAACAAGGTGCTGGGCTGGGTGGAAGAGATGAAGGACCAGGGGATTACCAGCATCTTCATCACCCACAACCTCCATCACGTCTACCCGATTGCGGACCGGCTGGTGGTCCTCGCGCGAGGCGAGAAGATTGCGCAGACCAGGAAGGACGACACGACGATCGAGGAACTGACCGACCTCATCGTCTGACCGCGGGGAGCCGGCTGCCGGGCCCGACCCGCGCTTCGGCGTTTTTGACACGAACGCGGACGGCCGCATAGTCTTCGGGGCTCGGGACTCGCCTCGTTCGAGGCGGGCGCCACAACGTTGCACAGGAGAATCACATGCTTTCCTCGACGAAGCGCTCCCTGGTAGCGGTCGCGACAGCGGCTGCGTTTCTCGGCGTTTCCGCGGTCGGTGCGCAGGCGGCGGACCAGCTCAAGTTCAGCTATCTCATGCACGACAAGCCGGAAGGCGTGTTCTGGAACATCGTGTCCGAGGCAAACTACCTTCAACAGACTGATTGGACAGTATTTTTTTGGATTTGTCCAGCGCGAATTACTGAGAACGTTAGTGGTTCCAGGATGGGAACTGAAGCACCTACCTGTGACGTCTTTGCGGGCCGGG
>JAPOPW010000046.1 GCA_026712715.1 Immundisolibacterales bacterium | reverse complement strand
TGGCGCGGACGTTGCATCGAGCTTGTGGGCAAGAGGCTCAAGGAGGTGGCCGGGCGGTTGAACCGAGACGTCCTCGACGTCGAAGTCGAGGTGGCGTTCAAGCGTCGCGTGTATGGCGGCATCCGCCGCACCGCTCGGCGACGTCTGCGCCTGGTTGCGGTGCGACTGCCCGAGAGCAGCGAATATCGGTTCTACCTCACCAACATCGACCCCGAATCGCTCGACGCACCCAGCGTCGCTCAGACCTACGCGGCACGCTGGCAGATCGAGCTCATCTTCAAGGAATTGAAATCTCACTACCGGCTCAACGAGCTGCCGACTCGCAAAGCGCATATCGTCGAAACCTTGTTGCTCGGGGCCGTCATCACGCTGCTCGTCAGTCGCCGGCTGCTCCACGCCGTGCAGGAACGATTGCGATGCACGTCGTACAAGATGCCTGAACAACGCTGGGCTGCGATCTTTGCCGCCGCCGCGCCAGCGATCCTCGATATCGTTCTGTTGCCGCCGAGGGTATCGAAGGTGATTGCCCGGCGCCTCGAATCGATGTTGCTCCACGAGGCGCCGGACCCGAATCGGTCGCGGCAACTGCTCCTCGAACGCGTCGAACGTGGTGCCGCGTGGGCATGACTCTATGCAATTCAACGCGTTAACCGATAACGGATGCCGGCTGCGGCCGATTGGTGAAGCGCCGGCGGTGGCCGGGAGCCGAACGCACGCGGCCGCGAGGTCCGCCGGCCGCGACGGTCATTCGCCGAACGTGTCCTGGAACGGTCCGATGGCGTCGAACAGGGCGCGGCGCTTCAGGGTCACGTCCACTCCCAGTTGGAAAATCCGCACGCCGAGGTCGCGGTAGTGGCGGGCCTGCTCGGGGCTCGACGGCGTCATCACCATCGTCTTGCCGGCCCTGGCGACCGTCGTCACGATGCGTTCGATCTTCGGCGCGAGGTACGACCGGGCCGCCGGCCCGAACAGACCGAGCCCGATCGACCAGTCGTTCGTCCCGACGCCAAAGAGATCGATGCCGTCGACCGCCACGATTGCGTCGAGCTGCTCGAAGCCCTCGTCGCTCTCGAACAGGGCCATCAGGTGGGTCGCCCGGTTGGCCTCGCGCAGCGTGTGCGCCGGGTCGGAGCCGAGGGTGAATCCGGTGCCGGCCGAGTTGGAGGATGCGCCGCGCCCGCCGAGCGGCGGGGACTTTCCCAGCCGAACCAGCTCTCTCGCCTGCTCGACGCTGCGGATGTCGGGCAGCGACACCACCTGAATGCCGCCGTCGAGCAGGCGCTGAACGTGGGTTCGGCTGAGCTCGAGCACGCGCGCCAGAGGCACCATTCCGAGATGGGTGACGAGGCGCCCGAGACGGAGGGCCTCGGTCGTCGACATGGCGCTGTGCTCGAGGTCCAGCCAGACGATGTGACAGCCCGCCTGCGCGAGCAGCTCGACATCCGTCATGGTCGCATCGCGGCACACGATGGTGTAGAGCACGTCGTTGGACGCCAGCAGCTCGCCAAGTCGGTCGTTCATGTCGTCAGTTCCTCCGCGGGGCGGCGATCGTGCTCGTGTCGAGCGTCGCAACCCGCGCTCGACCACGAGACGGGATTGAACCTGAGCAGGCCGGGTCACGCGGCACGAGAGCGGCTGGGAATCAGAATCCTCGGAGCCGATGTGTGCTGCGGGCGGCGGCCCGGCTCAGATTGTGAAGGCGGCGCGGAATGCTTCCAGGGCCACCTCGGAATCGCCGGAAGCGAAAGCCTCCATCGCGACCGGGCCCCGGTAGTCCATGTCGTTCAGCGCACGCGCGATGCCCGGAAAGTTGATCTCGCCGGTCCCGGGCTCGCAGCGGCCCGGGACGTCGGCCACCTGGATCTCGCCGATCCAGGGCAGGCATCGGCGGCACCATCCGATGAGGTCGCCCTCGCCGAGCTGCGAGTGATAGAGGTCGAGATTGATCCGCAGCTCGCTCCTGTCGACCGACGAGACGAGCGCGAGCACGTCGGAAGTGGAGCTGAACGGACAACGGGGATGGTCGGTCGGGTTCAGGTTCTCGAGCGTGAAGTTCACGCCCAGCTCCGCGCCGAGATCGGCGATCCGCTCGAGCGTGTCGCGGGCCTTGAGCCACATCTCGCCGGTGACGGTCTCGGTCGGGTCGACCGGCATCCCGCCGGGGTACAGCCCGGTTCCGTGCAGATTGAGCCGTGCAATGCCGAGACGCTTGCCGACTTCCGCGGTCTCCCTGGCGGTGGCGAGCAGCTCCTCCGCGCCCTCGTCGTCGGCGAGACGCCCGCGAAGGTAACCGTTGATGATCGTGAAGTCGGCGCCGGTGCGTTCCAGCGCATCCAGGTCGTGAGCCGGCCAGTTCCAGAGGCCGACGCCGAATCCAAGCTCGGCGAGGCGGCTGACTCGCCATTCGATGGGCTTGTCGAGCCAGAGCATCTCGGCGCACGCGGCAAGCGCGAAAGGCTGTGTCATCGTCGTCAGACCTCGATCGAATCTCGACCGTCTCGGACCGTCGCCCGATCGGTGCGCCGATTCTCGCACGCGGGGGCCGATGCCATGCAGCGGATTCGGATTGCTCCCACGGCTCCGAAACGCGCTCGCTGCGTGGAGGAAGGCGCGGGCATGGTGCGGGAGTCGAGCGGCTCGATTGCAAGGCCGGCGGGCGTGTCGGTGCGGGCGGCGCTCACACCCCCGGAACTTCCTCCGGCGCCCGGGTGCGCGGCCCGATCGCTCACCCGAGCCGCGGACGCACCTCCTGGGCGAAGCGTTCCATCACGTCGAGCGCGACGTCCACCTTTTCCGGCACGTAGTCGAACGTGAAGTGCGTCACACCGGCCTCGGTGTAGCGCTGGATGCCGTCCGCGATCTGCCCGGGCGTGCCCTCGGTCGGGAACCCGCCCGGCCCGTCCCGAAAGGTCAGCGGGAGCTTGACGCCGATCTCCACCGAGCCCGGCGCGCGGCCGAACTTCTCGCACTGGATGTCGAGCTCCGTGCGCGTCTCGACCACCCCCTCGGGCGACGCCTCCACCGGGTGGAACGCATCACCGAACTGCGCGGCGCGGCGAATGGCGGCCGGGCTTCCCCCCGCAACCCAGAGGGGCGGATGGGGGCGTTGCACGGGCTTCGGCCCGAACGAGACGTTCTCGCAGGAGTAGAACCGGCCCTCGTACGACACGGGGTCGTCCGCCCAGAGCCTCTTCATGAGCCGGATGGCGTCGTCGGCGCGCGCCCCCCGGTTGCTGAAGCTCTGACCGACGACCTCGAACTCCTCCTCGAACCAGCCAACTCCGATCCCGAAGATGAACCGGCCCCTTGAGAGCTGGTCCACCTCCGCGACGTGCCTCGCGACCTCGAAGGGGTTGTGCATCGGGAGCACGGTGACGCTCGTGCCGAGCGTGATGCGCGTCGTCTGTGCGGCGAGGAACGAGAGCACCGTGAAGGGCTCCCAGTAGCCTTCATGCCAGTGCGGCGGATGCATCCGGCCGGGAACGAGGGCGAAGCCGGACTTCACCTGCGGCGGGATCACGACGTGCGAGCTGAACCACAGCGAATCGAGCTCCAGCGCTTCGGCGCGCGCGGCCATCGCGGTGAACGTGTCGGGGGTGGCGTCCCTGCCGCCCATCACCATGGAGAAGCCGTATTTCATCGAGGTCCCCTGGACTCCTGGAAGGCCCCCGATCTTTACAGATGAGTCAAAACCAGGAAATCGAATTCCGCAAACGTCCGTCCTCACCCATCAATCTCCGAAGACGTCAGTTTCTTGAATTTATCCAATATTTTATGGCGCGCACAGTTTTCCACTACACACATGCATTGTCCAATTCCCTCCAATATGGTCCATTTCAAATCGCCTGAAGAACCACCTGATTGGTGGACGCGACAGGGCCACTGTTCGTCCGAGATGGGATTCGTATGAAATTATAAAAACCGTACAATAATAGCGATATCATGAGAATATATAATATTAACGGCGAATTGAGCGCGGTCGCGGACCGAGCCGCTCGAAGTTCCACCGTTAGAGGAGAAGCAGACCGATGCGCAACTGGCGTGATTCCAACCCCGTCGCTCCGAAACGCCTGCCCGATCTCCGGTCGGCACGAGTTCTGGTGCTGCTGCTTGCTGTTGCCCCCACCGCGACGGTGGGGCAGACGACGGCCGACTCGGTTGTCGACAAGCCCACCCTCAAGATGTTCGTCGAGGACGCCAGGGCGCATATCGAAGGCCTCACGGACTACAACGATGTGATCGCACTTCGAGAGACCGTTCGGGAACAATCGACATGGGTTGCCGGCGAAACCTACCTCGTGTTCGTGCATGCCGACGGTTCCATCGGGCTCCATGCGCGCGACCGGGCAGCCGAGGGCAAGAACATCCTGGACATGCGCGACGATCGGGGCGTGGCCGTCGTGAGGAGAATGATGGAGGCTGCCGACAATGGCGGCGGGTTCGTCGACTATGTCGACGGAGAGCTCAAGACGAGCTACACCACGAAACTGCTGACCGGGGCAGGCAAGATAGACGTATATCTGATCGGCGGATACTCAGCGGACCTGTCCTCCGCACCGCTGACGACCCTCGGCCTTCCGAAACCGGACGTCACGGCAGCCGAGGTGGTGGACAAGGAAACGCTGGTCGCCTTCGTCGAGGCCGCAGCCGCCGCGTATCGCTGGTCCTACGAGTCCAACAACCAGGGGGACATTGTTGCCGTCAGAAACACCTTCCGCGAAGAGGGCGGGCCGTGGAGGGCCGGGTCGGTCTATCTCTGGCTCGTGGGCAGCAAGGGCATCACCCTGTTTCATGCCACCGAGCAGTATCGGGAAGGCAAGCCGACCGACATGGACCGGGTCGACTCGAACGGCCTGCCCTTCCCCAGGCTGCTGATCGAGGGCGCCCTGCGAGATGGCAGGAAGTTTCTTCGCTACTACTACGACAACCCGGAAATTCAGGGCGACGAGGAAACCGGCTCACCCAAGTTCGGATATGCCGTGAGCTTCAATGCGCCGAACTCGGACCAGAAGGTCGTCGTCGGTTCGGGCATCTACCTCCCGGCCGCGGATTAGACTCATGGATCGGCGTCCGCAGCAGGAAGTTGGTGAGATTTCCGCGCTAGCAGGGCGAGTGGCTGGGCTCGGATCACGGAGCGGCGGGACTATAGCCCGTAACGGAGAATCACTCATGCAGGGATTCCCGATATCCTGTGCGTTGGCGATCCACGCCTCGACCGACCCTGACCGCGAGCCACGGGAGCCAAGCGACCGATGCCGACCATCACCGCCGACAATCTGCACGATCTCACGAGACGCGTCCTGCTCGCCGCCGGGGCCGACGACCGCAACGCCAGCCGCGTCGCCGACGCCCTGGTGCTGTCGAACCTGAGTGGCGTCGACACCCACGGCGTCTTCCACCTGCCCCGGTACGTGAACGAGATCCGGGAAGGCATGTTCGTCCCGACCGCCTGGCCGGAGGTCGTCACCGAGACCCCGACGACCGCCCTGGTTTCCGGAAACTGGACCTTCGGCCACGTGGTCGCCAAGTACGCCATGGACGTCGCCATCGCCAAGGCCCGCGACCAGAACGTGGCGACGGTGAGCCTGGTCAAGGCGATGCACATCGGCAGGGTGGGCGAGTACGCCGAAATGGCGGTGGCGAACGGCATGATCGCCCTCGTGTGGGCCTCCGGCTACGGAGCCGAGGTGCCCGTCGCCGTGCCGTTCGGAGGCCGGGAGCCGCTCCTGCACACCAACCCGATCGCGATCGGGGTCCCCGCCGGCGACGAGACCCCGATGATCATGGACTTCGCCACGACCCGGATCGCGGGCTCCAAGGTGAGGACCGCCCAGGTCAAGGGCGAGCAGGTGCCGGCGGGCTCCCTGGTCGACGAGGCGGGGAACCCGACCACCGATCCGTCCGGCTACCCGACGAGCGGAGGCATGATCGCCTTCGGCGAACACAAGGGCTACGCCTTCATGCTCGCCGACGAGTTCCTCGGTCGGGTGCTCGCCGGCGCCGACGGCCACGTGGAGGGCGAGCTTGGCGGCTCCCTCATGCGGCGCCAGGGCGTCACCATGATCGTCTTCCGGGCCGACCTGTTCCAGCCGATGGCCGACTTCGCCCGCCGCTCCGCCGAACTCAAGCGCCAGGTCAACTCCGTCCCGCCCGCCGCCGGTTTCGACCAGGTGCTGGTGCCCGGAGACCTCGAGGCGCGCGCCCGCGAGAAACGCTCCCGAGAAGGCATCCCCATCCCCGCCGAGGTCTGGAAGACCCTGACGGACCTCGCCGACGGCCTGGAGGTACCCGTACCGCCGGTGACCTGAGCCGCGGCCGGTCGTGCGGGACAGCGCGCACGGACCCAGCTCGGTAGACGGGCCATGCGGGGGGCGTCCGTGAGCGACATGCGGGCCATGCCCGGGACCTCGTGGTCCTCGATCGTGCCTTCGGCCCGTTCGACGATCGGCAGTTCGGAATGGGGTACGGCGCCGGTCAGCCCGTGGGGCCGACTACCACCTTTGCGTCAACACGCGCGCGGTTGCTTGCGATGCGGGCCCCTTCGGCCATTGTCCGGAGCTTCGCCCGGACCGCGTCTTCCGACACCCGGCCCATTCCCGCGGAGGTGTCGCAGCGGCAGTCTGGACCGGCCGGGATACGCGCCGGGTCACGGCGGGAGGATCGCGAATCCCTCGCGAGAGGCCGCCTGGTTCAGGCGCGCGTCCAGGCAGACGAAGCCGATGCTCGACGGCACTTCCTCGGCGGCGGCGAGCGCGGACGCGAGCTGGAGGCCGTCGGCGGCCCGAAGGGGGTGTACCCGAAGCAGCCGCCGGGCAAGCTCCTTGACCCGCCGGTCGGGCTGGACTTCGTACCACGTCCGCGACAACGCATGAAGGCCGGCGAGAAGCGCCGACGCCTCGGCGGTGGTCAGGTTGCCTTCGCGTTCGCGTCGCGAAACGGCTGCGACGTACTCGACGGTGGTTCCCCACCACACGGCCATCCGGTCGTCACCCTCGAGGACACGGAGTGCGTGCTCCCGGTGCGGTTCGTCAACCCCGAGGGCGACGAGGGCGGATGTGTCCCAGAAGTTCACCGGCGCCCTTCCCGGCGTTCCTCCGAGCGTTCTTCGAGCAGGGCCTCCAATATCCCGGCGCCCGGGCGAAAGGGTTCACCCAGCACCTCCAGGGGGCTCTCGAAGCTCCGGCGCGACAGGACCCCCGCGCGTTCCAGTCGCTCAATCCTCGCGTCCTCGTCCACGTCGTCCGCGTGCCTGGCGTGTTCGAGCGCCCGCCCCACGGGGACGATCCGGGCGACGGGGGTCCTTCGATCCAGGACCAGCACCGATTCTCCCGACCTGACGCGGCGAAGATAGGCGCTCAGACCATTCTTCACTTCGGAGATCGTTGCTCGAATCACGTGGGCTTCTCCCTTGCTTGTCCTGTTATGGCCATATTAGCCAGGTCTATCCGGTCAAGCAAACCTGTTCCCTGTCCGGACAATGAGCGGCGGAACCGGTCGCGGCCCTCGCCCCGTGGCCGAGCATGGCCCCATCTCCCTCCCGACCGATGTGTTCGGTGCCGGATTCGGCCCAGGCGCTCGGGGGCGGCGGATGGGGCGATATCGCGACCCGCGGGCAGCGTGTCGGGTTGGACCCGCACGGCCTGCAACGCACCTTCGCCGGAGTCATGGTCTGTTCCATAATCGGGCCTGGAGCAACGGGTGGCGCGGAACGGGGAGAAGGGGGCGGTGAGCGCGACGGACTTGTCAGGACGGGAGCGGCCGGTACGGGCGGGGGACGCGGCCCGTCCGCCGCGCGCCCTCGCGATCGGGGATATCGAGGCGCTCGCGCTCGGGGCCTGGATCCTCGGCACGGGCGGCGGCGGGTCCCCCTATCGCAAGCTGCTGAACATGCGCGAGCTCTACCGTGCCGGGCACGCGGTCTCGCTGATCGATCCGCTCTCGCTCGACGATGATGCGCTGGTGGCGGTCCTCTCCAACATGGGCGCCCCGCTGGTCGGCCAGGAACGACTTGCGGACGCTGCGTTCGCCGTGAAGCCGTTGCGGACGATGGAGCGCTTTCTCGGCCGCCGTTTCGACGCCGTGATGTCGCTCGAGATCGGTGGCGGCAATGGTGTCCATCCGCTGATGGTCGCGGCCCTCACCGGCTATCCCGTGGTCGATGCCGACACGATGGGTCGCGCCTATCCGGAAGCGCAGATGACCAGCGTCGCCGTCGCCGGGCTGCAATGCTTCCCGCTGACCCTGGCCGACATCCGCGACAACGAGGTGATCATCCCGCGCGCCGCGAGCTGGAAGTGGATGGAGCGCATCAGCCGGAAGGCCTGTACCGAAGTCGGCTCGGTCGCGGCTACCTGCAAGGCACCGCGCACCGGCCGCGAGGTCAAGGACCATGCCATCCTGCACACGACGACCAAGGCGATGGAACTCGGCCACGCCGTCATGCGGGCGCGGTCACGGCATGACGACCCGATTGCCGCGATCCTCGAGAGCACCGATGGCATTCGCCTGTTCGACGGCAAGGTGGTCGATGTCGAGAGACGGGCGACGGAGGGGTTCCTGCGCGGGCGGGCGCGTATCGACGGGCTCGGCCAAGACGCCGGAAGCCGGTTCAAGGTGCATTTCCAGAACGAGTTCTCGGTCGGCTACCGGGACGACGAGCCCATCGTGATGACGCCGGACTTGATCTGCGTGGTCGACAGCGTCAGCGGCGAGGGGATCGGAACCGACGTGATCCGCTACGGGCAGCGGACGAGCGTCCTTGGATTGCCCGGACCGGCGATATTCCGGACCCCGAAGGGGCTGGAGCACGTCGGGCCGCGTGCCTTCGGGTTCGACCTCGACTACCGATCGGTCTTTCCGGAGGAACGGTCGTGATCCGGGTGGGAATCGATGTCGGCGGCACCAATACCGATGCGGTGATCATCGACGGCAAACGGGTCGTCGGCGCCGTCAAGCGGCCGACCACCGGGGACGTGACGGGCGGGATTCGAGCCGCGTTGCAGGCGTTGGTGGCGGCCCATCCGGGCCCGGCCCGGTCGGTGGCGGCGGTCATGATCGGCACCACCCATTTCGTCAACGCGGTCATTCAGCGCCGGGGCCTGAACCGCGCCGCCGCCGTCCGGCTGTGCCTGCCCGCCTGCGCCAGTCTGCCGCCGCGCGTCGATTGGCCCCCGGACCTTGCCGCGGCGGCTGATGGCGGGCACTACCTGCTAGCGGGCGGCCACGAGTATGACGGGCGGGTGCTCGAGGATCCGGACGAGGCGGCGATTGCTACCGTGGCCCGCCGGATACGCTCCGACGGCGTCGACGCGGTCGCAGTGACGGCGGTCTTTTCACCGCTCACGGCGGCGCACGAGGAGCGGGCGGCCGCGATCCTGCGCGCAGAGATCCCCGGCCTGCGGGTGACCCTGTCGAGCCGGATCGGGCGGATCGGCCTGCTCGAGCGCGAGAACGTCGCCCTGTTGAATGCGAGCCTTGCCGATCTGGCTGAACGCACGGCCTCGGCCTTTCTCCAGGCATTGCAGGACAGCGGCATCGAAGCACCCCTTTACATCACCCGCAATGACGGGACGGTGGCCGGAGTCGCGGCGACGCAAAGGGAGCCCGTGTTCAGCTTCGCCTCGGGCCCGACCAACAGCATGCGTGGTGCGGCCTTCCTTTCCGGCCTCGAGGACTGCATGGTGCTCGACATCGGCGGAACCAGCAGCGACGTCGGATGCCTGACGGCCGGCTTTCCGCGCGAGGCGAACAACGTTGTCGAGGTCGGCGGCGTGCGCACCCTGTTCCGCATGCCCGACCTGCTGTCCATCGCCCTCGGCGGAGGGACCATCGTGGGGGCCGAAGGGTCGTCGATCGGACCGGAGAGCGTCGCGCATCGCCTCGAACGCGAAGCGCGGGTCTTCGGCGGCGAGGTGCTCACGTTGACGGACGTCGCGGTGGCCGCGGGGCTCGCCGAAATCGGCGATCGGCGCCGGGTCGCCCGGCTTCCCGGCCCGTTGCTGCGGCTGGTCATGGACACGGTCCATGCGCGTCTCGCGGAGGCGGTCGATCGCATGAAGACCGATGCCGCGGACCAGCCGCTGCTGGTCGTCGGCGGCGCGGCCTTCCTCGCGCCGGGGCGGATGGACGGCATCTCGGAGGTGAAGCGGATCGCGCATCACGGGGTCGCCAACGCGGTGGGGGCGGCGACGGCGCAAGTGAGCGGCGAGGTCGACCAGGTGTTTCGCGACATGAGCCGCGAATCGATGCTGTGCGAGGCCCGGGCGATCGCCTGTGACCGGGCGGTCCGCGCCGGCGCGCTTGCCGACACCCTCACCATCGTGGACCTCGAGGACCTGCCTCTCGCCTATCTGCCCGGCAACTCGGTGCGGGTGCGCGCTCGGGCGGTTGGCGACATCGACCCCGCGAGCGGGCCTGGAGACCTGCAATGAACAAGCCCGGACTCGGCGTCCTGGTCGTCGGCCAGGACTCGCGCCCCGAAATTGAAGCAACCGGAATTCCGGCGACCCTCGCGGTCTCCCGCGCGGTCCGGATGGCGCTCGAGTTGGTCGATTGACGGGCCGTCGCCCGGCGCAGGGATCCGGGACCCGCGACGGCTCACGTCGGTTCGGTGCCGGTTCGGCGCCGGTTGCCTTCATTCACCGCGTTCCCCGCGCGGTTCGGGCGGGGACCGGAGGTTCACTCGGCGGACAGGGTCAACAGGTAGGCGATCACGTCCTCGACTTCGCTCGCGCTGTAGATTGACCGGCCCTGGTACTCGGGGGCGACCCGGTGAAGGCCCTCCCGTGCGAAATAGGAAGGCATCACCGTTTCGGGGTTGAGGCGCTTCGGGTCGACGAGACGCAGGCGGAGCTCGCCCGCGGTGTAGCGGCCTGCGACTCCGTGAAGGGGAGGGCCGATGTTTCCCGGGTCCGGTTCACCCTCGATGGGGATCGCGTGGCAGATGAGGCAGGACGCCCGGTCCGGGTCGCGCACCACGCGCTCCCCCCGCGCCGGGTCTCCGGCCCGGCCGGTGAGGGACTCGGGGAGCGCGAGGTTCTCGACTCGATCGCCGGGCGAGTCGTCCGCCGCGGTGGCGGAGAGCCAGAGCCCGAGGAGCGCAACGCTCCACCGGGCGACGAAGGGCAGGTACGGTTTCCGGGAGCGGCCCGGCGGCCCCGGCCACGCGGCCGGGAGCGGACTCGGCGTGCTTCCATCGCCCCTGCACGCCTTCCGCCGGGCCGGGCCGGGGCGGTTCGAAGGCCCGAACGAGCCGGCCGGCCGCGCTTCGGGTGGGCCGGCCTTGTGGGTGGACGTCTCTCGTGCAGTGGAGCGCAATCGGCGCCCCTACCAAGCGGCCCGCTTGGCTGCCACGTGCCCGGCGACGTCTTCCCAGGGCGGACGGTCGGTGAAGTGCCAGCGGACGTACTGCACGAGATCGACGATGTCGGCGTCCGCGATCGACGCGCCGAATTCCGGCATGGAGCGCTGGAGGGCGCCGCGCGGCGGACGGATGCCGTCGAAGACGATGTGGATGACGTTGCGCGGATCGGGCGCGTTCACGGTGGTGGTGAGGGCGAGCGAGACAGGCGGCTCCGCGCCGCCGCGCCGGTGGCAGTCCGCGCACTGGTCGCGAAAGACGCCCATGCCGCGCAGGAGCGCAGGGTCGTCCGGTATTTTCTCCGGCCGCCAGACGGGGTCCCGTTCCCAATCCAACGCCGCCGCGCCGGCGAGCACCGCTTCGGTCTCCGCATCGGCGAGCGGCGGGCGCTGGCGGGATGCGAAATAGGCCGCGATGGCGAAGACGTCGTCTTCGGACTGGTCGTACAGGTGATTGACGACCGGCGCCATCGGGCCGGCCGCGATCCCGTGCGCCTCTTCCCACCCGTCGAACAGGTAGTCCACAAGTTGTTCCCGGGTCCACGGTATCGGGGCCGGCGAGCGGGTATTGAGAGCGGGGGCGTGCCAGTCCTCCACGTCGCCGCCGTCGTAGGCGGCTTCTTCGACGAGCGCCCCGAGCGCGTTGCGGGGGGTGTGGCACGCGCCGCAGTGCCCGAGGCCTTCGGCGAGATACGCGCCGCGGTTCCACTCGTCGTCCCGGCTCTCGTCCGGTTTGAATTCCCCCGTCTCGAGGAAGAGGAGCTTCCACCCCGCGAGGAGCATGCGGACATCGAGCGGGAAGGGAAGCTCGTGGTCCGGCGCCTCGAAGGCGACCGGCTTGCGGGTCATGAGGTACGCGTAGAGCGCGGCGAGGTCCTCGTCGGCGACCCGGGTGAAGTGGTCGTAGGGAAACGCGGGATAGAGATGCCGGCCCCTCCGGTCGACGCCTTCGCGCATGGCGCGCCGGAACGCCGCTTCCGACCAGGCGCCGATCCCGGTCCCTGCATCCGGAGTGATGTTCGTCGAGTAGACGATGCCGAAGGGGGTCGGGAGCGGTCGCCCGCCCGCGTAGGGTGCGCCGCTCTGCGCGGTATGACACACCGCGCAGGCGCCGATCCCGGCGAGCGCCTCTCCCTTGCGGAGGAGGGCGGAGTCGAAGGCCCCTTCGCCGGGCGGCTCGACCGGCGCGAGCTCCGGGTGCCGGTTGGCCCAACCGACGGCCGCGAGCACGACGATCGCCGCCGCCGCGCCGAGCGCGATCCCGGCACGCTGCCCCCTCGTCATCATCCGAAACCTCCTCTCAGGGGCGATTCGCCCGTGGCCCGACTGACTGGTGCAGGCTTCGGGTGAAGACTTCCCCGGGCGACGGCCGTGAGCGCGACGGCCGTCGCCACCGTGGCGCTCGCGAGCCTGGTATGCCGCCCCGTCGTCATCGCCCGTCTCCTCCGGTCACGGGCGGACCGCCGGCGCCTCGATTGGGAGCCCCCGTCCCCGCCAGGCGGCGTAGAGCTCGAGGCTCAGGTACTCCGGCGACCCGAGTGCGTACGTCTCGGCGCGGACCGCCCAGTTGCACCAGCGGAACATGCGGTGCCGCGACCCCATCGAGCGCCACATCAGTCGATAGAAGGGAAAGCCGTTGACGTGCCCCTGGCTGATGCGGTCGCCCCGCAGGCGCGCCCCCGCGAGGCGGTCGTGGCACTGGCCGCAGGCGAGATCGAGCTGCCCCCGCCGTCTCTCGTAGAACGCCTTGCCGTCCTCGAAGAAGCGTCTCGCCTCCCCCGAAACGTCGACGTTCATCGGCATCCCCCGCGACTGGTACGTGATGAAGGCGGCGAGCGCGAGCAGGGCGTCCGACTCCATCGGGAGCGCCGGGGCGCCCATGCGCCCGGTGCGCTCCTCGTTGATGCGAAGCTCGAGGTTGACGAGCTCCCTGCGCTTCGGAGCGTACGCGGGATAGCGTGCCGCGACCCCGCGCATCGAGTGGGCGGCATCCCCGTGACACGATGCGCAGGACTTTCCCGCCGTTCCCTCCACCGCCACCCAGAGCTCCGCGCCGTGCTCGACGGCAAAGAGGCCCGGGTTCTGGAAGTCGTCGTCCTGGAGCGCCCGCACCAACTCTCCCATGTAGTGATAGCCCGACACCGGAAACTCGCCGCCGAAGCGATCCGATTCCTCCGCGATGGCGGCCGTCCCGCCGAGCAGGTCACCCGCGAGCACGAGCGCGAGCGCGAGAGAAGGGCCGAACGCGGGGCGCGTCGGCCGTGCATCGCGAGCGGCCGGAGCGGAGCGGCACGACGGCGCGGGGGCCGCCGGCGGCGCGGCGCGATCCGGCGGAACGGAGCAGACCGAATCCGCGCCCCGCCCGCGTCCGCCGCGGTTCAGCCCACCTCGATGTCGGCGGACTCGGTGTAGACCGCCCCGTCGTCGTCGTACCATCTGAACTCGATCCGACCGGACTCGTCCGCCACCGTGTGGAACGAAATGAACGGATTGGTCGAAACCGCTTCGTGCCAGTCGGCGCGGAAGACGAGGGCGCCGTTGTAGAGGGCCTCGAAGCGGTGGATGATGTGCCGGGGGATGCGCTCGCCGTCCCTCGAGAACATGAACCCGTTGTCCATCGGGTGGGTGATCAGGGTCTTGAGCTCGAGTACCTCGCCCCTTTTCGCGGTCGCCGGTACCGCAATCCGGACCCTCACCCCGTCCATGGCCGTCCCGCTCTCCACCCGCCCGCCGTCGGGCGGCGCCCCGCGGTGTGCGCCGCGCTCGTTCCTGCCCGCCGCCGCCCGGCCGTCACCTGCGTCTTCGCCTTGCCCGCTCGGCATCGGGGAGGAAGATCTCCACCGCGCACGCGCCGATGGACACCGACACGTGCTTCGCCGTCATCCACGCGGAGTCGTCGCTCATGCGCGCGAACCCGAAGACGTACTGGCTTTGGGCAAGCCGGATGCGCTGCGCGACCCTCGCGACCCCCGAGCGCGGCGTGAACCAGTAGTCGGTGACGAGGGGCTGCGGGTTCCGGGTCGTGAGGACGTGCACGCTCTTTACGTGGTCTTCCGGGGTCATCGGGGAGTCCGGAACGGACACCTTGAGCGGCACGGAGAGGCCGGTATCGGCCCGGCTCGGGAGCGCGAGCTCAACCCTGCCTTCCCGGAGGTCGGTCGTTCCCAGCCGCTCGCGGACAAGGTCCAGCATCCAGCGCGGGATCTCCGGGAGCGCGGCCGCCGCCGGAACCGGAATGACGGAGAGCGCCGCGAGCGCCCCCGCGCGAACGCCAATCGCCCGCAGGGCCTCCCGGCGGCCGATGGACCGGCCGGCCGGGGGCCGCTGGCGGGCCGTCCCGTCCCCTTCCGAACGTGCAGGCGGTGATGGCATGTCACCCTCTCGCGCAGTTCCCGTTCGCCTGGCGGAACACCCGCGGCGCATCGGACGGCCTCACCCTTTCGGAATCAGGCGCCGGGTCAATCTCGCCCCTCCGTCGAAGCGGCGTTCCGACCCTAACCGAACAGGTCGGCGGTGATGCTGTCATACCAACCTCGCGCGAAGTCCGCCTCCGCCCGGCGGAACGCGAGCGGGGCGTCGGCCGGACTTACGCCCCCCGAGCCCGGCACCGGGGCGATCTCGCCCTCGTCGTCCAGCCGGTACACCGCTGCCACCGAGATCCCGTAGTCCGCCGCGAGCAGGCTGTAGCAGGTGTTCAGGTAGACGGGCTCCGGCGGCTCTTCCTCCCGGAGGAGGGCGGCGACGGCCCGCGCGCAGACCTTGGCCTGGCTGTTCGCGCTGAACCCCGACTTCGGCATCGCACCCGCGAGTATGGCATCCCCGAGAAGGTGGATCTTCGGGACGACCGCCGACTCGAACGTCCGGTGGTCGACCGGGCACCAGTCCCCGCCCGCGGCAAGGCCCGCGGTGTCGACCAGCCGGGCCGATCGCTGGGGGGGGATGATGTTGGCGACGTCCGCCCGAAACGTATCGAAGTCGGTACGGACCTCCATGGAACCGGGGGAAACCGCAATCACGTTGCCACCGCCGGAAAAGCCCACCCACTCGATCATGCCGGGATAGAGTCGCTCCCATCCTTCCCGGAAGAGGCCCTGCTTGGAGAAGCCGTCCTTCGCGTCGAGAATGAGCACCTTCGACCTCGGCTTTTCCCGGTGGAGGTAGTCGGCAATGAGGCTCGCCCGCTCGTAGGGTCCCGGCGGGCAGCGGTAGGGACTCGCCGGCGCGGCGATCACCACGAGGCCGCCGTCCTCCATGGCCTCGAGCTGGCGGCGAAGGAGCGCGGTCTGGGCGCCCGCCTTCCAGGCGTGGGGCATGCGCGCCGCCGCCGCCTCGTCGTAGCCTTCGATGGCGTTCCACGCGAGGTCGATGCCCGGGGCCAGCACGAGGCGATCGAAGGGGAGCGTATCGCCGCCCGCGAGGCGAATCGTGCGGCCCGCCGGATCGACCGCGACCGCCTCCGCCTCGACCAACTCGACCCCGTGCCGGCGGAGCCCATCGAAGCCGTGGGTTACCGAATCGAGGCCCTGAAGGCCCGCGATCACCGAATTGCTGAAGGGGCAGGTGACGAAGTGTTTCCCCCGCTCGACGAGGGTCACGTCGAGCTCCGGCGCGAGGCGCCGGAGGTACCGGGCGCAGGTCGCGCCGCCGAACCCGGCCCCCACCACCACGACCCGGCCGCCACGAGCCCGCGCCCGCGCCCGTGCCCGTGCCCGCCGAGCGAAGAGGCCCGCGACCGCCGCTCCCCCGGTCAGCTTCAGCAGCTCGCGTCGCGAGTGGCGGAGTCGTTCGTGGATCAAGTCCGGTTCCCGCCCGTACGACGTCAGGGCGTTCCGGCACGAGCCCGGCGGCCGGGCAGCGGCCCCCCCGGTCGTTTCCGATGCCCGCGGGGCCGATTCACGGCCCGGCGAGGTTTCCGAAGCGGCGCGCGAGGGCCTCGATCTCCGCATCCGTCAACGCCCGGGCGATACGGTTCATCACCGTCGCTTCGATGTCGCCCGCGCGGTAGGCGAGCAGAAAGGCGCGCATCGCCTCCTCGTTGAGGGGAGCGAGGGCCGGGATGGAACCGGGGCTCCGGCCGTCCGGACCGTGGCACGACGCGCACATGTCCGCGAGAAGGGCTGCCGAATCGGATTCCTCGGCGCTCGCCGGCGCCGCCGCCGCGCCCGCGGCGGCGAGGACGGACACGAGCAGAGTCGGAAGCCGGCCCTTCACGCTTCCGTCCGCATCCGCCGAGTCCGGCCGGCGGCCGGGAATCCCGACCGCCGGCCCTCATGTCCCCCCGCCTCAGGCGAGGTCGTGGCTGCGAATCGGAAGCCTCCGGATCCGCTTGCCGGTCGCGGCGAAGATCGCGTTGGTGACCGCCGGCGCGACCGGCGGGACCGCGGGCTCTCCGACCCCGCCCCACTTCTCGCCGCCGGACAGTGCCATATGGGTTCGGATCTCCGGCATCTCGTTCATGCGCAGCATGAGGTACGAGTCGAAGTTGTCCTCCACCACCGCCCCGTTCCTGATGTGGACCTCGCCGTAGAGCGCGGCGGTCAGCCCGTACACGATGGAGCTTTCCATCTGCATTTCGACGAGCCTCGGGTGGATGACGTGGCCGCAGTCGACGGCGCAGTCGATGGTCTCCACCCGGAGCTGTCCGCGCCGGCTGACCGTGACGTAGGCGACCTGGGCGACGATGGTGCCGAACGCCTCGGCGAGGCCGACCCCCATCCCTTCGCCGCGGCGAAGATCCGTCGTCCAGCCCGCCTCCTTCGCCACGACCTCGAGTGGCCGGCGGAACTCCGAGCCCTCCGGCATGAGGCCGAGGCGGAACTCGACCGGGTCCGCCCCCGCCGCGTGGGCGAGCTCGTCGATGAAGCTCTCGAGCGCGAACGCGTTCTGCGATGCGCCGACCGAGCGCCACCATTGCACCGGGATGTGCGAGTCGCGGATGGCGTAGTCCACCTGCCGGTTGGGGAAGCGGTACGGGAGGCGCTGGTCGAGCCCCTCCATCGCCTGGTTGTCGAGCCCGTCCTTGAGGAACTGCGGAATCAGGTGGTTGAAGATGGAATGCGAGACCACCCGGTTCCAGTACGCCTCGGGCTTCTTGTCGGCGTCGAGCGACGCGGCAAAGTGATAGACCGAGTAGGGGCGGAGCTTGCCCTGGCGCTGGTTCTCCTCCCGAGACCACACCATCTTGACCGGCCGTCCGAGAGCGGCCCCGATGGCCGCCGCCTGGCGCACCTCGTCGGAGCGGAAGCGCCGTCCGAATCCGGTGCCGAGGAAGGTGTTGTGAACATGCACCTGCTCCGGCGCGAGGCCCGTCTCCTCGACCACGACATCATGCGCCCCCGGCGGATTCTGCGTGCCGACCCAGATGTCCGCCCGGTCCGCGGTGACGTGCGCGGTGCAGTTCATGGGCTCCATGCAGGCGTGATCGAGATAGGGGGTGACGTAGGTCGCCTCCACCTTGTCCGCGGAAGCGCCGATGACCCCCCGCGCATCGCCTTCCGAGACGGCGGGGTTGTACGTCGCATCGTCCGGATTGCCGAGCACCTCGAGGGCGCCCGCGATGATGCTCTCGTCGCTCACGTCGCCGTGGCCGCCGGCATCCCATTCCTTCGGCATGAGCTGAAGGGCGGTCAGGGCCCGGTAGTAGGTGTCCGCGACGACCGCGACCCCGCTCAGAAGTCCGTTCGTACGGTTGGCGACCTCGTCGAGGCGGTAGGGGAGCTTGCCGATCCCGCCCTCGCCGAGACGGAACGCGGTGATCACCCCGGGACGGTCCTTGACGGCGTCGAAGTCGAAGCTGACGAGCCGCCCGCCCGGGACCGGCGAGACCTCGACCGCCGCGTGGACCATGTCCGGCAACTGCACGTCGATGCCGTAGACGGCGCTGCCGTCGGTCTTGTGCGGGGTGTCCAGGCGGGGAACCGATTTCCCGAGGAGGGTGAACTGGTCGGGCGTCTTGATGGCGGGCTCGGACTCGAGCTCGATGGTCGCCGCCGCAGCCGCGAACTCGCCGTAGGTGCCGGACTTGTTTCCGGCGCGGAGGACGCTGTCGGCGGCGGTTACTGCGGACCGCTCGACCCCCCAGGCATTCGCCGCGGCCTGCTTCAGGCGCTCGCGCGCGCTCGCCCCCGCCTGGTGGAGGTATTTGCGCGAACGGCGCACGGCTCCCGAGCCGCCGGTGGCCATCCGCTGATAGAGTTGGTCCGTCTCCTTGGCGGCGCCGGCCGCGACCATGTAGGGCTCGACCGTGCTTTGAACGTGACGGTTGACGTCCGCGTACACCGCCCGGACCTTGGACCAGTCGCACTGCAGCTCTTCGGCAACGAGCATGGGCATGGCCGTGAAGACCCCCTCACCCATCTCCGACTGGCCGACCCGAATGGTGACCGTGTCGTCCGGATCGATGACGAGCCAGGCGTTGACCTCCTGGCCACCTTCGCCCGCCATCCACGGTTCTTCCATCATCGCGTCGGCTCGCGCGCCGGCCGGAATGCGGAAGGCGAGCATCAGCCCGCCCGCGGCGCTCGCGCTCGCGACGATGAACTTGCGTCGATTCAGTTTCATTGTGCTCATCGATTTTACCCCTGCGCGATTTCGGCCGCCCGGTGGATCGCCTTGCGGATTCGGGCGTAGGTGCCGCAGCGGCAGATGTTGTCCGACATCCCGGCGTCGATATCGAGGTCGGACGGGTCGGGTCGTGCCTCCAGCAGCGCCGCCGCGGCCATGATCTGACCGGACTGGCAGTAGCCGCACTGCGGAACGTCCTCCTCGATCCACGCGACCTGCAGCGGATGCGAGTTGTCGTCCGACAGGCCCTCGATGGTCGTGACCTCCTTGCCGACCGCGGCGGAGACCTTGGTGGAGCAGGAGAAGGCCTTGCGGCCGTCGATGTGCACCGTGCAGGCGCCGCACTTGGAGATGCCGCAACCGTACTTGGTTCCCGTCAGACCGATGTTGTCCCGGAGAACCCACAGGAGCGGGGTCTCCGGTTCCACGTCCACGGTATGGGACGTGCCGTTTATCGTGAGTGTCAATGACATTCGCTTACCCCCTTTTGCGGCATCCGCTTCGCGGCAGGGGGGAAGGTACGCTGCCCTGGACAAGGCAGGCATTTCGCCCTGCGGTGAACTCCCGACCGGTCGCGCATGCCCACGGAACGCTGCCCGAGCCTACCACATCCCCCGAAGGGCGAAACGGGTCGACGTGTCGGCGGCGGTCGGCCTGCGGAGGGAGGGCCGGAATCCGTGGCGCAGCGCCCGGCCGGGAGGGTCAGACCAACGTCTCCATGGACCAGCGGGCGAGGGCGGCGAGCCGGTCGTCCCGGCCGTCGAACCCGATGAGCTGAAGCCCGACCGGGAGCCCTCGGACGGTCATGAGCGGCACGCTGAAGGAGGGGTTTCCGAGCCACGACCAGTAGTTGAGGAACGTCCGGGAGCCCGTGTGCTCGAGCCCGACGGGGGCGGGCCCGGACGAGGCGAACGAGATGAAGCCGTCCGCGACCTCGCCAAACCCTTCGACCACGTCCTGAACGCGCCGGCGCTCGCGCAAGGCGTCGTGGTAGTCGGCCGGGGTCAGGTTCCGGGCGCGGCGCACGTAGCCGTGCAGAATGTCGCTGACGACCGTGCCATGGCGGTCGGCGTACTCCTCGAACGGCCAGCGCATCTCCCAGGCCATGATGTCGAGACGCCCGTCGACCCCTTCGTCCAGGGTCGTTTCGAGGCTCGCGACCCGGGGGTCGTCGTCGCGGTTCGTCACCTCGACACCGGCGGCCCGCAGCCGTGCGACCAGCGCGTCGAACGCGGCGATCGACTCGGCGTCGAGCTCGCCCCAGCCCGCGGTGTGCAGGTGGACGAGCCGGGCCGGGGCGGCGGCCCGCGGGAGCGCGTGACCGGACCCGGGCAGGCCGCGGACGCCCGGCGTGACGGCGAGGTCGCTCACCTGGCGGGCGACGCTCCAGAGATCGGACAGGTTGGAGGCGAGGATCCCGAGGTGGTCGACGGTGGGGCCGATAGTGTGGATGCCGGCCATCGAGAACGTCCCGATCGTGGGCTTGAGCCCGACCAGACCGCAGTACGACGCCGGCCGTATCGTGGAGCCTCCGGCCTGGGTGCCGAACGCGACCGGCACCATGCCCGCCGCGACCGCGGCCGCCGATCCGCTCGATGATCCGCCCGGCGTGCGGGTCGGGTCGAGGGGATGGACGGTGGGGCCGGAGCGCCCCGCCGCGAACTCGGTCGTCACCGTCTTGCCGAGGAGAACGGCGCCGCCCTGGCGAAGCGCCCGCACGCAGGCCGCGTCCCGCGCGGAGCGCCACCCGGCGAAGACGGGGCTGTTCATCTGGGTCGGGAGATCCGCCGTCTCGATGATGTCCTTCACCCCGAACGGGCACCCGTCGACCGGCGAGAGAGGGCGACCGGTGCGGTAGCGGGCGGTGGATTCATCCGCGGCGGCGCGGGCGCCCTCGAGGTCGAGGGCGACGAACGCCCCGACCTCGGCCTCCCGGGCCTCGATCGCGCCGATGCATCGCTCGAGCAGGGCGCGGGGCGAGTCGCCCCCGTCCAGGAACGCCGGCACGCGTTCACGGAACCGAATCAAGGCTCGCTCCTCCTCCGCACGGCGCGCGGTCCGGTATCACCCGATCGGTGCATCGTACGGTTCATGAGACCCGGAAGGCTCAGGTAGCTGGACCGCGCACGGTTGCGAGTCTTCCGGCGGCTGCGGGCGCCCGGGAAGGCCAACCGACGTCGGCCCGCACCCGGGACCGCCACCGCTTCGCAAGCACCGCGCGCTCGCCACAATGGCGCAACGCGATCGACTAACCTTCCCGATGGGTCTTCATGTAGTCGACGATCAGGCACAACTGCTCGAACAGGATTGCCGTCGCGTTCAGCGCCGTAATCTGGTTGGGATTGTCCTTGGTGGGGACCATGCACACGACATCGGCGCCGATCACGTTCAGCCCCCGCATGCCCTGGAGGATTCGGATTGCCTCGTGCATCAGGAATCCCGTCGTGGGCACGATGGCGGCGACCGCCGGGGCGACCGTCGGGTCGAGGGCATCGAGGTCGAAGGTGATATAAAGCGGCGCGTCGCCTACTCGCTCGCGGACGATCTCGACGGTTCTCGCGATGCCGAGCTCCTGGAACTCGTCGAAGGTGATGACCCGGTAGCCCAGCCGTTCGCTCGACCTCTTCCAATCGAGGGTGTAGGTGTGGCCGCGGATTCCGAGCTGCACGCTCTTCGCCGTGTCGATGTGCCCCTCGGTGACGATGTAGCTGCCCCAATGGGCGGCCGAGCGCACCGATCCGAGCCAGTGCGGAAGGTGGTCGTAGGTGTCGGTGTGCGCGTCGACATGAAGCAGCGCCGCCTTTTGTCCGCCGCTCAACCTGGCGCCGGAACCGGCGATCGCCTTCACGATTGGGCCGGTAATGGAATGATCGCCGCCCACCGAGACCGGGCGTACGCCCGCTTCGTCCAGGGTCTTGTAGTACGCCTCGATATCGCGGACCGAGACGTCGTTGACCATTGCCTGCGGCAGCAGCACGTCACCCACGTCATGAATGCGGCATTCCTCCCACGGCGAGAATCGAAACGCGCCGTGGGCGCGGCGGAATTGGCCCGAGATATTGCGAACCGCCCTCGGCCCGAGATGCTGGTCGCGTTCGGTGGCGCCGTTGCCGGAGCTGTGGGGCACGCCGACCAGGGCGATGTCGCATTGCCCGGGGTCCTCGATGTGGGGGCATCCGAACAGGGTCGGAACTCCCCACCAGTAGAGATTCGACAGGAAGGACCGCTCGTCGCCGGAGAGATCGTGGCTCGCCATCATCGCCGCTCCCGTGTCGTGTCGCCCTTCGGCACGCCGCCCCCCCGGCTTCGCACACCGTTCGCGCCGGGCGGCGGCGGACCCGGCCACGCGTCAGGCGACGTTGGTGGGACTCGGGGGGAGGGGGAGGATCCGAGGGAAGCCCGCTCGCTCCCGCCCGCCGGCGGGGGAGGACCGGAATCTGCACGAAAGGCGAATTCAGGGCCTGCGCCGTTCGCGCATCCCCGCGACGAATCCGGCGAATCGGGTGTCGGACGACCCCGACTCGCCAGCCGCGGAATCAACTCAGGATGCTGCGTATCGGGTCGCTGGGTGAAGGATCGTAGCCGACCAGATCCTCTACCAGCCGCTTGAAGGTGCCGTCGGCCACCATCTCCGCCCGGGCGGCGTTGATGGCCTTGACCAGGTTCGGCTTGCCCTTCTTCACGGCCCAACCGAGTTGATAGGGAATATGCAGCTCGTCGGTCCACCGCAGCGGCAATTTCGACTTCTGAATCGCATAGGCGGCGGCAATGGAGTCCATGACCGCACCCTCGATCCGGCCGTTCACGGTGTCCTGCATCACCCCGACATCCGACTGGTAGTGCTTGACCTCGGCGCCCCAGCCTTCCGCGAGGGGTACGAAGATTGACGCCGTGATCACGCCGACGGACTTTCCCTCGGCGTCGGCCGAGCTCTGGATGGCCGAATCCTCGTGCACGACCAGCCGGGCGCCCGACTCGATCCAGCCGTCGCAGAACGTGACGCTCTTCTGCCGTTCCTCGGTGATGCCCATCGCGTTGCCGACGATGTCGTACTTGTCCGCCAACAGCGCCACCAGCATCGACTCCCACTTGATGACGACCGGTTCGTAGCTCAGTCCGAGCCGCCGGCAGATCTCTCCCATGATCCGCATCTCGAGCCCGTCGAGCTTTCCGTCTTCGGCCTTGAAGCTGAACGGCGGATACACGCCCTCGGTCGCCGAGCTCAGCTCTCCTGGTACCAGCAGCTCGAGATCGCCGGCCGATGCCCGGCGTTGCATGACCCACGGGAACGCGAGTGTCGCCGCCGCGGCCGCGGATCCGGTCTGGATGAACTTGCGTCGTTTCATAATGGCTGCCTACCTTTCCAACTTGCCTTCCCGTCCGTTGACCGATAACGCTTTTCCGATTCTAGATGTGCAGTGTATACCGCTTCTCATGCCAGTTCGCAAACTGACTCAGCAACGTCGTCATGACCAGATACAGCAGGGCCGCCGCAATATAGAATTCGAAAGGCCGGAATGTGGCGGCAATCGCCATTTGCGTGAACAGCGTGAGCTCGAGAACGGTAATCGTCGAGAGCAGGGACGTGTTCTTCAGCGTGTTTATGGCCTCATTCGTGAGCGACGGGACGATTATCCGTACCACCTGGGGAAGGACGATGCGTCTCATGGTGAGAACAGGCCCCATGCCGAGCGCCTGGGCCGACTCGCCCTGTCCGCGTGGAATCGCGGAAAGGCCTGAACGGAACACCTCGGCGACGTATGCGCCGCTGCCGATGGACAGCGCGATCACTCCCGCCACGAACGGCGAAAACGCGAGTCCGAATTGCGGCAGCGCAAAATAGATGAGGAAAATGTGAATGAGTGAAGGCGTTCCGCGCATGAACCAGATGTAGAATTCGCACGGGCGGCGCAAAACACCCAGCCGTGAATTCTTGCCCAGCGCCGCGAACAATCCCAGTATCCAGCTCAAGAAGATCGATAGCAGGGCAATCTCCATTACGATCATGCAGGAATAGAGCAGTCCCGGCACGTAGCTTCCGAACGTGTTCCAGTATTCGATCAAGCTGTTGTCCATGGTGAAATCCGTCCGGTAATGCGTTCCGCGATCTCAAAGGTGGTGAAGGACCCGGCTCAGAAACTCGCCGGTTCGTTCGTCGCGCGGATGCGAAAGGAGCTCCCGGGACGGTCCGATTTCGGCAATCTCGCCGTCGCAGAAGAAGGCCGTTCGTCGGCTCACGTGGCGCGCGAATCCCATCTCGTGGGTAACGACCAGCATCGTCATCCCTTGTTGGGCGAGAGAAGTCATCAGATCGAGCACCTCGCCCACGAGTTCGGGGTCGAGGGCGGAGGTTACCTCGTCGAACAGCATCATCTTGGGGTCCATGGCGAGCGCACGGACAATGGCGACCCGTTGCTGCTGGCCGCCCGAAAGCCTACTCGGATATTCGTTGCGTTTCTCCGCGAGACCGATGCTCTCCAGCAGCGCTTCCCCCTGTGAGATCGCGTCGGCGGGCGGAATCCGCCTTACGTTGATCGGCGCCTCGACGACGTTCTCCAGAACCGTCTTGTGCGGCCACAGGTTGTAGCTCTGGAATACCATCCCAATCGACGTCCGGAGCCGCTTCATCGCCCCGGCGGCCTTCCACGTCGCGCCGTGGCGCCGATAGTCGACGGGTTTGCCGTCGAACATGATCTCGCCGGCCGACGGCGTCTCGAGAAGGTTCACGCAACGCAGCAGCGTGCTCTTCCCCGAGCCGCTTGCGCCGATGATCGCAATCACCTCTCCGTGCCGGACGGATAGCGAGATGCCCTTCAGTACCTCGGTCTCACCAAACGATTTTCGGATGTCCACGAGACGAAGCAGATCGCCGGTCTCGCCGGATTCCTCGGGGCGCGATTCCATGAAACACCGTTCTCAGAGCGGATCCGGCCGCCGCTCGCCCGGGTCCGGCGCCAGAAGAAGCATCGGGTCCGGCTCGCGGGGGCGAAACGTCGTCGTCATGCAGCTCTCTCCCTCCGGTCCCGCCCGTCGAGCGCCTCATCGATTCAGGCGACGGGGATTCCTGGCGAGCAGCAGCCGATGGGCGCACACGGCGGGGTGTGCGAGACCCGCCGCCAGCCCCCGAACCTCCGCTTCGTCATGTGAGCGGGGCTTTCCCGCTCCCGCGGGCCACCGACATGAACGGCGATTGTTCCATGCTTGTCAAGCATGGCCGGCCGCGCGCGGCCGTGCTATACCTTCCTTCACGGAGCGCGCCGCGAGGAGAACGAGATGTCAATGCCGTCAATCGAGGAGCGCTTCCGCAGGGCGGCGCAGCGTTCCGCGGAGCGTTCGATCAAGGCCAGCAGCTCGTTCCGCTCGGTCATCCCCATCCTGCACCACGACGTGCCGACGTTCATCGAGGCGCCGCACGACGAGGACCTGGCGAACAGCGACGTCGTCGTTTGCGGCTTTCCCTACGAGGGCATCCGGGCGCGCGACACGCGGACGATGATCGAGCCCGGCGTCCCCCTCGAAAACACCGTCTACGCGCGCGACGGGGCATGGGAGGCGCCCGATGCCATCCGCCGCCATTCGCTCCACTATTCGCTGGTCCACGGGCCCGGCATCCATCACTACGAGCTCGACCCCGAGTTTCGCTTGACCGAGAACATCTCGATCAGCGATGCGGGCGACCTGCCGGTCGATCTGGCCGTGCCCACGGAGGCCATGCTGCACGAGGCTTCGGACCGGCTCGGCGCAATAATCGGCGAAGAGCGCATCCCGATTCTCCTCGGTGGAGACGACATCACTCCCTATGTGGGCCTTCGCGCCGTCGCCCGGCAGCGCCAGGCACGCATCGCCGTCATCAAGTTTGACGCGCACTTCGACCTGTGTTGGGAACCGCGCTACTGGGCCGGTTCGGAATGGGCGCGGTCGATGGAGGCCGGGTTCCTGCGGCCCGAGGATCTCGCCGTGATCGGTATTCGCGGCTTTCGCAACCCCGGCGTCTTCGGCGAAGTCGCCCGCGAGCTTGGCATACGCTACTGGACGCTCCCGATGATCGACGAGAAGGGAATCGTGGCCTGCGTCGAGGAAGCGATCGACACGGTCGCCGGCCAGGCGGACTACCTCTATCTCTCGTTCGACGTCGACGTGATGGACCCCGCGTTCCTGCCGGCCCAGAAATATCCCGAACCGGCCGGCTTGACGGCGCGCGAAGCAGTCCGTGGTCTGCGCGCCGCCGTGGCGGCGGGGCCGCCGTTCTGCGGCTTTGACCTGGCCTGTCTGGCACCGCGGTACGACGTCAACGGACTCGGTTCCCAGCTTGCCGCCAGGTTCGCCGTGGAGGTCATCGCGAGCCACGCCTTCCGGCGGCGCTCGGACCCGTAACGTCTGATTGCCGATCCGGCGCGAGGCGCCCCCAGCCGACGCCCGACAACCGGGCCGGCGGCGATGCGGACGCTGCCGCGGCCCGGTGCCCGGCCCAGGGTGTCCGAAGTCTCATTGGGCGCGCTTGATCAGGTGATAGTGGCCGGTTCCGGAGGAGGTCACCCCCGGGAACTGCCAGCCGGATACCACCTCGGGGTTCACCGCGACCTGGGTGAACACCGAGAACAGGGGTACGTCGTTGTACTGTTCGAACAGGTAATTGAAGACCTTGCGGGCGATCCGGTCCCTCTCGTCCGCATCGGACGAGGCGATCATCGCGCTCACGTGCCGGCTGGTCCAGTCGTCCTCCCAGCCCTGGTAGGGCCCGCCGGGATTGGAGTAGAACGCGCGGAAGGCGACCTCCGTCGGCCGGGGCGGAGCGTTGCGGATGGGATTGAGATAGTAGAGCTCCCGGGCGCGCCCGAGGGCGCCGACACGGGCGTGCTCGATCTCCACGAGCTCGACCTGGAATCCCGCCGCGCTCAGGTACTGGTGCACCAGCTCCATCTGCACGGGGATCTCGGGCTGACCTCCGATCGCGGTCGTGATGAGCCGGATCACGGGATCCGCGAAGGCGTCCGGGTAGCCGGCGAACCACATCAGTTGCTCGACCAGCTCCGGATCGTAACCGTACTCGGCGTCGAAGCGCTCCACCAGCATCGGGTCGAAGCCCTCGTGCCGCTCCACCATGGCATAGCGAGGCAGCAGCGCGGCACCGCCGTCGGGGAAGAGCACTTCCAGCATCTCCTCGCGATTGATGGCGCGGTTGATCGCCTCGCGGATGCGCACGTCGAACCACGGCACGTCCCGTCGACAGGCCGGATCGTCGGACTCGCAGTACAGCCCGTTGAACGCGATGTCCGTCTGCATCGTCGCGCGCGCGGATTGCGCGGTGCTCATTCCCGCGCCGGTGGCATCGGGCATGAGCTCGCGCGGCAGGTCCGCGATGTGCGCTTCGCCGGTCAGCAGCATCGCGAGCTTGGTCGCCGGTTCGTCCACGAACCGCAGCTCGAGCTCCGCGAAGTCGGGGGTGAGTCCCGAATAGTGGTTCTCGACGCGCTCGTAGAGCATGCGTCCGGGAGAACGGGAGACGAGCCGGTAATGCCCCGTGCCCGCGAAGCGCTCGTCGTAGCCTTCGAGTCCTTCCTGGTCGAACTGCGCCTTGCTGTAGATCTTCATGACCGAGCGGCCGCCATGCAGGAAGAGCTTCTCGACCCGGGGGCCGTCGTAGACGAAGCGCACCGTGTGGTCGTCGAGCACCTCGACCGTCGCGCCCCGAAGCTGCGCCACTCCGGGCACGACCGCGTCCTCGCCCGTGTGCAGCGCGTAGCTGTGGACGACGTCGGCCGCCGTGAATTCGCCGTAGCCGAAGTGGAACTGCACGCCCTCGCGAAGCTTGAACGTCCACTCGGTGAAGTCCGGGCTGTGCTCCCACGAAACGGCCAGCCCGTCGCCCGTGTACTCACCGGTCACCGGGTCGTTCGCCACCAGGCCTTCCAGCGAAGGGTCCAACGCATGCCAGGACAGAGAAGACGCCCAGAACCGGTTGGACTCGGAGCCGGGCGAGGTCAGTGCGGCCACCACGCGTTCGGTCTGGGCCATTGCCGGAATCGACCCGGCGGACAGCACGCAGATGAGTATCGCGGTGATGGCAAATGCCGTTTCCGACCGAATCCGTTTCACGGACCTGAACGTACGACCGCATGCTTGCATGACCCCTCCCCCTTGAATGGTGCCGGTGCGACCGCCCCGGCGTCCTCGGGTTCTAACACCCCACCGGGGTCGAAGCAAGGAAACCGCGCCCCGGGAGCGCAGGTCTCGTCGATCCGAGGCGCAGCCTCGTTAGAAGAGATGACACGCGACCCAGTGGTTCTTCACCCCTGGAACCGGCTTGAGCTCCGGGGTCACCTCGGCGCAGATGGCGCCGACCTTGAACGGGCAGCGCGGGTGGAAGCTGCATCCGCTCGGAGGATCGATGGGCGACGGGACCTCTCCGGACAGGATGATCTCCTCGCGCGGGAGGTCCGGGTGACCGGGCAGCGCGGCGGAAAAGAGCGCCCGGGTGTAGGGATTGCGGGGCTCCCGGAAGAGCGACTCCTTCTCCGCGTACTCGAAGATCCGCCCCAGGTACATGACGGCCAGCCAGTCGGCCATGTAGCGCGTGGTGCCGAGATCGTGCGCCACGAGCAGGTACGACATTCCGTACTGGTTCTGAAGGTCCTTGAGCAGGTTCAGGATCTGCGAACGGATGGAGACGTCGAGGGCGGAAACCGGCTCGTCCAGGACCAGCAGGCTCGGCCCGGAGACGAGGGCGCTCGCGATCGCGATGCGCTGGCGCTGGCCCCCGCTGAACTCGTGGGGGTAGTTGCGGGCCTGCTCGGGCCGCAATCCGACATCAAGCAGCACCTTCTCGACCCGCTCGTCGACCTGCCGCCTCGGCAGACGATCGTTGACGATCAGCGTCTCGGCGACGATGTCCCGCACGCGAATGCGCGGATTGAGCGAGCTCCAGGGGTCCTGGAACACGGTCTGCACGCGGGTCCGAAAGCGTTTGAGCGCCGCGCCTTCGAGAACGTGGACGTCCTCGCCGTCGACCAGGACCCGCCCGGCGGTCGGAGTCTCGAGCCGGAGCACGAGCCGCGCGGTCGTGGTCTTGCCGCATCCGGACTCGCCGACCAGGGCGAGCGTCTCCCCGGGCGCGCACGAGAGGTCGATCCCCTCCACTGCGTGCACCCGGCCCAGCTCTCTCGAGAAGAGCAGCCCCTTCGTCACGGGGAAGTGCTTCGTCAACCGTTCGATCTTCAGCACCGGGGGTTGTCCCACTCAGGGTCTTCGAGCTTCCAGCAGCTCGCCGAGTGCGCCGCGTCCCCGGCGCCCCGCCCGGGCAGGACGGGCGGGTATTCCCGGCGGCAGCGCGGCTCCGCCCACCTGCACCGTGGCTCGAACCGGCACCCCGGAGGCAGGTCCCAGAGCGAGGGTGGCTGGCCGGGGATCGAGTAGAGCCGCTCGACCGTGCGGTCGACGGCCGGCACCGAGCTCAGCAGGGCCTGCGTGTACGGGTGGGCCGGGGTGTTGAAGATTGCCCGCACCGGTCCGTACTCGACGATGCGCCCGCCGTACATCACCGCCACCTGGTCGCACATGTCCGCGACGATGCCGAAATCATGGGTGATGAATATGATCGAGAGTCCGGACTCGCGCTGGATGTCCTTCAGCAGGCGCAGGTATTGGGCCTGGATCGTGGCGTCGAGCGCGGTCGTCGGCTCGTCGGCAATCAGGACCCGGGGCTCGCACGAGCTCGCGATCGCGCCCACGACCCGCTGCTTCATGCCGCCGCTCAACTGGTGCGGGTGATCGCGCACCCGCTGTTCGGGGGCCGCGACCCTCACCCGTCGCAGGGCGGCGACGGCGCGGCTCAGCAGCTCCGGTCGCGGCACGTCGCGATGCATGGCGATCGCTTCGGCGATCTGTCCGCCGATCGTGTAGACGGGATTGAGCGAGGTCTGGGGGTCCTGCAGCACCATCGAGATGAACCGGCCGCGCACCCGCCTCATCTCCTCGGCGCCATGGCGCAGGAGGTCCTTGCCGTCGAGCAGGACGCGTCCCCCGACGATGCGCGCCGCCGGCCGCGGCGCAAGGCGCAGGATGCTGAGCGCGGTCATCGACTTCCCGCTGCCCGATTCACCGACGATGCCCAGGGTCTCGCCCCGGCGCAGCGAGAACGAGACGCCGTCGACGGCCTTCACCAGCCCCATCTTGGTGTCGAGATGGGTCTCGAGGTGCTCGACCTCGAGGATGACGTCTCCGAGAGAAGCGCCGGTCATACCTGGCTCACCTTCGGGTCGAGCCGATCGCGCACCCAGTCTCCCAGGAGATTCAGCGCGAACACCGTCAACGTGATCGCGAGGCCGGGGAAGAATGCGATCCACCAGGCGCTCACGATGAGCTGGCGCCCGTCCGCGACCATCAGGCCCCATGCCGGCGTGGGCTTGGGGATCCCGACCCCGAGAAAGCTGAGGGCGGCTTCGAGAATGATCACCGAGCCGACCTGGAGCGTCGCGAGCACGACGATGGTGTTCGCGACGTTCGGCAGAATGTGGCGCAGGATGATTCGGGCGTGCGAGTTGCCGCTCGCTCGTGCCCTCGCCACGAAATCGCGTTCGCGGATGCTGAGCACCTCGCCCCGGACCTGCCGGGCATAGAGGGCCCACAGCACGAATACCACGACGAGGATGACGGTTCGAAAGCTCGGACCGAGCGCGACCGCGAGCACGAGGGCGAGGAGGATGCTGGGGAGGGCCAGCGAGATGTCGACCAGCCTCATGATGACCGCGTCGAGCCAGCCCCGGAAGTACCCGCCCAGCAGGCCCAGCAGGGTCCCGAGGACCCCTCCGAAGAAGATGCCGACGAGGGAAATGGAGAGCGAGACCTTCGCTCCGTGCATGATTCGGCTGAGGATGTCCCGTCCGATCCGATCCGTGCCGAGCGGGTACTCCCACGTGCCCCCGAAGAAGACGGGTGGCTGCCGGCGGTCCGGCACGAACCCCTGGATCGGATCGTGCGGCGCGAGCCAGTCGGCCGTGATGGCCGGAAAGACCAGCAGCGCGACGAGGATGAAGCTCGAGACGAGCGGATAGCGTTTGAGTCTTCGACCCAGGCGCCCGGCCGAGCGCAGGCCTGCGGGCAGGGGCGTGGCAGCCGGCGAACGCGTTCCCATCCGTTCCTGCCCCCGGAGCCTCATTGGTAGCGGATGCGCGGATCCACGTACGCATACAGCGTATCCACGATCAGGTTGGACAGGATGAACACGACCGCGAAGGTCAGCACCACGGCCTGGATGACGGGATAGTCCCGCCCGCGAATGGCGTCGATCGCGAGCTGGCCGGTGCCCGGCCAGGCGAACACGGTCTCGATGACCACCGAACCGGTGAGGATCACCCCGGCGATGACGCCGAAGTAGGTGAGCGGAGCGATCGCCGCGTTCCTGAGCGCGTGGACCCAGATCACGCGCCACTCCGGGACGCCCTTGATGCGCGCGAGCTTGATGTACTCGCTGTCCAGGACCTCCAGCATCGCGGAGCGGGTGAGGCGCATCAGGGCGGCAACCTGGAACCAGCCCATGGCGATCGCCGGCAGCACCATGTGGGAGAAGCCGCCGCGACCCGAGGTCGGAAACCAGCCGAGCTTGACGGCGAAGATCCAGATGAGGACGATTCCGAGCCAGAAGTTTGGCATCGCCTGGCCGAGCAGCGCGACGAGCTTTCCCGCCGCATCGAACGCAGTGTCCCGGTAGACGCCGGCCAGCACCCCGATGGGAATGGCGATGATCGTGCTGACGAGGACCGCGAACCCCCCGAGCTGGAGCGTCGCCGGCAGTCGTTCCGCGACGATGCCGAGGGCCGTGGAGCCCCGCCACTTGAGCGAATCGCCCAGATCGCCGCGCAGCGCGTTCCCGAGGAACGTGAGGTACTGGACGTGAATCGGCCGGTCCAGCCCCCACTCGCGGGTCAGCCGTTCGGCCTCCTCCGGCCCCGCGTCGTCCGGCAGCATCGCATCGACCGGGCTGCCGCTCAGGTGCGACAGGCCGAACGTGATGACGCTGATCGCGAGCAGCGCGAGCAGGCTCTGCCCGGCCCGGCGGATGAGGTAGCGCTGCATCCCGAGCTACTTGTCCCGGCGCATCAGGCTGAACGACTGCGCGGTCGGGCCGGGCGCCGGCTGGCTCGCGAGGAACAGCGCGAGCGGCGCGACCTCCTCGGGCTGCTTGACCCATTCGTGGGGGATCGACGCGACGGACCAGCCGGTGCTCTCGTACTCCCTCTTCGTCGCCGGGGTCCAGACCGGGCCGGGAATGATCTCGTTGACCGTGATGTCGTGCTCGACCAGCTCCTGGGCGAGCACTCGGGTCAGCATCCAGAGCCCGGCCTTGGCCACCGCGTACGAGCTCGATCCCGGGCCCGCCCGGTGACCCATGCCGCTGCCCATCAGGAAGATCCGGCCGCCGCCGCGAGCCTTGAGATGCGCAATCGCCTCGCGCGCCGTCGAGTAGGCCCCGACGAGGTTGAGCTGGACGCTCGCGGCCCAGTTCTCCGGGTCGTCCTCGCCGACGAGGTTGCGTTCCAGATTGCCCCCCGCGTTGATGAGCAGGAGGTCGAGCCCGCCGAATGTGGTAGCCGTCTCCTCGAGCATCCGCTCGACATCCGGGCGGCTCGTCACGTCGGCGCGGACCGCAAGGCCGGTTCCGCCGGCGGCCTCGATCTCGGCAATCGTCTCGGCGAGGTGGCCGGCGGAGCGCGCCGCGCAGGCGACCTTCGCCCCGGCCCGCGCCCAGGTGACCGCGATGGCCCGGCCGATTCCGGTGCTCGCCCCGGTGACGAGGGCCACCTTGTCCCGCAGTGGAAGCTCGGCGTCCGTCATGATCGTCTCCTCGTGGTCACCGGCCCGTGCGGGGCCGCCGCCCGGGTCCGTCGCGAAACCTCGACGAGTCCGCGGCCGTCCGGCTCGTCCGCTCTGGTCACGGGGCGGGGTCGGAGCGCTCTTTCACCCGGGTGGGTGGACGAGGCTCGGAGAAAGGAGGGATCGATCCCCCCCGCGCTCCATCTTCGCCCGGAGGCGCGGTCCGTTGCGTGTCATCGGTTCCCTTGCCATCCCCGGAGCCTCCGAAACAACGGCGCGGCGCGGCGATTCCGTCACCGGCGCGGCGCAAATCGGATCTCGTTCTCACGATACCATAGCGTCCGGAACCGCCTTCCCGCCGCTTCGCAACCGGCGAACACGAGGATCCAGGAGAACCGCGATGATCACCAAGTTCTCGTCGCTCTACGCGGGCCATGTCGATCTCGGCGACATGGGCCAGGATGCGACCCCCGCGAACGAGCGGCGCTACTCGAACGAGCACCTCATGACCGTCTTCTCGAAGACCGAGGCGCTCGCGACGACCATGGACCGGCTCGGCTACGACGCCCTGTGGCTCGCCGAGCACCATTTCCAGCACGAAGGCTACGAGTGCATCCCGAACATCCTGATGGTGGCGGTGCACCTCGCGCACGTGACGGAGCGGCTGCGGATCGGGTGCGGGTTCAACATCTGTCCGATGTGGCATCCGCTTCGCCTCGCCGAGGACTACGCGACGGCGGACATCCTGACCGGCGGGCGGACCATCTTCGGGGTGGGGCGGGGCTATCACACCCGCGAGGTCGAGACCCTGGGCGGCATCATGATGGACCAGGCCGAGAACCGGGAGCTCTTCGAGGAGCAGGTCGAGGTCCTGTTCAAGGCGTTCAACAACGAGCGCTTCTCGCACCACGGCAAGCACTACGACCTGCCGCCGAAGCTTCCCTACCGGGGCTACGAGCTCGAGGACCTCACCCTCGTTCCGCGCCCCGCACGCCTTCCCGTCGAGTGCTGGCAGCCGATCGTGAGCGCGAGCCCGCGCGGCCTCGACTTCATGGTGAGGCACGGCATCAAGGGCATCGTCGGCGGCGGCTCCGCCCTCCTCGGCGAGGGGCCGGTGGTCGGCTACCGCGACGCGCTCGCCCGGGCCGGCATCGAGGCGGAGCTCGGCGAGGGGATCTGCGTCGGCATCAACTTCCACCTTGCGGACAGCCGCGAGCAGGCGGTGCGCGAGGCGACGCCCTTCTACGAGGAGCACGCGAAGATGTTCGCTCCGCTCGGCTTCTTCCGCGGGCTTTCGGACGAGCAGTTGGCGGCGGTCGCGGGGCGTGGAGGCTGGGACGCGGTCGGCTTTCCGGACATCGACCGCCAGATGAAGTCGCGCTCGTGGTTCTGCGGCACCGCCGAGGATCTGATCGCCTATCTTCGCGGCCTCGAGGAGCAGTTCCCGGGGCTCGAGACGGTGAACGTGCAGTCGAGCATGGGCACTCCGGAGGCGGTGATGGTCGAGCAGCTCGAGCGCTTCGCGGCGGAGGTGATGCCGGCGTTCCGCGACGAGGAGCCGGCCGCGCGGCGCTCCGCGGCGTAGGGGGCGGCCAGCCGGCGGCAGCCCCGCAATGGCGCCCGAGACAACGAACGCAAGGAGAAAGCGATGACGAAGACGGCACGGGCCCACCATGGACCCGCGTTCGGCCGGCAGCGACTGCCGGAGCGGCTCTGCAACCTGGATCGGCTTCTCGCCGACATGGAGGCGCGCGATCTCGACGGCCTCGTCGTCACCTCCGCCCTCAACGTCTTCTACCTCACCAGCTTCAACGGCGTCGCGCACAAGGCGGACGAGCCGCGGCCCTACGTGCTCGTCCTCGCCCGCCGCGAGCCCGATCACCCCATCCTGGTCCTCGCCGACTACTACCTGACGACCCCGCTCCACCAGCCGACCTGGGTGAAGGACATCCGTCCCTGCCGGTCCGTCATGTCTCCCATGGACCTGCCGCCGCGGCGCGAGGACATCGACGCCCACATCCCGCGCACGGCGGCCGGGATCGACTGGGTGGAGCGCGCGCGGTCCGCCTACCGATTCGACAGCGGGGAGCAGGTACGGGCCGCGATGCGGGACCTCGGAATCGACCGCGGCCGGGTCGGCTTCGACGACGAGGGATACGGGCGGCGGCTAGGTCTCCCCGACGTCGAGGTCGCGAACGGATACGACCCGCTGATGCACGCGCGGGCGGTCAAGACGCCGGAGGAGCTCGAGCTCCTCGCGCGCGCGACGAACCTCAACGAGGAAGCCATTCGCCGCACCGTCTCGCGGTGGGAGAAGGGCTGGACCCGGCAGGACCTCAACCACGCCTACGCCGTCTCGGCGGTCGAGCTCGGCGGGTTCGTCCGCGACCCGGGCGGCCTCGTGGTGAGCCATGCCCTCGGCGACGATCCCACCCTCACGGTGCAAAGCGGGCTCGAGGACGAGGAGATCGCGCCCGGCGCCCACGTCATGTTCGACTGCCACGGAACCCTCGATCTCTACTGCTGGGACGGTGGCAAGTCCTGGGTCGTCGGCGGCGAGCCGACCGCGGAGGGGGCGAAGAACCTCGCCGCGACCGCCCGGGTGGCGGAGACGCTCATCGACACGATGCGCCCCGGCCGGCGGATGAGCGAGCTCCACGCGCTTGGGCGCGAGACGTATCGCAAGGCGGGCCTCGCGGATGCGGACCGCGCCTTCATCTTCTTCCACGGTCTCGGCCTCTCGCACATGGACTTCGAGCTGCACCTGCCCGACGGCGAGCCCTACCGGGACTGGGTGCTCGAGGAGAACATGGTCCTTCCCGTGCACCTCTTCTATCCGGGTGGTGAGCGCGAGCGGGCGTGGCTCGAGGACGTGGTCGTGGTCGGCCGCGACGGCGGCCGGCCCCTCTTCAGCTGGGGCTTCGAGCCCCTGACCGGCGATTGAGCGGCACCGAATCGGAGGAAGCGAAACGATGGGAGACCAGCCAACGCTGCCCGCGATGGACCCGGCCACGATCGAGCCGGTCATCGGGACGGGCTATCCGGCGCCGTTCGCCGCGGATTGCGCGGGGCGCGCAAAGCGGCAGATCGGAAATGCGCTCGGCCTTGCGAACTTCGGAGTCAACCTGGTGACCCTCCCGCCCGGCACCGCCTCCTCGCAGCGACACTGGCACTCGCACCAGGACGAGTTCGTCTACGTCGTCGAGGGCGAGGCGACCCTCGTCACCGATGCCGGCGAGCAGGTCCTCGGCCCCGGCATGGTGGCGGGATTCCCGGCCGGGCGGCCGGACGGCCACCACCTCGTCAACCGCTCGGACGCGGACGTCGTATACCTCGAGGTCGGCGATCGTCCGCCGGTCGACGACGTCGACTATCCCGACATCGACATGCTGATCCGCGGCGGCCGGCTCGTCCACCGCGACGGCACCCCCTATTGATCGAGAGGAGGCGGCGACGATGGCCCGGAAACGATACTTTACCGGCTCGCGATTCGAGGAGCGGGGCGGCTACGCGCGCGGGGTCCGCGACGGCGACATGGTGTTCCTCTCGGGCTGCGTCGGCTTCGACTACGAGAACCACACCATCTCGGACGACATCGTCGAGCAGACCCACCAGGCGTTCCGCAACATCCACCGGGCGCTCGAGGAGCTCGACGCGACGTTCTCGGACGTGGTGCGGGTCGTCATCTACATCGCCGACCGCGCCTACTACGAGCAGACCGTCGACATCATCGGCGAGTACTGCCGCGACACCCGTCCCGCCAACACGTTCATCGTGGCCCAGCTCGTCGATCCGCGGATGAAGATCGAGATCGAGGTCACCACCCGCGACGGTGCCGGCGGGGCCTGATCCGGGTCCGGACGGCGAAGACTTCTCCGGCCGCGACCGCGGTGGCGAACCCCGGCCCGTGACTCGGGAAACGATCGACACTGCACACCGATGAACGGCGAGGAGACCACACGTCCATGTCCAATCGATTGCAAGACAAGGTAGCCGTCATCACCGGAGCGGCGTCCGGAATCGGGGCTGCCTGCGCCCACCGGTTCGCGGCCGAAGGAGCGAGCCTCGTCGCGAGCGACATCAGCGAGAAGGCATGCGCCCGTCTTGCGGAGGAGCTCGGCAAGCCGGGCGCGAAGTTCGTGGTCGCGACCGGCGACGTGACCTCGCGCGCGGATACGGAGGCGATCGCGAGAACGGCGCGCAACACGTTCGGTCGGATTGACGTGCTCGTCAATTCGGCCGGAATCACGTCGCGCAACGTCGCGGACGAGCCGGACCTCGAGGAGCGCTGGCGGAGGGTCATCGACGTGAACCTCAAGGGCACGATGCTCATGTGCATGGCGGCGGTGGAGGTCATGCGGGGGACGGGGAGCGGGTCGATCGTCAACCTCGCGTCGATCATGGGCCACGTCGGCTATCCGCCGGCCGTCGGCCTTTCGGACGGCTTCAGCGCCTACGCGCAGTCCAAGGGCGGGGTCGTCCAGTTGACCCGCGACCTCGGGGCGGCCCTCGGCCGCGAAGGAATCCGGGTCAATGCGGTGTGCCCGGGGTTCGTCCGCACCCCCCTTACGGAGAGCATCACCTCGAACAACGAGATGCACTCGAAGCTCGTGGAGGCCCACCCGCTCGGACGGATGGCGGAGCCCGAGGAGATCGCCAACGTGATCCTATTCCTCGCCTCCGACGAGGCATCGTTCGTGACCGGGGCGAACTTCCTCGTCGACGGGGGATACACCGCGGTCTAGCGACCACCCCGCGGAGCAGGGGTCGCGACGACGGATGCCGCGGACGGCCCCCTCGCTTCGATTCCGGCCCGCTCTCCGAGTCGTTGCCGCGAACGCCGCTTCGGCGATGGGGCCGGACACCGCGGTCCGGCCGATGCTACGCTCGCCCGCAATCCGGAACGACCTGATCATCAGGGGGAGCGCACCATGATCGCAGAATATCACGACCGCTTCATGGGCCTCGCCCTGGAAGAAGGCCACAAGGGAGAGCTTGCCGGCAACGTGCCCGTCGGCTCCGTGATCGTCCGCGACGGCGAGGTGATCGGCGAGGGTCACAACGAGGCCCATTCGGGTCCCGACGCCACCGCCCACGCCGAGGTGCAGGCGATCCGCGATGCCTGCCGGCGGGAGGGCACACTGGACCTGGCCGGCGCCACCCTCTACACCACGATGGAGCCTTGCCCGATGTGCTGCTGGGCCATCCTGGAGGCGGGAATCGGGCGTCTCGTCCTTGGCGGCCGGCACGACGGGATGCGCAAGTACGGCATCGATCGACGCACCACCCTGGGCGGCTACGCAGTCGAGAATCTGCTCGAGCTCACGAATCGCGAGCTCGACCTCGTGACCGGGGTCCGCACACAAGAATGCGAGCGGATGAGGGTCGAGTGGAGGGGTTGAACCGCGGGCGGTGGTGCGCCCTCCGGGCGCGAGCGGCCGCGACGCGGACGAGTTCGACCGCACGGCGGGAAGTCCCGCCCGCACCGTGACGACCGCCTCCGGGACCGCCGCGCGCGAGATCGGCGCGCCGCGCCCGAGGATCGAGGACCGGCGGCTGCTGACCGGCCGGGGCCGGTTCACCGACGACGTTGCGCCGGAAGGGACGGTCCGCGCTGTGGTCGTTCGATCTCCCCATGCCCACGCCCGGATCCGGGCGATCGACGGCGCTCGGGCGGCGGCGCTTCCCGGCGTGCTCGCGGTGCTGACGGGGGAGGACGCGGCCGCCGACGGGATGCGCCCGATCCCGCACGACCCGGACTGGACCGGTCCGCCCGACGTCGAGCTTCGGCTCCCGGTTGGTTTCGAGGTGACCGTTACCCCGAACCTGCCGCTCCCGGTCGACACCGTGCGCTATTGCGGGGAGGCGGTCGCTCTCGTCGTGGCGGAGACTGCGGCCGCGGCCGCCGACGCGGCCGAGCTCGTGGCGGTGGACTACGAGCCCCTGCCGGCGGTGACGGATGCGCGGGCCGCCATGGCCGAGGGTGCGCCGCGCCTGTGGCCCGGCTGCGCGCGAAACCTCGCGCTCACCTGCGAGGTCGGCGACCGGGCCGCGGTCGATGCGGCCTTCGCGCAAGCGCCCCGCGTGGTGACGCTCGGGAGCTGGATCCACCGGGTCTCCGGCACGCCGATGGAGCCCCGGAGCGTCGTCGGTGAGCACGATCCCTCCACCGACCGCTATACCCTGCGGACGGGCTCCGGGCGCGGCGCGGTGCAGACGCGCGCGCGCCTCGCCGCCACCCTCGGGGTGCCGGTCGAGCGCTGCCGGGCGGTGTTCGGCGACATGGGCGGCAACTTCGGGACGAGGAACGCCTTCTATCCGGAATTCGCGCTGATGCCCTGGGCGGCGCGGCGCACCGGCCGGCCGGTCAAGTGGACCGCCGACCGCCGCGAGTGCTTCCTCTCCGACTACCAGGCCCGCGACCTCCACTGCGAGGCGGCGCTGGCCCTCGATGCCGACGGCACTTTCCTCGCCCTGCGCGGCGTCAACACGCTCAACCTCGGGGCCTACACGGTCTATTTCTGGCCGCTCCGCAAGGGCCTCTCGATGATGCAGGGGGTCTACCGCATCCCCGCCGTGCACTTCCGCGGACATGCGGTGCTCACCAACACCGCGCCGACGGCGGTCTACCGGAGCGCGGGCCGTCCCGAGGCCATCTACATGATCGAGCGCCTGATCGACCTCGCGGCCGAGGAGCAAGGCTTCGATCGGGTGGCGCTTCGTCGGCGGAACTTGATCGCGCCCGAGGAGATGCCGTTTCGAAACGCGGTCGGCGTCGCCTACGACAGCGGCGACTACCCGGCCGCGATGGATGCGGCGCTTGCCGCCGCGGACTGGTCCGGCTTCGGCACGCGCCGCGCCGAGTCCGGGCGGCGCGGGCGGTGCCGGGGCATCGCGGTCGCCAACTACATCGAGGTGACGAGCGGCATTCCCCGCGAGCGGGCGGAGCTCCGGGCGCTCGAGGACGGCACCGTCGAGCTCGTGATCGGCACCATGAGCAGCGGCCAGGGCCACGAGACGAGCCTCCCCCAGCTCGTGAGCGACTGGCTCGGCATCGCGTTCGAGCGGGTGCGTTTCGTCGCCAACGACACCGATCGGGTGTCGGTGGGTGGCGGCTCCCACTCCGGGCGCTCGATGCGGCTCGCGAGCATCGCGATCGACGAGGCGGTGGCGGCGCTTCTCGAGCGGGGGAGGGCGGTCGCCGCCCACGCGCTCCAGGCCGCGCCGGAGGCGGTCGCGTGGCGCGAAGGCGCGTTCCACGCCGGCGGCGGGGCCAGCATTGACCTTGCGCAGGCCGCGGCGCTTGCGGTCGGAAGCGAGGACCTGCCCGCGCCCCTGCACGGTCCCCTCGAAGGCATCGGCGACATCACCGTCCGGGCCGGCGGCTTTCCCTACGGCGCCCATGTCTGCGAGGTCGAGGTCGATCCCGAGACCGGCCACGTGCGCATCGCCGCCTGGACCGGATTCGACGACGTCGGGCGGGCGATCAATCCGCTCATCCTGCACGGCCAGGCCCAGGGCGCGATCGTGCAGGGGGTCGGCCAGGCGCTGATGGAGGCGATACGCCACGCGCCGGAGGACGGCCAGCTCGTGACCGGCACGTTCCTGGACTACGCCCTCCCGCGGGCCGACACCGTCCCGCCGATCCGGACCCTCATCGGCGAGGTGCCCGCGAGCTCTCATCCGCACGGCATCCGCCCCGGCGGAGAGGGCGGCACCACCCCCGCGCTCGGCGTCCTCGTCAATGCGATCTGCGACGCGCTCTCGGGCTTCGGAGTCCGGCACGTCGAGATGCCGGCGACCCCCGAACGGGTCTGGCGGGCGGTGCGCGAAGCGCCCCGGAGAGCGTGACGCGTCCGCCCGGCGGCGTCCATCGTGGCACCGCGCTTCGAATCGAGCCTCGAAGCCAGTCCCGGTGCAATCTGTCCGTTGCGGCGCCGGCGACCCCCGAGACGTCCGACGCCGGCGTGTCCGGCGAGGCTTTCCTCTCCCCGATCACCGCCGGGCATCGCGCGCCGGAACGCGAACGGACCGAACGGAAGCGACCGGTGCCGGGGACGGCGAGGTTGTCGGCCCGGCGGTGCGGTGACCGTCAGGCGCGGTAGCGTTTCGGGACCTGGGGATTGTTCGCGGGGTTGGTGTCGTGCCGCGACAGCGCGTCGACGAACGGACCTCCGACCAGGGGCTCGAGGTCCGCTTCCAGCGCGTCGGCCCTTTCCTCGGGGTAGACCTCCGCGCCGTCGACGTGGACCGTGAAGGACCGGAGGTGCTTTGCCCGCCTGGCCGGGTCCTCGATGGTGGCCCTCGTCCAGGCGTAGAGCGGGAACTTCCCGGTGCCCTGCCGCTCCGCTTCGGCGACGTAGCCCGCGAAGGCGTCGTACTGGCAGACGAGGGCCGCGTCGTGGCGGGCGAGGATCGTGGGGAGCGGCCCGAGCTCGGGGGCCGACGGGTCGCGGCGGGCCGTCTCCGCAAGGCCGTCGGGGAGCCGGACCCGAATCTGGAACTGCCATCGATGGGCCAGCGCGATTCAGCTCCGCGCCGCGCCGCCCCGGCGCATTTGCGCGGGACGGAACCTTTCGGTGCGCACGGCGGTCGCCGGTCGTCCGCGCACCGCGTCAGTGCTCCTTGACGTATGGCGTCCCGAGCGCGCTTGGCGCTTCTGCCCTCCCGAAGAACCCGGCGAGGAGCACCACCGTCATGATGTAGGGGAGGATCAGCATGAGATCGGTCGGCGCCTCGCCGATGATCGGGAACTCGATCCCGATCAGGCGCGAGGACGCGGCCTCGAGAAAGCCGAAGAGCAGGCACGCGAAGAGGGCGGCCCATGGCCGCCACTTGCCGAAGATCATCGCCGCGAGCGCGATGTAGCCCTTGCCGGCGCTCATCTCCCGGATGAAGCCGGCGCCGTGCGCGGTCGAGAGGTACGCGCCCGCGAGTCCGCAGAGGATTCCGGCCACGATGATCGCGCGGTAGCGGAGCCAGGTCACCGATACCCCGGCGCTGTCCACCGCCTCCGGGGACTCGCCGACCGCCCGCACCCGCAGTCCGAAACGGGTCTTGGCGAGCGCCAGGGCCGCGAGCGGAACCGCGACGAGAGCGACGTAGACGAGAAGCTTGTGCCCGCTCACGAGCTCGTGGTAGACCACGCCGAGGAGCGGCACGTGCTCGAGGATCTCGGTGAACGGCAGCGCGATCGGCTGGAAGCGTTCGTCCGCGCCGAGGGTCGGGGTCTGCCCGCCCCGGCGGAAGAACGCGATCCCGAGGGTGACGGTGAGCCCCGATGCGAGGATGTTCACCGCGAGACCGCTGATGATCTGGTTGCCGCGATGGGTGATGCAGGCGAAGCCGTGCACCAGGCTCATCACGACCGACACCCCGACCCCGGCGAGCAGCCCGAGGTAGACCGACCCGGTGACGGCCGCGATCGCGCCCGCCGCGAAGGCGCTCCCGAGGAGCTTCCCTTCAAGGGAGATGTCGATGATTCCGGAGCGCTCCGAGAAGAGTCCGGCGAGGGCGCAGAAGATGAGCGGGGTCGCGAGCCTGAGGGTCGCGTCGAAGGTCAGCAGGATCTGGAATGCGAGCTCGCTCATGCCGGGGCCTCGCGCGACTCGCGGTGCGCCACCACGGTCGCGATGAGGCGCGCGAGCGCCGGGTTCAGCATGTAGGCGAGCGCCCCCGAGAACAGGATGATGAGTCCCTGGATGACGAGCAGCATGTCGCGGGTGATGGTCTGGAACTCGAGGTCGAGCTCGCTCCCGCCCTGGTAGAGCACGCCGAAGAGGAGGCTCGCGAGCACGATCCCGATCGGATGGTTGCGGCCCATGAGGGACACCGCGATTCCCGTGAACCCGTAGCCGGCCGTGAAGTTGAGGAGCAGCCGGTGCTGCACCCCGAGCACCTCGTTCACCGCCATGAGTCCCGCGAGACCGCCCGAGATGGCCATCGCGACGATGATCGTGCGCGGGATGCGGATCCCGGCGTAGGCTGCGGCGCGCGGGCTGTGCCCCAGGGTCCGCACGGCGTAGCCGAAACGCGTGCGCCAGATGAGGAGCCAGACGAAGACGCAGGCCGCGATCGCGAGGAGGAACGAGAGGTTGAGCGGCGAGCGGGCGACCTCGATTCCGAAGAAGCCGAGGAACTCCTGCATGTCGGGAAGGTGCGCGCTCTCCTCGAAGCCGCGCGAGGTGGGCGAGCTCTGTCCGCGCTTGATGAGAGGGCCCGCGAGCAGCGAGACCATCACTCCGGCGGCGATGAAGTTGAACATGATCGTCGTGATGACGACGTGGCTCCCGCGGTAGGCCTGGAGCCAGGCCGGCACCAGCGCCCACCCCGCGCCGAAGGCGGCGGCGGCGACGATTGCGATGGGAATGAGGACGAGCCCCGGCAGCACCGCGTCGAGCGCGAGGCAGGCGAGTCCCGCCCCGAGCCCCCCGATGTACGCCTGTCCCTCGCCCCCGATGTTGAACAGCAGGGCGTGGAACGCGACCGAGACGGCGAGGCCGGTGAAGATGAAGTTGGTCGTGTAGTAGAGGGTGTATCCGAAGCTCCCCTCGTAGAAGAAGGCGCCCTGGATCATGACGTCGATGGCGCGGAAAGGGTCCTCCCCGACCGCGAGCACCACCAGGCCGGAGACGACGAGGGCGATCGCGAGGTTGATGACCGGAAGCAGGCCGATGTCGGCCCAGCGGGGAAGGGGAGGGGCTGCGCTCACGCCGCGTTCTCCGCCCCCGCCGCCCGATCGATGCCGGCCATCATGAGTCCGATGCGGTCGGCGTCGGCCTCGCTGCGGTCGACCTCCCCCACGATCCGGCCCCCGTTCATCACCAGGATCCGGTCGGAAAGGGACATGATCTCGTCGAGCTCCACCGACACCAGCACGATTGCGCACCCCGCGTCGCGGATCGCGAGGAGCTGGGAGTGGATGAATTCGATCGCCCCGATGTCGACGCCGCGGGTCGGCTGACCGACGAGCAGGGCTCGCGGGGCGGCCGCGAGCTCGCGCGCCACCACCATCTTCTGCTGGTTGCCGCCGGAAAAGCCGCCGCAGCGAAGGTCCGGATCGGGCGGGCGAACGTCGAAGCGCTCCATGAGCCCGGCGCACCGCGCGCGAATGGCGGCGAGGGCGAGGAAGATGCCTTCGCCGGCCTCGCTTCCGCCGTGGTAGCCGAGAATCGACGACTCGAAGGCCTGGAACGGCAGCACGAGGCCGCGCTGCTGCCGATCCTCCGGAATGTGGGCGAGGCCCATGTCGCGCAGGGTGGACGGATCGGGCGGAGCGTCCGCCGTGAACGTCCGCCCTGCGAATACGATTCGCCCCGACTGTGGCCGCTCGATTCCCGAGAGGACGTCCAGGAGTTCGGACTGCCCGTTCCCCGCCACCCCGGCCACGCCGAGGATCTCCCCCGCGCGGAGCTCGAAGCGTATGTCGGCGAGGCAGGGAGCGCCCCGCTCGTCGACATGGCTCAGCCCCTCTACGGCGAGGATCGTCGCCCCCGGCGCTCCCGGCTCGCCGCCCACCGTGAACAGCACGTCGCGGCCGACCATCAGCCGCGCGAGCTCCTCCTGGCTCGTCTCGTCCGTCCGGCGGCGGGCCACCATCTCGCCGCGCCGCATCACGTACACCGCGTCAGTCGCGGCCATGATCTCGCGCAGCTTGTGGGTGATGAGGAGGATGGTGACGCCGTCGCCCTTGAGGATCGCGAGGATCTCGAACAGCCGGTCCGCCTCCTGCGGGGTCAGCACCCCGGTCGGCTCGTCCAGGATCAGGATGCGCGCGCCCCGGAGCAGCGTCTTCAGGATCTCGACCCGCTGCTGAAGGCCGACCGGGAGCTCGCCGACCAAGGCGTCCGGATCGATCTCGAGCCCGTACGCGGAGCTGATCTCCGCCATTTGCGCCCGGGTCGCCTGCTCGCCCTCGGCGAGCAGCGCGCCGCCTTCACGCCCGAGCATCACGTTCTCGAGCACCGTCATGGTCGGGACCAGCATGAAGTGCTGGTGCACCATGCCGATGCCGTGGTCGATGGCGTCCGCGGCGCCGGCCATCCGGATCGGCTCCCCGTCGATCAGGACCTCGCCGCTGTCGGCGGTGTAGAACCCGTAGAGGATGGAGACCAGGGTCGACTTGCCGGCGCCGTTCTCTCCGATGATTCCGGTGATGGAGCCCCGGTCGACGGCAAGGTCGATGTCGCGGTTGGCGTGGACGGCTCCGAAGTGCTTGTTGATCCCGCGAAGCTCGACCGCCGGCGAAAGGCGCTCCTCACCGGCGGCCGTGCTCGCTTCTACCCTGTCCGCGTGTCCCTCCAAGGGGGCGGCCCGCGTTCGCTAGCCCGGAAATCTCACCAACTTTCGTCGCGAGGGCGTCGAGACGGCGCTGTGGCTGGCCGCACGGACCGAAAGACGCTGAAGGCGTAGTCGACACTACGTCGAAGCGGCTTGAGGGAGTACGGCCAGTCACAGCGCATG
>JAPOPW010000048.1 GCA_026712715.1 Immundisolibacterales bacterium | reverse complement strand
TCAACGTGACGACGGGACTGGTGAGCCAGTGGGAGCGTGGCGAGAAGCGCCCGCGCGGCGCGTCGTTGAAGCTCCTGACGCTGGTGGCGAAGAACGGTCTCGGGGCGGTCGCGTGACGGCTGTCGGCCGGGCCGGGCAGGCGGAGCCCGGCCCTTCCCGTCCGGCGCGAGAAGCGGCGCGCGGTCATGCAGTCGCGGGCTGACTGTATCTCGGGGTAGAGGCGATTTCCTGTCCGGACATGGGCCGCTGCTCGACCGGCGGGCGGCCGCGGCGCTCGGCTGCGCGCTGGAACCCGATGGCCGTGCTGCGGATCGCCCGCCGGCACGGGCTTTGACGTGATTCCCGAGTGCCTACATAGTGCCGACACGAGAATTTCCGCTCTGGCTCGGATCTTCATAAGTGATTGATTTTATGGTGCCGGTGCGCGGATTCGAACCGCGGACCTACTGATTACGAATCAGTTGCTCTGCCGTCTGAGCTACACCGGCGCGATTCGCCGCATTATACGGAAGGGACGCCCCTTTCAGACCGAATCCGGGCCGCCGGCATTCGACGCGCTGAACGGTCGCCGCCGAACACTCGCGCGGCGCCTTGCCGTGGCCCTCTCAGGAATTACCGGCTTCCCGATCGTCCGGGCGGTCGCCGCGAAAGGATGCGAGGACCAGGATCAGCGCTCCAATCGTAATCGCGGCGTCGGCGACGTTGAACGCCGGCCAGTGATATCGCCCGTAGTACACGTCGATGAAGTCGACGACGGCACCCCTCGCCAGCCGGTCCCAGAGGTTTCCGAAGGCCCCGCCGAGCACGAGGGCGAGCGCCGCGCAGAGCCACGTCCGGCCGGTTCGGGCCGACCGGCGCAGCCACTCCGTTATGAACACCGCGATGACGACGCCGACCACGATGAAGAACCAGCGCTGCCAGCCGCCGGCCTGTGCGAGCAGACCGAACGCCGCCCCCGGGTTGTGAACCAGGACGAGGTTCAGGGACGGAAGGACGGCGATGGTGCCGGTCAGCTCCGCGAGCACCCACGCCTTCGCGATCTGGTCGATGGCGACCAGCCCCGCGGCCGATGCAAGCCAGCCCGCGAACGCGCTCCTCCCCCTCCCCCTCCCGGCCGCCATCCAGCCTACCCGAGCATCTGCGCGGCGAAGAACTCGCGTGCCGACTGCACGTCGAGAGCGATCTGGGTCCGAAGCGCGTCGAGTGAATCGAAGCGACGCTCCTCGCGGAGCCTCGTGAAGAACTCGACCTCGGCATGGCGCCCGTAGAGGTCACCCGAGAATCCGAGGAGATGCACCTCGAGCAGCCGTTCGGTGCCCCCGACGGTCGGACGAACTCCGATGTTGGCGACGCCGGGGCGCAAGCGGTCTTCTCCGTCGAGCCGCATGCGGACGGTGAACACCCCGGAGATCGGGCACACCGGCCGTCGAAGGGCGAAGTTCGCGGTGGGGAATCCGAGGCCGGTCCCGAGGTGGCGGCCGTGACGAATCCTTCCGGACACGCTGAAGCGCCGCCCGAGGAGCGGCGTCACCGCATCGATCCATCCGACCGCGAGCATGTTGCGGATCCGCGTGCTGCTGACCCGGTCTCCCGCGATCCGGTACGTATCGCGACGATGGACCTCGAACCCGTGCCGTGGCGCGGTGGCGCGCAGAAGCTCGACATCCCCCTCCGCCTGGTAGCCGAACCGGAAATCGTCGCCGACGACGAGGTGCCGGACCCCCAGCTTCGCGACGAGCAGGTCTTCGACGAACTCGCCCGCCCGCATCACCGCGAACTTCTCGTCGAACCGCACGCAGAGCACCCGATCCACGGGGGTCGTGCGCAATGCCAGCATCTTCTCCCGAAACGCGGTGATCCGGGCCGGGGTGACGAGATAGTCGAGCATCTCCTGCGGGTGGGGCTCGAAGACCATCAAGGTCGATGGCAGGTTGAAGTCTTCGCCCAACGCGGCGAGGCGCTCCAGGAGAGTCCGGTGTCCGACATGGACGCCGTCGAATACCCCGATCGTGAGGACGCAGCCGCGGTGGCGTGGACGAAGGTTGTGCAGGCCCCGGATGAGCTCCAAGAGGTTCCGCTCCGCTGCGGCCGGCCGGGGCGTGCCGGCTCCACGCGTTCTCGGGTGCCGAGCTTCCGGCCCCGGTATACGCGTCGGGTCGCCCGACATGGCCGGCCGTGGTGAGTCTCCACCCGGATTATACGGACGGCCCGGGCGGTCCGGCCATCGGACGAAGGAGGTCCCGCGGACGAAGACCGGCCGCCGCGAGCGCCCCGAACCACGCGATCGCCCCGGCGGCGACGAGGGCGCCCAGCCACACCGCGCGGTCGAGGGCGGCGCGGGCCATCCAGACTTCCGGCGCCCCCTGGAACCACGCCAGCACCAGGGCTATCGCGGCCGCCGCAATACCGGTCTGCGCGAACAGCTTCCCCCAGCCGGGACGAGGCCGGTAGAAGCCCTCTTTGCGCAGGCTCCTCAGCAGCAGTCCCGCGTTGAGCCATGCGGCGAGGGAGCTTGCGAGGGCGAGCCCGGCATGAGCGAACGGACCGACCAGGAGGAAGTTGAGGACCACGTTCGCGACCATCGCGACCACCGCGATGCGGACCGGGATCCGCATCTGCTGGCGGGCATGGAACCCGGCCGCGAGCACCTTCACCCCCACGAACGCGACCAGCCCCCCCGCGTAGGCGGAGAGGCTGAGCGCGGACATCCTGACCGCGTGCTCTCCGAACTCGCCGTACTGGAAGACGGTAGCGATCATCGGGATGGAGAGGATTCCGAGCCCGAGGGCGGCGGGAACGGCGATCACGAGAACGAGACGCAGGGCCCAGTCGAGGGTCGCGTGGAAGCCGGAGGGATCGCCCTCGGCATGACGGGCGGCAAGGCTGGGAAGCGCCACGGTGGCGAGGGCGATTCCGAACACGCCGAGAGGAAATTCCATGAGCCGGTCGGAATAGTAGAGCCAGGAAATGCTGCCGGCGGCGAGATACGAAGCGAACTGGGTATCCACGAGGAGGTTGACCTGCGCGACGGAAACCCCCAGCACCGCCGGCACGATGAGCCGCACGATGCGCCGCACCCCTTGGTGGGCCAGGCGCAACCGCGGGCGGACGAGCATCCGGATTCGCCACAGGAACGGAAGCTGGAACGCGAGCTGCGCGACCCCTCCGGCGAGGACTCCCCAGGCGAGGGCGATGACGGGCTCGTCGAACCGGGGGGCAAGGCCGATCGCGGCGCCGATCATGGCGACGTTGAGCAGGCTCGGGGTAACCGCCGGGATCGCGAAGCGGCCCCACGTGTTGAGGATCCCGCCCGCAAGGGCGGTGAGCGAGATGAACAGGAGGTAGGGAAAGGTCAGCCGGAGGAGGGATGCGGTCAGCGCCGCCTGACCCGGTTCCGCGGCGAATCCGGACGCGAAGACATAGACGAGCCCGGGGGCGGCCACGATGCCGGCCGCGGTCACCGCGAGCAACACGGTGCCGAGCGTCCCGGCCACGTGACCGACGAGATCGCGCACTTCGTCCTCGCTCCGTGAGACCCGGTACTCGCTCAACACCGGAACGAACGCAAGCGAGAATGCCCCCTCCCCGAACAGGCGGCGGAAGAAGTTCGGAATGCGAAATGCCACGAAGAACGTGTCGGCTCCGGCACCGGCGCCGAACACGGACGCGATGACCACGTCCCGCACCAGGCCGAGCATCCGCGAAACCAGCGTGCCGGCCCCGGTCGAGAAGAGCGAGCGGAGCATGCCGGAACGGCTCACGCGCGACCCCTGCCGGTCATCCCCGCCATCCCCGATTTCCCTGGTTGCCTGTTACAAATGGCACAGGCGATAATGTGCGGCTGAACCCCTGCCCCCCGAGTCCTTGAGAAGGGAGAATTCCAGAGCCGTGGCCAATTCAGCACAAGCGAGGAAGCGCGGGCGCCAGAACGAGCTCCGTCGCCGACGCAACCAATCCGCCCGATCGCGTCTTCGGACATCCATCAAGAAAGTGGTCCGCGCCATTCGCACCGGCGATCGCGAAGCCGCCACGGCCGCGTACCGGGAGGCGGTGCCGGCCATCGATCGCGCGGCCGGGCGAGGTCTCATTCACGGCAACAATGCGGCTCGGCACAAGAAGCGCTTGAACGCACACATTCGCGCCATCGGTTGACCCCGATCATCCCGGCCCCACCAGCACGAGGTTGTCGCGGTGGATGAGCTCGGGCTCGTGTGCATAGCCTAGACGGTCCGCGATCGAGCTGCTCGGGCGGCCCATGATGGAGCGCGATTCGTCCGCCCCGTAGTTTACCAGCCCGCGCGCGATCTCCCGGCCGCCAGCATCCACGCAGGACACGATCTCTCCGCGCGCGAACCTTCCTTCCACCCGCGTAACCCCGACCGGCAGGAGACTGCGGCCTGATTCGCGCAGCACCCGGGCCGCCCCATCGTCGACAACCAGACTGCCCGAGACCTGGACCTGGCCCGCGAGCCAGCGCTTGCGCGCGGCGAGCGGCGCGGTGTCCGGATCGAGCCGCGTCCCGATCTCCTCGCCCGAGGCGAGCCGGGTCAGAACCTCGGACTCGTGACCGGACGCAATTACGGTGGCGGTTCCCGAGCGGGCGGCGAGTCTTGCGGCGGCGAGCTTGGTCACCATTCCGCCCCGGCCCCACATCCCCCCTGGCCCGGCCATCCGATCGAGGGCCGGATCGCCGGCGGCGGCGCGTGGAACCGGCCGTGCCTCGGCATCGTGGGCCGGATCGGCAGTGAACAGCCCATTCCGATCGGTGAGAAGATGGAGCTCGTCTGCTTCCATCAGGTTCGACACTAGTCCGGCCAGGGTGTCGTTGTCCCCGAGGCGGATCTCGTCGGTCGCGACGCTGTCGTTCTCGTTCACGATGGGGACCACCCCGAGACCGAGCAGGGTGCGCAGGCTCGTACGCGCGTTGAGATAGCGCCGGCGGTTCGAGAAGTCGTCATGCGTGAAGAGCAACTGTGCCGCGTGCAGGTCGTGCCGGCGAAATCCGCTCTCCCACGCCTGGGCGAGCCCCATCTGTCCCATCGCGGCCGCCGCCTGCAGCTCGTGAAGGGCGTCCGGCCGGCGGCTCCACCCGAGCCGCCGAATTCCTTCCGCGATCGCTCCGGAGGAGACGAGGACCACCCGGTGACCGCGCCCGACATTGCGGGCGATCTGCGAAGTCCACCCGTCGATCGCGTCCGTGTCGAGCCCCCGCCCGTCGCTGGTGATGAGGGAGCTCCCGATTTTCACCACGATTCGGCTCATGGAGCCGGCTCCGATTCCTGCTGCCGTTCGAGCCAGCTCATGGCCGCTCCGCAGAGCTCCCGGCACCCGTGTCCCGCGAGCGCCTGGACGAGGTAGACCGGGCCCCCGAGCTCGGAGGCGAACGCTCGGCGAAGGCTCTCGTGCTCCGCTTCCGGAACGAGGTCCAGCTTGTTGAGAACGAGCCACCGTTCACGCGAGGCGAGCTCGGGCCGATAGCGGCGCAGCTCGTCGACGACCGACCGGGCCGCGTCGAGCGACGATCGGGCACCGGCGGAAGCGTCCACGACGTGCAGGAGGAGGCGCGTGCGCATCAGGTGACGCAGGAACGCGAGCCCGAGGCCGGCTCCTTCCGCCGCGCCTTCGATGATGCCCGGAATGTCGGCGAGAACGAAGCTGCGGAGCGGATCGACGAGAACCACGCCGAGCTGGGGGTGCAGGGTCGTGAAAGGATAGTCGGCCACCTTTGGCCGGGCCGCGGATACGGCGCGCAGCAAGGTCGACTTGCCCGCGTTAGGCTGTCCCAGAAGTCCGACCTGGGCGAGCAGCAGGAGCTCCAGGCGCAGCTCCCGGGACTCGCCCGGGCTGCCCGGAGTGGAGCGGCGGGGAGCGCGATTGGTGCTCGACTTGAAGCGGGAGTTGCCGACTCCGTGACGTCCGCCGCGGGCGACCTCGAGCCGTTCGCCGTCCTTCATGAGCTCGCCGATGCGCTCATCGGTCTCGGTCGCGAATACCGCCGTGCCGGCCGGCACGCCCAAGACGAGGTCCGAACCGTTGGCGCCGCGGCAATTTCGCCCGCGCCCGTTTTCTCCCCGGTCAGCCCGGAACCGCCGCCGGTACCGGAAGTCCACGAGGGTGTTGAGTCCCGAATCGGCCTCGAGCAGCACGCTGCCGCCGTCTCCCCCGTCCCCGCCGTCCGGACCTCCGCGCGGCACGAACTTCTCGCGGCGAAAGCTCGTGCAACCGCTCCCGCCATCGCCGGCTTCGACACGGATGATCGCCTCGTCGACGAACTTCATGGCATCCGGCCGGAGAATGGGGAGAGCGGTGCAGAGGATGCGGGCGCATCCCCTGCACGTGTGCGGCGCGGTAAGGGCGCGAGTGCGCCGGTCAGACTGACCGTACGCTCACGTAACGACGGTTGTTCGGGCCGCCCGCGTGAAACACCACCTGACCTTCCGCGGTGGCGAACAGGGTATGGTCCCGCCCGCAACCCACGTTCTCGCCCGCGTGGAAGTGCGTGCCCCGCTGGCGCACGATGATGTTACCCGCTCTTACCCGTTCGCCTCCGAACCGCTTCACGCCCAGGCGTTTGGAGTGGGAGTCGCGTCCGTTGCGGATGCTGCCGCCGGCCTTCTTGTGCGCCATCTGGAGAACCTCCTCGTGCGGGTGCTCAACCCGCCGCGATATCCGTGATGCGAAGCTCGGTATACGCCTGCCGATGGCCCTGCCTGCGCAAGTATCCCTTGCGCCGCTTGAACTTTATGATGTTGACCTTCGGAGCCCGTCCGTGCCCGAGGACCGTGGCGGAAACCTTGCCGCCGTCGACGCAGGGGTTGCCGGGGACCGTCGTTTCACCGTCACCGACGAGGAGCACGCGATCGAACTCGACCCGTTCGCCCTCCTCCATCGCGAGGCGTTCGACGCGAATGCGGCTTCCCGACTCCACGCGATACTGCTTGCCGCCGGTCTCGATCACCGCGTGCATTCGGCACCTCCCCGTTCACTCGTTACCGGATCGTGTATCGAAAAAGCGAAGGCGGGACATGAGCCCGCCCGGAAGCCGGTATTCTACGCGGGACCGACAGGAGGCTCAACGTGACGACGACTACTTCTTCTTCCGTCATGGCTCGCGAGCAATCGACCGAGCCGTCGTCCACGCCTTCGGCCCGGCTTCAAGCCGCACGCCTCGCGGCCATCCGCCGGCCGGTCGAGGCCGATCTCGCGGCTGTCGATGTCCGGATTATCGAGAACCTCGACTCGAACGCTCCGCTCATTCGCGAGACCGGCGAGTACCTCATCCGGCAGGGAGGAAAGCGTCTTCGTCCCCTTCTCGCCCTGCTCGCGGCCCGCGCGTTCGGCTACGACGGTCGGGAGCACGTCGAGATCGCGGTCATCATCGAGTTCATTCACACCGCCACCCTGCTGCACGACGACGTCGTGGACCGATCGACCATGCGCCGCGGAAGCCGGACCGCCAACTCCATCTGGGGCGACGAGGTGAGCGTGCTGGTCGGCGATTTCCTGTTTTCACGCGCGTTTCAGCTCATGGTCGAGATAGGAGATCTCGCCATCATGCGGATCATGGCCGACGCGACCAACATCATCGCCGAGGGGGAGGTGATGCAGCTCGGCAGCCGGCACGATCCGGACACCACCGAGGCTCGCTACCTGGATGTGGTCGCGTGCAAGACGGGCAAGCTGTTCGAGGCGGCGGCAAGGGTGGGGGCGGTGCTCGCCGGCCGGGGCAAGGCGGACGAGCAGCGCATGGCGCAGTTCGGCGCGAGCCTCGGCGTCGCCTACCAGCTCGTCGACGACATCCTCGACTATCGCGGGTCAGCCGCGACCATCGGCAAGAACATCGGCGACGATCTGGCGGACGGACAGCCCACCCTCCCCCTCATCCACGCGATGCGCGTGGGGGACGAGAAAGGGGTGCGGACGGTGCGCGACGCGATCCTGCGAGGCGACGTCGAACAGCTTCCGAACCTCATCGAAATCGTTGAGACGTCCGGGGGTATCGAATACACTTCCGCATCCGCTCGCGGATACGTCGATCGCGCGCGCGACGCCCTCCGGGACATTCCCGACAACCGGTTCCGGGCGGCGCTCGCATCGTTCGCCGATTTTGTTGTCGAACGAACGTACTGAACCTCGGGGTGTAGCTCAGCCTGGTAGAGCACCACGTTCGGGACGTGGGGGTCGTAGGTTCAAATCCTGTCACCCCGACCAATTCCGGCCCCGGTTCCCGCCGGGGCGCCGTCCGTCCCCGGACACGAGCCTCGCCGGTGCTCCGGCTCAGCCGGCAGTCGCCTTCGCCCGCGCGACCCGCTCGAACGTGAGCGCGTCCTCCCCCCGGTCGATCCGGACCGTCTCTCCGTCGCTGATGCTCCCCTCGAGGATGCGCAGCGCGAGCGGGTTCTCGACCTCGACACGGAATGCCCGCCTGAGCGGTCGCGCACCGTAGGCGGGGTCGTCCCCCGCCTCCGCAATCCGATCCAGAGCCGTCTCGCTCGCGTCCAGAGCGATGCCGCGCTCCGCGAGGCGGTTGCGCAGGCGCGAGAACTCGAGACCGACGATGGCCCGAACCTGCTCGCGGCCGAGCGGACGGAAGACCACCATCTCGTCGATGCGATTGACGAACTCCGGACGGAAGTACCCGCGCACGATGCCGAGGACGTCTGCGCGCACGTCGTCGCCGAATTCGGCCGCACCCTGGATGATTTCGGTACCGAGGTTCGATGTCATCACGACGACCGTATTGCGGAAGTCCACCGTGCGCCCGTGCCCATCGGTCAACCGGCCGTCGTCCAGGACCTGGAGCAGGATGTTGAACACGCTCGGGTGCGCCTTCTCGATCTCGTCGAGGAGGATGACCGCGTACGGGCGCCGGCGCACCGTCTCGGTCAGGTGCCCTCCCTGCTCGTACCCCACGTAGCCCGGAGGAGCGCCGATGAGACGCGCGACCGAGTGGCTCTCCATGAATTCCGACATGTCGATCCGCACGAGCGCCTCTTCGGTGTCGAAGAGGAACTCGGCGAGGGTCTTGCACAGCTCGGTCTTGCCGACCCCGGTCGGGCCGAGGAACAGGAACGAGCCGTTCGGCCGATCGAGGTCGGAGAGCCCGGCCCGCGAGCGCCGGACCGTATCGGCGACCGCACGGAGCGCTTCCTCCTGGCCGACCACCCGCGCCGCGAGCGCCGACTCCATGTGCAGCAGCCGCTCGCGTTCGCCTTCGACGAGCCGCGCGACCGGAATGCCGGTCCACTTCGAGACCACCTCCGCCACCTCGTCCTCGGTCACCGCGTGGCGGAGCAGCTTCGTGGCCACCGTCGTCTCGCCTTCGCCGAGACGCTTCTCGAGCTCGGGGATCCTCCCGTACTGCAATTCCGCCATGCGCGCCAGATCGCCGGCCCGGCGGGCCGTCTCCAGCTCGAGACGGGCCTGCTCGAGCATCTCCTTCACGCTCTGTGAACCGTGCAGAAGGGCCTTGTCCGCCCGCCAGATTTCCTCCAGATCGGAGTACTCGCGCTCCAGCTTGGCTATCGAGTTCTCGATGCGCCCGAGGCGTTCGCCGGAGGCCTGGTCGCTCTCCTTGGCAAGGGCCTCGCGCTCGATCTTCAACTGGATGAGACGCCGTCCCCGGCGGTCCATTTCCTCGGGCATGGAGTCGATCTCCATGCGGATTCGACTCGCCGCCTCGTCCACGAGGTCGATTGCCTTGTCGGGGAGCTGGCGCGCGGTAATGTAGCGGTGCGAGAGAGTGGCGGCCGCGACCAGGGCCGGATCGGTGATGTCCACGCCGTGGTGAACCTCGTAGCGCTCCTTCAGCCCGCGCAGGATGGCCACCGTGTCCTCGACTCCGGGCTCGTCCACGAGCACGGTCTGGAAGCGGCGCTCGAGCGCGGCGTCCTTCTCCACGTGCTCGCGGTACTCGTCGAGGGTGGTCGCCCCGATGCAGTGCAGCTCCCCGCGCGCGAGCGCGGGCTTGAGCATGTTTCCGGCGTCCATGGACCCTTCCGCCCGCCCCGCCCCCACGATCGTGTGGAGCTCGTCGATGAAGAGGACAATCCTTCCCTGCTGCTTGGCGAGATCGGAGAGCAGCGCCTTCATGCGTTCCTCGAACTCGCCGCGAAACTTGGTGCCCGCAATCATCGATCCCATGTCGAGGGAGAGGACCCGGCGGCCCTTGAGTCCCTCGGGCACCTCGCCGTCGACGATTCGCTGGGCGAGCCCCTCGGCGATCGCGGTCTTTCCGACTCCCGGCTCACCGATGAGAACGGGGTTGTTCTTGGTCCGGCGCTGGAGCACCTGCACCGTGCGCCGGATCTCGTCGTCCCGGCCGATGACGGGATCGAGCTTGCCCTGTTCCGCCCGTGCGGTAAGGTCGATGGTGAACTTCTCGAGCGCCTGCCGGTGCTCCTCCGCGTCCGGATCCTCCACCGCCTGGCCGCCCCGGACCGCGTCTATCGCCTTGATGACGGCGTCTTCGCGCGCGCCGCACTCCTCGAGCAGCCGGCCCGTGGGGCCCGGGTCACGGACCGCGGCGAGCATCACCAGGTCGCTCGATATGTAGCGGTCCGCTCGCTCCTGGGCGAGCTTGTCCGCCACGTTGAGCAGGCGCCCGAGATCGCGGCTCACGTGCACGTCGCCGGCGGTCCCCGTGACCGGAGGAATCTTCTCGATCAGCGCGCCGAGCCGGGTCCGAAGCTGATTGACGTTCAGCTCGGCCTGGTTGAGCAGCGGGCGCACGCTCCCGTCACGCTGATCGAGGAGCGCGACGAGCAGGTGGGCGGGTTCCACGAACTGGTGGTCGCGCCCCACGGCCAGGCTGCGCGCATCCGACAGGGCGAGCTGCAGCCGGGTGGTCATTCTCTCCGGTGACATCGAATCCTCCGTCCGATTCCGGGTTCCCCTGGGGGGAGTGTGGTTGAAATGCGGGCTCCGCGAGACGCTTTCAAGCCGGGCTTTCGACCACCCTCCGCGTGCTACGATCCGCCCGAGCATCGCCACTACGTGGATTGAAATGACGGTCCTCGTCACCGGGGCCGCGGGGTTCATCGGCGCGGAGGTCTGTCGCTGGCTCGCCTTGCGCGGTGATGCCGTAACGGGTATCGACAACCTGAACGCGTACTATGACGTCGGCCTGAAGAAGGCCCGGCTCGCGCGGCTCGACCAGCACGGAGGCTTCCGGTTCGAGAAGATCGACATTTCGGACCGCGACGCGATGCATTCCCTGTTCGATCGGGTGCGTCCGCGACTCGTCGTCCATCTCGCCGCCCAGGCGGGGGTGCGTCACTCCCTCACCGACCCGCACACCTACGCCGACGCGAACCTCGTCGGTTTCCTGAATGTCCTCGAGGGATGCCGGCACTGCGCGGTGGAGCATCTCGTGTTCGCGTCCACCAGCTCCGTCTACGGCGCGAACCGGAAGCTGCCGTACTCCGTGCACGACTCGACCGAGCATCCGCTGTCCCTCTACGCGGCGTCGAAGAAGGCGAACGAGCTGATGGCACACGCCTACAGCCATCTGTACTCGCTGCCCGCGACGGGCCTTCGATTCTTCACCGTCTACGGACCGTGGGGACGGCCGGACATGTCGCTGTTCCGCTTCACGCGGAACATCCTGGCCGGAGAACCGATCGACATCTACAACCACGGCCGCCACCGCCGGGACTTCACCTATGTGGACGACATCGTCGAAGGGGTGATGCAGACGCTCGGCCGTCCGCCCGAATCCGATCCGGACTGGGACGCGCGGGCGCCGGATCCCGGAACGAGCCACGCCCCCTACCGCCTTCTCAACATCGGCAACCAGTCCCCGATAGCGCTCGAGCGCTACGTCGAGACGATCGAGCGATGCGTGGGACGGCGCGCGGTGCGAAGATTCCTGCCACTCCAGCCGGGGGACGTTCCGGAGACTTTCGCCGACATCGGCGACCTCGCGGCGCTGACGGGCTACCGCCCCCGGACTTCCATCGAGGAAGGCGTGCCGCGCTTCGTGGACTGGTACCGCGGGTACTACGGGGTATGAAGGGCGCATCGCCGGGGCCGGCGGCCGGGGCGCACGGGCGCCGGATCGCGGTCATCGGCCTGGGCTACGTCGGGCTCCCGGTCGCCGCGGCGTTCGCTGAGAACGAGTGCGTCATCGCCTTCGACCACGACTCCGAGCGCATCGCGGAGCTGCGCCGGAGGGTCGACCGGAATGCGACGGTCGACCCCGTCCGCCTCGCCGGCGCCGGGCTGGAGCTCACCGACGAGGCCGGCGATCTCGAGCGCGCCGACTGCTTCATCGTCGCGGTTCCGACCCCCGTCGACGAAGCGAATCGCCCGGACCTTCGAGCGCTCGAATCCGCCTCCCGGACGGTAGGCGCCCGGCTTCGCCCGGGCGCCGTCGTGGTCTACGAATCGACCGTCTACCCCGGCGCGACGGAAGACATCTGCATACCGATCCTCGAGGAAGCCTCCGGGCTGCGACACGGAACCGGGTTCTTCGTCGGATATTCGCCCGAACGCATCAACCCCGGAGACGAGTCGCACGGCTTCGCCCGCGTCGTCAAGGTCGTCTCCGCGGGCGATCCGGACACGCTCGAGACGGTTGCCCGGATGTACGAATCGGTCGTCGAGGCCGGGGTGCATCGAGCACCGTCGATCCGGGTCGCGGAAGCGGCCAAGGTGATCGAGAACACCCAGCGTGACATCAACATCGCGCTCATGAACGAGGTCGCGATGATCTTCGACCGGCTGGGGATCGATACCGGTGACGTGCTGGCGGCGGCGGGAACGAAGTGGAACTTCCTGCCGTTTCGGCCGGGACTGGTGGGGGGGCACTGCATCGGGGTCGATCCGTACTACCTCACCCACGAAGCCGTGCGGGCCGGGCACCACCCCGAGGTCATCCTCTCCGGCCGGCGCATCAACGACGAGATCGGATCCTTCGTGGCTTCGAACGTCGTGCGACTGCTCGTTCGGGCCGGCACGACCGTCCGGGACTGCAAGGTGACGGTGCTCGGCGCGGCATTCAAGGAGAACGTGCCCGATGTGCGCAACAGCGGCGTTGCGCGTGTCGTCGCCGAACTCGAGCGCTACGGAGTGGACATTCAGGTCCACGATCCGGTCGCGGACCCCGGCGCGGCGCGCGCGGAGCTCGGAGTGGATCTGGTCCCCCGCAAGTCGCTGCACCCGGCTCACGCGGTGGTGCTGGCCGTCGCGCACGAGGCTTGGGAGCGGGAAGACCCGTGGACCCTGGTGACTTCCCTGCTCGTCGAAGGGGCCGGGGTGGTAGCCGACGTGCCGCGGGTTCTCCCCCGGGACCGCAAGCCTTCCGGGGTGCGCCTCTGGCGGCTCTGACCAGAGGAGACCCTGCGGTTCCGGCGGACTAGCCCGTGAGCTGCGACAGCAGCCGGAGCCACCGTTCCGCGAACCAGAACAGGACGAGGCAGCCGGTCGCGGTCAACACGATCGCGAGCACGCAGGGCCACGGAGCCTCCCGGATCCCCTCCCCGCTCCCGCCACCGGGACTCGGCCGAGCGAACGCCCGAACCGGGATCGGCAGCAGGTAGGCCACGGACAGGAGCGAGCTCAGCATGAGCACCGCGAGCAGCTCGTAGCGGCCCGACTCGATCGTCCCGAGGGCGAGGTACCACTTGCTCCACATGCCCCCGAGCAGGGGCAGTCCCACGATGCTCAAGCTCGCGACGAGGAACGCGGCCATGGTGATCGGCATGGCGCGCCCGATGCCATCGAGCTCGCTCACCTCGGTCCGATGGTGGGCGACCAGCACGGCTCCGGCGCAGAAGAAGAGCGTGATCTTGGCGAACGCGTGCATGACGATGTGGAGCCCCGCTCCGACGATCCCCCACACGCTTGCAACGAGGGCGCCCATCACGATGTACGAGAGCTGGCTGACCGTCGAGTACGCGAGACGCGCCTTCAGATTGTCACGCCTCATCGCGACGAGGGAGCCGGCGAGGATGGTCACGGCCGCGACCGCGATGAGCCAGCCGGAGGTCCCGCCGATTGCCGCGAGGTGCCCGGGACCGAACACGTAGACGACCACCTTGAGCACCGCGAACACCCCCGCCTTGACCACTGCCACGGCGTGCAGCAGGGCGCTTACCGGGGTGGGGGCGACCATCGCGGCGGGCAGCCAGCGGTGAAACGGCATCACGGCCGCCTTGCCGATGCCGAACACGAAGAGAGCGAGCAGAATCGTGGTCGCGAGCGGGTCCGCCCGGCCGGCAAGAATGCCCCCGGAGCGGAATCCGGTCTCTCCGGCGAGTACCCACACCCAGAGGATCGCAAAGAGCTGGAAGGCGATGGAGGTGCCGAGAAGCACGCCGAGGTAGACCCTTCCCGCGCGTCTCGCCTCGTCGGTCCCCGAGTGGGTGACGAGCGGATAGGTGGAAAGGGTCAGGACCTCGTAGAAGACGAACAGGGTGAGGAGGTTGGACGCGAACGCGACCCCGATGGCGCTCGCGATGGCGATGGCGAAGCAGGCGTAGAACCGGGTCTGATTCGTTTCGCCGTGCCCGCGCATGTAGCCGATCGAGTAGATCGTGGTGACGATCCAGAGAGAGCTCGCAACGAGGGCGAACAGCATCCCGAGCGGCTCCACCTCGAAGGCGAGGGGAATCTCCGGGATCACCGAGACCAGCACCGCCCGGGGACGATCGCCCGCTTCCACCGCAGGAAGCAGGGCGAGGACCTCGAGGAACAGCCAGCCCCCCGTGGCGAGGCTCGCGGCCTCGCGCAGGTTCGGCCAGCGCCCGAGGAGGAGGACGAGCGCCGCCCCGGCGAGAGGCAGCGCCAGGCACAGGAAGAGGGCCGGCGTTTCCACCTATCCTCCGAGCAGCGCGGCCGCCGCCCGATTGGCGACCCCGATCGGCAGGCTCGTGTCGATGCCGAACCAGATGTTGGCTCCGGAGAGCCCCCACGCGGCGGCGACCATCGAGAACGGCGCCCCCCGCGCGGCCGCCACTCGAGCGGACGGCGCGCGGAAGTACGCGGACTCGACCAACTTCCAGACGTAGGCGACGGCGATGAGCGAAGCGAGCAACATTGCCGCCGCGACCGGCCACCAGCCGGCTTCGAGCGCAGCCGCCACGAGATACCACTTGCCGACGAAGCCGGCGGTGAGCGGCACCCCGATGAGGCTGAGACCTCCGACCACCAGCGCCGCGCAGGTCCACGGCATGCGCTTTGCGATTCCGGCCATGTCGTCAATCCGCGCCGATCCGATGCGATACACGATGGCCCCGAGGCACACGAAGAGCGCGGTCTTCATGAGCGCGTGGCCGAAGAGGTGGATGAGCGACGCGGCCACCCCTTCGGTCGTGAGCAGGCTCACCCCGAGCACGAGGTAGCCGATCTGCGCGACGCTGGAGAATCCGAGCAGGCGTTTCGCGTCATCCTGGCGGACGGCCGCGACCGAGGCCGCGACGACCGCGGCGACCCCGGTGAGGGCGAGGAGGACGGGGACCGGTCCGCCGGCCACGAACTCGTGGCCGAACACGGTGAAGAGGAACCGGAGCAGCAGGTACAGCGACACCTTGGTCGCGGTGCCGGCGAGAAACGCGGACACGGCGGACGGGGCGAAGGCGTAGGCGTTCGGCAGCCAGGTGTGGAGCGGGTACACCGCGCTCTTCACCGCGATGCCGACGGCGAGGAATCCGAACGCCGCGGTCACCGTGCGGTGGGGTCCGAGTTGGGCGATGCGGGTCGCGAGATCCCCCATGTTGAGAGTTCCCGTCACCTGGTAGAGAAGGCCGACCCCGATCAGGAAGAACGTCGCCCCCACCGTGCCGAGCACGAGGTAGCGCAGGGCCGCGACGAGCGCCTCGCGGCGCGTGCCGAGGCTGACGAGGACATACGTGGAAAGGGACGAGATCTCGAGAAACACGAAGACATTGAAGGCATCGGCGGTCACCGCCATGCCGAGCAGGCCGGCGAGGCACAGCAGCCAGGCGGTGTAGAAGAGATGGATGCGGTCGGTCTCGACCTCCCGCTCGACGCTCCGCCGCGCGAAGAGGAGCGACACGGCGCTGATGACGCTCACCACGAGCATCACCCACGCGTTCGTCTCGTCGACCCGGTACTCGATCCCCCACGGCGCCGCCCAGGAGCCGAGGAAGTACGAGGTCGGCCCCGCCGACAGCACGCCCGCGAGCAGGCACCAGGCGCCTCCCACCGCGAAGAGGCTCGCGGCCATCGCCACCATCCACGCGACCCGGCTCCAGCGCAGCAGCACGCACACGGGCGCCGCGACGAGCGGCACCACGACCTGGAGCGCGGGCAGATGGGAAGCGATCATGAAGAATCGGGCAGGTCGGAACGGCGGATCTCGTCGTCCTCGATGGTGGCGTACGCCCGGTTGACGCGCACGATGAGCGCGAGTCCCACCGCGGTCGTCGCGACCCCGACCACGATGGCGGTCAGGATGAGCACGTGGGGAAGCGGATTCGAGTACCGGGTCCACCCCTCGGCGAGGATTGGGGCGGTGCCTCCGGACACCTTTCCGACGGAGATGAAGAAGAGGAACACCGAGGTCTGGAAGATGTTGAGGCCGATGATCTTCTTGACGAGGTTTCCGCTCGCCGCGACGGTGTAGAGGCCGGTCATCATCAGCGCGATGACGATCCAGTAGTTGTAGTACCCGAGAAACGCGTCCACCGTTCCGTCCCCCGGCCGTCAGCCCGCGAAGCAGTAGAAGAGGCTCGTCATGACCGCCGCCACCGTGACGCCCACGCCGAGCTCGATGAGCAGGATGCCGAGGTGCTGTCCGGCCATCGGATCGGGCAGCAGCACGCCGTAGTCGAGATACGCGCCGCCAAGCACCATGCCCGCCACCCCCACCCCGGCGTAGAGCAGCCCCCCGGCCGCCGCGAGCCCCCGCACCACGCCCGGTGGAACCGTGCGGCGCAGCCGGTCCACCCCGAACACGAGACCGTAGAGGATGAGTCCCGCGGCGAAGATGACCCCGGCCTGGAACCCGCCCCCGGGTCCGAAGTCGCCGTGGAACTGGACGTACAGGGCGAAGAGGAGGATGAGGGGGATCACCATCTTCGCGACGACGTGGAGGACGTGGTGGTGGCGCATGGCAGTCAGCTCTCGCGTCTTCCCCCGAGGAGCGCCAGCGCGCCGATGCCCGCGGTGAAGATGACGAACACCTCGCCGAGGGTGTCGTAGCCGCGGTAGCTCGCCAGCACCGAGGTGACCGCGTTGGGGATCCCGATCTCGGTGAGCGTGCCCTCGAGATAGCGCGGGGCCACGTGAACGTGGGCCGGAGCGTTCGGATCGCCGAAATGCGGCATGTCCAGGGTGCCCCACACGAGGGCCGCGCCGGTGGCGAGGACGACCGCGAGGCCGACCGCGCTCGGGCCGGTCGCGGCCGTCTGCTCGCGTCCGGTGAGGGCGAGGGCGGCGAGCATGAGGATGGTCGATATGCCGGCCCCGACCGCCGCCTCCGTGAACGCCACGTCGACGGCGTCCAGGATCACGAACAGCGCGGCCGTGAGCAGGCTGTAGATCCCGACCAGCATCACCGCCGCGAAGAGGTTGCGAAGATGCACGATCGCCCCCGCGGTCACCGCGAGCAGCGCGAGGAGGACGGTGTTGATCACGTATTCCATGGCGGATCCACGGTGGCTCCCGGACCGGTGGTCCGGACGCCTTCGGCGATGGGACGCACGCCCCCGTGGAGCGCGGCCTTCGCCAGGGCATGGGTAGCGACCGGCCCGGTCAGGAGCAGGAACAGCAGCACCAGCCCGAGCTTCAGGGTCACCCCCCCGAGATCCACGAGGAACATGAAGCCGAGCATGAAGAGCGCCACCCCGAGGGTGTCGCCGACTCCGGCCGCGTGCATCCGGGTGAAGAGGTCCGGAAGGCGCACCAGGCCGAGGCCGCCGACCACCAGGAAGAACCCGCCGGCGAGGACGAAGAGGGCCGCGAGAAGGTCGGCGGCGACCATGCGATCAGGACCCGGTTCCGGCGGCCGGCGGCCGCTCGTCGCTCCCGGCGTGGCCGAGGTCCCCGTACTCGAAGAACTTGAGCACCGCCACCGTGCCGATGAAGCTGATGAGGCAGTACACGAGGGCGATGTCGAGGAATTCGGGCCGTCCCGAGAGGAATCCCGCGGCCGCGATGAGGAGCACGGTAAGGGTCCCGAAGTGATTGACGGCGAGGATCCGGTCGTAGACGGTGGGCCCGCGCAGGGCGCGGAACATGGCGAGTCCCATCGCGGCCAGCACGGCCAGGGCCCCCACCCCGGCGATTCCCGTTCCGAACGCGGTCACGGTGAGCGTTCCATGGCCGAAACGCGCCGATCCATCTCCCCGAGCGCCCCGAGATCCGGTTCGAGCAGCGAATGGACGTCGATCGCGTCGCCGTGGAGATCGATCGACACCGTGCCGGGGGTGAGGGTGATCGAGTTCGCGAAGACGACGTGTCCGAGGAGGGACCGCTGGGTCGCGTCCACCTGGAACACGCAGGGCCGGATCGGGAGGCGAGGGTCGACGAGGACCCGGGCCACCGCGAGGTTCGACTTCACGATCTCGACGCCGAGCCACCCCGTGTAACGGATCCAGGCCCCGGCGCGCATGGCGAGGGGGATCGCCTCGCCGTCGACCCGATCCATGCGCAGCGCGATGAAGAGCGCGAGGGCGCACGAGCCCGCCCCGAGAAACAGCAGTAGGGCCGCGAAGTGGCCCGACAGCACGATCCAGAGGACGACCAGAAGCGTTCCCAGGCGAATGGCGTGCTGCGTCTCGTTCACGGTTTACGTCGTCCTTGCCCGGGCCGGCGCTATCTTAATCCGTGGACGGCGCGCAATGAAACGCGGCCGCCCCGGCGCGCATCGCTCCCGGGCCGTCTCAACGAACGCGAATGCCCGTCTCGGCTTCGAAGACCCGAAGGTGACGGGGATCGAAAGCGAGGCCCACGGTCGTTCCCGCCGACACGCGGTCGTCGCCCCGTTCCTCGACGATCACGCGTTCGCCGGTCGGCGAGACGAGATAGGCGTAGGACACCCCGCCCAGCGCCTCGGTCAGCTCCACCCGGTGCGTCGCCCCGCCGGGCGCGATCGTCAGGTGCTCGGGGCGCAACCCGACCTTGATCCTGGTTCCCGCGGGGGGAAGCGAGACCCCGGGACGAACGAGCATCGCGAGGGCCGGGGCGTCCACCCCACCGTCGGCCACGGATCCGTCGAGAAAGTTCATGGCCGGCGATCCGATGAAACCGGCCACGAAACGGTTCGCCGGGTCGCGATAGAGATCCATCGGCGCTCCCACCTGCTCGATTTTTCCTGCGCGCAGCACCACGATCTTGTCGGCCAGGGTCATCGCCTCGACCTGATCGTGGGTGACGTAGATCATCGTCGCTCCGATCTCCTGGTGCAGGCGCGCGATCTCGACCCGCATCTCGACCCGAAGCTCCGCGTCGAGGTTCGAGAGCGGCTCGTCGAACAGGAACACTTCCGGGCCGCGGACGATCGCGCGGCCGATGGCCACCCGCTGGCGCTGCCCGCCGGAGAGGGCCTTCGGCTTGCGACGGAGGTACTCCTCCAGCTTGAGGATCCGGCTCGCCTCGGCGACCCGGGCACGGATGTCCGCCGGCGGATGTTTGTTCATCCGCAGGCCGAAGCTCATGTTCTGCTCCACCGTCATGTGGGGGTAGAGCGCATAGGTCTGGAACACCATCGCGACGCCCCGGCGTGCCGGATCCTCGTGCGTCACGTCCCGGGTGCCGATGCGGATGCGCCCGGCGGTGGTCTCCTCCAGCCCGGCCACCATTCGCAGCAGGGTCGACTTCCCGCAGCCGGAAGGACCGACGAAGACGCAGAATTCCCCGTCCTCGATCTCGAGATCGAGTCCATGGACCACCTGGACCTCGTCGTAGCGCTTGACGACGCCGTCGAGGCTCACCCTGGACATCCGCGCTCTCCCGTCGTCTCGCTGCGAAATGCGAGATAATGAGTCTCGAACAGCCTACCACCCTCCAGGAGAAACACCATGCGTTCCATGTTCCAGGCCGCCGCGCTCGCGACGGCTACGTTCCTGACCCTGCCCGCGTCCGCCGGGCTGAGCGGTGAGCTCAAGATCTTCCTCGACACTTCGAATCCGGCGCCGCGCGCCACCATGGAGGCGATGATCGCCCGGTTCGGAGCGCTGCATCCGGATCTGAACATCGAGACCACGATCATCGATCGGGAAGCGTACAAGACCCAGATTCGCAACTTCCTCACCGCCGACGCCCCGGACGTGGCCACCTGGTATGCCGCGAACCGCATGCGGCCCTACGTCTCGGCGGGATTGTTCGAGGATGTCTCCGATCTCTGGCGCGAGCCCGAGATCGCCGAGAACCTCGCGTCGACCAAGGGCGCCATGACCATCGACGGCAAGCAGTGGGGAGTGCCCTACTCCTACTACCAGTGGGGGGTCTATTATCGCGAGGACATCTTCAACGAGCTGGGCCTCGAGGAGCCCGCGACGTGGGAGGAGGAAAAGGCGAACTGCGCGAAGATCGTGGCGTCCGGCCGGGCCTGCTACACGATCGGCACGAAGTACCTCTGGACCGCGGGCGGATGGTTCGATTACCTGAACCTTCGCACCAACGGCTACGACTTCCACATGGCGCTGACCCAGGGCGAGGTGGAATGGACCGACGAGCGCGTGCGGGCGGTCTTCGCCAAGTGGCGCGAGCTCATCGACATGGGCGGCTTCATCGCCAACCATCAGACCTACAGTTGGCAGGAGGCGCTGCCCTTCATCGTCAACGGCGAGGCCACGGCCTACCTGATGGGCAACTTCTCGGTGGCGCCGATGCGCGAGGCGGGCCTCACCGACGACAAGCTGGACTTCTACCAGTTCGTCGAGATCACCCCCGGCGTCGCCAAGGCGGAGGACGCCCCGACCGATACCTTCCATATTCCGGCGAACGCCAAGAACAAGGAAGCGGCGCGCGAGTTCCTGCGCTACGTGGTCTCGGCCGAGAACCAGACCATCATCAACAACGGGGAGAACCTCGGTCAGCTCCCGATCAACGCGCAGTCCGCCATCGACGACGACGAGTTCCTGCGCCAGGGCTTCGAGATGCTGTCACGGAACTCTCCGGGCGGCGTCGCCCAGTTCTTCGACCGCGACGCCCCGGCCGAGATGGCCAAGGCCGCCATGGAAGGATTCCAGGAGTTCATGGTGTTCCCCGACAATCTGGACGACATCCTGGAGCGGCTCGAATCGGCCCGCCAGGACATCTACTAGTCCGGGAACCGGGGCCGGGGCGCGCTGCCGCCCCGGTCCTCCCCGGCGCCGGGTCCGGGTTGCGGCCCACCGGTACGACCGCGAACCACCCGGGCGCGAGGGGGTACCGCGATGGCTGACGCCGCCTTCGCCCGGCCCGGGGCGGGAACGCCGACAGAGACCTGGTTTCACCGCCACCGTCGCGCCATCGCGCCGTGGCTGTTTCTCGCGCCCGGCGTGCTCTTCTTCCTTTTCTACGTCATCTTTCCGATATTCCAGAGCTTCGAGATCTCCCTCTACAAGTGGGACGGCCTCGGCGAAGCCCGGTACGTCGGCGTGGAGAACTACCAGAAGCTCTTCAAGGATCGGGCGTTCGAGACCTCCCTGTGGAACAACCTCAAGTGGCTCGTCCTCTATCTGCTCGCGGTCCCCGCGGGACTGTTCATCGCCATCTTCCTGAACCAGACGGTCACCGGCATCCGGCTCTACAAGTCGCTCTTCTTCTTCCCCTTCGTCATCAGCCAGGTCGTCGTGGGGCTCGTCTTCACCTGGTTCTACGACCCGACGTTCGGGCTCCTCAACACCATTCTCGGCTGGCTCGGCACCGGGCCGCTCAACGTCCTCGGTGACCCGACGCTCGTAACCTACGGAATCATCGTCGCGGGCCTCTGGCCGCAGACCGCGTACTGCATGATCCTCTATCTGACGGGGCTGAACGCGGTCGATCCCGAACAGGTGGAAGCGGGACGGCTGGACGGAGCGCGGGGCTGGCGGATGCTGTGGCACGTGGTTCTGCCCCAGCTCCGCCCCGCGACCTTCATCGCCTTCGTGGTGACGATCATCGGGGCGCTGCGCTCCTTCGACCTCATATCGATCATGACGGACGGCGGCCCGTTCGGATCGTCCCGGGTCCTGTCCTTCTACATGTTCGAGAAGGCCCTGTCCGAGTACGGTTTCCGCATGGGTTACGGCGCGGCGATCGCGGTGGTGCTGTTCCTCATCATGCTGGGCTTCATCGCGTACTTCCTGTGGTCCATGCAGCGCGAAGAGCGGGAAGGCTGAGCCATGTTTCCGGCCCCCGTCCACCGGACCTCCCCACAGTGGCAGCTCGCCTACCGCACTCTGCTTCCGCTGTCCGTGTTCATGTGGCTCCTCCCCCTCATCGCGGTCGCCGTCTTCTCGACCCGGCCGGCCGAGGACTTCACGAGCGGAAACTATTGGGGACTGCCTTCGTCGTTCGAGGCGGTGGCGAACTACGGACGCGTCTTCTTCGACAGCGACATGCCCCGCTACCTCCTGAACTCGGTGCTCATCACCGTGCCGACGGTGGTCGGGGCGGTCGCCCTGAGCTGCATGACTGGGTTCGCCCTCGGGGTGTACCGGTTCCGCGCGAACCTCTGGATCTTCTTCATGTTCGTCGCCGGCAACTTCGTGCCGTTCCAGATCCTGATGGTCCCCGTCCGCGACCTGACCCTCGATCTCGGGCTCTACAACACCCGAACGGGGCTCGTGCTCTTCCACATCGCGTTCCAGACGGGCTTTTGCACCCTGTTCATGCGCAACTTCATCCGTGCCCTGCCCTTCGCGCTCATCGAGTCCGCGCGGGTCGAGGGGGTCAGCGAGTTCCGCATCTTCCGGTTCGTCGTGCTGCCGCTGATGAAGCCCGCCATCGCCGCGCTCGCAATCCTCATCTTCACCTTCATCTGGAACGACTACTTCTGGGCCGTGGTGCTGACCCAGGGCTCCGCGAGCCAGCCGGTCACCGCGGGAATCACCAGCTTCAACGCCCAGTACCGCGCCGCCTACCACCTGATGAGCGCCGGCTCCATCGTCGCCGCCCTCCCCCCGGTGGCCATGTTCTTCCTGATGCAGCGTCACTTCATCGCGGGCCTGACCCTCGGTGCCGTGAAGTAGTGCAGGCCTGGAGACTGGACGACGGGCATCAGACCCTCGTGCTGGCCGCACGGGACCGTCGGCTGCCCGAAGTCGCGTACTGGGGTGCGCCGCTGCCCGCGGATACCGACTGCGCCGCGCTCGCCCGGGCCGGACGCATCGACGTCACCGGGGGGATGCTGGACGAGAGTCCGGACCTCTCGATCTGCCCGGAGGCGGGGCGGAGCTTTCCCGGCCAGCCCGGCCTCGTCGTGCGCGGAGCCGACGGAGGACTGCTCCTTCCGCGTTTCCGCTTCCGGAGCGAATCGTCCGGAGGCGATGCCGGGAGCCTGACCCTCGTCTTCTCCGATCGATCGCTGGACCTGACGTACTCGGCACGCTTCGACACCGACGCGTCGACCGGGGTCATGACGCTGCGGGCCACCCTCGAGGCCGGGAGTCCGGTCCGGCTCTCCTGGCTCGCCGCGCCCGTGCTGCCCGCCCCCCAGCTCGCCGACGAGATGATCGACTTCGCCGGGCGCTGGTGCGGCGAATTCCGGCCGGTCGCGACCCCCTGGGGACCGGGCGTGCGGCACCGCGAGAACCGCACCGGCCGGACCGGGCACGAGCACTTCCCGGGCCTCGTGGTGCCCGGCCGCGGCGCCACCAATGCCCGGGGCGTCGCGTACGCCTTCCACTACGGCTGGTCCGGCGGTCATCGCATGGTCGCAGAAGAGCTGCCGGACGGCCGGCGCCAGATCCAGTTCGGTAATGCCATGGACACCGAGCTCGGGGCGTCGACCCGCTTCGACACCGCACCGCTCTTCGTGGTGCGCTCCGACGCCGGCATCAACGGCTGCGCCACCGCATTCCAGCGGCACGTCCACGATCGGATCGTTCGCTTTCCGCAACCCGATCGCCCGCGTCCGGTCCACTACAACTGCTGGGAGGCGGTCTACTTCGATCACGACCTTCCGGTGCTCCGGGACATCGCCGCGCGTGCGGCGGCGCTCGGGGCGGAACGCTTCGTCCTCGACGACGGCTGGTTCGGGCGGCGCGACGACGACACGACCTCGCTCGGCGACTGGGAAGTCGATCCGCGGAAGTTTCCCGAGGGCCTCGGTCCGCTCGTCGAACACGTGCGGGACCTCGGCATGACCTTCGGGCTCTGGTTCGAGCCGGAGATGGTCAGCCGGGAGTCGAACCTCTACCGCGCCCATCCGGACTGGGCCCTCGGTCCCGCGGAACAGACCCTCGGGCGCGGGCAGATGGTGCTCGACATGGCGCGCGAGGACGTGCGCGACCACCTGTTCACGAGCGTCGCGGCGCTGCTCTCGCGCTTTCCCGTCGACTGCGTCAAGCTGGATCACAACCGGGTGCTGCCCGTTCCCGACGCGGCGCAGACGCGCGGGACCTACGCCCTGCTGGACCGTCTTCGCGACACTTTCCCCGGCGTCGAGATCGAGAGCTCCGCGTCCGGCGGCGGGCGGATCGACTTCGGAATTCTGGCCCGCGCCCACCGGGTATGGCTCTCCGACAGCAACGACGCGCTCGAGCGCCTGCGGATCCAGCACCACGCCGCCCTTTTCCTCCCGGGCGCGGTCACCGGCTCTCACGTCGGGCCGCGCCGCTGCCATACCTCCGGCCGTTCCCAGGACATCTCGTTCCGGGCGTGGGTCGCCGCGCAGCGTCACATGGGGCTCGAAATGGACCCCCGGGAGCTGACGGAACACGAGGTCGAGGTCCTCTCCGGGGCGATTGCCTGGTACAAGCGCAACCGCGACTGGCTGCATCGTGCCGACATCCTCCGGCTGGACAGCCCCGATCCCGCCGTCATCGGCGAGCAGCACCTCGCGCGCGACGGGTCGCGCTTCGCGGTCTTTCTGGGCCGGGCCGAAGCCGGCGCCCCGATCGCGCCGCGCCCGCAGCCGTTGATCCGGCTCGAACCGGACGCCCGCTACCGCGTGCGGCTCGTCAACCGCGCCGACGTTCCACGGCTCTCGCGGTCCACTCCCCTCCTCGGCCGCGAGGCCGTCGAGGCCCCCGGGGCATGGCTGACCAGCCAGGGCCTCACCCTGCCGTGGTCGTTCCCGGAGCGCATGTGGGTGCTCGAGGGAGAGCGGCTGTGACGGCGGGCGTGCGGCGCACCCTCGGGGTGTGCTACTACCCCGAGCACTGGCCGGAAGCGGTGTGGGCCGAGGACGCTTCGCGGATGGCGCGGGCGGGTATCCGCCGGGTGCGGATCGGCGAGTTCGCCTGGTCTCGAATCGAGCCCCGTCCCGGCGAGCTCCGGTTCGAATGGCTCGACCGGGCGATCGAGACCCTGGGCTCCGCGGGGCTGGAGGTGGTGCTGGGCACGCCGACCGCGACCCCTCCCCGCTGGATGGTCGACCGGCACCCGGACATGCTTGGCGTAGGCGCGGGGGGTGAAGTGCGGGGGTTCGGATCGCGCCGGCACTACTGTTTCAGCCACGCCGGGTACCGCGAGGAGTGCCGCCGGATTGCGCGCCTGCTCGCGGAGCGCTACGGCGCGGACCCGCGCGTCGTCGCCTGGCAGACGGACAACGAGTACGACTGCCACGACACCGCGCTCAGCTACTCCGCGTGCGCGCGCGCCGCGTTCCAGGATTGGTGCGCGCGCCGCTACGGGACCGTCGAGGCGTTGAATACCGCGTGGGGGAATGCGTTCTGGTCCATGGACTACCAGCGCTTCGATCAGATCGGCCTTCCCGTGCGCACCGTGACGGAGCCGAATCCGGCCCACGTCCTCGCGTTCCGCCGCTTCAGCTCCGACCAGGTGGTGCGCTTCAACCGGGTCCAGTGCGACGAGATCCGCAAGCGTTCCGGCGCTCCGATCGTCCACAACTTCATGGGACGCATGACCGGCTTCGACCACCATGCCCTCTCCGCCGATCTCGACTTCGTCGCCTGGGACAGCTACCCGCTCGGCTTCCTCCTGGACCGCGCGGGCGCATCCCAGGCGGAGAAGGAGCGCTTTCTACGCCAGGGGCATCCCGACTTCCAGGCGTTTCATCACGATCTCTACCGGACCTGCGGACGCGGGCGCTTCTGGGTCATGGAACAGCAGCCGGGGCCGGTCAACTGGGCTCCGTGGAACCCCGCGCCGATGGCCGGGATGCTCCGGCTGTGGGCGTGGGAAGCCTTCGCGCACGGGGCCGAGACGGTCTGCTGGTTCCGCTGGCGGCAGGCGCCCTTCGGGCAGGAGCAGATGCACGCGGGGCTGCTGCTTCCGGATCGCCGTCCGGCCGCCGGGCTGGCCGATGTCACGCGGGTGGCGCGGGAGCTGGACGAGCTGCCGGACGCGGGCACCGCCCGGGGGCCGTGCGCGCTTGTCTTCGACTACCCTTCGGCACACGCCTGGGAGGCGCAGCCGCACGGAATCGACTTCGACTACTTCGCGCTCTGCTTCGACCTCTATTGCGCCATGCGCAGGGCGGGCCTGTCGATCGACATCATCCCGGCGGACGGGCGCGATCTCGGCCCTTACTCGCTCGTCATGGTTCCCGGGCTGCTCGAGCTCTCCCCCGGATTCAGGGACTCCCTGGCGACGTGCGCGGGCCGCATCGTCGTCGGCCCGCGTGCCGGGCTCAGGACGGACGAGCTCTCGACTCCCGCGCCCATGGGCCCCGATCTCCCCGATTTTCCCCTGACGGTGACCCATGCGGAGAGCCTGCCGCCGTTCGCGAGTCTGCCGCTCGCCGAGGGCGGCGCGGTCGGGCGCTGGCTCGAGACGATCGAGACGGAGCTCGAAGCGATCGAGCGCACCGTCGACGGGCGTCCGGTGCTGGTCGGCGGGTGCAGGATCGGGTACCTCACAGGCTGGCCGGACGCGCAGGCGCTCGACCGGATCGTGCGCCGCGCGGCGCAAGCGCAGGAGCTGCCGGTCCTCGACCTTCCATCGGGGCTGCGGGTGCGCGATACCCGCACCCACCGCTTCTGGCTCAACTACGCGCCCGAACCGCTCGCCTGCAACGGCCGTACCGTCGAGCCCGGCGGCGTGCTGTGGGAACCCCTGGGGGAACCCCTGGAGCGGGGGTCCGGAGCCGGAGGAAACGCGCGCGGCGCGTAAGACGGGAGCGGAACGCCCGCTCTGACCGTCAACCGGCCGAATCGCTTCAGGAAAGGCCGGGCGAGATGCGCCGGGGAATCCGGCTGAGACGATCGCATCCCCCGGTGGTGACGATGACCGTCTCCCCCAGGGTCATGGCGAGGCCCGTGTCGCTGTCGGCGATGATGATGTGCACGAACAGCACCATCCCGGGCTCGATGGGCCGAGGGTTGCCGGCGAAGAACATCGGCCCGTCCATCCACGTCGGCGCGAAGGTCGCGCCGAGGCTGTAGCCGCACGCGTTCATTCGGTGGGCGCGAAGCCCGGCCGCGTCGAGCACCCGTGCATGGGCGGCGAACACGTCGCCGAAGATCCGTCCGGGCCGCACCGCATCGAGGCAGCCGTCGAGGGCCTCCGAGCATGCCCGGTACAGGGCCTGGTGGCGGGCCGCCGCCGGTCCGATGACGAACGTGCGCATGAGGGCCGAGTGGTAGTGGCGCCAGGCGCCGGCGAACTCCAGGGTGAGCTGATCGCGGGACCCGAGTCGGCGACGCCCGGAGAAGTACCGGCAAAGCAGCGCGTCGCGGCCCGATCCGATGATGAACTCGTTGCCCGGGTAGTCTCCCCCGCCCCGGAACACCGCACCCTGCATCGCGGCGAGGATGTCGCCTTCGAACGCGCCGGGCACGGCCAGCCGTTCGGCCTCGGTGAGGGCGTCGTCGGCGAGCTCCGCCGCCCGGCGGACGAGCTCGAGCTCGGCGGGGCTCTTGACGAGGCGTAGGTCGGACACGAGCCCGGAGGCATCCTCGAGCCGCGCGAACCCCTCGAACGCCGCCTCGACCCGGCGCCAGCTCGCCGCCGTGAGGCCGTAGGTGTCGAGCTCGACCCCAACTCCTTCGCCGGCCGCGCCATGCTCCGACGCGACCCGGCGCAGCTCCTCCGCCGGGTCGGCACCGGCCGTGTCCACCCATACCCGGATGTCCTCGATCACCGACGTATGGCGCGCCTGGCGGAGATCGGGGGCGCGGGTGAGAAGGGTCATTCCGCCGTCGCGTCCGAGCCACAGGCACTGAAAGAAGCAGAAACCGAAGGTGTCGTAACCGGTAAGGTAGAACATGCTCTCCGGCTTGAAGACGAGCAGGCCCGCAAGTCCGCGCGCATCCATCGCCGCCACCGCGGCAGCCCGGCGGGCACCGAGCTCTTCGGCCGTGAAGTGAATCGCCACCGTTGCCCCCTCAGTCGCCGCGAAGCTCGCAGAGCAGTCGATAGATCCCGGTCTCGCCCCCTGCGACCCTCGCTTCGGCCGCGGTGCGCGCGTCCTTCTCGCGGGCGAAGTGGCCGAACACCGCCGCTTCGATGTACCGGTCGGGGGCCGTCCGGAGCTCCGCTTCCGCCGTCTTCGCCGGCGGGGGAACCTCTTCGCGGGTCCAGATTTCCACGCGCAGGGTCCACCAATCGTCCGCCCACGCGCGTCCCAGCGTGCGCAGCGCGGCCACCGTGTCCGCCGTCGCACCGCCCTCCCCGTCGTCGCGGTTCACCCGGATCGCCGTGCCCCACGCACCGCGAATCGTGCCGGCATCCCAGGTCCGGCGGCAGATGGTCCGATTGGTGTCGCGGAAGTGTCGCAGCACCGACGTGCTCCACGGGGTCGGATCGTTCAGTCGATCGAGATATGGTTTGGAAACAAAAATTTGCGGGCTCTCTCCTTCGTAATACGTGAGAAACCTCGGAGCGCCCGCAACCGCTTCGTAACGGCGTCCCGCGACGAAGCCGGGAACCCCGACCCGTTCGGGAAGGTGTTCCTGAAAGTACCACCGCTCGTAGTCGTCTCCAATCTCCTCGCCAACGTCGTGCCAGATGGCCAGAATTCCGTCGTTCGTCATGCTCGCCTTCCCGTTGCGCGGACCCGCACCGCCGCGTCTTTCCCCATCGTCTACGATAGCGCCCCGCGCCGCCTCGATGCGAGACGCGGACGCCCCGACCCATACCCAGGAGAACCCCACATGCCCTCGGAGCAGTTCGAACGCGGTGTCGAGATCCGCAAGGAAGTCCTCGGCGAAGAGTACGTGGACCGGGCCATGGCCGGCGTGGACGACTTCAACCGCGACTTCCAGACCCTGCTCAACGAGTACTGCTGGGGAGGGGTGTGGGCGCGTGACGGCTTGAGCCGCAAGCAGCGCAGCCTCAACAACCTGTGCATGCTCGCGGCGCTGGGTCGAAGCGAAGAGTTCGCCCTGCATTTTCGAGGCGCGCTGCGCAATGGCTGCACGCTCGAGGAGCTGCGCGAGACCCTGCTCCAGATCGCCGTCTACTGCGGCATGCCGGCGGCGGTGGAGTCGTTCCGCATCGCGCGACGGATTCTCGCCGAGCGTGACGGGCAGTAGGGGCATCCGTGCCGTCGTACGACAGGCTCCACGAGCGCATCGAACGCCTTGCCGGTGCAGGTGCCGGCGAGGCGCTGCGCGCCGGCTTGCGGGGCGTTGAGAAGGAGAGTCTGCGCGCGAGCCCGGCGGGACGGCTCGCGCAGACCCCGCATCCGGCCGCGCTCGGCTCCGCCCTGACCCACCCGTTGCTCACCACGGACTACTCCGAGGCGCTGCTCGAGTTCGTGACGCCGCCCTTCCACCACCGCAGCGAGGTGCTGGACACGCTCGGCAACCTGCATCGTTTCGTCGCCCGCAACATCGGAGACGAGCTGCTCTGGGCTGCGAGCATGCCGTGCGCGATCGAAAGTGACGAGTCAATTCCCATCGCCCGCTACGGGGCCTCCAACTCGGGCCGGCTCCGGCACGTGTATCGGGTCGGGCTCGGCCATCGCTACGGGCGGATGATGCAGGTCATCGCGGGCGTCCATTTCAATTACTCGCTCGCGCCCGGGTTCTGGCCCATCCTGTCCGAGACGGGAGCGGCCCACGGCGAGCATCGGACCTGGCACGGCACCGGACGCGCCCTCGCTGACTCGCATTACTTCGGACTTATTCGGAACCTGTTCCGGCACGGGTGGCTGCTGCTCTATCTCTTCGGCGCTTCCCCGGCTCTTTCGAGGTCGTTCCTGCCGGACGGAGCCCCCGAGCTCGAGCCGTTCGACGAGGAAACCTGGTTCGCCCCCTTCGGCACGTCGCTGCGAATGAGCGACATCGGCTACACCAACCGCATTCCGGGCGGGATCGGCATCCGCTATGACGATCTCTACAGCTACGCGGCGAGCCTCTACCGAGCGATCAGCACCGCGCACCCGCCGTGGGAGGCGTTGGGGGTGCGGCGCGGCGGCGAGTATCGCCAGCTCAACTCGAACCTGCTCCAGATGGAGAACGAGTACTACAGCTCGGTGCGCCCCAAGCAGCCGACCCGCCGCGGCGAACGCCCGACCGAGGCGCTCCAGCGGCGCGGAGTGCGCTACGTCGAGCTGCGATCGATCGACCTCGATCCCGCTGCTCCCCTGGGTTTGACCGAAGACCGGATGGCGTTCCTCGAGGTGTTCATGCTGTTCTGTCTGCTCGTCGACAGTCCGCCGCTGGGCGCGCAGGAACGACGGGCGATCGACGTCAACCAGAAACGGGTCGCGGTGCGAGGGCGCGACCCGTCCGCCACCCTGATGAGGGACGGCATCGAGGTGCCCCTGCGAAGCTGGGCGAACGAGATCCTCGAAGAGCTCACCGCGGTGGCGGAGCTCGTCCGGACTGCCGACGACGACCCGGCGGCGGTGATCCGGGCGGCGGGCGCTTCCATCGGTCAGCCGGACGCGACGCCGTCCGCCCGGGTGCTCGAGGAGATGGGCGCGAGCGGCGGCTCCTACTTCGAGTATGTCCTGGAACTTTCGCGCCGTCACTCCGACACCCTGCGTCGCGAGCCGCTCCCGACCGCGGAGCGGGCCCGGCTCGAAGAGGAGGCGGCGCGCTCCGTCGTGCGGCAGACCGCCCTGGAAGCCGGGGACACCGTAAGCTTCGAGGAGTACCTGACGGACTACTTCGCATGAGCGAGGGAAGCACTCGTTCGGCATCGCGAAGCGGGCTTCGCGCGGGCCATCGCGACACGGGTTTCGCGAGATGAAGCCTTCGGACGGGCGCGGCGAGGCGAAGTCTCGAGTCGCGCGACATCGAGGAAAGCGCCGCGGCACGCGCGCCGCGCCTCGGACCGAGCGCGTGTATGCTGATCCAGGACCGATGGAGGCATGGAATGGAACCGCGAATCGTATACGTCAACTCTCCTTTCGATAACGGTGAGGCGGTGGAGGAGCTTGCTCCCGCCGGCTTCGAGCTCGTGCGGGCCGCGTCGGGTACCCCCGCGTACCGCTCGGCGCTCGGCGAGGCGAGCTACCTGGTGGGATTCGTCGACGGACTCGTTGACGAGGAGCTGTATCGCATCGCCCCGGGGCTCAAGCTCATACAGCTTCTGAGCGCGGGATACGACCGGGCGGACATCGCGGCGGCGCGCAGGGCCGGCGTACCGATCGCCAACAACGGCGGCGCCAACGCGGTGGCGGTCTCGGAGCACGCCCTGATGCTGATGCTGGCGGTGTGCAGGCGCCTGCCGCTGCAGCACTCGAGCGTCGGGAGCGGGCGTTGGCGCGGCAACGAGACTCCACGCGTGCACGAGCTTCGGGGCCGCACCCTCGGGATCGTCGGCCTCGGCACCATCGGCAAGAAGACCGCGCGCCTCGCCCTCGCGTTCGGCATGACCGTGCAGTACTACGACATCGCGCGGCTCGACGAGGACGCGGAAGACGCCCTCGGAGTGCGTTTCCGACTGCTGAGCGAAGTCCTTCGCACTTCCGACATCGTCTCCCTGCACGTCCCGCTCAATCCGAGCACGCGTCACCTGATCGGCGCGCGGGAAATCGCCCTCCTCAAGCCGACCGCGGTGCTCGTCAACACGAGCCGCGGTCCGGTCGTCGACGAGACCGCCCTGACCGAGGCGCTCGGCGCGGGCCGGATTGCCGGAGCGGGCCTGGACGTCTTCGACCAGGAGCCACCGCCGGCGGACAATCCCCTGTTCACCCTCGACAACGTGGTACTGACGGCCCACCTTGCAGGGCCCACCGTGGAGAGCAGCACGGCACGGCTGCGAAACGCGTTCGACAACGTTGAACGGGTGGAGCGGGGCGATTCGCCGCTGTGGGTCATACCCGAGATCTAGCCCGGAAATCCCGGTACGCCTTGCCACGGCGCACCGGGATTTCCGGGCCGGGATTCATCTTCCGCCGTTTGGACCTGACCCACGGGCGGGGACGCTCGACGCGGCGGTGACCGGCGAGGACCGGGGCCCGGGCCGGGTGCCAAGCCGATGCGTCCGGCCGAATCACGGCCCGGATCAGGCACGTTCCACGCTTTCCGGGTACGGAATGGACGGGGCCGATCCGTGGGGAAGGCCGCGGTCAGGAAGGGCTGAATTCCCCCGGTCGCGAACGCCGCCCGGGTTTGAGATCCGGCCCCGGAATCAATACAATTCGCGCGGCCCGCCCAGGGGCCGCGCGCGGTCCCCGAGGCCGCTCGGTTCCGAACAGCACGCAGGGTGAATAATCCATGCTGGATGCGATTCTAGGATTTGACGGAATTCTCGGCCTCGACCTCTGGCAGAAGGCGGTCGCCGCCCTCCTCCTGACCCACGCAACCATCGTCTGCGTCACCGTCTACCTGCACCGCTACTCGGCGCATCGTGCCATCGATCTGCACCCCGGCCTCGCTCACGTCTTCCGTTTCTGGCTCTGGCTCACCACCGGAATGAACACGAAGGGGTGGACCGCGATTCACCGCATGCACCACGCGCACACGGAGACCCCCGAGGATCCGCACAGCCCGGTCATGCTGGGACTGCGCAAGGTCCTGTTCGAGGGTGTCGAGGTGTACCGGCTTTCCCATACCGAGGAGGTGATGGACCGGTACGGCCACGGCACGCCCGACGACTGGATCGAACGCCGCCTGTACTCGTCCCGCAGCAACTTCAGCATCTTCATCATGCTCGGGATCGATCTCGTCCTCTTCGGTCCGATCGGGCTGACCATCTGGGCGGTGCAGATGATCTGGATCCCCTTCTTCGCAGCCGGGGTCATCAACGGGGTCTGCCACCACACCGGATACCGGAACTTCGAGACCCCGGACGCGTCCACGAACTTCGTGCCCTGGGGGATAATCGTCGGCGGCGAGGAGCTTCACAACAACCATCACACCTATCCGAGCTCGGCCAAGTTCTCCGTGAAGTGGTGGGAATTCGACATCGGCTGGGCGTGGATCAGGCTGTTTTCGCTGCTCGGGCTTGCCCGCATCAAGCGTCTTCCCCCCGAAGTGCGCCGCATCGAAGGCAAGCACGAAATCGACCTCGACACCATCCGTGCCGTCATCAGCGACCGGTTCCGGGTCATGGCCCGCTACCGGCGGATGGTCGTGGAGCCCATCGCGCAGATGGAGCTCGAGCTGGCGGAACCGAAGTCCCGGGACATCCTGACCCGGGCGAAGTCGCTGCTCTGGCGCACCGATGCGCTCGACGACGAAGCGCAGCGCGAGCTCCGCCACCGGCTCCTGCACTGCAGCGAGACGCTGCGCACGATCTACGAGAAGCGGCTCGAGCTGCAGAAGCTGTGGGAGAGCCGGACCGCGAACGTCGACGAGCTGGCGAGCGGACTTCGCGACTGGTGCCGCAAGGCCGAGGAGAGCGGCATCCACGCGCTTCGAGAATTCTCCGAGCACCTGCGCACCTACGCCGGCGCCGCCCGGGGTCCCGAAGCGGCCGGTGCTTGAGTCCTCCGGCACGCGCGCCGCGGAGCCCGCCACGCCACGCTCGCGCTTCGGGTTCGGGGCCGCCGTCGGCGAACCGACTCCACGACTCCGTCCGGATTCCGGGACGGCTCGCTTCGCGCGCAGGCCGGTCAATCCCCTGTTCGGGCGCCGGAACAACCGCGTGGAGCCAAGGAATCTCGAAGGAACGGGTCAATGACGAGTCCCGGAATCACCGCGTTCGGTGCCTACGTTCCCCGCCTTCGCCTCCAGCGGTCCGCGATCGTCGGCGCGAACGCCTGGGCGAACGGTGCTCTCGCCGCGCACGGCCGCGGCGAACGGTCGATGTGCAACTGGGACGAGGACAGCGTCACCATGGCCGTCGAAGCGGCCCGGGACGCGCTGGCCGGGGCCGACCGGAACGAGGTGAGCGCGGTGCACCTCGCGTCCACCACCCTCCCCTTCACCGACCGCCAGAATGCGGGCATCTGCGCCGAGGCCCTCAACCTCGGCTCCGACATCGCCACCCTGGACGTCACGTCGTCGCTCCGGGCGGGTACCACCGGGCTCGCCAACGCCCTGGCGGCGGTGCGTGCCGGCGCGCCGGGACGGGGCCTCTTCGTCGCCTCGGAGCATCGTCGCAGTCGTACCGGGACCCCCCAGGAGCTGCTCTACGGGGACGCCGCGGCGGCCGTCACTCTCGGTCGCGACGGCGTCATCGCGCGCCTTGCCGGACACCATTCGACCTCGGTCGACTTCGTCGACCACTACCGTGGCCAGTACAGCGAGTTCGACTACGACTGGGAAGAGCGGTGGGTACGCGACGAGGGCTATCTCAAGATCGTCCCTCCGACGGTGGCGGCCGCGCTCGCGAGCTGCGGGGTCGAGCCCGGCGCCGTCGACCGTTTCCTCCTGCCCTGTACGCTGCGCCGGGTACCCGAGATGGTCGCGCGACAGGCGGGGATTCGTCCGGAGGCGGTGGCGGACGGGATGCAGCAGGTCTGTGGCGACACCGGAGCGGCGCATGCGGTGCTGATGCTCTGCCGGGCGCTCGAGGACGCCGCGCCCGGCGAGCGCATCCTCGTGGTCGGATTCGGCCAGGGATGCGACGCCCTCGTCTTCGAGGTGACGGACGCGGTACGCGACCTGCCCCCGCGGCGCGGCGTCGCGGGCGCCCTCGCCCGCCGATCACCGGAGGAGAACTACGACCGGTTTCTCACCTTCAACGGGCTCGTGGACAAGGACTTCGGCAAGCGCGCGGAGCTCGACCGCCAGACCCCGCTCAGCACCCTGTACCGCAATCGCCGGATGCTGACCGGATTCGTCGGCGGCCGGTGCGAGCGGTGCGGAACCGTGCAGTTCCCGAAGTCCCACTATTGCGTCAACCCGAACTGCGGCGCCCTCGACACTCAGGCGGACCACCCGATGGCGGACACCCCGGGGACGGTCAAGACCTGGACGGCCGACTCGCTGACCTTCTCCATCGATCCGCCCGCGTACTTCGGGATGGTGCAGTTCGAGGGGGGCGGGCGCCTGATGGTCGACTTCACGGACGTCGACCGGGAGACGTTCGACATCGGCGCGCAGGTGGGAATGCAGTTCCGGATCCGCGAGGTGGATTCCGAACGCGGATTCAGGAAATACTTCTGGAAGGCGGTCCAGGCGGACTGAATACCGTCGCGAATTCACAAGCGGAGAATCAGCCATGGCCAGTGGAATCAAGGACAAGGTCGCAATTCTCGGGATGGGATGCTCCAAGTTCGGCGAGCGGTGGGACATGGAGGCGCAGGACCTGATGGTCGAGGCGTTCACCGAATGCCTCGACGATGCGGGCATCGAGAAGGATCGGATCGAGGCCGCCTGGCTCTCGACCGCGATCGAGTCCGTCAACGTCGGACCGAGCGGCCTCCCGCTCTCCGTCGCCCTGCGCCTTCCCTACATTCCGGTGACCCGGGTCGAGAACTTCTGCGCGAGCGGCACCGAGGCGTTCCGCGGCGCGGTGTACGCGGTCGCCTCCGGGGCGTGCGACGTCGCCCTCGCCCTCGGCTGCGAGAAGCTCAAGGACACCGGCTACGGCGGACTGCCGCAGCGCACCCGCGGGGTCACCAACGACATGTTCTGGCCGAACCTCTCCGCCCCCGGGATGTTCGCCCAGCTCGCGGCCGGCTACCGTGGCGCGCACGGCGTCGACAAGGACGACCTCAAGCGCGCGATGGCCCGCGTCTCGGTGAAGAGCCACGCGAACGGCGCCAGGAATCCCAAGGCGCACCTGAGGCGCGAGGTGTCCGAGGAGCAGGTTCTCAAGGCGCCCATGGTGGCGGAGCCGATCGGGCTCTTCGACTGCTGCGGGGTGAGCGACGGCGCCGCCTGCGCAATCGTGACGACCCCCGAGATCGCCCGGGAGCTAGGCAAGACCGAGTTCGTGTCGGTCAAGGCGATGCAGCTTTCCGTCTCCAACGGGGAGGAGGCCGGGCACTCCGGCTGGGACGGCTCCTACGTCAAGACCACCCGCATCGCGTCGAAGAAGGCCTACGAGGAGGCGGGGATCCGGAACCCGCGCGCCGAGCTCGACATGACGGAGGTCCACGACTGCTTCTCCATCACCGAGCTGGTGACCATGGAGGACCTCGGTCTCGCGGAGGAGGGCCGGGCCTGGCGCGACGTGCTCGACGGGGTGTTCGATTCGGACGGCGAGGTGCCGTGCCAGATCGACGGCGGCCTCAAGTGCTTCGGCCATCCGATTGGAGCTTCGGGCCTGCGCATGCTCTACGAGATGTACCTCCAGCTCCTCGGGCGGGCGGGGGAGCGCCAGCTCGACGACCCGAAGCTCGGTCTCACCCACAACCTCGGCGGCTTCCCGCACATGAACGTGAGCAGCGTGTCGATCGTGGGCCGTTACGAGGGCTGACCGACGAGGCGATTCGAGGCTCGACGCGGGCCGGGCGGACGGGAGCGACCGCCGGCGGCAAGGCTCGGATCGAGCAACCGTCGAAGCATCGACATGGAATGCGCGGAACGGGAGAAACCGTCTTGAACGCGGTCGTCATGTACTCGAGCGGCTTCTGCCCCTATTGCTCCGCCGCGAAGCGGCTCCTCTCCGCCCGGGGTGTCCCGTTCGAGGAGATCGACGTCGACTTCGACCCCGAGCGGCGCGCGGAGATGGTCGCGCGCGCGAACGGGGGGCATACGGTTCCCCAGATATTCATCGGCGAGCACCATGTCGGCGGATGCGACGAGCTGTACGCGCTCGAGCGGGCCGGCGAGCTCGATGCCCTGCTCGCCGAGGCGGCCCCGTGACCGCCCCGGAGCCGTTTCGCGCCGCCTGCGTCCAGCTCACCTCCGACCGCGACCCTGCGAAGACCTTTCCTGCCGCGGCCGCCTTCGTTCGCGAGGCGGCCGCGGCCGGCGCGGCGCTCGTCATGACCCCCGAGGTCACCCCGATGCTCGAGCCGCGGGGGCGTCTCGTGCTCGAAAAGGTCCGGACCGAGGCCCGCGACGAGTGGCTGCCCCGGTATCGGGCCCTCGCCCGGGAGACCGGGGTCTGGCTGCTCCTCGGGTCCATGGCGGTCAAGCACGACGAAGAGCGCTGCGCGAACCGCTCGATTCTCATCGACGCGGATGGCGCGATCGTCGCACGCTACGACAAGATCCACATGTTCGACGTCGATCTCGAGGGCGGCGAGTCCTACCGCGAATCGCGCCGGTACCGGCCGGGCGGCGAAGCGGTGGTGGCGGATTCTCCCTTCGGCCGGATCGGCATGACCGTCTGCTACGACATGCGCTTTCCTTCCCTCTATCGGGACCTTGCCCAGGCCGGCGCGGACCATCTCACGGTCCCGTCCGCGTTCGCCCGTCCCACCGGCCGCGCCCATTGGCACGTGCTGCTTCGGGCCCGGGCGATCGAGACCGGCTGCTTCGTCTTCGCCCCTGCCCAGTGCGGCGAGCACGCGGACGGCCGCAAGACCTTCGGTCACTCCCTCGTCGTCGATCCGTGGGGAGAAGTGCTGGCGGACGGCGGGGAAGAGCCCGGCATCGTGGTCGTGGACGTCGATCCGGCGAGCGTCGGCAAGGCACGCGCGATGGTGCCTTCCCTCGGGCACGACCGCCCCTACACCGCGCCGAGCAAGCTACACGAGCAAGCCGCGGACTGACGGACCCTTCTCGTCCGTCGCCGGCCGGACGAGCGCCACCCGGGGACCGGGGCCGGCGCGGGCTGACGGGGCCGCAGCCGTCCCTGACTCCCCTGCCTGACCGGCGGGTACGTCGCGTGACTTCCCGTGCTCGAACCTGCCCGGACCGCGCGAGGCATCGCGGGTACGGGTACGTGCGGGTATCGAAGCTCAGACGTGAAGGTCGGCCGGGGCGACGTGGCGGCGGAAGCCCTCGCGCTCTCCCAGGCGCGCGAGCCACGCGTCCAGGTGCGGGGCGTCGGGACCCGGTTGCGCGAAGACCTTGAATCGGTGCGCGGCCGCGCCGGCGGGGATGTCTCCCATCGAGAAGCGTTCGCCGGCCAGGAATGGGCTTCGAGCAAGGTGTGCGTCGAGGAGCTCGAGCGCGGGCGCCATGCGCCGGCCCGCCTCTACACCCGCCCCCGGGGTGCGAAGGTCGCTGCGCAAACGGCTCAGCTCCATCACCAGGGTGTGAAGATGCGGTTCAAGGTGCTCGTTGGTCCACGACATCCACTGGACGGCACGAGCCAGCGCCGCCGGCCCTCCGTCGAGAAGCGTACCCTCACCATACTCGAGCGCGATGTAGGTGACGATCGCGTTCGATTCCCAGAGCACGCAGCCGGTGTCGTCGATGACCGGAACGGTACCGTTGGGGTTCATCTCCCGGTACCAGCCGTCGTCGACGCTTCCGAAGGGCTCGGCTCCGGTCGAGACGTGGCCCTCCGGGCCCATCGTTCCACTTGCGAGAGTCAGCTCGAATTCCACTCCGGCCTCCACGCAGGCCCAGAGCACGCGCTGCGTGCAGATCGAAGTCGGCCGTCCCCAAATCCTGATCATGTCCCCTCCCGGATACCTCGGCCGTGGTCCCCTGCTCCGGGCGGCGGCGCACCGGGCGCAGATGCAGCGCGGGTCAGACGATTCGCTCCACCCGCACCCGATCGCCGGGCCGTACCGCCGCGAGGGCACGGACCTCGCCGAGAGCGTCCGCCCAGATGTTGACCGGGGCGACGAGGCGGATCTCGTCGCCGCGCGACGCCGGTGTCGGGCCGAAGCCGATCGCGATGCTGGATCCTTCCACCCAGAAGGCAACCTCGCCGGCCTCCACGACTTCGCGGGCGCCGGGCTCGAGGGTTACCGTCACCGGGGCCGAAAAGTAGACCTCGTCTCCCCAGGTGCGCGCCTCGGCCTCGAACGGCAGCGCCGCGATGACCGCGCGCGCGGTCGGGGTGTCCCGGCACTGCGCTTCCAGGGTCACTCCGCCAAGGTCGAGCCGAATCCGGTTCACGGATTGCCGCCGGTTGCCACCGGACGGGCCGGATCCGAGGACCACTCGCTCCACGAGCCGACGTAGAGCCGCGCGGCCGGGAGACCCGCGTGGGCGAGGGCGAGGAGGTTGTGACACGCGCTCACCCCGGAGCCGCAGTAGAACACGGTTTCCCCGGCCGGCACCCCGTCGAGGCTCCGTTCCAGGCGCTCGCGCAGCGCCGCCGGGTCGAGGAACCGGCCGTCTTCGCCGAGATTCACGGCGAAGTGGTGGCTGCGCGCCCCCGGGATGTGTCCCGCGACACGGTCGATGGGCTCCGTCTCGCCGCGGTAGCGGGCCGGCTCGCGGCTGTCCACGAGCCGCCGCGCCGCATCCACCTGGTCAATCGTGACGAGCCACTCGCGCCGCGGCTCTCCGGCGAAGGTGCGGGCCGGCCGGGACTCCTCGCCGCCCCGGGTCGCGCCTCCGGCCGCGACCCACGCCGGCCACCCTCCGTCGAGAACCGCGGCATCGCGGTGTCCCATGTAGCGCAGCATCCACCACAGGCGCCCCGCGATCGCTCCGCCCGCATCGTCGTAGGCGACGACCTTGGTGTCCGCGTCGATGCCGAGGGCCCCGAAGCGCCCCCGGAGGGTCTCCGGGTCCGGCAGCGGGTGACGCCCCCGGTCCGTTGCCGGCCTGCCGCTGAGCACCCGGTCCGCGTGCGCGAAGACCGCGCCGGCGATGTGGGATTCCCGGTAGGCCGCCTCTCCGAAGTCGGGTTCGGTGAGCCGATGGCGACAGTCGACGATCGCCCAGTCAGGGTCCGTCAGGCGCTCCCCCACGGTTGCAACGTCGACCAGGGTGTCAGACATCCGGAGAGCCCCCGGAATCGACCGGGCCGCCCGGCGGGCGGCGGCGGATGCCCATGGCTCGCCCCGCTTCCGGGGGGCGAGCCAGAACCGCGTGCGCGGCGTGGATTTCTTCCCAGCGGGCGAGGATGTCGTCCGGGAACGGGGCCGAGCGGCGCTTTCCGGCATCGATGTGGAGGCTCAGAAGCTCGTTCGTCGCGGCGAGATAGCCTTCTTCCGCGTGGTACATGCGGTGGAAGTAGTGGGCGCGCTTGTGGTCGTGGTCGAGGAGCTGGGTGGTGATCCGGAGCGGATCGCCCTCCAGCACCTCGCGCTGGTAGGTCACCTGCGCCTCGAGGGTAAACGTCGTGTATCCCCTCCCCTTGCGGTACGCCTCGTCGAGTCCGACGTGGTCGAAGAGCTCGTCGGTCGCATGGTCGAACACGAGCACGTAGTAGGCGACGTTCATGTGCCCGTTCCAGTCGATGTACTCGGGCCGCACGACCTCACGATGCAGTTCAAGCGGTTGGTTGATGTCCATGTTCCCAATGATACAGGAGCGGTTCGCGGATCCCGCCCCCGACCGGATCGGCCCGGCGGGTCACGGCCGCCGCGCGGGTCTTCCCGAAGTTCCCGCCCCGCCCCCGCGACGAGCCGCGACCGCCCGGCCGGGTGTAGAATCGCGATCCATGCCGCGTCCACCATCCGAAGCCTCGCTGCTCGGCATCGAAGAGCTGGCTGGCCGCCGCGGGGACCGGCTCCTCTTCTCCGGGCTCTCGGCCACCGCCGGACCGGGAGAGGCGTTGCGGGTGAGCGGGCCGAACGGCAGCGGGAAGACGACCGCCCTTCGCATCCTGTGCGGGCTGCTGACCCCTGAAGCCGGCCGGATCCGCTGGCGCGGCCGGGTGGTGTCGGAATCTGCGAACGACCCTGGATGGCGGCGCGAGCTCGCCTTTGTCGGACACCGTGAAGCGATCAAGGACACTCTCACCCCGCTCGAGAACCTCCGTTTCGCCCGCGCGCTGCGAGGCGCAGAGGGGCGCATTCGCCCCGAGGAAGCGCTGGAGCGGGTGGGCCTCGGGGGGGAGCTCGGCACGCTCGTGCGGGAGCTCTCGGCGGGCCAGCGGCGCCGGGGGGCGCTCGCCCGGCTCCTCCTGGACGGCTCGGGTCTCTGGGTGCTCGACGAGCCGGCCGCCGCTCTCGACCGCGACGGTGCGGCGCTCGTGGAATCGCTGTGCGCGGAGCACGCCGCGGGCGGAGGCGCGGTCGTGTTCACCAGCCACCAGCCCCTCGACCTCGCGCCGGTGCGGGAGATCCCCCTTGGTCACGGTTGAAGGGCCGTGGGGAGCGTTTGCCGCCGTCATCCGGCGAGATGTCCGGGCGGCCCTTCGCCGGCCGGGTGAAGCGGCCACCCCGGTGGTGTTTTTCATCCTCGTCGCCGCCGTATTCCCGCTCGGAACGGGTGCGGCGCCAGCGACTCTCGCCGCCGTCGCCCCGGGGGCGCTCTGGGTCGCGGCCCTCCTCGCCGCCCTCCTTTCCCTCGATCGCCTCTTTCGCGAGGATCTCGAGGACGGCTCCCTCGATCAGCTCCTGTTGAGCCCCCATCCTCCGGCGGTTCTCGCGGCCGGACGGATCGCCGCTCACTGGCTGGTGACCGGACTTCCGCTCCTCGTCGCTTCCCTCCCGGTCGCGCTGCTGCTCGCCCTGCCCCCCCGCTCCCTCCCGACCCTGATCGGCGCGCTCGCGCTCGGCACCCCGATCCTGAGCCTCGCCGGCGCGATTGGCGCCGCCCTCACCGCGGGGGTCCGAGGCCGGAGTCTGCTCCTGCCGCTCGTCGCCCTGCCCCTGCTCGTACCGGTGCTCATCTTCGGCACGCTCGCGGTACGGGCCGCGGCAATGGGGATCACCGCGGCGGGCCCCCTCTACCTCCTCGCCGCCCTCCTCGTCCTGTCCGTCACCCTCGCGCCCCTCGCGACCGGGGCCGCGCTCGCGGTCGGCGCGGAATAGAACAGCGGATTCGCGTGATGACCCTGCGCCGATACGCCTCGCCTCGGCACTTCCACGACCTCGCCGGGCGGCTCATCCCCTGGCTCGGATGGCCCTGCGCGGTGCTCATGGCGGCCGGGCTGTGGACCGGGCTGGTCATCGCCCCTCCCGACTACCAGCAGGGCGACGCGTACCGGATCATCTTCGTGCACGTGCCGAGCGCATGGCTGTCTCTCTTCGTGTACGCGGCCATGGCCGGCTCGGCGGCAGCCGGCCTCATCTGGCGCACCAAGGTGGCGGAAGCGGCGACCGTCGCGTGCGCCCCCGTCGGCGCTTCGTTCACGTTCCTTGCCCTGCTGACCGGCTCGCTGTGGGGCAAGCCGATGTGGGGCACGTGGTGGGTGTGGGACGCACGGCTGACCTCCGAGCTCGTGCTCCTCTTTCTCTATCTCGGAATCATCGCCCTGAACGGTGCGATTTCCGATCCGCGCAAGGCGTCGCGGGCATGCGCGATCCTCGCGATCGTCGGACTCGTGGACCTTCCGATCATCCACTTCTCGGTCGAATGGTGGAACACCCTTCACCAGGGCGCCACCGTGTTCCGGCTGGACGGGCCGTCCATCCATCCCTCGATGCTCGTTCCTCTGCTCCTGATGGTGGCGGCGTTCACGCTTTTCTTCCTCGCGGTTCTGCTCATGCGGGTACGCTGCGAGGTACTTCACCGGGAGCGGCACAGTCGATGGGTCCGCGAGGTGCGAGCGTGAGCGAGTTCCTTCACATGGGCGGCTACGGGTTCTACGTCTGGACCTCCTACGGGGCGGCGCTGGTCGTGCTCGGGCTCAACGTCGCCGCTCCGATCGTGCGCCGCAGACGCCTCGTCCGTGAACGGCCGGGCACGTCGGCCCCCGCCCGGGCCACCGAGCCGCCCCCATCATTGAAATGATTGAATAATGACTGTCAGGCAACGAAGGGCGATGCTGATCACGGCCATGGTCGCGGGCCTCGGCGTCGCGACCGGCCTCGCCGTCCTCGCGATTGGGGAGAACATGCTCTGGTTCTTCACGCCGAGCCAGCTCCTCGCAGACCAGCCCCCGCCCGGGAACCGGATCCGGCTCGGCGGTCTCGTGGTTGAGGGGAGCGTGCGGCGCCGGCCCGGGGACCTCGAGGTCCGATTCGACCTCTCCGACCGCGCGGCCGCGGTCACCGTGGCCTTCCGTGGCCTCCTTCCCGATCTCTTCCGGGAAGGGCAGGGAATCGTGGCCCTCGGGCGCCTCGACGCGGACGGGGTGCTCCAGGCCGAGGAGGTGCTGGCGAAGCACGACGAGACCTACATGCCCCCCGAGATCGCGGAGTCGATCGGCGAGGCGAAGGTTGCGGAACGGGCCGCGGCGGCGGAGCGCAAGCCGTGATCCCCGAGCTCGGACACTTCGCGCTCATCCTCGCGCTCCTCACCTCCCTCGTCCTCGCGGCCGCCCCGTTCACGGGAGCGACGCGGCGTGACCCGCGCTGGATGGCGGTCGCCCCGAGCGCCGCGGCGGGACTATTCGTTCTACATCTCGTCGCCCTCGCCTGCCTCGGCTGGTCCTTTGCGACGAACGACTTCTCGGTCCGTTACGTGGCCACCAACTCGAACGTGCTCCTGCCCCTCCACTACCGGCTCGGCGCGGTCTGGGGAGGACACGAGGGCTCCCTTCTCCTCTGGTCGTTCATCCTGAGCGGGTGGACCCTGGCCGTCGCGGCGCGCAGCCGCGGCCTTCCCCGCGAGGTCTCGGCCCGGGTGCTCTCGGTGCTCGGGTTCATCACGGCCGGTTTCGTGTGCTTCATGCTGTTCACGTCGAATCCCTTCGCCCGCCTCGTCCCGGCCGCGCTCGCGGGGCGGGACCTCAATCCTCTGCTCCAGGACATCGGACTCATCATCCACCCACCGGTCCTCTACATGGGCTACGTGGGCCTCGCGGTCCCCTTCGCATTCGCGGTCGCGGCCCTCGCGGAAGGACGGGTCGACACCGCCTGGACGCGCTGGACCCGCCCCTGGACCACCGTCGCCTGGACCTTCCTCACCCTCGGGATCGCGGGCGGAAGCTGGTGGGCCTACTACGAGCTCGGGTGGGGCGGCTGGTGGTTCTGGGATCCGGTCGAGAACGCTTCCTTCGTCCCGTGGCTCGTCGCCACCGCGCTCATCCACTCCCTCGCCGTCGCGGAGAAGCGCGACACGTTCAAGGCGTGGACCGTGCTGCTCGCAATCTCCGGGTTTTCGCTGAGCCTGCTCGGCACGTTCATCGTCCGGTCCGGCGTGCTCGTCTCCGTCCATGCGTTCGCGAGCGATCCGGCGCGCGGGGTCTTCGTGCTCGCCTTTCTCGGGGTGGTGGTCGGGGGTGCGCTCGCCCTGTACGCCTGGCGGGCGGGACGAATGGCCGGTGGGGGACGGTTCGCGGTCTTCTCGCGCGAGACGATGCTCCTCGCCAACAACGTGCTCCTCACCGCAGCCGCGGCCACCGTTCTCCTCGGCACTCTCTATCCGCTGCTGATGGACAGCCTCGGCCTGGGACAGATCTCGGTCGGCCGGCCGTACTTCGACCGGGTCTTCGTCCCGCTCATGGTTCCCCTCGCGATTCTGATCGCGGCGGGGATGTTCGCCCGCTGGAAGCGCGATCGCCCGCAGCGCGTAGCACGGCTCCTCGGCGTGGTCCTCGTCGGAGCGGTCCTGGGCGGTATCGCGGTTGCGCTCCTCGCGCGCTCCGCCGCCGCGGCGCTCGGCGCGGGACTTGCGTTCTGGATCGTCTGCTCGACGCTTCGCGCGGTCGCGCAGCGGGTGCGGCGCCCCAGCGATCTCGTCCGCCTGCCGCATGCTTTCGTGGGGATGAGTCTCGCCCATCTCGGCTTCGCGGCTACCCTCGCGGGAGTGTGTTTCGTGAGCGCGCTCGAAGTGGAGCGGATCGTGCCGCTCTCCCCCGGCGACTCCGCGCACGTCGCGGGGTACGAATTCCACTTCCAGGGCGTGCGCGACGTAGCCGGTCCCAACTACCGGGCCCGCCGGGCCGAGATCGAGGTCACCCGCGGCGGCCGCCCCGTCTCGCGCCTCGAGCCGGAGAAACGCACCTACGCGAGCCAGTCGCAACCGATGACCGAGGCGGCCATCGATCCGGGCCTGACCCGTGACCTCTATGCCGCCCTAGGCGAGCCGCTCGGGGACGGGGCGTGGTCGGTGCGGCTGCACTACAAGCCGTTCGTGCGCTGGATCTGGCTCGGAGCCGTCCTCATGGCCGTCGGAGGGCTGCTCGCGGCCGCGGACCGCCGGTACCGACGCCGCGTGCCGACCGCCGGGGACGATCCGCTTCTGACCCTCCTCGGTGAACGGCCCCCCATGCCCGCCCCCGAACCCGAGCATGCAGCACGGCCGCTGAGGACATGAGCGTCGAGAAGATCCGGGTCGGCGACATCGACATCGCGTATCGATTCGATGGCACGACCGACGGACCGACGGTGATGATGGCGCACGCGATGGGCACCAGTCACCGGATCTGGGATCCGCAGTTGTCCGTCCTGGCGGACCGCTACCGTCTCCTTCGCTACGACTGGCGGGGGCACGGAGACACCGATGCTCCGCCCGGGCCGTACACCCTTGCCGAATTCGTCCGCGATGCGGTCGGCCTGATGGATGCGCTCGCCCTCGACCGGGTGCACTGGGTGGGAATCTCCACCGGTGGGATGATCGGCCAGGGTCTCGGCATCCATCACCCGAACCGGATCGCATCCCTCACCCTCTGCAACACTACCTCGTGGTCGACACCCTGGTATCGCAACTGGGTAAAGGAACGCCAGGCGGTGGTGCGCGAAGGTGGGATGAAGGCGGTCTGGGAGATGACCAGGCGGCTCTGGTTCACCGATGCCCACGTCGATGCCGAGGGCCCCGGCTACCGTGCAATCCGGGAAGTCTTCGTGGGGACCCCGATCGCGGGTTATCTCGGCGGCACTTCGGCGGTCGCCGACCTGGCATACCGACCGCACCTCCCGCGTATCGAGGCGCCGACCCGGATCATCGCCGCGGGCGACGACCCGGTAACTCCCGTCGTCCGCGCGGAAGAGATCCGCGACGCGGTCCGCGGCTCGGAGCTGCACGTCATCGAAGGGCAGCGCCACTTCTCCAACATCGAGGTACCGGAGGCGTTCAACCCCCTGCTTCGCGCGGGACTCGATCGATTCATCGCGACCTGAACGCGGAACATCACGTCTTCCGATTCGGCGGTGCGCAGGTGGCCCGCCGCTGCCGTCCTCGATGCCGTACTCCGGATCAGGAGCTCGTCGGCGAAGCTCCCGCCGGAACCGGCGGACGTTCGTCCGCGAGGTTCGAGCCGCCTGCCCGCCTCCCCACCGCGACGGGAATCCCGTCCGACGTCGCGAGCGCCTGCTCGACGAGCCTCCAGTCGATCGACGGCCTCTCCCCCTCCTCCGGGGTTGCACGGATGATCGACCTCACCGCGTCGGTCATGCTCGGAAGCGCGTCCAGCTCCGGGACATCGCGATTCGGGTGCACCTCGAGGAAAAGCTCGTTTCCGAACCAGCCCGTCTTGACCCTCTGGTGCACGATGGCGACGGGCGTTCCCGGAACCACCAGATTGTAGAGCTCCTCGATGTGCTCCGGGTACAGGCGCACGCATCCGTGACTGACCCGCATCCCGATGCTGAAAGGCCGGTTCGTGCCGTGAATGAGGTAGGTGGGAAACCCGAGGTAGATGGCATGGGAACCGAGCGGATTGTCGGGTCCGGGATGGACGACTCTGGGGAGAGGCTCGCCGCGGGCCGCATGCTCCTCTCGAATCGATTCCGTCGGATACCAGGTGGGAGCGACCTTCTTCCTCGCCACCCGCGTCTTCCCGAGCGGGGTCTCGTAGCCGACCCTTCCGATGCTGATGGGCCAGGTGTGCACCGCGTTTCCGTCATTCGAATAGTAGTAGAGGCGCATCTCCGGGACGTTGATTACCACCCCTCGCCGCACGGACGAAGGGAGCACGAACCGCGAAGGCAAGCGGATCGGGGTGCCTTCACCGGGCAACCAGAGGCTCACGTCCGGGTTCGCGAGCCGGAGCTCGTCGATGCCGAGCCCGAAGCGCCGTGCGACGTCGAGCAGGCTGTCCTCGTACCGGGCCTCGTAGAGCTCGACGCTTCCTACCACGGAGTCCGCCGGGGCGGCCCGGAGCGCTTCGGTTCCGGCCGCGGGGGCCGGCAACGAAACGACGGCGGCGGCGACCCACCCCCCGGCGGTCGTGCCCAGCCACCCCAGGAACCCGCAATCACGCTGGCGCGCGGGCATCCGCAGACTCGACCTTCGGCCCCGCGTCTCCTCGCGACTTCGCGCACGGTGGAGCCTCCCGGGCTCCGGTCGCGTACGCATGAATACCGCACCGAACGCTCGCAGTGTCCGCCTCATCGAGAATGCGACGCCTCTTCGGAACCCTGCAACCGAGTATAGATCGATTGACGCGCGCCCAGTACTATGTATATCAACATGTAATGCTCGCATTACGAGATCGTTTGTCCAACCGGGCAAATAAGCCTTTGATTGTCCAAAAGGTGTCGGAAGAATGATATTCCGGCGGCTTTCCTGGCGGTGATTCGCATTCCCGAGCACGATCGGGCGGACCGGTCTCCGGAGAAACCCGAGGGGACTCCGGACCCTCCGGACGCACGGCGAATTCGGCGGCCGGCGACGGACACCCTTTGCCCCGACTTCTCTTCCCCGTCGGAATGGACGACATTACGGCCATGGTCGGTCGGACGCAAAGACGGCTTCTCGTCGCCGGAGCCGCACTTCTCGTGGCCGGTGGACTGGCTGCCTCCCTGCCGTTCGCGTCGGCGGTGGAACCGCGATCCTTCTCTACTCCCGAGCTTTCGGAGCGGTATCGCAGTCTCGTCGAAGAGATTCGCTGCCTCGTCTGCCAGAACCAGAGCATCGCCGATTCGAATGCCGATCTCGCCCGCGATCTTCGCGGCAAGGTTGACGAGCTGCTCCGTGCGGGTCGCTCCGACGAAGAGATACTCGACTACATGGTGGATCGCTACGGGAACTTCGTGCGCTACCGTCCTCCGTTCGATCCCACGACGATTGTGCTTTGGGTGGGTCCTTTCGCTCTCGCCGGCGTCGCGTTCGGCTGGCTCCTGATCCGAATCCGGAGGCGCGTACCCGGAAAGGAAGCTCTCTCCACGGCGGAGCGGACCCGTCTTGCCCGGATCCTCGGATCCGAATCGGAGCAGGAGCAGGAGCGGATGGATTGACCGCCTTGATCTGGCTGGTCTTCGCCGGGCTCGCAGTGGCGGCGGTCGGCTTCATCGTCTGGCCGCTCGTTCGCAGCGTCCCCTCCGAACACATGGACCGCCGCACGGCGGCGCTCGCCGCCCATCGGGCCCGTCTGCTCGAAATCGAAGAAGGAGAGTCCGACGGCGCTCCGCCGGGGTCGGACATCGGCCGGGAGGCGCGAGCCGACGTTGCGCGTGCGGTGTTGCGCGATCTCGACCTCGCGGCAGCGCCGGGCCGGGAGCACTCCGAGGAACCGCGCCTTCGGCCCCGGCGCGGTGCCGCGGTGGTCCTTTGTGTCGCGGTGCCGGTCCTGGCCGCCGCGCTCTACGTCTGGCTCGGGGAACCGGGTGCGCTTTACCCGACGGCATCGCCCGGCGTGCAGGTCGAACGGCTGCTCGAAGAAGCGGAATCGATCGCCCGCGCCGGCGGCAACCGGCTCGAAGGCGAACCCGCCCGCCTGATCGAACGTGCGCTCGCCCTCGCCCCGGACCACCGCAAGGCGCTATGGTTCGCGGCAATCGCCGCCCTCCACGAAGACCGGGCCGAGGTTGCCCGCGACCGCCTGGAACGCCTTCGCGGGCTCGGTCCTCTCGACGAAGACGAGACGCGCATGTTCGAGCGGCTCATGTCCGAAGCGGTGGCCCGTCTTCCCGACCCTTGACCTTCGCCGCCCCGCGAATCCGATTGTGGTGTCCCGGGGTCGGCCCATGCGTCTCGCGGGTCTGCCGCAAGGCGATTCTCGGGCGCTTCGGAAGCCGTCAGCCGATCGGCGTCGAGCCTCGCCGGCCGGCCGTGCGGCGCGATGCGGGTCGCGACCTCACCACCTGGTAACCCGGGCGCCAGAGATAGCGGATCGGCACGCTCAACATGTGCACGAGACGGGTGAACGGGAACATGACGAAGATCGTGAGGCCGAGAAAGAGGTGCAGCTTGAAGATGGGGTGCACCCCCGTGACATGGCTCGCCGCCGCCGGGGCGAACGTGAAGATCCCCTGCGCCCAGGCCATCAGCTTCACCATCTCCGCTCCGTCCAGATGACCGACGGACACCGGGATGGTGAGCAGTCCGAGGGCGAGCTGGAGCCAGAGGATCACGATGACGAGGTTGTCGGAGAAGGACGACTGCGCGCGCACCCGTGGGTCGAAGAGGCGTCGATGGGCGAGCAGCGACGCCCCGACGAGGGCGGCCGCGCCCGCGATGCCACCGACCACGATCGCCATTACCTGCTTGAAGCCGTGTCCGATTCCGAGCGCTTCGAACACCTGGATCGGGGTCAGAAGTCCCACCAGGTGGCCGAAGAACACGATGAGCACCCCGACGTGGAACAGCACCGAGCCGGCGATGAGCTGACCCCGGCGGAGGATCTGGCTGGAGCCCGAGCGCCAGGTATAGGGCTCGCGGTCATAGCGGACGATGGAGCCGACCACGAGCACGGCGAGCGCCACGTAGGGATAGATGCCGAACAGCAGCGTGTCGAGGTAGCCGCTCATTTTTCCCCCTCCTCGTCTTCCTTCCCGGACGAAGGCGCTCAGCCCTGTCGGTCTTCCCGCGTCTCGCCGGGTCCGGCCGGGGGCGGCCGGCGCCCGGCGCGGATCTGTGCCGCCACCCGGTCCGGACCGCACGATGCGGATGCGTCAGGCCCCGGGGCCCCGCCGAAGGTCACCGGCGCCTCTTCCCACACCCGGTCGAGCGCCTCGAGGTCGTGCGGGTCGTCGTCCGGCCGCTCGAGCAGCTCCGCAATCTCGACCGGCTCCGCCTTCATCCCCGCGAGCGCCTCGATCGCGGCGAAGACCTCGGCGTAGATGCTCTTGCGCTTCCTCAGTCGCTCCCCCAGGGCCGCCACGATGTGCGCGATGTCCGCAAGGTATTCGCGCGCCTCGGGCGCGGGCCGGGTAGCGAGGAACTCGAGGAAGAGCGGCAGGTAGTCCGGCAGCTCGTTCGCGGGCATCTCGAGACCGTTCGCCGCGTAGAGCTCCCCCAGCTCCACCATCGCCTGCCCGCGATCCCGGCTCTCGCCATGCACGTGCTCGAAGAGATGGAGCGACAGCGACCGCGTCCGGTCGAACAGGAGCACGTACCGCTCCTCGAGGTCGAAGAGGTCGCGTTCGCCGAACTGGGCCGCGAGTCGGCGAAGCGGCGCCCGCCGCGCCTCCGGGAGGTGCCCCTCCGCCTCGAGCACCCTCGCGAACTCGGAGGCTGCCGCCTTGATCTCCCGCGTCGGATAGGCGAGCAGGAGGGAGAGCACCTTGAGGGTGCGGATCATCGGATGAACTCCGTCGGGGTGCGGACGGTGACCGATCTCCGGCGCGGGCTGCCGAAGAGGTTCGGCCGCGACGATCCGCCCGAGGCCTCGTTGCCGAAGCTGAATCCGCACGATCCCTGGAGGTCGTAGGCATCTTCCGCGGTCTCGCGGTGGGTGGTGGGGATCACGAAGCGGTCCTCGTACCGGGCGAGGGCCATCAGCCGGTACATGTCTTCGATTTGAGAGCCGGAGAGCCCGACCCGAGACGCGATTTCCTCGTCCGCCGACTCGTCCACCGTCTTCGAACGCATGTATGCCCGCATCGCGAGCATGCGCTCGAGGGCCCGGACGACGGGCTCCTCCTCCCCGGCGGTCAGCAGATTGGCGAGATAGCGCACCGGTATGCGCAGCGACCGTACGTCGGGCACGGCCCCGTCCATTTCGATCATCCCCGCCTCCGCCGCGGACTGGAGGGGCGAGAGGGGCGGCACGTACCACACCATCGGCAGGGTCCGGAACTCGGGGTGCAAAGGGAACGCGACCCGCCAGTCCATGGCCATGCGGTAGACCGGAGAGCGGGCCGCCGCGTCCAGCCACGCCTCCGGTATGCCGTCGCGGCGGGCCTGGTCGATCACCTTCGGATCGTGGGGGTCGAGAAACATGTCGAGCTGCTCGTGGTAGAGGCGGGTCTCGTCCGCGACGCTCGCCGCCGCCTCGATCCGGTCCGCGTCGTAGAGGAGCACCCCGAGGTAGCGGATTCGCCCGACGCAGGTCTCGGAGCACACCGTCGGCTGCCCGCTCTCGATCCGGGGATAGCAGAAGGTGCACTTCTCGGACTTGCCGGAGGACCAGTTGAAGTAGATCTTCTTGTAGGGGCACCCGGAGACGCACATCCGCCAGCCCCGGCACTTCTCCTGGTCGATGAGCACGATCCCGTCTTCCTCGCGCTTGTAGATCGCTCCGGAAGGGCACGCCGCAACGCACGACGGATTGAGGCAGTGCTCGCAAAGGCGCGGCAGGTACATCATGAAGGTGTTCTTGAACTCCCCGTAGATCTCGCGCTGGAGCCCGTCGAAGTTCGTGTCCCGGGAGCGCTTCGAGAATTCGCCGCCGAGGATCTCCTCCCAGTTCGGTCCGCTCTCGATCTTCTCCATGCGCTCCCCGGTGAGAAGCGAGCGCGGCCGCGCGGTCGGCGAGGCGTCGCTCTCCGGGGCGCGCTGCAGGTGCTCGTAGTCGAAGGTGAAGGGCTCGTAGTAGTCGTCAATCTGGGGCAGGTCCGGATTGCCGAAGAGCTTCGCGAGGATCGCGAGCTTCCCCCCCATCTTGGGCTTGATCTTTCCGGACCGAGTGCGCTTCCAGCCCCCGTTCCACCGCTCCTGATCCTCCCAGTCGTCGGGATAGCCGGTCCCCGGCTTGGTCTCCACGTTGTTGAACCAGGCGTACTCCATGCCTTCGCGATTCGTCCACACGTTCTTGCAGGTGACCGAGCAGGTGTGGCATCCGATGCACTTGTCGAGGTTCAGCACCTTGCCGATCTGGGCTCGAATCTTCATCCCGCCGCCTCCTCGGTTGCGGGGGCGGCCGGCTGGTCGAGCCAGTCCACCCGGTTCATCTTCCGGACGATCACGAACTCGTCGCGGTTGGAGCCCACCGTGCCGTAGTAGTTGAAGCCGTAGGAGAGCTGGGCGTATCCCCCGATCATGTGGGTCGGCTTCGTGATCGTCCGGGTCACCGAGTTGTGGATTCCGCCCCGCCGGCCGGTCATCTCCGAACCGGGCGTGTTCACGATCTTCTCCTGAGCGTGGTACATGAAGAGCGTGCCCTCGCGGATCCGCTGCGAGACCACCGCGCGGGCGGTGAGCGCTCCATTCGAGTTGTACGCCTCCACCCAGTCGTTGTCCTCGATTCCGGCCTTTGCCGCATCCGTTTCCGAGAGCCACACGACCGGACCGCCCCGATTGAGGGTCAGCATCAGAAGATTGTCGGAATACGTTGAATGAATCCCCCATTTTTGATGGGGAGTGATGAAGTTCAAGACCAGTGAAGGCCGGTCGCCATTGCCGTCCGCCTCCATGAGCGGCGCAATGGTCTTGGTGTCGATGGGGGGGCGGTACGCGGGAAGCGCCTCGCCGAAGGCCCGCATCCAGAGGTGGTCCTGGTAGAGCTGCTGGCGTCCGGTCAGGGTCCGCCACGGGATGAGCTCGTGGACGTTCGTGTAGCTCGCGTTGTAGCAGACGTGCTCGGACTCGAGCCCGGACCAGGTCGGCGACGAGATGATCTTGCGCGGCTGCGCGACCACGTCCCGGAAACGCACCTTCTCGTCCCGCTTCGGTGCCGCCAGGTGGGTGTGGTCGCGGCCGGTGTTGGCCCCGAGCGCCTCCCATGCCTTGACCGCGACTTCCCCGTTGGTCTCCGGGGCGAGCATGAGGATGACCTCCGCAGCGTCGATGTCGCTCTCGATGCGGGGCAGTCCGCGCGCGTCACCGTCCCCGGCGGTCTCGCCGTTCAACCGCCGGAGCGCCTCCACCTCACGGCTCGTGTCCCAGGAGATGCCCTTGCCGCCGTTGCCCAGACGATCGAGGAGCGGCCCGAGGGCGGTGAAACGCTCGTATACGGCTGGATAGTCGCGCTCGACGGTCGCCACGGAAGGCATGGTCCGCCCCGGCACCGGCTCGGTGTGGTCCGTCTTCCACTCCGCGACGCCAAGCGGCTGGGCGAGCTCTCCCGGGGTGTCGTGGAGGATCGGCGAGAGCACCAGGTCCTGTTCCACTCCGAGCACCTCGGGGGCAATCTCCGAGAACTTGCGTGCGATCGACTTGTAGATCTCCCAGTCGCTCCGGCACTCCCACACCGGATCGACCGCGGCGGTGAGGGGGTGGATGAAGGGGTGCATGTCGGTCGTGTTGAGGTCGTTCTTCTCGTACCAGGTGGCGGTCGGGAGGACCACGTCGGAGTACAGGCACGTCGTCGACATCCGGAAGTCGAGGGTGACGAGAAGGTCGAGCTTTCCCTCCGGCGCCGGTTCCCGCCACACGACCTCGCGGGGCTTGCGCCGTCCGGTCTCTCCGAGGTCCTTGCCCATGACGCCGTGCGCGGTGCCGAGCAGGTGCTTCAGAAAGTACTCGTGGCCCTTGCCGGAGGAGCCGAGCAGGTTGGAACGCCAAACGAAGAGGTTGCGCGGCCAGTTTGCGGGATCGTCCGGATCCTCGCAGGCCATGCGAAGCTCGCCGGAGCGGAGCCGCTCGGCCACGTACTCGCCCGCTTCGCGCCCCGATTCCCCCACCGCCCGGGCGACGTCGAGCGGATTCGCGCCGAGCTGGGGAGCGGACGGCAGCCAGCCCATCCGCTCCGCCCGCACGTTGTAGTCGATGAGCGCGCCGCTCCAGTCGCCCTCGGGGGCGGTCGGCGAAAGGATTTCCTCCACGTCGAGGGCCTCGTAACGCCACTGGTCGGTGTGCGCGTACCACATGGACGTCGAGTTCATCTGCCGCGGAGGGCGATTCCAGTCGAGCGCGAATGCAAGGGGGAGCCACCCGGTCTGGGGCCTCAGCTTCTCCTGACCGACGTAGTGCGACCACCCTCCTCCGGACTGACCGACGCAGCCGCACATCACGAGGAGGTTGATGACCCCGCGGTAGTTCATGTCCATGTGGTACCAGTGGTTCATCGCGGCGCCGATGATCACCATCGAGCGGCCGCGGGTGCGCTCCGCATTGCCGGCGAAGCCTCGGGCGACGGACACGATCCGATCGCGCGCGATGCCGGTGATCGCCTCCGCCCACGCCGGGGTGTAGGGCTCCATCGCATCGTAGGAGTCCGCCGTGTGCTCCCCGCCGAGGCCGCGGTCGAGGCCGTAGTTCGCGAGGAGGAGGTCGTAGACGGTGGTGACGAGCGCGTCGCCCTCGCCGAGGCGCAGGCGTTTCGCGGGGACGTTGCGCACGAGCTCGCTCGGATGGTCGGTTCCCGTGAAGTGTGCGTGCTCGAGGTTGCCGAAGTAGGGGAATCCGACCGCCGCGACCTCGTCGCAGTCGTCGATGAGAGACATCCGGAGCGCGACCTCCCTCCCTTGCGCGTCTCGGGGCTCGAGATTCCACTTGCCCTGTTCGCCCCACCGGAAGCCGATGGACCCGCGCGGCACCACCACCGCTCCGGTCGTCTCGTCGATCGCGAGCGGCTTCCACTCCGGGTTGTTGGCCTCGCCGCCCGATTCGTCGAGGTCGGAGGCGCGAAGCATCCGATCCGGCACGAAGCGTCCGTCCCGCTCGACGAGGCGCACGAGCATCGGCATGTCGGTGTACCGGCGACAGTAGTCGGTGAAGTACTCCACCTGCCGGTCGAGGTGGAACTCGCGCAGGATCACGTGCCCGAATGCCATCGCGAGGGCCGCGTCGGTGCCCTGCTTCACGTCCAGCCAAACGTCGGCGAACTTGCTCGCCTCGGAGTAGTCGGGGCAGATCACAACCGACTTCGCGCCCTTGTAGCGCGCCTCGGTGAAGAAGTGGGCGTCCGGGGTGCGGGTCTGCGGAACGTTCGACCCCCACAGGATGAGGAAGCTCGAGTTGTACCAGTCGGCCGACTCGGGAACGTCGGTCTGCTCGCCCCACGTCTGCGGGCTCGAGGGCGGGAGATCGCAGTACCAGTCGTAGAACGACATGCACACCCCGCCGATGAGCGAGAGGTAGCGCGACCCCGCCGCGTAGGAAACCATGGACATCGCGGGGATCGGGGAGAAGCCGAAAATCCGGTCCGGACCGTACCTCCGGATCGTGTACGCGTTCGCGGCGGCCACGATCTCGGTCACCTCGTCCCAATGCGAGCGGACGAACCCGCCGAGCCCGCGCTGCGACGTGTACGAGGCACGCTTGTCCGGATTCTCGACGATCGCCGCCCACGCGGCGACCGGGGTCAGGGTCGTGCGCGCTTCGCGCCAGAGCTTGACGAGCCGCGCTCGAACGAGCGGATACTTGAGCCGTCCGCCGGAGTAGAGGTACCAACTGTAGCTCGCGCCCCGCGAGCATCCCCGCGGCTCGTGATCGGGAAGGTCCGGGCGCGTGCGCGGGTAGTCCGTCTGCTGGGTCTCCCAGGTGACGATCCCGCCCTTGACGTAGATCTTCCACGAGCACGAGCCCGTGCAGTTCACCCCGTGCGTCGAACGCACGATCTTGTCGTGCTGCCAGCGCTTGCGGTACGCCTCCTCCCAGTCGCGATTCTCCGCGGTGGTCACTCCGTGGCCGTCCGCGAACACCTCGAGGTTCTTCGCGCGGAAGAAGTTCAGCCGGTCGATCAAGTGACTCATGGTTCCCTCCGGGAGCGTGGACGGGACATCGCTACGCATGGCGAAAATGGGGGGGCAGTCGGTGTCGTGCTTCTCATCCGGCGCGCTCCCGGGCACGTGACGACCCACCCTGACCCCATTTCCCCCGGAGGTCAATCAGGTGACTCATCGCTTTCTCCCCAAGGCCCGGGCCGGGGTCGGCGCCCGGATGGACGGGAGGGCGCTCGCTCCGGGCCGCCGCTTCACGGATTTCGGACGTACGCATTGGGTCGCAGGTAGAACCACCAGTTCACGAGGATGCAGACCGCGTAGAAGAGCGCGAAGCCGTATAGCGCGTACTCGGGGGTGGTGGCCCGGATCTGCTCGCCGAACACCTTCGGGATGACGAACGCGCCGTACGCCGCCACCGCCGAGGTCCACCCGAGCACCGGACCCGCCTGCTCGCGGTCGAACACCACCGCGATGGTGCGGAAGGTCGACCCGTTGCCGATTCCGGTGGCCGCGAACAGGACCAGGAACAGGAGCAGAAACGGGACGAAATACTGCTCGGGGCTCGCGGACGCGTATGCGAGCTTGAGGACCCAGGCGACACCGAGCGCGCTCGCCACCATCACGACGGAAATGATCTGGGTCACCTTCGCGCCGCCCATCCGGTCCGAGATCGCCCCTCCGACGGGACGGATCAACGCCCCGATGAACGGCCCCATCCAGGCGAAGGTCAGCGCGCTCGGTCCGTTCGGATTGACCGTGTCGTGGGTCATCGCTCCGTCCACCATCACGTGCGAGTACCCGAACACGACCTTGGTGGCGAGCGCGAAGGTCGCCGCGTAGCCGATGAACGAGCCGAACGTCATCGTGTAGATGACCGTCATCGCCCAGGTGTGCTTGTTGTCGAAGATCCGGTACTGGTGATGAAGGTTCCGGCCGACCTCGCCCGGCAGCAGCCGGAGCAGCCCCACCGTTCCGGCGATCACGAGGGGGAGCACGAGCCACTTGCTGAGATCGAACCCCGAGCCTCCCACCTTCTCCGGCAACATCAGCCACAGCCCGCACGCGGCGGTGAAGAGGCCGATCACCAGCATGACCAGGATGATCGCGAAGCTGCGCAGCGGGTTGCCGATGTTGGGGGACACGTGCTCGTCGCGGATATTGTTCATCCCGAACCAGGTCGCGAATCCGAGCGGGATCAGAATCACGAGCCACACGAAGCCGGCGTTCTGGATCCAGGTCTCGCTCCCGGCGGGGATCTTTCCGATGAGGGTGCCGCTCGTGTTCTCGAGCACCATCGGAGCGCCCCCGAAGACCCCCGCGGTCATCACCAGGGGAACGAGGATCTGCATGGTCGTGACCCCGAAGTTCCCGAGTCCCGCGTTCATGCCGAGCGCGTAGCCCTGCACCCGCTTGGGGAAGAAGAAGCTGATGTTCGACATCGAAGATGCGAAATTTCCCCCTCCGATGCCCGACAGGAGGGCGAGAACCTGGAACTGCCACAGGGGAGTGGCGGGATCGCGGAGGGCGAGACCGGTTCCCACGGCGGGAATCACGAGCAGCACGGTGGTGAGGAAGATGGTGTTGCGCCCGCCCGCGAGGCGGATGAAGAAGGTGCTCGGGATGCGCAGGGTCGCACCGGTGAGCCCGGCGACCGCGGACAGGGTGAAGAGCTCATGCTTCTCGAACGGAAATCCGAGGTTGAGCATCTGCACCGTGATGATGCCCCAGTAGAGCCACACCGCAAAGCCGCACAGGAGACTCGGGATCGAGATCCAGAGGTTGCGGTTCGCGACCGCCCGGCCGCCCTGTTTCCAGAAGGTCTCGTCTTCCGGGGCCCATCCGCGGATGTCCTTGCCCATGTGCGTTCTCCGCTCGATCCGGTCCCGTGCCCGCCTTCCGTCAGGCGGTCCGGGCCCCGGGAGGCGGCCGGCCCCGGGGGCCGAGCGCCCCGTGGTGCTCCGCCTCGTGCATGGAGAGGAGCTCGGGAAGCTCGGGCAAACGGTCGAGACCTTCGCCGGCCTCCCGGCGTTCCATCAGGTGGATGGAGACGTGCATCCAGGCGAGGGCGATCGCGACCAGGGCGAAGAGCAGCATGAAGCAGCTCGTCCACACGCCGATGAGGTCGTTCATGACCCCGAAGCAGATTGGCAGCACGAACCCTCCGAGCCCGCCGATCAACCCGACGAGTCCCCCGACCGAACCCACATGTTCCGGATAGTAGACGGGTATGTGCTTGTAGACCGCCGCCTTGCCGAGCGACATCACGAACCCGAGAACGACGGTCAACGACACGAACACGGGAAGGGAGATGGTGATGTTGAACGCAATCGGTCCCTCGACTCCCTGTATGACGTAGTCCGTCGACGGATAGCTCAGGAAGAAGCAAACGACCACGCTCACGATGAACGTCCAGTACATCACGAGCCGCGCGCCGAAGCGATCGGAGAGGTATCCGCCGAGGGCCCGGAAGATGCTGCCGGGAAGCGCAAAGGCGGCAGCCAGCATGCCCGCGGTCTTGAGGTCGAGGCCATAGACGCCGACGTAGTAGCGGGGCAGCCACAGGGCGAGGGCGACGAAGGCTCCGAAGACGAAGAAGTAGTAGAGAGAGAATCGCCAGACCTGCAGGCGCTTCAACGGCTCGATCTGCAGGAGGGCGGATCGCGGATTCTCCCCGCTCGCCCTGCGTGCCGCGGTGGTCGGGTCTTCCTTCGTCACGGCGAAGAAGAGGAGCGCGGTGACGAGGAGCACCACGGCGTAGACCTGCGCCGCGTGATCCCACCCGACCGCGAGAAGCAGGAACGGCGCCCCGAAGTTCGTCACCGCGGCGCCGACGTTGCCGATGCCGAACATCCCGAGCGCGGTGCCCTGGTGCTCTCGGTCGTACCACCGCGACACGAATGCGATGCCGACCGCGAACGACCCGCCCGCGAGCCCCACCCCGAGGGCCGCGACGAGAAACATCGGATAGGTGGTCACCGTGGACAGCATCCACGTGGCGACGGCGGTCACCAGCATCAGCACGGTGAACACGATGCGTCCGCCATACTGGTCGGTCCAGATACCGAGGAATATGCGGCTGAGCGAACCGGTCAGGATCGGGGTCGCGACGAGGATTCCGAACTCGGTGTCGGTGAGTCCGAGGTCCTGCTTGATGCGGACTCCGATGATGGAAAAGATGGTCCAGACCGCGAAGCAGACCGTGAATGCGAAGGTGCTTGCACCGAGCGCGCGATGCGAACCGGATCCTTCACGATGCTGCATCGGACCCACCTCTTCGTGTGCCTGCAACCGCCCCGCGCGAAGCGCCCGGGGGCGCAGAGGGCATCACCCGCGCAGACCGGCAGCGCCCCCACGGGCCGGCACGGCGGAAATTAACCAGAGCGGACCGGAGATTTCCTTGATTCGAATCAATTGTGATCATCCCTTCCTGCAAGGTGTAGTGGGGCCCGGACGACAACCTCTGGCTACAAGTCTTGCGAGTCTTGGCTACACTTTTTACGAGTTTCGTCTACACTCCTCGCGTGAGTCGACGTCCTTGTCATCTCCCGATGGAGATTCGTGATGTCGATCGGCGGTTTCCCTGTCACCATGGAGACGAGGTGGAGAAGGCGATGTCCGGCGATTCGCGTTGCGCCGACTGTCCCGCACGCGAAGGCGGATTCTGCGGCCGACTTCCCGACGAGCTGAAGCAGCGATTTCGCGAGGCGGTCCGTTCCACCGGCCAGGAACGGCTGACGGACGAGAATGGCGCGCCGCTCGCGACCTGGGACGTTGCCGTGGTCGCTCGCGGGAGCCTCGCGATTCGACACACCTTCGAGGACGGCCGCAGAGCGATCACCGACTACCTGCTTCCGGGCGAGCTGATCCATGCAGACGGGGAACGCGCCCGGTTGGGGCGCCAGATCTCGACCTCGTCCGACTTCCAGGTATGCATGATTCCCAGACTCGACGGCGCGTTCAATACGGAAGACCGTCTTTGCCTCGAACGGTGCATTCGCAACGACGCGAACGCCCATATCGAGAATCTGCGCGAGATGATCGCGACCCTCGCGCGGCTCAGCCCCCGGGAGCGGGTCGCCCACCTGCTGCATTCACTGCACCGGAAGCTGAACCCCGAGGGCAGAACGATCGGTCTGCCTTTCCCCCGGAACGATATTGCCGATCTCATCGGGATCCGCGTCGAAACGGTCAGCCGGGCGCTGCTCGATCTCGAGCAGGCAGAGCTCATTCGTCGCGAAGGGCCGAGGAAGATCCGGATTCTCGATCCTGACGGCCTCGAATCGGTGGCCGGCGGCTAGCGCGCAGATCGCCCCGTCCGGGGCCGCTTCGCCCCGATCGCTTTCGGCCCGTGACGGCCACCGCCGCAATGAGGCAAAATAGCGCCATGCGCGAAGTCGCCCATGGTGCGATCGGCGCCCTGATCGCCTACGCCGTGTACAAGCTCGCCGGGCACGCCATCTGGTCGTTGGTGGCGCTGGCGGTCTACGTACCGATTTATCTCGTCGTGCGGGACCGGGTGCCGCTGCGCGGCCGCGGCCGCACCGACGATCGGAGCTGATTTCCAGCGGGAGACAAGCATGGACCAATTGGGTCTCGTCGTCATCGTCGCGGCCGTTCTCGTCGCGGCCGTCCTTGTGTGCGTCAGCCTCGCCGGCAAGCGGCACTGACCGCCCGCCGGCACCGGGGCCGGCCCTCATTCGGAAAGCGAAGAAAAAGGAAACGAGCGTGAAGCAGGACGTGGCCAATGGTTTCAAGTGGGTCGGATCGCGGCCGGTGCGGCCCGACGGGATGGACAAGGTTACCGGGCGCGCCCGATTTGCGGCGGATCATTCGTTGCCGGGAATGCTCGTCGGCCGCATTCTGCGAAGCCCGCACGCACACGCCAGGATTCGCTCCATCGAGACCTCCCGCGCGGAGAAGCTCCCGGGGGTGAAGGCGGTTCTCACGTCGGCCGATCTGCCCGATCATCCCTCCGAGTACGTCGGGCCGGAGCGGGTTCAGCTCAACTTCGCACACATGACCCGCAACGTCATGGCCCGGGAGAAGGCGCTGTACGAGGGTCACTCGGTCGCGGCCGTCGCGGCGACGTCGCGGGCCGTCGCGGAGGAGGCGCTCGCCCTCATCGACGTCGACTACGAGGTGCTGCCGCACGTCATCGACGTGGACGAGGCGATGCGCCCCGAAGCCCCCCTCCTCCATCCGGACATGTACACGCGCGGCGTCGAACCGGCGCCCGACCGTCCTTCCAACGTCGCCAAGCGGGCCGAGTTCGGCATCGGGGATGTCGAGGCGGGTTTCCGCGATGCGCAGGAATCGGTCGAAATGGAGTTCACGACCAGTCCCGTCCACCAGGGCTACATCGAGCCGCATGCGTGCGTCGCCCGCTATGGCGAGGACGGCCAGGCCGAGATCTGGGGCTCGAGCCAGGGACATTTCCAGATCCGCGCCTTCACCGCCCGGCTGCTCGGGCTCGCGCTCTCGGACCTGCGGGTCACACCGGCGGAGATTGGCGGCGGATTCGGCGGCAAGACGGTGGTCTACCTCGAACCGATTGCCCTCGCCCTCGCCCGCAAGAGCGGCCGTCCCGTCAAGCTCGCGATGACCCGCGAGGAGGTCTTCATGGCGACCGGGCCCACGTCCGGGGCGTCGATGAAGGTCAGGCTCGGAGCGACGCGGGACGGACGGATCACCGCGGCGGAAGGCACCTTCCGATTTCAGGCCGGCGCGTTTCCGGGTTCCCCGGTGCTGAACGCCTGCATGTGCTCGTTCGCGCCGTACGCCCTGGAGAATGTGCGCACGGTCGGCTATGACGTCGTATGCAACCGCCCGAAATCGGCTGCCTACCGTGCCCCGGGATCGCCCATCTCGGCGTTCGCGGTGGAGAGCGCCCTGGACGTACTCGCGCGCAAGCTCGGAATCGACCCGCTCGAGCTTCGCCGCCGCAACGCGGCCCGCGAGGGAACGCAGGCCACGTACGGCCCGAAGTTCGGCTCCATCGCCTTCGTGGAGACGATCGAGGCGCTTCAGTCTCATGCGCACTATCGGACCCCGCTCGGGCCGAACCAGGGACGAGGCGTGGCATCCGGCTACTGGTTCAACAACGGAGGTGAATCGAGCGCGACGATCCACCTCGGCGAGGACGGCACGGCGGTCGTGGCCACCGGAAGTCCGGACATCGGCGGATCGCGGGCTTCGATGGCGATCATGGCCGCGGAGACCCTCGGAATCGACTACGACCGGGTCCGGCCCATCGTGGCCGACACCGCGTCGATCGGTTTCACCGGGGTCACGGGCGGCAGCCGCGTCACCCTGGCCACCGGACTCGCGGTGGTCAATGCGGCGAAAATGCTCATCGACGACCTGCGCGGGCGCGCCGCGCTCATCTGGGACGTGGAGGTGGACGCGGTGATCTGGGAAGATGGCCACGCGAAGCCCGCGAGCAGCAACGTCGGTGACTTCGAACCCCTCTCTCTGAAGGCTATCGCTGCGAAGAAGACCCAGACCGGCGGCCCCATCGGCGCAAGCGCATCGGTCAACGCGGCCGGTGTCGGTCCGGGTTTCTCCACCCAGGTCTGCGACGTAGAGGTCGATCCGGAGACCGGAAAGGTGACCATCCTGCGGTGGACCGCCGCGCAGGATGTCGGGAGGGCCATCCACCCGAGCTATGTCGAAGGACAGATTCAGGGCGGCGCCGTCCAGGGCATCGGGTGGGCCCTAAACGAGGAGTACATCTACGACGACCGGGGCCGTCTCGAGAATCCCGGCTTCCTCGACTACCGGATGCCGGTCGCCTCGGACCTGCCGATGATCGAAGCGGTCCTGGTGGAGGTGCCGAACCCCGCCCATCCGTACGGAGTCAAGGGCGTGGGTGAGGTCAACATCTGTCCTCCGATGGCCGCGATCGCGAACGCAATCGAAGATGCGGTCGGGGTAAGGATGACCGGCCTGCCGATGTCTCCGCCCCGGTTGCTCGAATCGATCGACGCGAACCGGCCTCCGGAGGCGGCGTAGCCCGGGTACGTCGTCGCTCCCGTCTCGGAAGCGCCGCGCGGTTTCGCGGGGGCGGAGCGAGCGAGCCGATCGACTCGGACGGCCCAACCGACCCATCGCGTCGCCATCCAGGAGAGGAGCCCGGGGTCGGGCATCGGCGATGCCCGTTCCCGGACGACCCCGGGGAGTCCCGGGAAGGGTTCGAAAAATGGTCGGGGCGAGAGGATTTGAACCTCCGACCACCGCAACCCCATTGCGGTGCGCTACCAGGCTGCGCTACGCCCCGAAATTCGTGCTGCCCGACACGGTGCCCGAATTCGCCTCGCGGATCCACCCCGGGCCGGTCCGTTCTTCGTCACCGAACCGGATACACGTTCCGCCGGCTGGAAAGGAAGAACGCCGCTGCGACCGCCTGGTATCGGAACCCGGTGTTCGGAACCCGGTGTTCGGAACCTAGTGTCGCAACAGGGTCAGGATCTCCTCGAGCTCGACCCGTACCTGCCGGACAATCTGCCGGCTCTGTTCGCTGTCGCGCTTGGACTCGCCGCTCGCGAGCTTCTGGCGAGCGCCCGCAATCGTGTACTCGTGCTCCCACAGCAGGCTGCGGATCTGACGAATCAGGATTACGTCCTGGCGCTGGTAGTAGCGCCGGTTTCCCCGGCGTTTGATCGGTTTCAGGGTCGGGAATTCCTGCTCCCAGTAACGCAGTACGTGCTGTTTAACGGCGCACAGATCGCTTACCTCACCGATCGTGAAGTACCGCTTCGCCGGAATGGGCGGAAGCTCGCTATTTGCCGATGGATCGAGCACCTGCCTCGACGCGGGTCTTCAGTTTGATGCCCGGCCGGAACGTAACTACCCGTCGGGCCGAAATGGTTGCGGCGGCACCGGTCTTCGGGTTTCGACCCGGCCGCTCCGCCTTGTCACGGATGTCGAAGTTGCCGAAGCCGGACAGCTTGACCGGCTCCCCGGACTCGAGGGAGAGCCGCAGCTCCTCGAACATGCGGTCCACGAATTCCCGGGCTTCACGTTTGTTCAAACCGAGTTCGTTGAAGAGACACTCGGCCATATCGACCTTGGTCAGTGCCATCCTACCTCCTTAACTCGGCTCCGAACTCGGCCGTGAGTCCTGCCACGATGCCCTCGACGAGTCCATCGACTTCCGTGTCCGCTAGCGTGCGCGAATCCGATCGGAACGTCAAGCTGATTGCGATGCTCTTCCTCGTGGAATCGATTTCGGCACCGCGGTATACGTCAAATATTTCGAATCCGTACAGGATGTTCGGCGACGATCGCCGTACCTCGGCGAGGAGGTCTCCAGCCGAGACCAGGTCGTCGACAATCACCGCGATGTCGCGACGCACGGACGGATAGCGCGACACCGGCGCGTAGTCGGGGACCCGGGCCCGGACGAGCGAAGCGAGCGGCATCTCGAAAACGAAGACGGGTGCCGGCACCCCAAGCTCGCGCCGCACCCGCGGATGAAGCGCCCCAATCAGGCCCACGACCTCGCCACCGTCACGAATCGCGGCGGTTTGCGCCGGATTGAGGGCGGGATGCTCGAACGGTGCGAACGAGAACCGTCCGGATTCGGCGGTGAGTCCGAGCAGGGCTTCCACGTCCGACTTGAGATCGAAAAAATCGACACCGCGCGCAGCGCTCCCCCACTGTTCCGGCAGCACCGGGCCCGTTGCGACGGCGGCGATGCAACGCTCCTGGTCTACGTCCGCCACCTGGTCGCGGCCGCGTGCGCCCCACCCATCCACATCGCCGACACGGGCCCGAAACGCCGGGTCCCGCCGGAATCGGAGTCCGGTCTCGAAGAGTCGAACCCGGCGCTCCTGTCGGTTGACGTTTCGAACGAGCGCCCTGCAAAGGCCCATCCAGAGGCGGGTACGCATGACCGAGAGCTCGGAAGAGATTGGGTTCGCGAGCGGAATCGCGGGTACCTCCGGATCAAGGAGAGACTGCAGCTCGGGGTCCACGAAGCTGTAGGTAACCGCTTCCTGGTATCCGCGATCGACCATGAGGCGCCGGATCCGGCTCACCGGAATCCCTGTTTCCGAGGTGGCTCCGGGGCGGACGATCCCGCTGATCTCCACCGAAGGCACGCGCTCGTAACCCGCGAGCCGAACCACTTCTTCGATGAGGTCCTCTTCGATCGCGATGTCGAAGCGGAACGCGGGCGGGATGATCGACCAGCCGTGGCCCGTTTCCGAGACTTCCATGCCGAGCCTCTCGAGTCCCCCGGAGACCTCGTCTCCCGGAACCGCCATCCCGAGCACGCGTTCAATCCGTTGTGCCCGCAGGGGAATCGGGGCGGACTCGGGGAGATACGACGGTTCGGCTTCATCGACGATCGGTCCCGGTCTGCCTCCCGCGATCTCGAGCAGAAGCCGGGTAGCGCGTTCGACCGCCACTCGCTGCAGGGTCGGGTCGACCCCGCGCTCGAACCGGTGCGACGCATCCGTGTTGAGCCGGTAGAACCGCGGCTCGCCCATTAGATCGGACGGACTGAACCAGGCGCTCTCCAGGAAGACGTCCCGCGTCGCATCGGAGACCGCGGAGCCCGACCCGCCCATGATCCCGGCGAGCGCAACCGCCCGAGCCCGATCGGCGATGACCAGGGTCGACGGACGAAGCTCGAGGGTTCGCTCGTCGAGCAACGTGAGCTGCTCGCCGGCACACGCGCGCCGTACCCTGATTCCGCCTTCGATCCGGTGCAGGTCGAAGGCATGGAGAGGCTGTCCGAGCTCGAGCATGACGTAATTCGTCACGTCCACGACCGGGGAGACGGCCCGCACCCCGCACCTTCTCAGTCGTTCGCTCATCCACAGAGGAGTCTTCGCGGTAGGATCGATTCCTTCCACCACCCTTCCGGCGTAGCGGGCGCAGCCTTCCGGGGCCTCGAGCGAGACGGAAAGGCCGTGCTCGATAGTCGGTTCCACCGCTTCATGTGCGGGACCGGCGACCGGAAGCCGATTGATCGCCCCGACTTCGCGCGCGATTCCTGCGAGGGACAGGCAGTCTCCGCGGTCCGGGGTCACGCTCACCTCGAAAATCGCGTCGTCGAACTCCAGCACGTCCGAGACATCCGTGCCGGGCGGCACGTCCGTGTCGAGCTCGATGATGCCGTCGTGGTCGTCGCCGACGCCGAGCTCGCGCATGGACAGGAGCATGCCTTCCGAAGCGATTCCGCGAATCCTTGCGCGACGGACCTTGACCCCGCCGCCGATTCGGGCCCCCGGCCGGGCGAGCGCCGCCCGCATGCCGGCGCGTGCGTTCGGGGCTCCGCAGACCACCTCGACCGGCTCTTCCCCCCCGAAATCGGCGACGCAGAGCTTGAGCCGGTCCGCATTCGGGTGCGGCCGGCACCCGAGCACCTCCGCGACCACCACCCCCTCGATTCCCCCGGACGCGACGACCGGCTCGACCGAGTCCACCTCCAGCCCCGCTCGGGTGAGCTGCTCGGCAAGCTCCTCCGTGGTCACCGGAGGATCGACCCAGTCCCGAAGCCAGCGCTCGTTGAACCTCATTTCGCCCCCCGCCTAGCCGCCGCCCGAGAACTGGCGCAGGAACGGCAGGTCGTTCTCCATGAACAGGCGAAGATCATCGACGCCGTAGCGAAGCATCGTGATGCGCTCGGCACCCATCCCGAACGCGAACCCGGTGTAGCGTTCGCTGTCGATGCCGACGTTCGCGAGGACGTTCGGATGCACCATCCCGCTTCCGAGGATCTCGAGCCAGCCGGTCTGCCCGCATACCCGGCAACCCGCTCCCTTGCAGATGACGCATTGAATGTCCACCTCCGCGGAGGGCTCGGTGAACGGGAAGTAGGAAGGACGGAACCGGATGTCCAGATCCGACTCGAAGATATGGCGGCAGAAGGAGGCGAGGATTCCCTTCAGATTCGCGAAGTTTGCCTGCTCGTCGACGACCAGACCCTCGATCTGCTGGAACATCGGGGTATGGGTAAGGTCGGAATCGCACCGGTAGACCCTGCCGATCGCGATGACCCGCAAAGGGGGTGGCTGCACCGCCATCACCCGGATCTGCATGTTCGAGGTATGGGTCCGCAGCAGCAGACCATCATCGAAGAAGAACGTGTCGTGCATTGCCCGCGCCGGGTGGTGGGCGGGAAAGTTGAGCGCTTCGAAATTGTGGAAGTCGTCCTCGATCTCGGGCCCTTCCACGATATCGAACCCGAGACGGCGAAAGAACGTCTCGATTCGTTCCAGGGTGCGGGTGACCGGGTGAAGCCCCCCGGCGCGCTGGCCGCGCCCGGGGAGCGTGACGTCGATGCGCCCCTCTTCGAGCTCTGCATCCTCGGCCGCCCGGGAGAGCGCGACACGGCGTGATTGTGCGGCCTCCTGAATCGCGTTCTTGATACGATTGAGCGCTTGGCCGGCCGCGGGCCGGGCATCGGGAGGCAGCGATCCGAGACTCCTCAGGCGGTCCGTCACCACCCCCTGACGACCCAGGTACCGCGTCCGGACGCTCTCGACTTCTTCACGCCCCGCGGCCGCCGCAAGCGCGGCCAGGGCCTGCGCTTCGAGGTTTTCGATTTCGGTCAACATTTTCGCTGCAAGCCGAGCCGCCAAGGGGCAGTGAACGGGCGGCGCCGATGATGTGGGCGGTCGGGCGGGACCCCGCCCCGGAGTCGGATCAGAGAGCCGCTGCGGCCTGCCGGGCAATCACCCCGAACGCCGCCTTGTCCTCGACCGCGAGCTCGGCCAGGATCTTGCGGTCGAGGGCGATGCCCGCCTTGTCGAGCCCGTTCATGAAACGGCTGTACGAAAGACCGTTCTCGCGGGCGGCGGCGTTGATGCGCGCAATCCACAACGCGCGGAACTGCCGCTTGCGCTGCCGCCGGTCCCGGTACGCGTACTGACCGGCCTTGATGACAGCCTGCTTGGCAACGCGAAAGCTGCGGCTTCTTGCTCCGTAGTATCCCTTCGCCTGCTTGAGAATCTTCTTCCGGCGGGCGCGGGACTGCACGGGATTCCTTGCTCGAGGCATCGCCGGGTCTCCGAATCAGGCGTATGGCAACAGTCGGCGGACGTTCGGGACGTCGGCCGGGTCGACAGTGGCCGGAGAACGAAGCTGACGCTTGCGCTTCGGGGCCTTCTTGGTAAGGATGTGGCTCCGGTACGACTGCCGGCTCCGGAAGCTGCCGTTGGCGGCGCGCTTGAATCGCTTCGCCGCTCCCCGGTTGCTCTTCATCTTGGGCATGTTGATTCGTCCTTTCGTCCCGTCGGAACGGCTCAGCCGGCGGCGGCGGCCTCGTCACGTACCGTCTCGCCGGTACTCGGGGCCCGGGCATGCACGCCCTCCCCGGCCGCGCCTGCATCCATCTCCCGCTCCTCGGTCGGCTTGCGCCCCGGCCGGATCGACGGCGGCCTTCTCGGTGTCATCACCATGGCAAGCCGCCTCCCCTCCAGCTTCGGGAACTGCTCGATTTTCGCGTCTTCTTCCAGATCGCCCTCGATGCGCCTGAGGAGCCTGAGTCCGAGATCCTGGTGAGCCATTTCCCGTCCCCGGAACCACAACGTGACCTTGATCTTGTGTCCATGATCGAGAAATCGTCGCAGGTTTCTCAGCTTGACCTGATAGTCGCCATCATCCGTGCCCGGCCGAAACTTGACCTCCTTGATCTGGGTCTGCAACTGCTTGCGCCGCGCGGCCTGTCTCTTCTTGCTCTGTTGGAACTGGAACTTGCCGTAATCCATCAGTCGGCAAACGGGCGGGTCGGCGTTGGGGGACATCTCGACGACGTCGAAGCCCCTTTCCTCGGCTTCCGCCAGCGCTTCTTCCACGGAGACAATCCCGAGCTGGGTTCCGTCCTCTCCGATCAATCGGAGCTTCTCGGCCCGGATTTCGCCGTTTACGCGATTACGCTTTTCTGCAGCGATGCCAACTCCTCCACTGTCGCGACTTCACGAACCTCGCCGTGCGACGTGGCTACGCACGGCGCCGGCCGCCGCCAGGGGTGCGAATCATACGCACGCGACAAGGGATTCTCAACCCTGCAAGGCCCGGAGATAACGGTGACAGAACGAAATTCGGGCGCCGGTGGCCTTGCGCCCACGCGCTGTCACGCTCGGGCACGGCGCGTTGCCATCCCACCTCCGATTCGGTAGCCTGCGCGCGCTTTTCGCCAACATCACCGGCTCGATCGCATCGAACGTGCGCCTCCGGGTAACGAGGACCCCATCATGCCGAACATCACCCTCCCCGACGGGACCGTCCGCCGGTTCGACAATCCGATCAGCGGGATCGAGCTCGCCGAGTCCATCGGCCGGCGGCTCGCTCGCGACGCCGTCGCCCTGCGCGTCGACGACGAGCTGCGCGATCTTGCCGCCCTCATCGAAACCGACGTACGCGCTTGCGTCGTCACCCGGTCCGAGCCCGACGGGCTCGACCTCCTGCGCCACGATGCGGCCCACGTCCTCGCGGAGGCCGTCAAGGAGCTCTATCCCGGCACCCAGGTCACCATCGGCCCCACCATCGAGAACGGCTTCTACTACGACTTCGCCCGCGACGAGCCGTTCACCCCCGACGACCTCGAACGGATCGAGGAACGGATGCGCGCGATCGTGGCCCGCGACGAGCCCGTTGAGCGCGAGGTCTGGGACCGCGCCGAAGCGGTGGAGTTCTTTCGCGGCATCGGCGAGGAGTACAAGGCTGAGATCGTCGAGAGCATCTCCGAGGGCGAGGCGATCACCGTCTACCGCCAGGGAGCGTTCATCGATCTGTGCCGTGGACCGCATCTCCCGTCGACCGGGCGGCTCGGCACGGCGTTCAAGCTTACTTCGGTGGCGGGAGCCTACTGGCGCGGAGACTCGAGCAACCCCATGCTCCAGCGCATCTACGGCACCGCCTGGGCGGATCCGAAGGCGTTGCGGGCACACCTGCGGCGCCTCGAGGAAGCGGAACGGCGCGACCACCGCCGGCTCGGACGCCAGATGGACCTCTTCCACTTCCAGGAAGAGGCGCCGGGAGCGGTGTTCTGGCACCCCGACGGCTGGACCCTGTTCCAGGGCCTCATCGACTACATGCGCGCGCGCCAGGATGCGGCCGGCTACCGGGAGGTCAACACACCGGACATCATGGATCGGTCGCTCTGGGAAGCGTCCGGACACTGGGAGACGTTCGCCGAGCACATGTACACCACCGAGACGCAGGACGAACGGGTGTTTGCGCTCAAGCCGATGAACTGCCCGGGCAGCCTCCAGGTCTTCAACCACGGCATCACGAGCTACAAGGACCTGCCGCTTCGCCTGAGCGAGTTCGGCAAGGTGCACCGGTTCGAGCCGTCCGGCGCCCTGCACGGGCTGCTGCGGGTGCGCGCGTTCACCCAGGACGACGCCCACATCTTCTGCACCCCCGAGCAGATCACCGCCGAGTGCCGGGGAGTGTGCGAGCTCATCCTCAGCATCTACCGCGACTTCGGCTTCGCCGACGTGCACATCAAGTTCGCCGATCGGCCCGAGCGGCGGGTCGGCGCGGACGAGATCTGGGACCGGGCGGAGGCGGCGCTCCTGTCGGCGGTCGAGTCCACCGGGCTCGAGTACACCGTGAATCCCGGCGAGGGCGCCTTCTACGGCCCGAAGCTCGAGTTCGTGCTGCGCGACGCGATCGGCCGGGACTGGCAGTGCGGCACCCTGCAGGTCGACCTCAACCTGCCGGAGCGGCTCGGCGCCGCCTACGTCGGCGAGGACGGCCGCAAGCACGTTCCGGTAATGCTGCACCGGGCATTGTTCGGTTCCCTCGAGCGGTTCGCGGGAATCCTGATCGAGCACTACGCGGGCAGCCTTCCGCTCTGGCTGGCTCCGGTCCAGGCCGTCGTGGCCACCGTCGTGTCGGATGCGGACGAACATGCCCGCGAATGCGTGCGCCGGCTCGAAGCGGCGGGCCTGCGGGCCCGGGCCGATGTCCGCAACGAGACGATCTCCTACAAGGTACGCCAGCACAGCGTGTCGAAGGTTCCGGTCATTCTCGTCGCGGGCCGCTCCGAGGCGGACGAAGGCACGGTCACGGTGCGCCGCCTCGGGACCCGCCGGCAGGAGACCCTGGCGCTGGATGCGGCGGTCGCCGCCCTTGCGCAAGAGGTGGCGTCGAAGGCGCCTCCACCCGGGGCCGGGCTGAAGGAGGCCGCCGACTGAATCGTGCCGTCCGGGGTCCGGCGCCGGCTTTCGGGTCGATGCCGGCCGCCGTCGCAAGGATCGAGTCGGGGCAGGCGCGCGTTTCGGGCGCATCGTTCTCGAAGGCTCCGCCCGCGCGGGCCAGCGGCCCGATGCGGCGCCGGAGCGGGCGAGATCAGGACCGAAGGGTGGTAGGCGCGGCTGGGATTGAACCAGCGACCCCTACCATGTCAAGGTAGTGCTCTACCACTGAGCTACGCGCCTGGCCGGCGGGAAAGATACCTTTCCGCAGGCTCCCGGGCAATCCCCCGCGTCGCCCGGACTCTCGGAATCGGCACCGCCGGCGCCCGTTCAACCGCGCCCGTCGCGGAGAATCGCCCGGGAAACCCGGAGGTACTGACGGACTCAGCCCGCGAGCCCCAGCCCGGCGGCCTGGAGCTGCTGGATCCGATCGCGGATCCGGGCCGCTTCCTCGAACTCGAGGTCGTCCGCGTGCTTGAACATCCGGCGTTCGAGCTCCGCGATGCGCGCGTCCAGCTCGTCCCGGCCGATCGCCGCATCGCGAACCAGGGTCTTCGCCGCTTGCGCGAACTTGCGCGGGTGCGCGGCCGGACCATGGCGCGCCCCTTCCATGATGTCGGTGACCGCCTTGCGGATTCCGCGCGGGGTCACCCCGTGCTCCCGGTTGTAGTCGACCTGGCGCGACCGGCGCCGATCGGTCTCCCCGATTGCGCGGGACATGGAGTCGGTCCGTGCATCGGCGTACAGGATGGCGGTGCCGTTGATGTTGCGCGCGGCCCGCCCGATCGTCTGGATGAGCGAACGCTCGGAGCGCAGGAACCCCTCCTTGTCGGCGTCGAGGATCGCGACGAGCGATACCTCCGGCATGTCGAGGCCCTCCCGTAGCAGGTTGATGCCGACGAGGACGTCGAATTCCCCCAGCCTCAGATCGCGGATGATCTCGACCCGCTCGACCGTGTCGATGTCCGAGTGGAGGTAACGGACCCGCACCCCGTGCTCGGCGAGGTACTCGGTCAGGTCCTCGGCCATGCGCTTGGTGAGGACGGTGACGAGCACCCGCTCCCCCACTCCCGCCCGCCGGTTGATCTCGCCGAGCACGTCGTCCACCTGGGTGATGGCGGGACGTACCTCCACTTGCGGGTCGACGAGCCCGGTGGGTCGCACGAGCTGCTCCACCACCTCCCCGGACCGTTCCCGCTCGTAGGGTCCCGGGGTGGCCGAAACGAACAGCGTCTGGGGAGAAATGGTCTCGAACTCGTCGAAACGGAGCGGGCGATTGTCGAGGGCGGACGGGAGGCGGAACCCGTAGCGCACCAGGGTCTCCTTTCGCGATCGGTCCCCCCGGTACATCGCGCCGAGCTGCGGCACGGTGACGTGGCTCTCGTCGATGACGAGAAGCGACTCGTGAGGCAGGTAGTCGAACAGGGTGGGAGGAGGCTCGCCGGGCGCCCGGCCCGAGAGGTATCGGGAGTAGTTCTCGATACCCTTGCAGTGCCCGATCTCCTGAAGCATCTCGAGGTCGAAGCGCGTGCGCTGCTCGAGGCGCTGGGCCTCGAGCAGCATCTGCCCGTCGCGCAGCTCGTTCAGCCGCTCGGCCAGCTCTTCACGGATCGCGTCGATCGCGTCGACCACCGTGTCGCGCGGAGTGACGTAGTGGTTCTTCGGATAGATCGTGTAGCGCGGAATGCTCCCCGCCGTCTCGCCGGTGAGGGGGTCGAAGCGCGCGAGGCTCTCGATCTCGTCGTCGAAGAGCTCGATCCGGACCGCCTCGCGCTCGGACTCCGCCGGGTAGACGTCGATGACGTCGCCGCGCACCCGGTAGTTGCCGCGGCGAAGCTCGAGCGAGGTGCGCTTGTACTGGAGATCGGCGAGCCGGCGCAGAAGGTCGCGCTGATCGATGCGCCCGCCGCGCACGAGGTGCAGCACCATGGCGTGGAATCGTTCGGGATCTCCGAGCCCGTAGATCGCCGAGACGGTGGCCACGATGATCGTGTCCGGGCGCTCGAGAAGCGCCTTGGTGGCGGACAGGCGCATCTGCTCCACGTGCTCGTTGATCGACGCGTCCTTCTCGATGTAGGTGTCGGTGGAGGGGATATACGCCTCGGGCTGGTAGTAGTCGTAGTACGAGACGAAGTACTCGACGGCGTTGCTCGGGAAGAACTCGCGCATCTCCCCGTAGAGCTGGGCGGCGAGCGTCTTGTTGGGAGCGAGCACGAGGGTCGGCCGCTGAACCGTCGAAATGACGTTGGCGATGGTGAAGGTCTTGCCGGATCCGGTCACGCCGAGAAGGGTCTGGTGGGCCAGCCCGTCGCCCAGGCCATCCACCAGCGCCGCGACCGCCGGCCCCTGGTCGCCGGAGGGGCGGAACTCGGCCTGGAGCTCGAACCGTTGGCCACGGTCGCTCCCGGGAGCTCCGTTTCCGTTCCGCCGTGCCATCACATGGACCCGTGTCGCCTACAATGGCGCCCGTTCAATTCCAACCGGGCCGCCGCCGTGCGCCCGTCGAACCAGGAGCGCGTTCCGTGAATCTCTCGAACCGAGCCCACGCCATCAAGGAATCTCCCACCATCGCGGTCACGGACAAGGCCCGCCGGCTCCGGGAAGCGGGGCACAACGTCATCGGCCTCGGCGCCGGAGAGCCCGACTTCGATACCGCCGACTTCGTGCTCGAGGCGGCGCGGAACGCGATGGACGCCGGCCAGACTCGCTACACCGCCGTCGACGGCACGCCGGAGATCAAGGGAGCGATCATAGACAAGATGAAGCGGGACCACGATCTCGAGTACCGCGCCTCCCAGATCGTGGTGTCGAGCGGCGGCAAGAACTCGCTCTACAACCTCGTTCAGGCGCTCGTCGACACGGGCGACGAAGCAATCGTGCCGGCGCCGTACTGGGTGTCCTACACCGACATCGTGGTCCTCGCGGGGGGCGTGCCGGTGGTGGTGGAAACGGATGCGTCGTCCGGGTTCAAGATGTCCCCGGAGCAGCTCGAGGCGGCGATCACCCCGCGCACCCGGCTGCTCATCCTCAACAGCCCGTCCAACCCGACCGGAGCATGCTACCGCCGGGACGAGCTCGCGGGGCTCGCCGAGGTGCTGCGCCGTCATCCGGGCATCGTGGTGGCGACCGACGACATGTACGAGAAGATCATGTGGGACGACGAGCCGTTCTCGAACATCCTGAACGCGGCCCCGGACCTCACGGACCGTACCGTGGTGCTGAACGGCGTCTCGAAGGCATACGCGATGACCGGCTTTCGCATCGGCTACGCGGCTGCTCCGGACGAGATCAGCGCCGCCATGCGCAAGATCCAGTCGCAGTGCACCTCCAACCCCTGCTCCGTTTCGCAGGCGGCCGCGGCGGCGGCGATCTCCGGGGACCACTCCTACGTCGAGGAGCGAAGCCGCATCTTCCACGAACGCCACGACTACGTGAACCGTCGCCTGAACGAGCTTCGGGGGGTGAGCTGCATTCCCGCCCGGGGCGCGTTCTACGCCTTTCCGGATTTCGGGGGGGCCATCGAGGCGCACAGGAACACGAACGACGATATCGCCTACGCGGAATGGCTGCTCGAGGTCGCGAAGGTGGCGGTCGTGCCGGGCTCGGCCTTCGGGTCCCCGGGCTTCATGCGCCTGTCGTTCGCCACCAGCATGGAGAACCTCGAGGCCGCCCTCGACCGCCTCGGCGAAGCGATGGGCACCGAATAGGCGGCGCCACGGAGCGGAACCCGGAAGCCGGCGTCGCACCGCCCCGGTACCGCCACCGTCGCATGCGCGCCGGGCATCGTCGAAGAGGGTACGTTCTTCGGCTCGGGGCGACACCGGGCATTGACCGCAGCCTCGCCGGACCCTTACGATCCCGCCCGTTCCTCGGTAGCTCAGCCGGTAGAGCGGGTGGCTGTTAACCACTAGGTCGGGGGTTCGAGTCCCTCCCGGGGAGCCAATAGTTTCTATTTTATTCCATAAAATCAATAATTTACATCGAATCAGATCGATTTGTTCCCACGAGAAATCCCGCGGACATCTAGAGACCCGGCGTGACCGCCTGAAACCCAAAGCCGGATCTTTGTGCGACTCTCCGAGAGGGGATCTCCACGAGCAATGAAGGGCAGAAATTGCCGGTCCTCCGGGAGTTCTTCCAGAGCCGGGATGGGACATCGAAGCCGCCATGTGCCGCGAACCGCCGCGTCGTCAGCACGCTTCCCGGCGCGGCGGTTCCACCTCGACCTATCCACAATACTGACGGGCGATTTCGAGCCTCGAATGGCCGAGCTCCGCGGCGATGGTCAGCCGGGCCGCGGTGTCGAGCCGCACCTTCTCCGCCTTCAACGTGTGCCGCGGCGGCCCGCCCGCGGCAGGCGCCTTCCAGCCCGTGAGGTCCTCGTAGCGGTCGAGCGCGTACGCATGGCGCTTATTCCGAATTCGGAATAAGCGCCATTATTCCGGAGCCCGGATTATTCCGAAGTGGCATCACGACATACGGCAAGAGTGCGGGATTTCAGTGGCATCGATCACGGGTCGTGATTGAGTTTCCGGAATAATCCTGCCGTCGTCTCCTACTGGCAATTTCGCCAG
>JAPOPW010000077.1 GCA_026712715.1 Immundisolibacterales bacterium | reverse complement strand
CGCGCGGGCGGGGAACACGGCCCCTGGGTGACCGCAATCGTGGTCCATGCCGGTTCATCCCCGCGCGGGCGGGGAACACATGGACCGCCAGAACTGCCATTGGATTGGCATCGGTTCATCCCCGCGCGGGCGGGGAACACGATGAAGACACAGCAATGGGCCATCCAAGCAACGGTTCATCCCCGCGCGGGCGGGGAACACTCTTCTCATACTAGATTGTTTTAATATAATTTTTTAGGACCTTTCAACCGTACCAACTTATTGGCGTTTGGAGAACGCACGGCTCAGGCGTGCGGAACGGCGTCTTGAATTGCTTTCTCGGCATCGGTTGATTGAGGCAGGAACTGGACGAGTTTCATGCCGTCCATATCCACCGGAACACGCCGATTGACGCCACAGGTGTCGAAATCGTAGCCCGCGTCGTTCGACACGGCCCAGGCGATGATGGCGTCCCCGTCTTCAATCTCCTCCCGAACTTGCGACCAGATCATCTCTCGGGTCCTCCGGGAATAGTTGCCGACGTAGACGCCCGCCCGGATCTCCAGCAACCACACGGCGAGCCGCCCGCGCAGCCTCGGCGGGGCGCCATTAACCGCGATGACCAACATCACCGCTCGGCTCCTCGGGAATTGCTATCGGTTGAGCTTCGTCCGGGGGCGACGGCGGCTCGATTCCACCTGCCGCGAGCATCTCCTCGATGCCGGGGATGAGCCGGTTCAGAAGTCCGGACTTGCGGAAACTGTCGCGGCAGCCTCGTCTGACCTCGCCGATCGGATCACCGGCCGCGGGTTGCTTTCTCCGTTCCGCCTGTCCGGCCACCTGGAACGCAATCGGAACCACCGTTTCAAACTTGTAGACGTCGGCCACATCGTAGACGAATGATTGAGGCTTGCCGGTATGCAGGAATCCGATGGCGGGGGCATACCCTGCAGCGAGAACGGCTGATTCGGCCAGCCCGTAGAGGCACGCGGTCGCCTGGCTCAGGCAACGGTTCGGGAGGTCCGCGGCATGCCAGTCGCCAGGTTCGTATCGGCGGCCCTTCCACTTCACGCTGTGCCTTCGGGCCAGCGTCTCATAAAGGCGCTTCACGCGCGCGCCTTCGATTCCGCGCAGTTGATCGACGGATCGGCGCTGCGGGGCGGGTTCACCGAAACGCATGTCGTACATCTTTCGCACCACCTTGAGGCGGGCATCCGGGTCCAGAGCCAGTCGGGCCTGATGAAGCAGGCGGTCTGCACGCGCCCCACCCGGCTGTCCGGCCGAATAGAGGCGCACGCCCGCCTCGCCCACCCAGACCAGTAGACACCCGACCCGCGCGGCGAGGGCAACGGCCGCATGGGAGACACGGGCGCCCGGCTCCAGCATCAGGCATGCAAGCCCTCCGACGGGAATGTGCGTGCGCACACCGCTCCGATCGACGACGACGAAGGCGCCGTCCAGGACATCGAGCCGCCCTTTCTCGACGAACAGGATGGATGCGCGATCCTTGATGGGAATGGGACGGGGCGGTGCAATTCCCGGGGTGGCGGACACGATGCTCAGAATCTCTCTTCGACCGCGCGTCGTCCGCCGCCGCCCTTCGTCACGCTGCTCGCGACCCACGTGCGGAGCGGCCCGCGGAAGATTCGCCACCTGCGTTCAGGAAGGCGGTTCCGCCGATGCGCAAGGGATCGAACCACCGTCGTCTGGTCACCCGGCCACTCCTCCCCGCTCGCCCGGGCCGAGGTGGAACGTGACCTTGACGAACTTGTTGCGCTCATCGTGCGTCAGGTCCGGCTCCGTTCCGTTGAACGCGCGCATCTCTCTTCGCATGATCAGCCAGCCCCTTCCGCGTTGCTCCATGAAGCCCATGGCGGACATGAAATGGGCCATGGCCTCGTTTCTCGAGCGTGGATTGGCGCCGGCACGGACCCTCTCCACCGTCATGTGGTTGGGCAGCGCGCCGGGGCTCGTGATGTCCACGCGTCGATCGAACACTTCCAGGAGAATCTTCGACCCCGTAATCGAATAGTCCCGGTGGACCACGGCATTCACGAGCGCCTCGCGTACCGCCGTGCGGGGCAGCAGATAGCGATCCTCCCGGACCAGATCGCGATACGACTCGAAACGGCCGAGCCCGAGAAGCCATCCGGTCGCCCGTTCCACCTGCTCGTCGATCCGACCGGCCGCGTTAGCGACCTGCAGCACGTCCGCCGCGCGATCCTCGCCCGCGTAGGCCACGCACTCGATGCGGAAGTTCCTGGTCTGTGGATAGCGCTGCGGGTCCTTGCCGAACGCCAATGCGCCGTAGAGCGTCGCGCGAAGCTCGTCGCCGATCTCGACGATGACGTCGCGATTGCGAAGATCGTCCGTGCTGTCGGGCTGCGGATCGTCGGTGGTGTCGAATCCCAACCGGTGCAAGTAGGTGCGAAAGGCATCCGGATCGATGTGCGTCGGGGCTGCATCCTGGATTGCACGCTCTTCGGTCAGGATGTACCCGAACGTGTTGTAGAGCTCCTGGAGCTCCGACGGGGACGGCTCGACGCTGCTGCGTTCCCGGCGGACCCATACGCGGCCGCTGCAGCGCAGGGGTTCGAATCCGCGCTGGCGCGGAACCTCGACCCAGTGCACCGAGCCGTCCGGCGCCTCGTGGAATCCCAAACGTGCGTGAACCGGCGCACTCAAGCCTGTCTGAAGAAAGGACGTGAGGCGCTCGCGTACCCGGTCCGCATCCTCGCCGACTCCGACAATCTCGGCCGAATCGGTGACTCCGGCGATGATCACCCCGCCCTTGGAATTCGCGAACGCGCACATCGCTCTTCCGACGGCAGTCAAGTCGCCCAGCCCGCGCTTGAACTCGATACGAAGCCCTTCGCCCTCCTCGATTCGCGCCTTGATATCTCGCCATTTCACGTTGCTTAGACCTCGAGATCCTTGTCCCCGGGCGATTGCGCCGATCCGCGCGGAACCTCAGGGCCGTCGGATCAGCATGAGGCCACAGCCGTACGCCTTGGCGGCCCCGAAGCCGCGCGCAATGGCGACCGGAAAGGACCCGGGGTCACTGACGGTCAAGAGTCCTTCGAAGTCGAGAGTCGCGTACGACATGGGACGGTCCGCTCCCCGTCGAGAGACACGATGTCGATCGTACCCGTCCACGCGCACCCCGCCCGCGGAGATGGCGAAGCCGGCCCTTTCCCCCTGTCGTTCGAGCCATGCGTGACCCTGTTCGCACACGGCCCGCAATCGATGCTCGGAACGATCTCCCTCAGGAAGGGAGCGCAACGCGTCCATCACCACGTCGTGCTTGACGGAGCGGCGGCGCGAGACGTGACGCCGCCGGATGACCGGATTGGCGCGCAACGAAAAACGGAGTCTGTCACCCGCTTCGAACGCCGGCATGAAAGGCTTCGGCTCCTCCATCTCGAACAGACCGTGTCGGTCTTCCGGCGGCCGGGCGGACAGAATGAGAAACTCCCCGGTCTCCATTTCACGCCAAAGAAAGTCCCGGCGTCGATCTGGATCGTCTGCGAACAGTGACCAGACGAGATGGTGCCCGGGTTGTCGGGCAGGCCCGCCTGAGCCGGATGTCCCCAGCAGCAACGGCGCGAGCGCCGCCACCGAAGCGTCGCGCTTGAGCCGAGCACGGGAGAGGTAGAGCGACGTCGTCATGCTCCTTCGCTTTCCTGCAGTGGCGCTACTCGCTCCAGTCGATCCGTGAACTGCCAGCGCGAGCGACTGACAATTCCATCGCGCCGTCTTTCGACCCGGGTCCCGGCGGGTGCTCCGGGTGCGTCGTGGTCGAACGCGACCATGCGCCGTTCCGTGCCAGGTGAATGGATACGCTGAAGAACCCTTCGCTCTTCGTCGTTCGGCTGCCGTGCTTCGAAGGCGGACAGGAACGTGTCCGCCTCGACGACCTCCGGGTTGAGCGGCAAGCCGAGCGGGGCCGACTTTCGGCCGACGTAGAGCACGAAGCGCGGGTGCCGGAGAGCCGCGGCGACCCCGTCAAGGTCCACGTTGTGGCTGGCGCGCGCCCACAGGGAAACCGTGAAACAGGCATCCGTCCGCCATTCACGGACCGAGAGCACGGTATGGAGTCCGTCCGAGTCCAACTCCTTCCGCCTGGTCGCGAACCTTCGCCCCTTGCGGGCCTTCGGTGTCTGGGCGGTATGGTAGTCGGTCAGGGGTCGACCGGGTGCGTCCGTTCGGACGGCGTAGTGGAGCCCGGTCTCGAGGCGCTGATGGGCATCCTCGTCCGTGCGCGCGATTCCCTGCGCAGCGGCCACCAGCCCGAGCACGGCGGAGCGCCCGGGCCGTGCCCAGCTCATGCGGCGTTCGCCGACCGCGATCTCGCCGAACGAGCCGATGGGAGCGTACAGAGTGAAGAGCAGGAAACGCATGGGTTCAGCTCACCGCGAAAGCGATCAGTTTCTCCAACGTCCCTTCACCTCGCTCGACGCTCATCGTGTACGAGGCGTCCGCGCACGGCCCGTACGCCGCGTCCAGCCGACCCTGAAAGTCCTCGAGTGCCTCGATGGACCCCGTGCCCTGACTGCTGCCCGTGACGGGCGCGAGAAACGCGGCGGCGAGGCTTCGCGGCTGAGCCGAGCCTCTCTCGGCGCGCACGTGGAACGCGCGGGCGCGACTCGCGAAGCTCGCCTGCTTGCCTCCCGGAGAGACGGTTGCCGCGGCCTCGACGAGGGCTGCCAGGCTTGCATCCCGCACGGACCGCGCGTCGCCGAGATTACCGAGCAGCAGACCACGGTCCACGCAGATGTAGAGGTAGAACACTCCCGCGCCGAACTCCTGAACGCCGACGAAACCGGCTCCGGCGTCGTCCGGCGCGTCGCGGGCCTTGAGATCGTCCACCGCGGTGTAGTAGTCGTCTTCCGCGATGGCGCGATGCGTGGTGATGGCGTGCGCGACCTGCACCGCCGCCTCGCGGCTGAACTTCGGATTGTCCGCGAGCATGCGTCCGAACATGGCGATGTCGGCCGCCGTGTCGACCTTCCCGAGCAGCTCTTCGGCCGCAGGCGCCTCGACGGATTCACCGTCCAGCGCCTGGTCGGCGAGCGCGAAAGCCCTCGCCCGCTCCTCGGGCGAGACGAAGGCAAGCTGCTCGGTGAAGGTGGGCGCCTCGTCGTTCTCAGCCTTGATCTTGCCGAATACGCGGCCGATGCCACGGGCCACCTCCAGCGCCTCGTCTTCGTCCATCCCCCCCTCGAGCAGCCGGTCGAGCACGTCCTTGCCGAGCCGCTGCGTGCGCGCCGCGAGATGGCCTTCGAGCCGGGTGGCGAAGACATCCGACGTCCGCCACGCACGCTTCAGGCTCTGCGAGGAGACGCGAAGACGCGGTACGCCACCGAAGACGACGCTCTTGGGCCGGCCGGTATCGTCCCGATTGAGATTGGAGGGCCCGTACGCGGTGAGCAGGTGAAGCTGCAGAAAGTCGGTCATGCTCGGATTCCTATCCTTCCCGTTGCCGTGAATCAGGCGACCCGTCTTCGCCGTCCGCCGACCGGAGGTCGGCCGAAACCCCGTAGTAATCGAAGATCCAACGCTTCCTGACCACGTCTCCCCAGAAGAGGACAGCGGCCGCGATATCGGGGACGTTGACCCTCCCCTTCATCATGCGAACGAGTCGACGCATCGGCTCCATGAGATCGCTGCCCGGCGTCTGGAGAAGGCGCCGGAATCGGCCTTCGGACAGGAGTGCCGCGTGGACATCGTCGAGCGCAGTTCGGCCGATCACGCGGGCGACGAGCCGTTCGTCCGACTCCCGGACATGGGCCAGGACACCCGCCAGCGTGGCGACTCGGTCGGGATCTCGCGGCAGCCTCGCCACGAGGCGCATTGCCTCCGGCACCAGCATCACTTCAACCGGCGTCCCCGCCCGTCGCATTCGCGCGAGCGCCGCTCGTTGAGAACCCGATTGTGCAGTCCCCTTCGGGTTCAAGGCGCGCCACCATTCGTACGCAATCGAAGCGCCGCCCCGCTGCACCGAATCCGTCATGCCGCCTCCCGCTCACCACTTCGCGCGCGGCCGGCCTTGGGCGCGCGAATTCCGAGGTCGCCGTCGAACAGGGACCTGCCGGCCTTTCCATGCCCACGAAGCGCGAGCGTCAGGTAGAACCGTGCCTTGACATGCCGATGCATGTCACGGTCTTCCAGTCCGTCCGAGGGAGCGTACTCGTCGAACAGACGAAGCGCCGCCCGCTCCACGACCGGCGCCCACCGCCGACGCGCGTCGATCGCGGGATCGTCGGCTTCCGGATTCACCCTGAAGAGAGAAATTGCCCGGGTCACGGCAGCGTGGAACGCCTCCTCCGTATCCCGATAGAACCGCTCCGCAATGAACCCGTAGTCACCCTTCGCGTCACCGACTCGATCATGTGTCGCTGACTTGACCGCCCCGATGACGAGACGGGCCGCGGTATCGGCCGCGGCGACGATCCGCCGGACAAATTCGCCGAGTTGCTCCTGGATGTCGCCGTCGAAAGACCAGAGCGGCATCTCCGCTTCCACCCAGCTTCGCGCCTTCATGTTGTCCATGTCATATCCGAACGCAGCGAAGCGGCTGTCGCCCGCGCTTCCCGCCCGCGACCGTACCCAGTGCCGAATCACCGGCGCAGGCTCCCGAAGCCCATCCTTGCTCCGCACGACGAGGCCCGGCCACGACCGATAGCTGATGCCGCCAGGACTTGGGTGAACGGGAAGCTTCAGGACCGACGATGCCTTCTGGCGGTAGTACGGCGTCAGGGGATGCTCGAAGCCCCCCGAGTAGTCGGTCCCGTAGTTCCTGGTCCGGTAGGCCAAGGCGACGATGGAGTCTTCCGTAGCCGTGAGGCCGCACCTCCGGCCCTTTGCCGGCTGGAACAGGAGCCGAACGCGCCGCGGCATGGCCCAATATACGTGCAGGGGATGGACATCGGCGGGGGGGGTCGGTCTCCCGCCCGCCTTCCGGTTGGAAGCTCGCGTCGGAACGAGCCAGGGAAAAATCGCATCCGGGTCGTCTTCGAGCACGGCGCCGGTCGCGCGCGCCTCGATTTGCTCGCGGCTCTCGACATTGGGCCAGAGCCGCCCCCAGAGGGTGTCGCCATGAGTCGGATGACTGGCAATGACCAGGGTAGTCAACGGGCCGCCGCCGCGCAGCGAAGTTCGGTGACCGGCCCCGCCCGCCGGCGCGTAGCTGTTCAACGTGTAGAGGGCCATGGCGGCCGCGGCGCGGGAGAGGACCGGCGCGACCCCTCTCTTCACGAAGAGGTCCGCGTTGTTGCGGACGGTCAGCGCGCCCGGAGCATCGATGAGGAGGGAAGCAACTTCTTTGTCGTCCGCACCCTCGAGGGGATCGAGGTCCTGCAGGAACCGCGGACCGGGGCCATCCAGGTCGAAAGCGTGAGCGACCGCCGAGAATCGTCGCTCGAGCCGTTCCGGGGACGGCGGGTCCATCCACCAATCCTCCCACTCGTCTTCGTCGGTCGGCGCTGCCGCGGTGGTCAGCAAACCGAGCAGAAGCTCGTGGGCGGCCCCGTTGAAGTCGGGGCGCGGCCAGGCAAACGAGACGAAGGGGTCGTCGCCGACGCGCGCATTGATCCGCCAGGGCTGGATGAGCTCGACCGCACCGCTTTGCCGCCGGACGGGCAACCACGGCTCGTCGATCAGGTTGAAAACCGCCTGGAGCGAATCCCCTGGCGCGTCACCCGTCACTACCTGCATTCCATCCACGTCAAACCGGTCGACGAATCGTATCGCAGTCTCTTCTTGAACGACACACTCCCTCCTGACGCCACCGCTCCGGACCACGATCCGCCCGCGCAATCGGCCTGGTCGAGCACCACCAGGATCTTGTCCGAATCGTACCGGTTCCAGTCCGCCTTGGCGGACCGTGCCGCCTCGGCGTGCTCCGCCGGCACCGCTTCACCGGTGACGCGCCGGGCCGAGACACTTGCCTCACTCAGCCGCCAGGCCCGCCACGCCTCCTCCGGCGCGGAGTCAAGCGCGTACGGCTCGACCCGGCCGTCACGGACTCGCGCGAGCCGCAACGTGACCGACGGGTCGTCGTCGAGCCGGGTCGGTGTCCTCACATCGACTTCCCAAGCGCCCCCATCTCGAACATATCCTGCGGTGAAGTCAAGGAGATTGGCGGTGGCCACTCCGCGGTCCGCCCCCGCCCTCCCCTCGGTCTCGAAGAGGCTTCCTTGCAGGTCAGCCGGAATACCTTCCCCCGCCTCTTCGCCGTAAACGGACTCGACGAGCGTTCGAAGCCCTCCGGGACTCGTGATCGCGCCGGCGTTTTCGAGCACCCTGGCCGTGAGCCAGAGGCGAGCGTGATCCCGGTAAACGTACGCGGTGCGCGGGAATGCGCGGCTGAACCACTTCTCGTCCGCGTCCTTGACGGGTTCCGGCCCGACCACGATCAGCTCCGGACGACCCTCGCGCTCCGGGCGGTCGTGCCGCCACAGCCTTCCCGCACGCTGGATCAGAAGGTCGATCGGGGCGAGGTCGGTCACCAGGGTGTCGAAGTCGAGATCGAGCGACTGTTCGACGACCTGAGTTGCGACCAGAATTCGACCCGAACGTCCGGGACGCGTGCTGCGTCTTCCGAACGCTTCCACGACCCGGTTCTCGATATTCAGACGGTCAACGAGCGCATACCTGGCGTGGAACAGACCGGGCGCGAGTCCCCGGGAGGCAAGCGCGGCATGGGCGTCCAGCGCATCATCGACCGTGTTCCGGATGTAGAGCACCGCATTGCCGGCGCGCGCCGCCCGTTCGACTTTTTCCAGCGCATCGTCGGGAGACCGCAGGAACCGGACGGGAAGCGAGCGCGCACGTCCGGCCTGGCCGGCCACCCTCTTCGCGAATCGAGTTTCCCCGGCGCAGACCGTGGCAAGGGGATAGTCCATGCTGTCGTCGCCGGCGCCAGTGTCCCCGTCCAGCCCCTTTGCGAAGGCGTCGGTCAAACGCCGGCGGATGGACAACGGCAGGGTTGCGGACAAGAGAATCGCCGACCCGCCGAGCCCCGCCTGAAACTCGAGCAGCCGCTCCATCTCCCGCTGCATGTAGGCGTCGTAGGCATGCACCTCGTCGAGAATGAGAACCCGCCGCATGAGGCCAAGGAGCCGCAGCGACTGGTGCCGGCTCGGCAGCACGGCCAGGATGGCCTGGTCGATGGTGCCGGCACCGGCATCGGCCAGGAAAGCCTTTCTGCGGTCATCGGCAATCCAGGCCGCGCAGGCGGCCGACGCGGTCGTTTCCGAGGGTTCTTCCGTCCCGTCCCCATTGGAATAGGGACGTTCGACCCTCCCACCGCGCGGCAATGCGGCCTGAAAGCCCTGGTGCAGTTCGCGTGCGCCGTGCGCGAGAACGATGGATGGCCGGCATTCGGCCGAGAAGAGACGGCGATACACCGCGGCGAGCCGCTCGAACATGGCATTGGCCGTCGCCATGGTAGGAAGCGCGACGTAGACGCCATCGGCTCGTCCCCCTTGCATCAGTCGATGGGCGAGCATCAGCGCCGCTTCGGTCTTGCCACTGCCCGTCTCGTCCTCGATCATGAACAGTGCCGGGCCGGCCGGCAGTTCCACGGACCGTGTCCATTCCTGCATCGGGCTCGGTACCGTTCCGGAACCGATCAGTTCCGTGTACTCGAGATGCCTTCCGACCCCGGCCGGGACCACGGCCGCCTCCGTGACGGCCCGGGCGGCCCAAGCGCGGGCGCCGCGCCAATGGGAGTCGAGATCCTGATTCGGCTCCCGGTACGGGAACCAATCCTGGTTGGACCCGATCCAGTCCGCCAGAACGGCGAGACCAGCGAGGGCATGGGACGCACGCCTCGCCCGCGGCCGGTCGAGAACGGGAAAGTTCTCCGGGATGCGAAACAGCGGCCGCACCCGTTGAATGAACTCGTGCGCCGCCCCGATGCCTGCTTGGCCGAAGTCGCTCCGCAGCGCGACGAGACTGCGACCGGATCCCGGGTCCGGCGGCGACCCGTGGTGGCCGGTGACGGCCGATATCAAGGGCCGCCAGACATCGGGTCTTGCTCCGATCGGGAGCTTGAACGCTTCGGCGGCGGCGTCGAACAGGCGCAGTCCCCCGGCCCCGTGGTCGAAGTGGATCGAAAGGTCGGCCGGAACGTCGCCCAAGTGACTCGGATAGAGGTTCGGAACCTTGGCCTGGAACTTCCTGGCGAACTTCCCGATGTCGTGCAGGCAAAGGAGAAAGCAGACCACCCGGATCGTGATGTCCCGCGTGAAGCCCAACGAGTCCGGCAGACTGCCGCCAGGTCCACGCTGCTGCATGAGGAGCGCCTCGCCGACCGCCGCCACGTCGAGCGCGTGATACGCGAGTGGATGCCACGTCGGAGCGGGGGCGGGATCGCGCGGCCGCGCCTTTCCCCAGAATCGAAGCAGATCGTCGATCACGCGGGGCAGCCGGGAAGGGAAGCATGTGGTTTGCGGTCCATCCGGGTCGGTTCCGATCCGCATTCGCTTCTGGACCCAAGAGAGGGCGGGAGGGAAATCGGCCCGCCGCACGCAATGGTACCCGGGAGCTTACCGGAGCCCGGCGCACGATGTCCGTTAGCGCGCGATTCGGACAGTGCATCGGATCCTGTTGCGCGCGCCGCCGCCGCCGCCGAGGAAAGCGGATAAGATCACGCGTAGCGACCAACGCTACGTTCTACTGTCTGCAGGGGATTTGACATGAAAAAGGCGATTCGCAATGGCGCCGTGTTCGCGGCCACCGCGCTCTTGCTCGGTTCGGCGCATGCCGCAGGGGTCAAGATCGGTTACGTCGGCGGCATCTCCGGTGCGTGCGGCGGGCTCACCCACTCCGCGCGCAAGGCGATGGAGATCGCGCAAGAGGAGATCAACTCCGCGGGCGGGGTGCTCGGCGGCCCGATCGAGATCATCTGGCGCGACTCCAAGACCAAGCCGGATGAAGGCGCCAAGCAGACCCGCGACCTCATCCTCTCCGAAGAGGTCGACCTCCTGACCGGGGTGTGCTCGAGCTCGGTGTTCATGGCCATCAATCCGATCGCGAAGCAGTACGAAGTACCGCTCTTCAGCGCGATCAGCGGCACCCACAAGGCCACCATCGACTTCGGCCATCCTTTCGTGGTGCAGACCCAGCCGCACACCCTGATGGAGGGGAAGGCGCTCGCGGAGTACGTGGCGCGCAAGGGCTGGAACAACATCGTCACCATGGGTCTCGACTACGAGTGGGGCCGCACCACCGTAAAGGTGTTCACCGAGGAGCTGGCGAAGCTCAACCCGGACGCGAAGATCGCCCGCCAGCTCTGGCCGCGCATCGGGGAGACGAACCTCACCTCCTACATCACCGCCGCCCTCGCCGACAAGCCGGACCTCATCATGGCCGTCATGTTCGGAAGCGGCACCAACAGCCTCATCAAGCAGGGCAAGGCCTACGGACTGCTCCAGCGCACCGAGCTCCTCACCTTCCTTTCGACCGAGAGCTACATGTCCCTCGGCAAGGACGTTCCGGACGGCGTGCACGGCTGGGCACGGGGGCCGTTCTATGCGTTGACCACGGACGCGGCCAAGGCCTTCGTCGCCAAGTACCGGGCCGCCCACGACGGCGAGTATCCGAACGACTGGGGGATCCTCGGCTACGACGTGATGTACATCATCGCGGGCGCCCTCGAGAAGGCGGGAAGCACCGATCCGGCCGCCCTGCGCGAAGCGCTCGGAGGCATGACCTTCGACACCCTGCGCGGCGAGATGGGGATGCGGACCATCGACAACACCTTCAACGCGCCGAGCTTCATCGGGGTGACGAAGATGTCGGACGAGTACCCCTTCCCGGTGATGACGGACGTCAACGTCATTCCGGGCGACGTCACCCTCCCGGACGAGGCGACGGTGAACGCGCTCCGCGAGGCGGCCGCCAAGGGCTAGCACTCCGGAAGCCGGACCGGCGGGTCCCGGGGCGGCCAGGGCCGTCCCGGGACCTTCGACGGAGGAGCCGGACCGGGCTCCTCCGCCGGATTGCCCCGGAGACTCGCGCATGCTCATCGTCCAGATCCTGCAAGGCTTGATGGAGGGGGTGTTCCTCTTCCTCATCGCCTCGGGTCTCACCCTGATCTTCGGGGTTTCACGCATCGTCAACTTCGCCCACGGCTCGTTCTACATGCTGGGGGCGTTCTTCACCTACCAGGTCCATCCGTGGATCGCGGCCGGAACACCAGGCGGGTTCTTCACGAGCATTCTCGTGTGCGGCGTGCTCGTCGCCGTCGTCGGGCTCGCGTTCGAGTTCTTCTTCCTGCGCCGCGTCTATCACGCCGAGGAGCTCATGCAGCTCGTGCTGACCCTCGCCGCGGTGCTCATCATCCGGGACCTGACCAAGTTCTTCTGGGGGCTCGACGACGTGACCGTCGCGCTCCCCGACGACCTCTCGGGCGCCGTCATCATCGGGGACATGTTCCTCCCCACCTACCAGCTCGCCATGGTGACGGTGGGCGTTCTGGTGCTCGTCGCCCTCTGGGCGGTGCTCAAGTTCACCCGGGCCGGCATCGTGCTGCGCGCCGCGACCGACGACCGCGGCATGGTCGCGCTCCTCGGCATCAACCAGGCGCACGTGTTCACCGCCGTCTTCACCGTCGGCTCCTTCCTCGCCGGGATCGCGGGCGGGTTCGCCGCCGCCTTCGAGAGCGTCAACTACCTGCTCGACGCGAGGGTCATCGTGCTCGCCTTCATCGTGGTGGTGATCGGCGGCCTCGGGAGCCTCTACGGCGCGCTCTTCGCCGCCCTCGGCGTCGGGGTGGTCAAGTCCCTCGGCCTGCTGTGGGCGCCGCGCCTTTCCATGGTCATCATCTTCCTGCTGATGGCCGTGGTGCTGCTGTTCCGATCGCTGCGGCGCACCGGGGAGTAGGCGCATGGCCGCGGAGCGCCGGCGGGGCGACGCCTGGTCCATCGACTGGCGCCTGGTGGCGGTCGCCTTCGTGGTCGTCGCGGTCGCGCTCCACCTCTCGCCCCCGCTCGTCGCGTTCGCGATCATCGAGGTCCTGATCTTCGCCCTGTATGCGAGCGCCCTGAACCTGCTCCTCAGCTACAGCGGCATGGTGTCGTTCGGACACGCGGTCTATTTCGGGCTCGGCGCCTACGGGCTCGCGATCACGATCGCCAAGTTCGGATGGCCGATCTGGGCCGGCATCGTCGCCGGACCGCTCGTCAGCGCGTTCTTCGGCCTCGTCTACGGGGCCCTGTGCGTGCAGCTGACGGCCATCTACGCGGCGATGCTGACCCTCGCGTGCGCGGAGATCACGTTTGCGGTCGTCTTCCAGTGGTTCGACTTCACCGGGGGCGATTCGGGCATCTCGGGACACGTGCCGGCCATGCTGGGGCTCTCCCCCGCCTGGTTCGGAATCGTCGTTCTCGTGGTGGTCACGTTGTGCATCCTCGCGCTCTGGCGGGTGGTGCATGCCCCGCTCGGCCTCACCATCCGCGCGGTAGGAGAGAATCCGGTGCGGGCCGCCGCGATGGGTCATGGGCGCAAGCGGGTGCAGCTCGCCGCGTTCGTCATCTCCGCGTTTCTCTCCGGCGTCGCGGGGACCCTGTACGGGATCTTCCACGGGAACGTGTTCCCGGAGTACGTCGGGGTTCTGTTCACCATCGACGGCCTCGTCATGGTCCTCCTCGGCGGGCTCTACAGCTTCGGCGCCGGCATTTACGGGGCCATCGTCTACAAGCTCCTCGACAACGTGATGGCCCACTACTTCGAGTACTGGCAGCTCGTCATCGGCGTCATCCTGGTCCTCGTGGTCCTCGTCTCGCCGGCCGGGATCGCGGGACTCGTCGCGCGGGTCGTCGAGCTCGTTCGCGGGCGGGTCCGGGGCAGCGAAACGTGAACGCTCCGGCAACCCGAAACGACGGCGCCGCCGCGCTCGAAGTACGCGGGCTCGTCAAGCGATTCGGGCAGTTCGTGGCCCTCGACGGGGTGGACCTCACCGTCGCTCCCCGCGAGATCCGGGCCGTGATCGGCCCCAACGGGGCGGGGAAGACGACCCTCATCAACGTGCTCGGCGGACAGCTCGTCGCCGACGGGGGCTCGGTGGAGGTGCATGGGCGCCGGCTCGGCCGCCAGCATCCGCACCAGGTCGCGAAGCTCGGGGTTGGGCGCACCTTCCAGATCTCGAGCACGTTCCGGCGCATGACGGTCCTCGACAACATGCTGTACGCGCACCACGCGGGCGAGCGCCGATGGTTCGGGCTCGACTCGTCGCGCCTGCGAAGGCTTCGTGACCCGGCGCTCGCGGACCTCGAGACGATCGGCCTCACCCACTGCGCGGACCAGGTGGTGGACGACGTCTCGCACGGCGACCGCAAGCGCCTGGAGTTCGGCATGGTGCTCGCCACCCGCCCCACCCTTCTGCTCCTCGACGAGCCGACTGCGGGCATGGGACTCGGGGAACGCCAGGAGCTCATCGATCTCGTGCTCGCGGTCGCCCGCGAGCGGGGCCTCACCCTGGTATTCGTCGAGCATGACATCGACGCCGTGTTCCGGGCCGCCGGGTCCATCACCGTGATGGCGCTCGGACGGGTGTTCGCGGAGGGCACGCCGGACGAGATCGCGTCCAACGCGGACGTGCAGGAGATCTACCTCGGGGGTCGCCGATGATGCTCGAGCTCGAAGGCGTCGAGGGGGCCTACGGCCACGCCCGGGCCCTGCACGGAATCGGTCTCGTCGTGGACGAGGGCGAGGTGGTGTGCATCGTCGGCCGCAACGGCGCCGGCAAGACCAGCACCCTTCGCAGCATCGTGCAGGACATCATCACGGTGACCGGCGGGCACGTCCGCTTCCGGGGCGAGGACCTGGTCGGACTCGGCCCCCACGAAGTGGTGCGGCGCGGCATCGGCTACGTCCCGGAGGACCGGCGGGTGTTTGCCAACCTCACGGTCACCGAGAACCTGACCGTGCCGCGCTCCTTCGAGGCCGGCGGGCACTGGACCCAAGCCCGGGTGGAGGAGCTGTTCCCCCCTCTCGCGGAATTCCGGAGCCGGCTCGCGGGAAACCTGAGCGGCGGCCAGCAGCAGATGCTCAGCATCGCGCGTTCGCTCCTCACGACCCCCCGCCTCCTCCTCCTCGACGAGCCGCACGAGGGGCTCGCCCCGCTCGTCGCCCGGAGCGTGGTGGAGGCCATCGGCAACCTCAAGTCGCTGGGCGTGTCCATGCTGCTCTCCGAGCAGCAGCTCCATCTCGTGCACGAGACCGCGGACCGCATCTACGTCGTCGACCGGGGACGGGTGGTCTTCTCCGGGACGGTCGCCGAGTTCGATCGGGACGAGGAAGTCGCGCGGCGCTACCTGATGGTCGCGGGCTGAACGCACGCCCGAGCACGCTCGAGAACACCACCGCGCCGCGACGGAGCGAAGACGGCCGGGGCGGTGCTCACACTGCCAAGGGGTTCCGGATGACGAGCCCTGGAAAACGGCTGAAGTCCCGGTCCGCGGTCCAGAGCTCGGTGACGCCGTGCGCGACGCAAAGGGCCGCAACCCGCGCGTCATGCACCATTGCGCCTCGCACGCGGCCTCCGATGAGCAGCTCCTTCAGCACGCTCCAGTGCGCGTGGGTCTCGGTGAGCAGCTCCGCGACCGGAGATTCGAGCCAGGCATCCACCTGGACCAGCGCTTCGGCGGCCGTGGATGGCGGATCGTAGATTCGCGGATGGGTGACGATAGCCAGAAACTCGTGAATGCATGGCCAGGGCAGCCCCCAGGTCACCCGCCCGTGTGCCAACGACTCGATGCAGTCCCTGGCTGGTTCGTGCCAGTCGGAGTCGGCACGGTGCGCGTGGACGAGGATGTTGGTGTCCGCCGCAATCAACTTCCGCGTCCCTCGTAGACGGCTTCACGAATTCGCGTCCACTCGCCCTCGCGAAAGGGCGGCTGCAAGCCCCGGCCGCCTACGCTCGCATCTCTCAGCTTGAAGCCTTCGCGTTCTCTGTCGGCGCGCAAGGCAAGACGCAGTCCGCGCTCGACAAGTGAGCGCAATGTGGTGTTCTCTCTCGCTGCATGGTCCTTGGCCAATCTGGCAAGCTCGTCCGAAATCTCGATGGTGGTCTTCAATACGGGTCCCCATATTTCATGATATGGCTCTACACTCTATTCTCTCCGGGTACCCACATCAACGCCAAGCGACACGCCGAGCGACCGACGACCACCGGTGAAACGGCGTGCGCAGCGCTCGGTTCCGTCGTGACGGGCGATCGTCACCTCGCCAAGCGAGGAAGCGCGGGATTGCCGAACCTTCGAGTCGGCGCGTGGCGCAGGCGGTCAGGTCGGGGCGGCGGGGGTGCGCTGGCGCAGGCGGAGCCAGACCACGAGCATGGCGGCCAGCACGAGGAAGGGCGTCACCCCGACGTTGATCGCCTGCCAGCCGAACCAGGCGTGGAACCCGCCCGAGCCTACCGCGGTGAACGAGATCACCGAGTACACGACGAAGTCGTTGAGCCCCTGGGCACGGGACTTCTCCGATGGGCGGTAGGTGGTGGTGAGCAGGGTCGTTCCGCCGGTGAACATGAAGTTCCAGCCGATTCCGAGAAAGGTCAGCGAAATCCAGAAGTTCTCGGTCGTCTCTCCCTGCAGGTTGATGACGACGCAGGACGCGAGCAGCAGCGCGCCCCAGAGCATCACGTTCAGCACCCCGAACCAGCGGATGAGGTGGCCGGTGATGAATGCGGGCGCGAACATCCCGAGGATGTGGCAACTGATGACGAAGCTCACCTGGTCCGGGGAGAACCCCCGCGCCTGCATGGCAAGCGGCGTCGCGGCCATCACGAGGTTCATGGAGCCGTAGGCGACCACCGACGCGAGCAGGGCCACCAGGTAGGAAGGTTGCCGGGCGACGACCGAGAGCGGGCGCGGCGGTGCCGTGTCGCCGGTGTCGGACCCGCTGTCCGGAAAGCGGATGAAGCCGAGAATGAGGGCGCTCAGCAGATAGAGGCCGAGCATGGAGGCGTAGCTGCCGGCAAACTCCGCGCCGGCGACGACGAGGCGGGTGCTCGCCGCAATCCACGGGCCCGCGAAGCCCGCGACCCCCCCGCCCGCGATGACGAGGGAAATCGCGCGGCTGCGATAGTCGTCGGTGGCGATCTCGGCCGCCGCGAATCGATAGTACTGACTGAACGCGAAGAAGACTCCGAAGAGGAAGCTTCCGAGGCAGAACAGCACGAACGATCCCGCCACGATTCCGCCCGTCGCGACCGAAGCGCCGACGCAGCCCACCACCGACGCCAGCAGGAATCCACGCTTGCGACCGATACGGCCCATGAGGAGCGAGGCGAAGTAGGTCACGGTCATGACCGCGATGAACTGGAGCGCGTAGGGGAGCGTCGCGAGCGCGTGGTACGGGGCGAGCGCGAGGCCCACCAGCGCCGAAGTGGTCACGACCAGCGCCTGGCTGGTCATCATGAGCGCCTGACAGACGGCGAGGAGTCCGATCGTGCGCTTCATTGCCCCGTCGCCGGTGCCGATGGGGCCTCGAATCGCACGAGATTCCGACAACGGGAAAGCGGTTCCCGTATCGCAAGAAGATCGTTCGTCGCCCCCCTGCCCCCGACGCGGGCCATCACCGGCCGACCGGATGGTCGGAATCGGACGATGGATTGCGCCGAAGGTGCGCGCGGGCGTGTTCCTCCCGGACGCGGGCCAACGCCGTGAAGCGCGGGCGGATCACGTCCGGCCCGCGTTTCTCAGCCAGAACTCGAAGAGATCGCCACGTTCCTCGTGATGGACGAGCTCGTGGCGCGTACGCGCGCAGAACGCCTTGAAGTCGATGACGGAATGCGGATCGGTAGCGGCGACGTGGAGCACCTCTCCCGCGTTCATCCTCGACAGGGCGACCTTGGTCTTGAGGATTGGCAGCGGGCAATCGAGTCCCTTCGCATCGAGCGTGCAATCGGAGCGGGGGGAGCCTGGTCCAGGTTCGCCCATCCGCCTATTCTACCGCCAACAGCTCGGCGGAAGCCTCCATCCAGCGCCAGAGCCAGTCCGCGTAGCTGCGCCGGACCAGCAATTCGAAGCGGGGCGTTTCGTCGCGCTCGAGGATGCAGACCCCGGTTCCGGCATACAGGGTATGCGCGCACCGGCGCGGCCCGAACACGCGCGGGTGCACGTCGATCGTGCATCCCGCCGCAATCAGGTCACGGGCCTGCGGACCCAAGAGCGAGAACAGGGTGAAGCCGCTGCTCGCGTCGACCACCGCCCCGTCGGCCTCCGGAATCGCTTGCCGGAGCGCGACCCGAAGCCCGCTCGTACCCTCCTCCTGACCGATCACGAGCCATTCTTCGGGACCCGCCCACGCTATCACCACCGCCTCCGGACCGAACCGGCTCTCGATGAACGTATTGGGCGCGTCGGGCGGGGGCAGCCCGAGCACCCGGGCGACACCCTGGGCGAAGCGGGGCACCCCGGTGCGGCCGTGCAGCACCAGGATGGCCCGAAACGGCAGCTCCTCGACCCGGAGTCGAGGCCACTCGATCAGGCGGTTGGGCGTCGCGGCCGGTGACCTGCCCAGTGGACTTTCGCGGCGCGGTTCAGCCATCGCAGAAACCTCGGCTCGCAGCCTGACCCGGCCGCAGTGCCCGCGGGAGAACCGCACCGCAGGGGGGACTTTCGCGGCGCGGTTCAGCCACGCTGGCGCTCTCCGCGCGGATCGAAGAACACCGGAGAGACCAGGTCCGCGGCGATGAATCGACCGTCCTGGAGCGACGCATGCACCCGGCTGCGCTCCCGCCCGCCGGAGACCAGCGCGAGCGCGATGGAGCGCCCGACGTTGGGGCTCCAGTAGCTCGACGTGACGTACCCCACCATCTCCGCGGGAAGGAACGTGAACGGCTCGTCCACGAGCTGGGCGCCCTCGGGCAGCACCTCGTCCGGATCGACGGTCGCGAGCCCGACCAACCGCCGCCGGTCCGAACGGCGGCAGTCGCTTCGTTCCAGCGACCGGCGGCCGATGTAGTCCTTCTTCTTCGAGAGGATCCACTCCATCCCGAGGTCGATGGGAGTCACCGAACCGTCCGTCTCCTGGCCGACCACGATAAAGCCCTTCTCGGCCCGCAGCACGTGCATCGTCTCGGTGCCGTACGGAGTGATGGAGAACTCTTCGGAACGTTCCGTGACCCGGTCCCATGCGTAGCGTCCGTAGTCGGCCGGAACGTTGATCTCGAAGCTCAGCTCGCCGGTAAAGCTGATCCGGAAGATGCGGCAGGGAACGCCCGCAAACACCCCCTCGCGAAACTGCATGAAGCGAAACGACTCCGGTCCGAAGTCGATCTCCCCGCAAAGCGACGCCACGAGATCGCGGCTCCGGGGACCGGCGACTCCGATGGTGGCCCACTGATCGGTGACCGAGGTGAAGCGCACGCGCAGCTCGGGCCACTCCGTCTGCCTCCAGCGCTCGAGCCAGGCCAGCACGTGGGCCGCGCCGCCGGTGGTCGTGGTCATGAGGTAGTGGTGCTCGCCGAGCCGCGCCGTGACCCCGTCGTCCATCACCATGCCGTCTTCGCCGAGCATGAGCCCGTAGCGGCACCGGCCGATCGTGAGACCGGACCAGTCGTTGGTGTAGATGCGGTCGAGAAAGGCGGCGGCATCCGGTCCCTGGATGTCGATCTTTCCCAGGGTCGAAGCGTCGAAGAGTCCGATCCCTTCGCGCGCGGCCCGGCACTCGCGAACCACCGCCGCGTGCATGTCTTCGCCCGGCCGGGGGTAGTACCAGGGGCGCAGCCACTGCCCGACCGGTTCGAACACCGCCCCCTGTTCCACGTGCTGACCGTGCATCGGGGTTACCCGCAGCGGGTCGTGGAACTCCCCCGTGGAGAGGCCTGCCGCCGCCCCGAAGGTGACCGGCGTGTACGGGGGGCGGAACGTCGTCGTGCCCAACCGGGCCGGCGCGCGCCCGAGCGCGCCGGCCGCAAGGGCCATGCCGGTGACGTTCCCGGTCTTGCCTTGATCGGTTCCGAATCCGAGCAGGGTGTAGCGCTTGATGTGCTCGATGGACTCGAACCCTTCCCTTACCGCGAGCTCGAGATCGGCTGCCGTCGTGTCGTTCTGCAGGTCGACGAACGCTCGGCGCGGCCGTGCGCGGCGCGAATGGACCATCCACGTCGGATCGGGTTCCGTGCCGCCCTCCTCGTCCGTTTCCGGGGCGGAGATCACTCCGACGTCCCGAAATCCCGCCGCGAGGGCCGCCTCGCGCCCCGCCTGCGCGCCCTCGCGCACGCAGGCGTCGAGGCGGAAGGTGCCGCGGCAGGCGCCCGCCGCCGATTCAGCCTGCACGGAAGGCCCCGGGACGAAGCAGGCGCGCGCCTCGTCGAACCGGGGGCGCCCGCCCGACTGCGCGTGCAGGTGAACGTTCGGGTTCCACCCTCCCGACACGGCGAGCAGGTCACAGTCGATGTCGGTGGCGCCGCCGCCCCCGTGCCGCTCGACCCGCACGCGGCGAAGCCCGAGGCGACCCCGCGTGTCCACTACCGCATGCCCGGCGAGAACCTGGATTCCCGCTTCTTCGGCGCGGGCCGCGAACGCCCCGCCCGGTTGGGGGCGAACGTCCACGATGGCCGCGATCTCGACCCTCGCCTCCGCAAGGTCGAGGGCCGCCCGCCACGCGCCGTCGTTGTTGGCGAACACCACCGCGCGCCGCCCGGGCGCGACCCCGTACCGGTTGACGTACGCGGCGGCCGCGTTCACGAGCATGATTCCCGGCCGATCGTTGTTCTCGAACACCGGCGGCCGCTCGGTCGCCCCGGTCGCGAGCACCACCCGGGCTGCGCGGATCCGCCAGATCCGCTCGCGCGGGCCACGGCGCCGGTGCGGCGCCAGGTGATCGGTTCGCCGTTCGAGGACGGCGACGAAGCCGTGGTCGTAGAACCCGAAGGCGGTGGCTCTGGTGAGCACGGTGACCTCGGCCTCGTCGGCAAGGGCCGCCGCACAGTTCGTCACCCAGGCGATGGCGGGCTTCCCCCCGAGCTCGCGGCGCGCCCCGAGCAGGCTGCCCCCGAGCTCCGGCTGATCGTCGACGAGGATGACCCTCGCGCCCGCCCGCGCCGCGGCGAGGGAGGCGGCGAGTCCGGCCGGTCCACCCCCCACCACGAGAACGTCGCAAACCGCGTTGCGGCGGTCGTATCGGTCCGGGTCCGGCGCATCCGGAGCGCGGCCGTTTCCGGCCATTCGCCGGATCGCCCACTCGTACCAGTGCCACGCGGAGCGCGGCCACATGAACGTCTTGTAGTAGAACCCGGCCGACAGCATGCCGCCGAACCACCCGAGCCCTCCCGCGAGATCGAAGCGAAGGGAGGGCCAGCCGTTCACCGCCTGCACATCGAGCCCTTCCGTCAACTCCACCAGGGTGCCGGGAGCATGCGGAACGGTCGCTCCCTCGACCCCGGCGTGGCGTACCGTGAAGATCCCGTTCGGCTCCTCCGCACCGGCCCCGAAGAATCCGCGGGGCCGGTGATACTTGATGCTGCGCGCGACCGTGCGCACGCCGTTGGCGAGCAGGGCCGAAGCGATGGTATCGCCGCGGTAGCCCTCGAAACGCAGCCCGTTGAAGCGGAAGTCGATCCGCCGGCGGCGGTCGATCCGGCCGCCGCCCACGAGACGGAATGGCTGCGAAATGCTCATTCGACGCGGTAGACCCGGACGATCTCGCTCGACACCGTATCGCGCTCGACGTTGAACCACTGGCGGCAGCCGTGGGCGTGGCACCATTGCTCGAGGTGTCGGCCTCGCGGGTTCTTGCGCATGAAGAGGTAGTCCGCCCACTCGTCGTCGGAGAGGCGATCGGGGTCGGGTGGGCGGACGATGTGGGCCTCGCCGCCGTACGAGAACTCGCTCTCGTCGCGCGGTCCGCACCAGGGACATTCGATCAGCAGCATCCGGCGCTCCGGCGGTCGATACCGGTCCGTCGAGGACCTGCCGACACTCGTGGCTGCATCTTCCGCTCGAATCGGGCCGGCCGCATTTCGCGATGGCCCTAGTGGGCGACTCCGGCCGCGCCGTGCTCGTCGACGAGCCGTCCGGTGACGAAACGGTCGAGCGAGAACGGGGCATTGAGAGGATGCGGCTCGCCGGTCGCGATCGTATGGGCGAGCACCCACCCCGAGCCCGGGGTGGCCTTGAATCCGCCCGTGCCCCATCCGCAGTTGACGAAGAGGCCCCGGACCGGCGTCTCGCCGATGATCGGGCACGCATCGGGGGTCGTGTCCACGATGCCCGCCCACTGCCGCAGCATTCGGACCCGGCTGAATACCGGAAAGAGCTCGACGATCGCCGCGAGCGCACCCTCGACGGTCCGGAAGCTCCCGCGCTGTCCGTAGCCGTTCCACGAGTCGATGCCGGCTCCGATCACGAGCTCGCCCTTGTCCGACTGGCTGATGTAGCCATGAACCGCATTCGACATGACCACCGTGTCGAGCACCGGTTTCATCGGCTCGGAGACGAACGCCTGGAGCGGATGGCTCTCGACGGGAAGCCGCACGTCGGCCATCGAGGCGAGCACGCTCGAGTGTCCGGCCGCGACCAGCGCCACCTTGCGGGCACGGATGTAGCCCCGCGTGGTCTCGACCCCCGCGACCCGCCCGCGCTCGCGGCGGATTCCGGTCACCTCGCAGTTCTGGATGATGTCGACCCCACGCGCGTCCGCCGCACGCGCGAGCCCCCATGCCACCGCGTCGTGCCGCGCGACCCCGCCCCGAGGCTGGAACGAAGCGCCGAGAACCGGATAGCGGCAGCGGGCCGATACGTCGAGGATCGGGATGAGGCGAGCCAGCTCGTCCGCCCGCACGAGACGCCCGTCGATCCCGTTCAGCCGATTCGCATTCACCCGGCGGGCGATGTCGCGCATCTCGTGGACGGAGTGTCCGAGGTTGAACACCCCCCGCTGACTGAACATGACGTTGAAGTTGAGCTCGCGGCTCAGGCCCTCGAAGAGCTGGAGAGATTTCTCGTAGAGAGCCGCCGATTCGTCCCAGAGATAGTTCGAGCGGACGATGGTGGTGTTGCGGCCGGTGTTGCCGCCCCCGAGCCAGCCCTTCTCGAGCACCGCGACCCTGGTGATGCCGTGCTCGGCCGCCAGGTAGTAGGCCGTCGCGAGTCCATGCCCTCCCCCGCCGACGACCACGACATCGTACGATGCGCCCGGGTCCGGGCTGCGCCACATCGCCGGCCAGTCCGGCCGGAACCCGAGCGCGTTGCGGGCGAGCGAGAATACCGAGAAGCGTCTCATCGACCGGATCCGCCCGCCGCCGGCCACGATTCGAGGAGGCTCCGGATCTCGCCGGCATAGCCGTCTTCGGGGGCGGCGCCCGCGAGCGCGAGCGCGACGGTGGCCCGGAGCCACCCCGCCCGATTGCCGCAATCGTGACGTTCGCCGTCGAAGCGGCTCGCGTAGACGGGTTCCGACCGGGCCAGCACCGCGATAGCGTCGGTGAGCTGGATCTCGCCGCCGGCTCCGGGCGGTACGGCTCCGAGGTGGTCCATGATCGAGGCGTCGAACACGTACCGCCCGACCACGGCCAGATTCGACGGGGCGTCCGCCGGGTCGGGCTTCTCGACGATCGACGCGATCCGGCTCACGCGGCCCGCGTCTCCTCCACTATCCACCACTCCGTAGCGCGCGGTATCGCGCCGAGGCACCTCCTCGACCGCCACGACCCCGGCGGCGCCCCGCGCATGGAATGCGTCGACCAGCTCCCCGAGCGCACCGGGGACCATGAGGTCGTCGGGAAGAACCACCGCGAAGGGCGCGTCCCCGACGGCCTCGCGCGCGCACCAGACGGCATGGCCGAGGCCGAGCGGCCGGCCCTGCGGAACGAACTGGAATCGGACGTTCCCGGGGACGAGGGCGCGGGCCGCATCGAGCCGCTCTCCGCCCGGACCGGTCTCGATCTTTCCCGCGAGCTCGGGGGAAGGACCGAAATGCGATTCGAGCATCGGACCCGAGCGGTCGGTGACGAACACGAGATCGGAAATGCCGGCCGCGATCGCCTCCTCCACCGCGTACTGGATGAGGGGACGGTCGAAGACCGGGATCATCTCCTTCGGCACCGCACGGGTCATGGGGAGCATGCGGGTGCCGAGGCCGGCGACGGGAAAGACCGCCGTGCGGACCGCGCGCGGCCGGCCGGAATCGAGGCCGGGGCCGCTCATCCGCCCCGTCCGGGTCGGCGACGGCCGGCGCGAGGGGGGCATCGCCGGCCGGCGCCCCGGATTGCGCTCCCGCGGCCCGAACGCATCAGCGTCCCACCCCGACGTAGCGGAACCCGAGGGTTCGCATCGAACCCGGCTCGTACACGTTGCGAAGATCGACGAACACCCGACCGTCCATGGCATCGCGGACCCGCTCGAGGTCGAGACCCCGGTACGCGTTCCATTCCGTCATGAGCACGACCGCGTCCGCGCCCTCCGCGACCTCGTAGGGATCGGCACAGAAACGCACCGTTTCCGGAAGGTGGGCGGCTGCCGCCTCCATGCCCTGGGGATCGTGCGCCCGTATCCGGGCCCCTTCGTCGACGAGCGGCGGCAGCACGTGCAGGGACGGGGCTTCGCGCATGTCGTCGGTCTCCGGCTTGAACGTGAGCCCGAGCACCCCGATGCGCTTGTCCTCCACGTCTCCGTCGAGCGCATTGCGGATCTTCTCCCGCATGCGTCCTCGCTGGGCGGCATTTGCCGCGATCGTCGCTTCGACGATCCTCGCCGGAACGTTCCGTTCGACCGCGATCCGGGACAACGCCGCAATGTCCTTCGGAAAGCACGATCCGCCGAAGCCGGGTCCGGGGTGCAGGAACTTCCGGCCGATGCGTCCGTCGAGTCCCATCCCCCTCGCGACGGCGTGAACGTCGGCGCCGGTGGCCTCGCACAGGGCCGCGATCTCGTTGATGAAGCTGATCTTGGTCGCGAGGAACGCATTGCTGGCGTACTTGGTGAGTTCGGCGCTCTCGATCCCGGTCGCGAGAATCGGGGTCTCGATGAGGTTCAGCGGCCGGTACAGCTCGCGCAGCAGCGCTTCCGCGCGGGCGCTCTCCACCCCCAGCACCACCCGATCGGGGCGCATGAAGTCCTCGATCGCGGAACCCTCCCGCAGGAACTCGGGATTGGACGCCACGTCGAAGTCGGCTTCGGGACGGGTGTCCCTGACGATTCGGTGCACTTCGCGGGCGGTTCCGACCGGCACCGTCGATTTCGTCACCACCACCGTGTAGCCCCGAAGGTTCGGCGCGAGCTTCTTCGCCGCCTGGTAGACGTGGCGGAGATCGGCGTGTCCGTCCCCGCGCCGCGCCGGAGTCCCGACCGCGATGAACACGAGGTCCGCCGTGCCCACCTCCGCTCCCGGTCCGATCGCGAACCGCAGCCGACCGTCGTCGGCGTTGCGCCGGACGAGGTCCTCGAGCCCGGGCTCGTAGATGGGAACCGCGCCATCGCGAAGACCCGCAACCCGGTCCGGGTCGACGTCCACGCACGTCACCTCCGCCCCGAACTCGGCAAAGCACGCACCGGACACGAGCCCGACGTAGCCGGCGCCGACCATGACCACCCGCACGGGGCCGGCTCACTCGCGCCGGGGCCCGGCGCTCCGTGCGGGACTCAGGCGTCGGTGACGCATCCCTCCGACGCATCCGTCACGGTCTTGATGTACTTGTAGAGCGTGCCCTGCGAGACCTTGTAGGAGGGCATCGACCATGCCGCCCGGCGGCGTTGCAGTTCCTCGTCGCTCACGTCGACGTCGAGGCGGGACTCGACCGCGTCGATGGTGATGACGTCGCCGTCCTCGACGAGGGCGATGGGTCCGCCCTCCTGCGCCTCGGGAACCACGTGGCCGATGATGAATCCGTGCGAGCCGCCCGAGAATCGTCCGTCGGTAATGAGGGCGACGTCCGAACCGAGGCCCGCGCCCATGATCGCCGAGGTCGGGGTCAGCATCTCCGGCATCCCCGGACCGCCCTTCGGACCCTCGAAGCGGATGACGATCACGTCACCCTTGCCGATCCGCCCTTCCTCGAGCGAGGACAGCATGTCCTCCTCGGAGTCGAAGACCCGGACCGGGCCGGAAAAATGCTGACCCTCCTTGCCCGTGATCTTGGCCACCGCGCTCCCGGGAGCGAGGTTGCCCTTGAGGATCCGGATATGCCCGCGCGGGTTGATGGGCTCGGCGAGCGGCCGGATGATCGCCTGCCCGTCCGCGAGACCCGCGCAGTCGGCCAGGTTCTCCGCCACCGTCCGCCCCGTCACGGTCATGCAGTCGCCGGTGATGAGTCCTTCCTCCAGCAGGTACTTCATGACCGCCGGGGTTCCGCCGATCCGGTGCAGGTCCTCCATCACGTACTGCCCGCTCGGCTTGAGATCGGCGATGTACGGGATCCGCTCGCTCACCGACTGGAAGTCGTCGACGGAGAGGGGCACCTCCACCGCTCGGGCCATCGCGATGAGGTGCAGCACCGCGTTGGTGGAGCCGCCGAGGCCCATGACCACCACCATCGCATTCTCGAACGCCTCCCGGGTCATGATGTCGCGGGGCTTGAGGTCCTGCTCGAGGAGCTGCTTGACGGCGGCGCCGACCCGCACGCACTCGTCGAGCTTCGCGGGATCGACGGCGGGGATGGAAGAGCTGAACGGAAGCGACATCCCCATCGCCTCGATCGCCGACGCCATGGTGTTGGCGGTGTACATGCCGCCGCACGCGCCCGCGCCCGGGCAGGCGTTGCGCACGATCTCGAAGCGCTCGGCCTCGTCGATGCTGCCCGCGAGGTACTGGCCGTAGGACTGGAACGCGTTGACGATGTCGACCGGCTGTCCGTCCGCGACCCTTCCGGCCCGGATCGTGCCGCCGTAGACCATCAGCGCGGGGCGGTTCATGCGCCCGATCGCCATCATGACGCCCGGCATGTTCTTGTCGCAGCCGGGAATGGACACGTTTGCGTCATACCACTGACCGCACGTGACGGTCTCGATGGAGTCGGCGATGAGATCGCGCGACTGCAACGAGTAGCTCATGCCGCGCGTGCCCATCGAGATCCCGTCGCTCACCCCCACGGTATTGAAGCGAAAGCCGATGAGTCCGGCCGCTTCGACTCCTTCCTTCACCTTCTCCGCGAGGTCGAGGAGGTGCATGTTGCAACTGTTCCCCTCGTACCAGACGCTTGCAATCCCCACCTGGGGCTTGTCCATGTCCGCTTCCGTGAGACCGGTCGCGTAAAGCATCGCCTGCGACGCCCCCTGGGAGCGGGGTTGGGTGATGCGGGCACTGAAACGGTTCATTCCCATCGACAATCTCCTCATTCGCCCACCACCCCGCGCACGGGGCGGACAGTATTCCAATGCTTGCAGCCCGGGCATTGCCAGTGCAGGGAGCGCGCCGCGAAACCGCAGTGCCGGCACTGGTAGACCGGGCGATCGTTCATCAACTGCGCAAGCAGTCCCTTCATCGCCTCGAAGTGGTCCGGGACATCCGCCTGCGCCGTGTCGGACGCGAACTCGAGCAGCCGATCGAATCCGCGCACCGTCGGACGCTTCGCGAGCGCGTCGAGCATGAAGTGGATCGCGGCCGAATTGCCACGTTCCTCGCGAATCATCTCCGCCAGCGCGAGCATCACCGTCATTCCGCCGTAGCGATCGAGCACCCGCTTGAGGTACCCGTGTGCCGCCTCGCGGCGGCCGAGCCCTTCGTAGCACTTCTGGATACGGCCGATGACCTCCGGCAGGTAGTCGGCATCCTGTTCCTCGATCCGGCGGTACGCGGCGAGCGCGGAATCGAGATCGCCCCGCGAGCTGAGGATGTCCCCTTCGTGCAGGCTCGCGCGTGCGCAGGCCCAATGGGCGTCACGCGCCCCCCGCAGCAATTCGAGCGCGTGCTCTGCGCGGCCGACCGAGAGCGCCTGCAGCGCGCGTTCGCAAAGGTACTGCGAAATGACCGCGCCCTGCTCCGACCCGGTAGCGCCTTCGAGCTCCATCGCCGTCGTGCGGGCCTGCTCCCAGTCCTTCTCCTGCTCGTAGATGTCGAGAAGATGGCGCAGCGCCTGCACCCGATGCGACTTCGCCCCGACAAGGTCCCGGTAGATGTCTTCCGCCCGGTCGAGCACCCCGGCGCTCAGATAGTCCTGGGCCAGCTCCAGATGGGCCTCGAGCCGCAGGTCGTCCGTCAGCGCGGGGCGCGCCACGAGATTCTGATGCAGGCGGATGGCGCGGTCGACCTCGCCCCGGCGGCGGTACAGGTTGCCGAGCGCAAGCTGGGTCTCCGCGGTCTCCTCGTCGATCTCCAGGACCTTGATGAACACCTCGATTGCGCGGTCGGGCTGATCGTTCAGAAGGTAGTGGAGTCCCCGAAAATAGTCCGGGGTCAGACGCCGGCCGCTACCGGCCTCGGACCGTCGCGCGGCGTACCAGCCGGATGCGGCCGCTACCGGAAGCAGCAGCCATAGCAGCTCGTACATCACGGTCGAGGGAGATTCGCTACCGTCACTCGCCCGCGGGAGTTGCGCGGGTCATGCCGTGGTCGACGCGCTCGCGCAACGCCCGGCCCGGCTTGAAGTGCACCACGTGCTTGTCCGGCAGCGCCACTGCGGCACCCGTGCGAGGGTTGCGACCCATCCGGCTCGGCCGGAAGCGGAGCGAGAAGCTGCCGAATCCGCGCACCTCGATACGCTCGCCTTCGGCGAGGCTGCGGCTCATCAGCTCGAGCATCGACCGCACTGCGAGCTCGACGTCGCGGTGGGTCAGGTGCGCCAGCTTGTTGGCCAGTCGATCGATCAGTTCCGATTTTGTCACGGCAAGCTCCCGAGCTGTGCGCCAGCGAACCGGCGCGGTGAATCGGACTGCTCAGGCTTCCGGGGTGGACGCACTCGGCTCCGCCCCCTGGCCGGTCTGCGGGCGCCCGACATCACCGGAACGACTGCTAGCTTCGGTCCATCTGTTCCTTGACGAGGTCTCCGATGGTCGCCGGAGCGTCTTCCATGCTGGCCGAATACTGCTCCATCGCCGTCGCTTCCTCGTCGCTCTCCCGCTCGCGGATGGAAAGGGACACCCCGCGCCGGCGTCGATCGACGGAGACCACCTTGACCTCCACCCTCTCGCCGGCCCGCAACACGGTGCGAGCGTCTTCCACCCTCTCGCGCGATATCTCGCTCGCCCGGATGTATCCCTCGACTCCCTCGGCGAGGTCCACCCTTGCGCCGCGCTGCTCCACCTCGGAAATGGTGGCGGTGAGGACGGAGCCACGCGGATGGTCGTTCAGCCAGGCGGAAAACGGGTCGCGATCGAGCTGCTTGATGCCGAGCGAAATGCGCTCCCGCTCGGCATCGACCGCGAGCACCACCGTGTCGATCTCCTCTCCCTTTCGATGATTGCGGAGGAGGATCTCTCCGTCCTCGTTCCACGAGAGGTCGGACACGTGCACGAGACCGTCGATACCGCCGTCGAGCCCGATGAACATTCCGAAGTCGGTGATCGACTTGATCCGGCCGGTCACCCGGTCTCCCTTGGCGCGGGTCAGGGCAAACTCCTCCCATGGATTCGGAAGGCACTGCTTGATGCCGAGGGAAATTCGACGGCGCTCCTCGTCGACGTCGAGAATCATCACCTGCGCGTCGTCGCCGATCTGGACGACCCGCGAGGGATGGACGTTGCGGTTGGTCCAGTCCATTTCGGAAACGTGGACGAGACCCTCGACGCCTTCCTCGATCTCGACGAACGCCCCGAAGTCCGCGATGTTGGTCACCCGTCCGGCGATGCGGCTGCCTTCGGGGTAGCGCTGGGCGATGCTCACCCAGGGATCCTCGCCGAGCTGCTTGAGGCCGAGCGAGACCCGGTTTCGTTCCCGGTCGTACTTGAGGACCTTGACCTCGATCTCGTCGCCGACGTTGACCACCTCGGTGGGATGACGCACCCGGCGCCACGCCATGTCGGTGATGTGCAGCAGGCCGTCGATGCCGCCGAGATCGACGAACGCGCCGTAGTCGGTGAGGTTCTTCACCACGCCGTTCATGACGGCACCTTCGTCCAGGCGTTCGAGCAGGGCCTCGCGCTCCGCGGAGTTCTCGATCTCCACCACCGCCCGGCGCGAAACCACGACGTTGTTGCGCCTCGGATCCAGCTTGATGACCTTGAACTCGAGCGGCTTGCCCTCGAGATAGGAGGTATCGCGAACCGGACGGACATCGACGAGGGAACCGGGGAGAAAGGCGCGAATGTCGTCGATGTCGACGGTGAATCCGCCCTTGACCTTGCCGCTGATGACCCCGCTCACGTTGTCGCTGCCCTCGAAGGCGTTCTCGAGACGGCGCCACGCCTGGGCCCGTTTCGCCTTTTCCCGGGAGAGCCGGGTTTCGCCGAATCCGTCCTCGACGGCGTCGAGCGCGACTTCGACCTCGTCGCCGACCGCAACCGTCAACCCACCCATCTCGTCGCGGAACTGGCCCGCGGGAATGGCGGAATCCGACTTGAGCCCGGCACTTACCATGACAAAATCGGGACCGATCTCGACGACCTTTCCGGTAAGGAGGGAGCCCGGCCGCATCTGCTGCCCGGCGAGGCTCTCTTCCAGCATTTCCGCAAAACTGACTTCAGATTCGCTCATGTGTCCCCGCATGTTCGCTGTCGGTGGCCATCGCCACCCTGTTCGCCGGAAACCTCCGGCCGCATCGATCGGCCGGTCGTCCGGACATGTTCGATTACGCACGCCAGCACCTCCGACACCCCCAAATGGGTGGTATCGAGCTGCAACGCCCCGTTCGCAGGCCGAAGCGGCGCGGTGTCCCTTAACCGGTCGCGTTCGTCGCGCTCCCGGATTGCCTCGAAAAGGCCAGCGAGGCTAACATCCATTCCTTGATGTCTCAACTGGTTATATCGCCGCGCGGCCCGTACTTCGGGGCTCGCGGTCAGAAACACCTTCCACTTCGCGTCCGGAAACACGACCGTCCCCATGTCGCGCCCGTCGGCCACCAGTCCGGGCGGGCGTCGAAACCCGCGCTGCCGCTCGAGCAGGGCGGCGCGCACCGGCGCGAGGACCGCGACTCTCGATGCTTCGGTCCCCGCTTCCTCGGTGCCGAGCTCACGGGTCACGTCCTCGCCGTCGAGCAGGATGCGCTCGCCGTGCAGATCGACGTCGAGCTCCGCCGCGAGGGCCGCGAGAACCCCGGAATCGGCCGGGGAGAGCGAGCGCCGGGACGCCGCGAGCCCGAGCGCCCGATAGAGCACGCCGCTGTCGAGCCGGTGCCAGCCGAGGTGCTCGGCGAGCGCCCGGCTGATCGCTCCCTTTCCCGATGCGTTCGGACCGTCGATACAGATGACGGGAGCCTTCACCGGCTCTCCTCGATCTCGAGCCCCAGGGCGCGCACGGCGCTTGCGAATCCGGGAAACGAGGTCGCGACGTTGTCGCAGTCCTCGATCTCCACCGGTCCGTCCGCCCCGAGACCGGCAAGAGCGAAGGTCATCGCGATGCGGTGGTCCCCGCGACTGTCGACCCGCGCCGCTCGCAACGGCGCCGCGCTGCCGTGCACGATCATGCCGTCCGGTCGCGTCTCCACCTGCACGCCGAGGCGGCGAAGTCCCTCCTCCATGGCCGCGAGCCGGTCGGTCTCCTTGACCCGCAGCTCGCCGGCGCCGCGCACCACGGTCGTGCCGTCGGCACGGGCCGCGGCGAGAAGGAGCACGGGAATCTCATCGATGCCGAGGGCCACGAGATCGCCGTCGATCTCGACCCCGCGAAGCCGGGTCGCGGCAACTTCAAGGTCCGCGACCGGCTCCCCGCCGGAATCGCGACGGTTCGAGAGCACCACGCTCGCGCCCATGCGTTCGAGAATCCGCAACACTCCGTCGCGGGTCGGGTTCAGTCCCACGCCGGTGATCCGCACCCGGCCGCGCGGGGCGATGCAGGCGCCGGCGAGAAAGAAGGCGGCCGAGGACAGGTCTCCGGGGACCGAGACGTCCCGCGCGGCGAGCTCGCCTCCGCCGGTGACCGCAGCCATGCCGGGACTGCGCTCGACCGCGTAGCCGAACCCGGTCAGCATTCGCTCGGTGTGGTCGCGCGTGGGCGCGGCCTCGGCGACCGAAGTGCGTCCGCGGGCGTGGAGCCCTGCGAGCAGGAGACACGATTTCACTTGCGCGCTCGGCACTTCCAGGCGGTGCTCGATTCCCACGAGGGCCCGCCCGCCGGAGATCGCGACCGGCGCAGTGCCCTCCGGCGCCGTCTCGACCGCTGCCCCCATCCGGCGCAGGGGCTCCGCGATGCGCCGCATCGGGCGGCGCGAGAGCGACCGGTCTCCGAGGAGCGTCGAATCGAACGGCTGCCCGGAGAGGAGGCCCGCGAGGAGACGAAGTCCCGTTCCCGAGTTTCCCAGATCGAGAGGCGCGGCGGGACCGCAGAGTCCATCCCGTCCCCTTCCGTGGATGCTCAGCCCTCCCGCGCCGTCCGACTCGATGGTGATCCCCAATGCCCGCACCGCACGGACGGTGGCGCGGGTGTCCTCCGCTTCCAGGAAGCCGCTGATCACGCTGGTGCCGTTCGCGATCGCGCCCAGCATGACGACCCGGTGCGAGATCGATTTGTCGCCCGGAATCCGCACGCTTCCCTCGAACGCCCGGGAGGGCGGAACGGTCCATCGAAGCGCGCCGCTCACGCTGGCCGGCTCACCGTTTCGAACCCTCGACGTAGGTGTCGCGCGCTCCCTTGGCGCGCGCGAACCGGTCATGCAGGGCTGCCCCGTCGCGCGCGCGCACGAGCGCGGCCAGCTCGCCGATCCGAGCCTGAAACGCGTCGAGACGCCCCGCGATCGCCTCGCGGTTCTCGAGACAGATGTCGCGCCACATCACGGGGTCGGAGGATGCGATACGGCTGAAGTCGCGGAATCCCCCCGCGGCATACCGCAAGGGGTCGCCGGACCCCGAAGCCACGAGGTCCACGAGCACGTAGGCGAGGAGATGGGGCAGGTGGCTGACGGAAGCGAGCACCTCGTCGTGCCGATCCGGCGCCATCCGATCCGTCTCGGCTCCCGCCGCGCGCCACATCGCCTCCACCCTGTCCACGGCCGCGGGAGCGGCCGCGTCTCCGGGAGTGAGGATCACCCGGCGGCCTTCGAACAGGCTCGCGAAGGATGCTTCGACTCCGCTGTGCTCGGTGCCGGCGATGGGGTGAGCCGGCACCAGGAAGGGCGGAACGCGCCCGAACGCGGCGCGTGCGGCGCGGAACACGGTCTGCTTGACGCTCCCCGCATCCGTGAGCACGGCATCCGGCGCGAGCCCGGGGCGAAGCGCACGAAAGACCGCCTCCATCGCCCCCATCGGGGTACACACCACGACCACGTCCGCGCCGCGGACCGCTTCGGCCGGATCGAGGAGAAAGCGGTCGATGACCCCGAGCTCCCGGGCGCGGAGAAGGTGTGCTTCGCGCCGGCTCGTCCCCACGACCTCGGCGACGGCCCCGGCGCGCCGCAGGGCGCGGGCGAGGGACCCGCCGATGAGCCCGACCCCGACGATGCAAAGGCGCTCGATCACGACTCCGGACCGGAATCGGACTCGGCCCTGATGACCCGGAGGGAGAGGATTCCCGGGGTGTCGGCGACCCGATCGAGCACCTCCGGCTCGATGGGTCGCTCGACATCGACGAGGGTGTACGCGATCGCGTCGCGCGACTTGTTGAGCATCTCGACGATGTTGTGCCCCGCCCCTCCGAGCGCGCTCGAGACCCGGCTCAGAACGTTCGGAACGTTGCGGTTGGCGATGGCGAGCCGAACCGCTCCGTTGCGCGGCATCGAAACGTCGGGAAAGTTGACCGAACCCTCCACGTTCCCGTCCTCGAGAAAACCCCGCAGACGCTCGGCGGCCATGACCGCGCAATTTTCGCGAGCCTCGCGCGTGGAGGCACCGAGATGGGGAAGCTGGATGGCCCGGTTGTCGCCCCGGAATGCCGGCGAAGGAAAATCGGTCACGTAGGCGAGGATCGTGCCCGCGTCGAGCCCGGCCCGCACCGCGTCCTCGTCCACGACTTCCGCGCGCGAGAAGTTGAGGAGGACCACGGGGGCCCGGAAGCGGCGCATCCGCTCGGCGCTCACGAGGTTCCGGGTCGCATCGATGAGCGGGACGTGCAGGCTCACCGCGTCCGCGCGGCTCAACAGCTCGTCCAGCGACCCGGCCGGACGCACCTCCGAGGAGAGCTCCCAGGCCCGGTCGAGGGTGAGCTGCGGGTCGTAACCGATGACCTCCATGCCGAGGGCTCGCGCCGCGTTCGCGACCCGCACGCCGACCGCGCCCAGGCCGATGACCCCGAGCACCCGGCCGGGCAGCTCGAAGCCGTCGAAGCGCCGCTTCCCCTCCTCCACCGCCCGCTCGAGCGCCTCGCCCTCGAGATTCAGTCCGTGGACGAAACGAAGGGCGGGGAGAACGTTGCGGGCGGCCATGAGCAGACCGGTGAGCACCAGCTCCTTGACCGCGTTCGCGTTTGCGCCGGGGGTGTTGAACACCGGGACCCCGGCCCCGCTCAGCCGCTCGACCGGAATGTTGTTGACCCCGACCCCGGCGCGCGCAATCGCCTGCACGCTCTCCGGGAGCGGCTCCGCGCGCAGATCGGCCGATCGCAGGAGAATGGCGTCGGGCGCATCGATCTCCGGTCCGACCCGATAGCGATGGGAGGGAAACCGGTCGAGCCCCACGGAGGCGATGTCGTCGAGCGCGAGGATCCGGTACATCAGCCGTGACGACGTTCGAAATCTTCGAGGAACGCCACCAGCCGCTCGACCCCCTGCACCGGCATCGCGTTGTAGATGCTCGCCCGCATGCCCCCGAGCGAACGATGACCCTTGAGTCCGACGAGTCCCGCCCGCTCGGATTCGGCCAGAAAGGTCGGGTCGAGAGCGTCGTCGCCGAGCTCGAACGAGACGTTCATCCGCGACCGCGACGCGGGTTCGATCCGGTTCGAATAGAGATCCGAGGCGTCTATCGCACGATAGAGACGCTCGGCCTTGCGCCGGTTTCGCTCCGCGACGGCGTCGAGCCCCCCTTCGTCGTCTATCCATTCGAGCACCAGCGACGCGACGTACCACGCGAACGTGCAGGGCGTATTGGCCATGGAGTCCGCCTCCGCCTGGGCGGCGTAGCGGATGACGGTGGGGGTGAGCGGGTGGGCGCAGTCGAGCAGGTCTTCGCGCACGATGACGACGGTGAGTCCCGACACGCCCATGTTCTTCTGGGCACCGGCGTAGACGACCCCGAACCGCGCGACGTCGATCGGACGCGATAGGATGTTCGAGGACATGTCGGCGACGAGAGGCACACCGCCCGACTCCGGTTCCGCCGCAAACTCGACGCCGGCGATGGTCTCGTTCGCGACGTAGTGCAGATAGGCGCAGTCCGGCGGGACCTCCCATACCGCGCGCGGCGGAATGCTGCGATAGCCGTCCGCCCCGGAGGACGCCGCAACGTGCACCCGGCAGTAGCGCCGCGCCTCCGCGATGGCCCGCGCGGACCACGCCCCGGTATCGACGTAGCACGCCGGCCCGCCTTCTCCCGCGAGGTTGAGAGGGACCGCCGCGAACTGCATCTGCGCGCCGCCCTGGAGGAACACGATGCGATGGCTCTCCGGCACGGCGAGCATCCGGCGCAAATGGGCCTCGAGTCCGGACGCGAGCGCCATGAAGGGTCCGGCGCGATGGCTCAGCTCCACGACGGAGGAGCCGGTTCCGTTCCAGTCCGGGAGGTCGTCGCGGATCCGCGCGACGACCGGCGCGGGCAGCGCGGAGGGACCCGCGCTGAAGTTGACGATTCCTTCCATGCCCTCAGCTTCTCGTGTCGGGCTGTGCTTGCTCGCCCGCGTCCGCGGCTTCGTCCCCGCCGTCTCCGTTCTCGCCATTGACCTCGACCGCGCGATCGAGGCTCACCAGGCGCCGTTCCGGGTCCAGCCGGATGATCCGGACTCCCTGCGTATTGCGCCCGACCACGGGAATCTCCCCCACCTCGGTGCGCACGAGGGTGCCGGAGTCCGAGATCAGCACGATCTCGTCTCCGCGCTCGACGAGCAGCGCCCCCACCACATCGCCGTTTCGCTCCGACGTCTTGATGGCGATGAGCCCTTTCCCCCCCCGCTGCTGGAGGCGGAAATCGTCGACGAAGGTGCGCTTGCCGAAACCGTTCTCGGTGACCGAGAGCACCTCTCCCGCTCCGGCGACGATGAGGGATATGACCCGCTCCCCGTCGTCGAGCTGCATGCCGCGGACCCCGCGCGAGGTCCGGCCCATGGCCCGCACGTCCTGCTCCCGGAAGCGGATCGCCTTGCCGCCGCTCGAGAAGAGCATGAGATCGCGTTCGCCGTCGGTGAGCACCACCCCGGCGAGGGCGTCGCCCGAATCGAGATGCACCGCGATGATGCCCGCGCTGCGCGGCCGCGAGAACGCGGCGAGGGCGGTCTTCTTGACGATCCCCGCCCGCGTGGCCATGAACACGTAGCCGTCCTGCGCGAAATCCGACACCGGGAGCACCGCGCTGATGCGCTCGCCGTCGGCGAGCGACAGGAGGTTGACGATGGGAGTGCCCCGGGAGCCCGCCCCCGCCTGGGGAATCTCGTAGACCTTGAGCCAGTACCCGATCCCGCGGTCGGAGAAGCAGAGCAGGGTGTCGTGGGTATGGGCGATGAACAGACGATCGACGAAGTCCTCCTGCTTCGTCCGGGTCGCCATCCGTCCCCGTCCTCCGCGCCGCTGCGCCCGGTACTCGCCGAGCGGACGGGCCTTTACGTAGCCCGCGTAGGAAAGGGTGACCGCCACGTCCTCCGGGGTGACGAGATCCTCCCGATCAAAGCCCCGGTAGGACGACTCGATTACCGTGCGGCGCGGATCGGCGCCGAACCGGTTCCGGACTTCGACGAGTTCCTCGCGAATAACCGAAAGCAACCGGTCCGGATCCTCCAGAATCTCGACGAGGTTCTTGATGCGGTCTACAAGTTCTTTGAATTCATTGACGATTTTGTCCTGCTCGAGTCCGGTCAGCCGGTGCAGACGCATGTCGAGTATGGCTTGCGCCTGGGTTGACGACAGCCGGTAACCGTCGGTCCCGCCGTCTCCCGGCTCGATTCCGAAGGCGTCCTCGTCCTCGGGCCGCGTGAGCTCCCCGCCGCCCTCGAGCAGGCTCGTGACCATCCCGGGTTCCCAGAGCCGCGCGGTCAGCCCCGCGCGCGCCTCGGCCGGATTCGCCGACCCGCGAATGAGCTCGATCACCGCGTCGATGTTGGCGAGGGCCACCGCGAGGCCCTCGAGGACGTGCGCCCGGGCGCGGGCGCGCCGGAGATCGAAGATCGTGCGCCGCGTCACCACCTCGCGCCGATGGCGGATGAATCCCCGGACGATCTGCTTGAGATTGAGGGTTCGCGGCTGGCCGTCGACCAGCGCCACCATGTTGATCCCGAACACCGTCTCGAACTGGGTGTGCCGGTAGAGCCGGTTCAGCAGCACTTCGGGCACCGCGTCCCGGCGCACCTCGACCACGACCCGGATCCCGTCCTTGTCCGACTCGTCGCGAAGCTCGGCGATTCCCTCGAGCTTGCGGGCCCGGACGAGGTCCGCAATCTTCTCGACGAGCCGCGCCTTGTTGACCTGGTAAGGGATCTCGGTGAACACCACCCGCGCGCGCTCGTTGCCCTCCCCGTCCTCGACGTGGGCCGCCGCGCGGATGTGGATGCGTCCTCGTCCGGTGTGGTACGCCTCGCGGATCCCCGCCGCACCGTTGATCGTCGCGCCGGTCGGAAAGTCCGGACCGGGCAGATGCTCCATCAACCCGTCGATGCCGATGTCGGGATCGTCCAGGTAGGCGATGCACGCGCCGAGAACCTCGCCCGCGTTGTGCGGAGGCACGTTCGTCGCCATGCCCACCGCGATACCGGCCGAGCCGTTCACCAGCAGGTTCGGGAGGCGGGTCGGAAGCACTGCCGGCTCGCGCTCCGAGCCGTCGTAGTTCGGCAGGAAGTCGACCGTCTCCTTCTCGAGATCCGCCAGCAGCTCGTGAGCGATGCGGGCCATCCGGATCTCGGTGTAGCGCATCGCGGCGGGAGAATCCCCGTCGACGGACCCGAAGTTTCCCTGGCCGTCGATCAGCATCTCGCGCATGGAGAACGGCTGCGCCATGCGCACGATCGCGTCGTAGACCGCCGTCTCGCCGTGCGGGTGGTACTTGCCGATCACGTCGCCGACGACCCGCGCGGACTTCTTGTACGCCCGGTTCCAGTCGTTGGAGAGCTCGCGCATCGCGTAGAGAACGCGACGGTGCACCGGCTTCAGCCCGTCGCGCACATCGGGCAGGGCGCGGCCCACGATGACGCTCATCGCGTAGTCGAGATAGGACTGCCGAAGCTCCTCCTCGATGTTGACGTAGCGAATTTCCTGGGCAAACTCGGCCATGATCTTCGTGCTCGAGGCTCCGGCCTCAAGCCCGGAACGGGAAGGAGAGGGAACGGGCGGGAGTAATCACTGCTGGCGGAACGACTTATTCTATCATCCGCAGCTCTTTCGCGCCTCCTCTGAAGGGGTCCGCCGGCCAGGTTCCGAGCCAGTTGAGACTGGTCGAGAAGAACCCGAGCTCCTCGATGGCGTTGCGCACGGCGGCGCTCTCGGGATGGCCCTCGAACTCGATGTAGAACTCCGCCACGGAAAAGCTCGCGTCGAGGTAGCTCTCGAGCTTCGCAAGGTTGACGCCGTTCGTCGCGAATCCGCCGAGCCCCTTGTAGAGCGCGGCCGGCACGCTCTTCACCGCGAAGACGTACGCGGTCACGAACGGACCGACCTGCGGATCGAGGTCGACCGGCTCGCGCGACATGACCACGAAGCGGGTCACGTTGTTCGCGTGGTCCTCGAAGCCCTCCTTCACGATGACGAGACCGAGCGACTCGCCCGCGATCCGCGAAGCGATGGCCGCGACCTCCGGATCGCCCTCCTCCACGATCTCGCGCGCCGCGCCGGCGGTATCGAAGCACTCGACCGGCTCCAGATCGAGCGCGCGTATCCGCCCGCGGCACTGAAGGAGCGCCTGGGGGTGGCTCTTGACCCGGCGAATGCAGTCCGGATCGGCACCCGGAAGGCTGAGGAGGCAATGACGTACCCGGTGGAAGTGCTCGGCGACGATGTGCAGGTCCGAGTCCCGCAGCAGGTGATGCACCGGCGCTATCCGACCGCCGAGGGAGTTGTCGACGGGGATCATGGCGCAGGACGCCCCGCCGGACACCACCACCTCGAATGCCTCCTCGAAGGTGGGGCACGCGAGGGGTTCGAGGTCGGGCCGCGCCTCGCGACAGGCGGCGTGCGAGTACGCGCCCGGCTCTCCCTGGTAGGCGATGCGAGGGCGTGCGCGCAGTTCGGTCATGTGCTCGTTCCCGCCGATTTCCGCTGCTTCGCGCACGGCGCGCGGGCAGGAGCGGCACGGGCGCCGCGCCCGTCCGGTCGGCCGCACATCCGGGCGGGGTATTGTACGCGCCCGATCGTTCCGACCGGCCCTGTCGAGAGGCAACCGGCCGCCTCGCCGGGACCCGCGTTCGGAACCGGGATCCCGGAGTAGAATCGCCCCGATGATGCGAAGGGAATCGGCAGACCTCGTACTGAGCGCCTCGTGGATCATCCCGGTCGAGCCGGCCGGGAGCATTCTCGAGGGACACGCGATCGCGATTCGGGACGGAACCATCGCCGCCCTCGGTCCCGCCGCCGAGATCGACTCCGGCCATGCACCGAAGGAGCGCGTGCACCTCGACGGACACGCGCTCGTCCCGGGATTCGTCAACGCCCATACCCACGCGGCGATGACCCTGTTTCGCGGCCTCGCGGACGACCTTCCCCTCGACGCATGGCTCGCCGAGCACATCTGGCCGGCGGAAGCCCGGTTCGTGGATGCAGCGTTCGTCGGCGCCGGGACACGCCTCGCCGTCGCCGAGATGCTGCGCGGCGGAACGACCTGTTTCAACGACATGTACTTCTTTCCGGATGTCGTCGGGGAAGTCGCGCGGCCCGCCGGCATGCGAGCCGTTCTCGGCCTCATCGTCCTCGAGGTCCCGACCGTCTGGGCGCCGGATCGGGCTTCGTACTTCGCCCGTGGACTCGAGGTGCACGATGCCTTCCGCGGCGACGACCTCGTGGCCACCGCGCTCGCGCCGCACGCTCCGTACACGGTGGGCGACGAGGCGTTCGAACGGATCCGCGGACTCTCCGAGAGCCTGGACCTGCCGGTGCACGTGCACCTTCACGAGACCGAGCACGAGATCGAGGAAGCGGTGCGCGAGACGGGCGAACGCCCGCTCGCCCGGCTGGACCGGCTCGGGCTCGTGAACCCGCGCCTTGCAGCCGTCCACATGACCCACCTACTTGCGGAAGAGATCGACAAGCTGGCCGCGCGCGGCGCTTCGGTGCTGCACTGTCCGGAGTCGAATCTCAAGCTGGCGAGCGGCGTCTGTCCGGTGCCGCGCCTCGTCGCGGCCGGCGTGAACGTCGCGCTCGGAACGGACGGGGCGGCGAGCAACAACGACCTCGACATGCTCGGGGAGATGCGCACCGCGGCGCTTCTCGGCAAGCTCGAGGCACGGGACGCGACGGCGAATCCGGCGGAGCGGATGCTCCGCATGGCGACCCTCGGGGGAGCGCGCAGCCTCGGACTCGGGAACCGGATCGGTTCGCTCGTGCCCGGCAAGTCGGCGGACGCCGCGGCCATCGATCTCCGGGGTCCGGACACGCAGCCGGTGTACGACGCCGTCTCGCAGATCGTGTATGCGGCGACCCGGTCCCACGTACGGGAGGTCTGGGTGGCCGGCCGGCGGGTGGTTCGCGACGGAGTGCTCGAGACCCTCGATGCGGAGGAAGCGGTCCGCGAGGCCGGCGAATGGCGGGCTCGGATCCGGTGACCGGCGCGGACGCGGGACCGGATGCGAACCTCGACCCCCTCGAGATCGAGCGCTTCGAGCGGCTCGCGCAGAGGTGGTGGGACCCGGACGGAGACTTCCGCCCGCTCCACGACATCAACCCCGCGCGGCTCGAGTTCATCGCCGCGCGCGCCGGGCTGCGGGGCCGGACGGTCCTCGACGTCGGGTGCGGAGGCGGGCTTCTCGCGGAGGCCATGGCGCGCCGCGGCGCGCGGGTGACGGGAATCGACGCAGGCGAGACCGCGCTCGAAGTGGCCCGCCGGCACGCCCGCGAGCACGGAGCGGCGGTGACCTACGAACGCATCACGGCCGAGGAGCTCGCCGCCCGCGAACCGGGCGCGTTCGACGTCGTGACCTGCCTCGAGCTGCTAGAGCACGTTCCGGACCCGGCCTCCCTCGTCGGCGCCTGCGCCGCGCTTGCGCGTCCGGAAGGCCACGTGATCTTCTCGACCATCAACCGCACGGCCCGGGCATGGCTGTTCGCGGTGGTGGGAGCGGAGCGGGTCCTTCGGCTGCTGCCGCACGGCACCCACGACTACGGCCGGTTCCTGCGCCCTTCGGAGCTGGACCGGGCCGCGCGCGCGACGGATCTGGAGCTCGCGGAGACGGCGGGAATGCGCTACGACCCGTTCACCCGGCGCTGCCGCCTCGGTGGCCGGCCGGACGTCAACTACCTGGCCTGGTACCGCCGGCCGCGGGAGCCCTGAGCGCCGCACGGCAGAAATCGACCGGCCGGAACGGGCCACGGAAACGAGCGAAACGGACATGCCCGGGTACGGGGAAGGAGGCAGGCACCGATGCGGCTCGACCCTCGATACACCGAATTCCGGCCCGCGCCGGACCTGCTCGCGGACCGGGTGGTCCTCGTCACCGGAGCGGGCGACGGAATCGGGCGGGCCATCGCCCGGTCCTGCGCGGCACACGGCGCGACGGTCGTGCTGCTCGGGCGCACCGTCGAAAAGCTCGAACGCGTGTACGACACCATCCGCTCCGAGGGCGGCCCCGAGCCGGCCATCTACCCCATGGACCTCGCCGGGGCAATGCCGCCCGACTACGAAGCGCTCGCGGAGCGCTGCGGGAGCGAGCTCGGGCGGCTCGACGGACTCGTGCACAACGCGGCGCTGATCGGGGTCCTCGGCCCCATCGAGCACTACTCGCCGGAGGCCTGGCAGGAGCTCATGCAGGTCAACGTCAACGCTCCGTTCCTGCTCAGCCGCGCGCTGGTGCCCCTCATGCACCGCACCGCTTCGGCGCACGGCCATGCCTCGATCGTCTTCACCTCCTCCGGGGTCGGACGCCGCGGGCGCGCGTACTGGGGCGGCTACAGCGTGTCGAAGTTCGCGATCGAGGGGCTCAGCCAGGTGCTCGCCGACGAGCTGGACGGCTCGGTTCGGGTCAACTCCCTCAACCCGGGTCCCGTCCGGACGCGGATGCGCGCGAGCGCGTTTCCGGCCGAGGATCCGCAAACCCTGATCACCCCCGAGGAAGCCGCCCGCGCGTGGCTGTGGCTCCTCGACGCCCGCGACGTCCACGGACAGGTCCTCGACGCCCAGATCCCGTAGCGATCAGGTGCCTTCGAGGAATTCGAGGAAGTCCGCTTCGTCCAGGGTCCGGATTCCGAGCGCTTCCGCCCGATCGCGTTTCGAACCGGGGTTCTCCCCGCACACGACGAGCGTCGTTCGCTTCGACACGCTGCCGGTCACCCTGGCACCGAGGACGAGAAGACGGTCCCTCGCTTCGTCCCGGGTCATCGCGGAAAGGGCGCCGGTCAGAACCACCACCTCGCCGGCGAGAGGGAGCGGCGCGGCTTCATCCTCCGGTTCGGGACGCTCGACGGGAACCGGCGCCGGCCGCGCGGCGACCATCAGGTCGTCGACGACGCTCCGGTTCAATTCGTCGCGGAAGAACGCCGCCACATGACCCGCGACGATCGGACCCACGTCGCGGACCTCGGCAAGCGCCGCTTCGTCCGCCTCCCGGATTCGGAACAGCTTCCCGAAGTGGCGTGCGAGCGAGGCGGCCGTGGCCTCGCCGACCTCCGGGATTCCGAGGGCGTAGAGGAAGCGGGGAAGCGGTAGACCCCGACTATCCTCGATCGCCTCTAGCAGGTTGACGGTCGAGAGCTCCCCCATCCGGTCGAGGGCGACGATCTCGTCCCTGCACTCGTTCAGCCGGTAGAGATCGGCGACCGTGCCGACCAGGCGAGTCTCCGTGCCGGGGAGGCGGGTCTCCACGAGCTGATCGACCAGCTTCTCTCCGATGCCTTCGATGTCCATTGCGCGCCGGCTCGCAAAGTGGCGGATCGCCTCCTTGCGCTGGGCCGGGCAACCGAGTCCGGCCGTGCACCGGGTCGCCGCCTGACCCTCCACGCGAACCACCGGGGCGCCGCACGCCGGACACGCGGATGGCATCGCGAACGTCGGCGCTTCCGGGTTGCGTCTTTCCGCGTCCACGACGCGCAGAACCTGGGGGATCACGTCTCCGGCGCGGCGGACCACGACCCGGTCCCCCACCCGCACGTCCTTGCGTTCGATCTCGTCCTGGTTGTGGAGGGTCGCGTTGGTGACGGTCACCCCCCCGACGAACACCGGCTCCAGCCGGGCCACCGGTGTCAGCGAGCCGGTCCGCCCCACCTGAATGTCGATCCCGAGCAGCCGGGTCACCGCCTCTTCGGCGGGAAACTTGTGGGCCAGCGCCCAGCGAGGCGCCCTCGACACCGCCCCGAGACGCCGCTGGTCCTCGAGACGGTTCACCTTGTAGACGACCCCGTCGATCTGGTAGCCGAGCGTCGGTCGTCGCGCCTCGATCTCGCGGTAGTACGCGATGCAGCCATCGACCCCGCGGATCGCGCGCACGTCCGGAGAGGTGCGAAGACCCCACTCGTTCAGCCGGCGGAGCAGATCGAGATGGGTGCCCGCGGACGGAACCCCCGAGGCATCACCCGCTCCGTGGCAAAAGAACATGAGCCGGCGGGAGCGGGTTTCGCGCGGGTCGAGCTGTCGCAGCCCGCCCGCCGCCGCGTTCCGAGGGTTGACGAACTCGCGTTCTCCACGCTCCCGCTGCTCTTCGTTCAGCCGCGCGAACCGATCGAGTGGCAGGTAGATCTCCCCTCGAACCTCCAGGCTCGCCGGTACTCCGGCCCCGCGCAGGCGCAAGGGAATGGAGCGGATCGTCCGCACGTTCGAGGTGACATCCTCACCGCGCGTTCCGTCGCCCCGGGTCGCGGCCACCGCGAGACGTCCACCCTCGTACCGGAGGCTGACCGCGATGCCGTCGAGCTTGGTCTCGGCGACGTACTCCACCTCTTCGCCTTCACCGATCTCGAGTCGATCGCGCACCCGCCGGTCGAACTCGGCGACGCCGGCCTCGTCGAAGGCATTGGCGAGAGAGAGCATGGGTACATCGTGGGCCACCTCGGAAAAGCCTTCCACCGGAGCGCCGCCGACGCGCTGGGTGGGGGAGTCGGGATCGGCCAGCCCGGGATGGGTCGCCTCGAGGGACACCAGCTCCGCGAACAACCGGTCGTACTCACCGTCCGCGATTTCCGGCGCATCGAGCACATGGTAGAGATGGTCGTGGCGGGCGATGGAATCGCGAAGCTCGGACACGCGACGCAGGGCCGCCGGCGACGGGAGACCGGCCTCCCGTCGCCCCGGACTACCGGACATCCGGCCTCCCGCGCTCGTGGCGGAGCGCGAAGTGGACGACGCGCTCGCGCAGCGCCTGGGTGGCCTGGACCGTCATCCGGCAGCGCTGGTCGTCGCAGAGCGTCGCTTCGAGGGCCCGGGAAAGACGCGTGCCGACGTCCATCATGAGGTCGAACGCGACGCTCGCCGGAAACGGCCCCGGGCGGCGCATGAACATGCACAGCCCCGGGGTGGAAAGCTCGTCCATCGCGTCGAGGTCGAACACGCCCGGCTCCAGCACGTTGGCCACGCTGAACACCGGCGCGCTCGCCGTTCCGCGGCGGTTTCCGTAATGATGGAACATGCCCTGCTCGTCCGGCCGGAGATCGAAGGCGGCGAGGGCTTCGCGAACCACCGAGCCCGGAATGTCGCGCTCGTCGGCGGTGAGGATATTGAGCACTATCAACAGCTCCCGGCCATCGTCCTCCGCCGGGGGCGGGCGCGGGGCCGGTCGTTCGTCCCGGGAGACTTCGTCCACCGCCGGCCGGCGCGGTTCCGGAGCTTCGGATGGAGCCCGCTCCAGGACCGGAGGCTCCGTAGCCGCGCGCGTCCTCGCCGGCGCCGCATCCGCGGGCGGCGCGGACCGGGCCTGCGACGGTGGCCGAGGCTCGTCCCGCGGTTCGGTCTCGAGAGCACCGAGGTCGCCCACGTCGAACTCCCGGTCGAGGGAATCCACCCGGGGCCGCCCTCCGGGATTGAACAGCGGAAGGTCGCCGAGGTCGATCAGCGCCTGGCGGCCCGATCCTGCGCCGGCCGCACCCGAATCCTGCCGCCCGGACCCGGACCCGGACCCGTCGCGCCGCCGCGGTCGTTTCTCGTCGGCCGATGCCGGGCGGGCGGATCCCTTCCGGCCGCCGTGCCCCCCGCGCCCGCGCGCCGCGTCCCCCCGCGCGGTGCGCGAGTCGTGGCCTCCGCCCGGCGACAGGAACCGCTCCCACCACTCGACCCGCCAGCCGCGCAGCCGCGCAATCCAGATCACGATGGCCACGGCCACCACCACCAGGCCGACGACGGCAAGAACGGGTCGCAGTTCGGTCATCTTCAGTCCGCCACCATCTCGAGTGCCTCGCCCACGTCCACCGCTACCAGCCGCGATACCCCGGGCTCGTTCATCGTGACCCCGATGAGCTGGGCCATTGCCTCCATGCTCGACTTGTTGTGGGTCACGAGCACGACCTGCACCCGCTCGGAGAGCTTGCGGACGAGCTCCACGAACCGGTCCACGTTCGCGTCGTCGAGGGGCGCATCGACCTCGTCGAGAAGACAGAACGGAGCGGGATTGAGGTCGAAGATGGCGAAGACGAGCGCGATGGCCGCGAGTGCCTTCTCGCCTCCCGAGAGCAGATGAATGCTCGTGTTGCGCTTGCCCGGCGGCCGGGCCATGACGGTGACCCCGGTATCGAGCAGGTCGTCGCCGGTAAGCTCGAGGTACGCGTTCCCGCCCCCGAAAAGGCGCGGAAAGATCTGTTCGAGTCCGCGACCGACCCGTTCGAAGGTGTCCTTGAAGCGGGCGCGGGTCTCCCGATCGATCCGGCGAATGGCATCGTGCAGGGTCGTGAGCGCATCGGCGAGGTCGTCATGCTGGGAATCGAGGTATCGCTTGCGTTCCGACTCGGTCTCGAACTCGCTGACCGCCGCAAGGTTGATCGGCCCGAGGCGATCGACGCGCCGCTCGACACCCGCGAGCCGTTCCTGCCATTCGGCCGCATCCGCCTCGGGCGGAAGGGTGGACGCGATCTCCTTCGCCTCGAATCCGGTTTCCGCGAGCTGCTCCGCGACCGCGTCTCGCCGAGCGAGGACCGCGTTCCATTCCAGCCGAAGCTCGTCGCGGGCCGACCGCTCGCGCCCGGACTCGGCCTCGCAAGCGCTCCGCTCCCGTTCACACTCCTTGAGCTCATTTTCCTTCGACTCGACCGTCGCGCGCGCCTCTGCGAGGGTCGCCTCCACGCCGCGATGGCTCTCCAGACGCTCCCGGAGCCGCTTCTCGGCTTCGGTGATGGGCTCCTCGATCCCGGCGAGGCGGCGGCCCGACTCTCCCATGTCCGCCTGCAGCGCCTCCATCCGGGCCTTCGAGCGAAGACCGGCCTCGCGGAGCGCAGCAACCTGAACGGTTGTCGATTCTAAGCCAAGGGCCGCCTCGTGCACGTTCCGGCGCGCCTGGTCCCCCGATTCGCGCGCATCCTTGACGGACGTCTCGTGCTTCGCCGCGCGACGAGCGATCTCCTCGCCTTCGGACGCGAGGCGCCGGCCGTCCTCGGCCAGCCCGGACGCCGACCGTTCGCCCTCCTCGATTGCCGCCGCGAGCTCTGCGAGGAGCGCGCCGGCCTCGTCGAGCTCGCGGGCGAGCTCCGAGCGGCGCCGGGAGCGCGCCTCGGCCTCGGCGACCCGCGCCGCATGCTCCGAACGGAGCCGGGCGTACCGTTCGTTCGCGTCGGTCCATGCCGCTTCCAGTCCCTCGCGCTCGTCCTCGGAACGAGCGAGCGACTCCCGAACCCGGGCAAGAACCGCCTCGCGTTCCTCCGCCTCGGCGACAACCCCGGCGAGAGAGTCGCGGAGCACGCCGATCTCGCGCTCGCGGGCGAGGAGTCCGGCCTCCTCGTCCCGGCGCCGGAACACCTGGATCCAGCCTGGCCCGACCCAGGAGCCGTCGGGCGTGACGATGGACTCGTGCGGTGCGAGGCCACCACTTCGTTGCAGCGCGACGTCCGCGGTCGGCGCCGTCCGGACCCCGGCGAGCCACCGCCCCACGAGCTCGCGCCCGGCGCGCACCCTGTCGAGGAGCCGATCCTCGCCCTGCGAATCCCCCCCCACGGAGCCTCGCTCCGCCACGAGAGACACGGTCGCCCCCACGAGAGGACCGAGTGCGTCCGAGTACTCGCCGGGATCTTCCACCGGAACCGCTTCGAGCCGGCTGCCCAGCACGCACTCGACGGCGTACGCCCAGTCCGGATCCACCTCGATGACCTGGGCAAGTCGCGGCCGCTTCGCAAGTCCGTTCGCGTCGAGCCACTCGGCCGCCTCGCCCGACTTCCGGTTGAGGGCCGCCTGCTGCAGCGCCTCGAGCGAGGCAAGGCGTCCGGACATCGATTCGACACGCTCGCGACGCTCGTGCAGCACGCCGGCCGCGTCCGCCTCGCTCCGTCGCAGCTCCGCAATCTCCGCCTGGCGCTCCTGGAGAAGCCGCCGGGCTTCCTCGCGCTGGTGGTCGAGGTCCTCGACGGCGCGAGCGAGGTCGGCGCCCTCGTTCGTTGCGGCGAGCGACTCCCGCTCCGCCTCGAGCCGGGTCCGGCGCGTCCCGAGCTCCTCGAATCGCTGGCGCTGGTGCGAGAGCGACGCCGCGACCGTGTCCGCCGTCCGGCGGTGGGTCTCGCGCCGCTCTCGAAAGCCCTCGTGCTCGCCCCGAAACGCGGCGTGCGCCCCTTCCGCCTCCGCGAGACCGCGCTCCGCGCCGTCCGCCACCTCGCGCGCCCGGTCGAGGGCGGACCGTTGCCCGCGGAGCTGCGCCTCGAGCTCCTCGAGACGCGCCGCATCGGCGGCCGTCTCGCGGCGTGCGACCGCGAGGGCCTCCTCGTCGCGCGCAAGCGCTTCGTGCAGCTCGCCGCGCTGGCGTCTGAGCTGGGCGACCGCCTCCTCCGCGCGGCCGACCTCGGTCCGCACCTCGAGGGAAGCCCGGTAGCGTTCGTTGTACCGCTCGGTGGCCCGGACATGCGCGGCCCGTTCGCGTTCGAGCTTCGCCTCCGCCGCGCGCTGCCGGGAGCGCGCCGCCTCGAGCTTCACCTCCTGCTCGCCGATCGCGCCGCTTCCCGTTTCGGCCTCGCGCTCCAGGGCCTGCCAGCGAAGGGTGAGCAGCTCGGACCGAAGGCGCCGCTCCTCCTTCTTGAGCGCCGTGTACCGCTCCGCCTGGGCGGCCTGCCGTTTGAGTCGGGCGAGCTGCTTGTCCAGCTCGTCGCGAACATCCGCCAGCCGGGCGAGGTTGTCGTTCGTCTGGCGCATCCGGCTCTCCGTCTCGCGCCGCCGCTCCCGATAGAGCGAGATGCCGGCCGCCTCCTCGAGAAAGCCGCGAAGCTCCTCGGGCTTCGCCTCGATGAGGCGCGAGACCGTGCCCTGCTCGATGATCGCGTAGCTGCGCGGACCGAGACCGGTGCCGAGAAACAGATCGGTGACGTCGCGGCGCCGGCACCTGGTCCCGTTGAGGTAATAGACCGACTGGCCCTCGCGGTTGACCAGACGGCGGATCGAGATCTCGCCGCGGTCGGCAAAACGCCCGCCCGCGCGCCCGTCCGTGTTGTCGAAGAGAAGCTCGACGGAGGCCTGGCCGACCGGACGGCGAGAGGCCGCGCCGTTGAAGACGACGTCCGCGAGCAGCTCGCCGCGAAGCTGGCGCGCGGAGCTCTCCCCCATCACCCACCGCACCGCGTCGATGATGTTGGACTTGCCGCATCCGTTGGGCCCGACGACCCCGATCAGATCTCCGGGAAACTCGATCGTGACCGGATCGACGAACGACTTGAAACCGGCGAGCCGGATCTTGCGCAAACGCATCGCCCCCACCCGATCCGAGTCAGCGAATGGGGTCCCCGTCGGGCCCGCAGAGGACCCCGGGCCCCGGGAATCCAGGGAACGTCCGAATCCGGACGGATACTCTACACCAACCGGCCGCGACGAGGGCCCGCGCGCGGCCACGCGCGGGCCGGGCGGGAGACGGCCGGGAGACGGCGTGCGACGTTGCGGGACGGCGATGGATGGTGCCGGCAGACCCGGGAGCGTATCTTCCGGCGCACCGGGAAGCCCGCCCTGCCCGCCGCAACCGCGACCATCGGCGGCGGCCCCCGCCACGAAGCGTGCGCCGGCCGTCCGCCATCCGCCAGACATGGAATCCACGCGACATCGAGGCATCGCCGGGGATCGCCGCACGACGCGCGGACGGTTTGCGCCGACCCCGAACGGCCCCCTGCACCTCGGGTCCGTGGTGGCCGCCCTCGCGAGCTTCCTCTCCGCCCGCCGCGCAAGAGGCGAGTGGCACGTGCGCATCGACGACGTGGACGTCGCCCGGACCGTCCCGGGCGCCGCGGACGCCATCCTCTTCGAGCTCGAGCGCCTCGCCCTGCCCTGGGACGGCCCCGTCGTGCGGCAGCGGGACAACACGGAACGCTATCGCGCGGCCCTCGCGACCCTCGCGCGCGAGGGGCGAACGTTCGGCTGCGCCTGCAGCCGGCGCGAGGCCGGCCCCGGGCCCTACCCCGGCACCTGCCGGAACGGGAGCCCGGGCCCGGCCCGTTCGATTCGGATGCGGGCCGATTGCATCGTCGCCTTCCGCGACCGGGTGCAGGGGGACATGACGATCGATCTGGCGGCCGAGACGGGAGACTTCATCGTTCACCGGGCCGACCGCGTTCACGCCTACCACCTTGCGGCGGCCGTGGACGACGGGGCGCTCGGGGTCACCGAGATCGTGCGCGGCGCGGACCTCCTCGCCTCCACCGGACCGCAGTTACACGTCCAGCGTGCCCTCGGCCTCCCCGGCCCGGCCTACGCCCACGTTCCGGTCGCCACCACCGCGGCCGGCGCGAAGCTCGCGAAGAGCAGCGCCGCGCGGCCGAGCGCGGAACGGCCGGCCGCCGACGTCCTCAGGCGCGCTCTCGCCTTCCTCGGGCACGCTCCCCCGGGGGAAATCGAGGACCCGGCGGGACTGGTGGACTGGGGGGTGCGGAGCTGGGACTGCTCGCGGGTGCCGCGGGTCCGCAAGGCGCGGGTGGAATGACCGTCAGCGGTTCCGGCCCTTCTCCCAGCACACCTCCCCTTCGCCCTTGCGCGCGAGCACCCGGGCGAGCACGAACAGCAGATCGGAGAGCCGGTTGAGATAGCGGCGGCTGACGGCACTCACCTCGCCCGAACGCGAAGCCTCGACGAGACGCCGTTCGGCGCGGCGGCAGACCGCGCGGGCCAGGTGGCAGGCTACCGCTGCACCGCCCCCGCCGGGCAGGATGAACTCCTTGAGCGGCGGAAGCTCCTCGTTGCAGGAATCGAGGCGACGCTCGAGGGAGTCCACGTAGGAATCGACCACCAGGGCGGCTCCCGGAATGGACAGCTCGCCGCCGATGTCGAAGAGCGCATGCTGGACGTCGAGAAGGCATGCGCGCATCTCGTCGTCGAGCGGATGGACCAGGATCGCGCCGATGCAGCAGTTGAGCTCGTCGACGTCGCCGAGCGCCTGCACCCGGGCCGAGTCCTTGTCCACCCGCGAGCCGTCGCCGAGGCCGGTGGTCCCGCCGTCCCCGGTGCGGGTGTAGATCTTCGAAAGGCGGTGTCCCACGGTCTCTCTCCCCTTCGCTCGTCCCGAGCCGGCGCCTACGATAGCGCAGCCGCTCCACGATTCGCCCCCGAGTCGACCGTGGACCCGGATTCGCGGCCCCCGCGCGCGTTCCGGCACCCGACGCCGACCCGCGGCCGGCGCCCGAACCGGCCGCGCATCGCCTCAGCCTCGAATTTCCGAGCGGGCGCCCGTGCCGGGCTCCGGCTCCGGTCCTGCTTCGGGTTGTGGTTGCGGTTGCGGCTCGGGGACAGCCTCCGAATCGCCCGAACCCGCCAGCTCGCGCCCCTCCTCGGCGGCGAGCTCGAGCACGACCGGCGAGCTCCTGGTCCCGGCGGGCACGTAGCCCGCCTGCTCCTCGACGGGCTTCGAAACCCGGCGTCCCATTCGATAGACGATGAACCCGGCAAGTACCGCGTGCACCACGACGAGGCAGAGCAGGAACCCCGGCGGGCCGACCGCGTCGATGGCGAGGGCGACGGCGATCGGGCCCGCGATGAGCCCGCACCCGGACACGAACACCAGGGTCCCGCTCGCCCCCACCATCTGCCGGGGCGAAAGATAGTCGTTGACGTGCGAGACCGTAAGCGAGTAGAGCGGCAGGGCCGCCGCCCCGAGCACGAACATCACCGCGAAGGCGCCGCCGCCGGCCGGCTCCACCAGACCGGCCGCGACCGCGGCCGGAGCGACCCCCCCGACAAGGGCCGCCCCCAGCATGACCCGGCGCCGGTCGAGCCGGTCGGAGAGCCAGCCGAGCGGCCACTGGGAGAAGAGCGCACCCGCCATCACGAGGGCCATGAACCACGCCACCTGTCCCACGTCCAGCCCAATCTCGCGGGCGTAGATCGCCCCCATTCCGAACAACCCTCCATGGACCACCCCGGTGAGCACGGCGGCCACGACGCCGAGGGGCGAGGCCCGGTAGAGCTCGGTCAAGGTCAGCCGCCGCGAACGGCGCGGGCGCGGGCCCGGGCGCGCCGCGAGCAGGAGCGGAACGAGGGCGAGGGATACCAGGATGGAGACCAGGATGAAGAGGTCGAACGACGCCGGATCCGCGACGTTCAGCAGGAGCTGCCCGACCGCCGCTCCCGCGAACATCGTGACCATGTAGACGGACAGCAGCCGGCCGCGATTGCGGTTGGTGGCCTGCTGGTTCAGCCAGCTCTCGACCACGACGTACATCCCGGCGTAGCAAAATCCCGTCACCACCCGCATCGCGGTCCAGAAGACCACCTCCACGAACAGGGCGTGCAGCAGCACGGAGACCGACGCGAGGGATGCGAGGGCGGCGAACACCCGGACGTGTCCGACCTGTCGGAGCAGGGTCGGGGAAAGGGTGGATCCCGCCAGCATGCCCACGAAGTATCCGGACATGACGATGCCGGTCGCGGCGGTGGGAAAACCCTCGTGCGCGGCCCGCAGGGCGATGAGGGTCCCCTGAAGGCCGTGGGCCACCATGATGAGCGCGGCCCCGGCGAAGAACGGCCACGCCCGGCCGGCCATCCCCCGGCCGCTCCGATCCCGGTTCATCGAATCGCCCTCAATCCAGGAGATGCCGGAGCCTTCGCCCGGGCGCCGCGTATTGTCTCACCGGGAGACCACCCGAGAAACCGTTTTTCCGTGTCGTCTCAACAAGAAAACGCCGTGTTCTTTCCCGATTGCGACACCTTTCGCACCCGGCGCGGCATGGAACGAGCTCCTGTTGGGCATTCCCCCGCTGCGTTCGCCGCGCCGGCTCGCGTCCCGCGGGAAGGACTTCGCCCGAACCGGGGCCCGCCCATGACCGAACTCGCCGTGTGAGATAATCGCGCCGTCGCGGCGGGCCCTCGGTTCGCACCGTTCCGGCGCGGTCCGCCTCGCCCGCCCCCAGATACCGCCAAGGCGAAATGCACCGACTCCTGAATTCGCTGCTCCGCGAGCGTATCGTCCTGCTCGACGGGGCCACCGGGACCATGCTGCAGGAGCGGGGGCTCGACGAGGCGGACTACCGGGGCGAGCGATTCCGCAACAGTGCCCGGCCCCTTCACGGCAACCACGATCTGCTGTGCCTGACCCGCCCCGATGTCGTGGCGGAACTCCACGACGCCTATCTCGAGGCGGGCGCGGACATCGTGCTCACCAACACCTTCACCGCAACCTCGATCGCGCAGGGAGACTACGGCACCGATCCCCACGCAGCCGAGATCAACGAGGCGGGCGCGCGCATCGCGAGCGCCGCCGCCGCCGCCCGGTCCTCTCCCGATCGGCCCCGGTTCGCGGCCGGGGTGCTCGGACCGACCAACCGCACCGCCTCCATCTCCCCCAGGGTCGAAGACCCCGGTGCCCGCAACACGAGCTTCGACGAGCTTCGCGTCGCTTACGGGGAAGCGGCGCGGGCGCTGGTCGCGGGCGGGGTGGACCTGCTCCTCGTCGAGACGGTGTTCGACACCCTGAACGCGAAGGCCGCAATCTTCGCCCTCGAGTCGTTGTTCGACGACCTCGGCCGGCGCCTCCCCGTCATCGTTTCGGGAACGGTCACCGACGCCTCCGGCCGCACCCTTTCCGGGCAGACGGTCTCCGCGTTCTGGAACTCCATCCGGCATGCGCGGCCGCTCGCGGCCGGGCTCAACTGCGCGCTCGGTCCGGTGGAGCTGCGCCCGTGGATCGAGGAGCTCGCGCGCGTCGCCGAGGTGCCGGTCAGCGCGCACCCGAACGCGGGCCTGCCGAACGAGCTCGGCGGATACGACCTCGGCCCGGGCGAGCTCGCCCGCGAGGTCGGGGACTGGGCGCACCGCGGCTTCGTCAACATCGTGGGCGGGTGCTGCGGCACGACCCCCGAGCACGTCCGGGCACTCGCGGACGCGGTGGCGGGGGCCACCCCCCGCGTCGCCGCAGGCCGCTCGCGCGCGACCCGGCTCGCCGGGCTCGAGCCCCTCGACATCACCCCGGAATCGCTGTTCGTGAACGTCGGCGAGCGCACGAACGTCACCGGTTCGCCCCGTTTTGCGCGCCTCGTGCGCGACGGCGACTTCGAGGGCGCGCTTACCGTCGCCCGAAGCCAGGTCGAGAACGGCGCCCAGGCGATCGACGTCAACATGGACGAGGGCCTGCTCGACTCCGAGGCGTACATGGTCCGCTTCCTCAACCTGATCGCGTCCGAGCCGGACATCGCGCGGGTGCCGGTGATGGTCGACTCGTCGCGCTGGGAGGTGATCGAAGCCGGCCTCAAGTGCCTGCAGGGAAAGGGCATCGTCAACTCGATCAGCCTCAAGAACGGTTCCGCCGAATTTGTCGAGCAGGCGCGCCTCGCGCGCCGCTACGGGGCCGCGGTGGTGGTCATGGCGTTCGACGAAGAAGGCCAGGCGGACACTCTCGAGCGCCGGGTCGCGATCTGCGAACGCGCGTACGAGCTGCTGGTCGGGGAAGCCGACCTCGCGCCCGAGGACATCGTCTTCGACCCCAACATCTTCGCGGTCGCGACCGGCATCGAGGCGCATCGCACGTACGCCGCCGACTTCATCGAGGCGACCCGGCTCATCAAGGAGCGCATGCCGGGCGCCCTCGTGTCCGGCGGGCTCTCCAACGTCTCGTTCGCCTTCCGCGGCAACAACCGGGTCCGCGAGGCGATGCACGCGGCGTTCCTCTATCACGCCATCCGCGCCGGACTCGACATGGCCATCGTCAATGCCGGCCAGCTCACCGTCTTCGACGACGTGGAGCCGGAGCTGCGCGAACGGGTGGAGGACGTGATCCTCGACCGGCGCCCCGACGCGGGCGAGCGGCTCCTCGCTATCGCGGAACGCTTCGCGGGCGCGGAGCGCGGGGAGCGGGACGAAAAGACGGCGCTATGGCGCTCGTGGCCGGTCGAGAAGCGCATCGAGCACGCCCTCGTCGCCGGGGTCGCGGACCACATCGAAGCCGACACCGAGGAGGCGAGGCTCGCCGCCGTCCGGCCCCTGGACGTCATCGAGGGGCCGCTGATGGCGGGGATGAACGTGGTCGGCGACCGTTTCGGATCGGGCCGGATGTTCCTCCCCCAGGTGGTCAAGTCCGCGCGGGTGATGAAGAAGGCGGTCGCCTGGCTCACCCCGTGGCTCGAGGGGGAGTCCGCCGCCGCGGGAGGGTCCGCGCCGGGGGCCGGGGGATTCGCGGGCCGGGCGGGGCGAATCGTGCTCGCCACCGCGAAGGGCGACGTGCACGACATCGGGAAGAACATCGTCGGCGTGGTCCTGCAGTGCAACGGCTTCGAGGTCATCGACCTCGGAGTCATGGTGCCGGCGGAGCGGCTCCTCGCGGTCGCGCGCGAGGAGTCCTGCGATCTCGTCGGGGTCTCGGGTCTCATAACCCCGTCGCTCGACGAGATGGTGCACGTCGCGTCCGAGATGCACCGCCAGGGTTTCCGGCTGCCGCTCCTCATCGGCGGCGCCACGACGTCGAAGGTGCACACCGCGGTCAAGATCGATCCGTGCTACGAGCACGGGGTGGTCTACGTCCCGGACGCGTCGCGGGCGGCCGGGGTCGCGACGAACCTCGTGAGCGCCGAGCACCGCCCGAAGCTCGTCGCCCGGACGCGCGCCGCGTATGACCAGCTCCGTCGCCAGCGCGAGGCCCAGCAGCGCAGCCGGCGCGCATCCCCGCTCGCCGCGGCGCGGGCGAACCGGCTGGTGACCGACTGGTCCGGGTACGCGCCGCCGCGTCCCGCCTTTCTCGGCCGCCGGGTCCTGAACGGCTACCCGCTCGGAGAGCTCGTCGAGCGGATCGACTGGTCGCCGTTCTTCCGCACCTGGGAGCTCGCGGGGAGCTATCCGCGGATCCTCTCCGATCCGGTGGTCGGCGAGACGGCCCGCTCGCTCCACGCGGACGCCCGGGCCATGCTGGAACGGATCGTCTCGGAGCGCTGGCTCGAGGCGCGCGCCGTGTTCGGCTTCTACCCCGCCCGCACCGTCAGGGAGGACGATATCGAGATTCTCGCGCCGGCCGCGGCCCCGCAGGACCGCACGTCCATCGCGACCGTGCGGACCCTTCGCCAGCAGATGCCGCGACCGGCGGGCCGCTCCAACCTCGCGCTCGCGGACTTCGTGGCGCCGCACGGTGCAGGAGTGGAGGACCATGTCGGGGCGTTCGCGGTCGCCACCGGATTTGGAGCGGACGAGCGGGCGGCCGCCTTCGAGGCGGCACACGACGACTACTCGAGCATCCTCCTCAAGGCGCTCGCGGACCGGCTCGCCGAGGCGTTCGCGGAGCACCTCCACGAACGGGTGCGCCGCGAGTTCTGGGGATACTCTCCGGACGAACGGTTCACCAACGTGGAGCTGATCCGGGAGGCGTACAGGGGCATCCGCCCCGCGCCGGGCTATCCCGCCTGCCCCGATCACAGCGAGAAGCGAACGTTGTGGGAGCTCCTCGAGCCCGACCGCAGCATCGGCCTCGAGCTCACCGAGGGCTTCGCGATGCGGCCGGGGGCGGCGGTCAGCGGCTTCTACTTCTCGCATCCCGAAGCGCGCTACTTCGGCACCGGCAAGATCGCCCGCGACCAGGTCGAGGACTACGCGGCTCGCAAGGACTGGACGGTCGCGGAGGCGGAGCGGCGGCTCGGCCACGTACTCGGCTACGATCCCGTTCCCGGCCGTGAGAGGCCGGGCGGGGAGAGCGCTCCCGCCACCGACCGGGCCACCGCCACCCGCGCCTGAACGGCAATCCGGACAACGGCACGGCACGCGACACGGGCCCGCGCGAGCGAGCGCGACGGTTGCGCCCCGCAACCCGGCGACGTCAGGCGCGCCGGCTCGGCGAGGTCCGTCCGCGACAGGGTCTGACGCGGCCGCCCCGACCGGCAACGGACAACCGCACCCGACAAGGAGATCACCAGATGAACACGCACGTCATCGGCGGCGCCCCCGAGCCCGGCGACGTCCCTGTCGATCTCGTCGACGAGAAGGGTCTCGACCGGTGGCTCGAGACGCAGCCGGAATCCACCCGTCGCTGGGTGCGCGCCGCCGGATTCGAGGCACGTCCCCACACCCGCTGTCTCGTTCCGGACGCGCGACACGAGCTCGCCTCGGTGCTGGTCGGGGTGGGCGATCGGGCGGACCCGTGGTGCTGCGCGGATCTTCCGGGCGCCCTCCCCGCCCGCAGATACCGGATCCGGACCGAGCTCGCTTCCGAAGAGAGCGAGCGCATCGCGATCGGCTGGGGGCTCGGCGCATACCGGTTCGACCGCTATCGATCGGGGACGGACAGACGCGAGCGGGCCACGCTCCACGCCGGGGAGCGGATCGCGCATCGCGCCGGGCGCCAGATCGAGGCGATCTGCCTCGTCCGCGATCTCGTCAACACCCCGGCCGACGATCTGCTCCCCTCCCGCCTCCACGACGCCGCGCGGGACCTGGCCGGCGCATTCGGAGCGAAGATCTCCGCGATCGTCGGCGACGACCTCGTCGCGAACGGCTATCCCGCGATTCACGCGGTCGGGAGAGCGAGCGCCGACCCGCCGCGACTCGTCGACCTTCGCTGGGGCGATGCGGACGCCCCGCGGGTGACCCTCGCCGGCAAGGGGGTGTGCTTCGACTCGGGCGGACTCGACCTCAAGTCCGCGCGCGGCATACGTCTGATGAAGAAGGACATGGGCGGAGCCGCCCACGTCCTCGGCCTCGCCCGGCTCGTGATGGACTCCGGGCTCCCGGTCCGGCTCCGGGTGCTCGTGCCGGCGGTGGAGAACGCGGTTTCGGCGAACGCCTATCGCCCGGGGGACGTGCTGGCCACGCGGGCCGGTCTCACCGTCGAGGTGGACAACACGGACGCGGAAGGACGCATCGTGCTCTGCGACGCGCTGACCGAAGCGGCGCGCGAGGAGCCGGACGTGCTCGTCGACTTCGCGACCCTGACCGGAGCGGCCCGGGTCGCCCTCGGCCCCGATCTGCCGGCTCTGTTCAGCAACGACGACGATCTCGCCCGGGGTCTCGCCCACCACGCGGACGACGTCCGCGACCCGCTGTGGCGGCTGCCGCTCCACGCGCCCTACGCGGAGCTGCTCGACTCCCGGATCGCCGATATCTCGAACTCGGCCTCGTCACCCCACGCCGGGGCGATCACCGCCGCGCTGTTCCTCGACCGTTTCGTGCCGGACGGCGTCCCGTGGGCGCACTTCGACCTCATGGCCTGGAACCAGCGCTCCCGCCCCGGACGGCCGGCGGGCGGGGAGGCGATGGCCTTGCGCGCGACCTGGGCGTGGATGGAGAAACGCTACGGCCACTGACGGGCGCACGGACGGCACCCCCCGCCTCCGGAAAGCGGGGCCCTCGCTCGAGGACACTCTCGCGCAGGTTCGGCTCAGGCCGGGTCGCGGGGCGGATAGTGCGATGCGACGTAGTCGTCGACGATACGGCGGAAATCGTCCGCGATGCCGGCGCCGCGCAGGGTCAGCTCGCGCTTGCCGTCGATGTACACGGGCGCCGCGGGCTGCTCCCCGGTTCCCGGCAGGCTGATGCCGATGTTGGCGTGCTTGCTCTCGCCCGGCCCGTTGACGACGCACCCCATCACCGCGACCCGCATTTCCTCGACCCCTTCGTAGCGCTCGCGCCACTCGCGCATGCTCTCGCGCAGGTGGGCCTGGATTGTCCCCGCGAGCTCGCGGAAGAACGCGCTCGTCGTGCGCCCGCATCCGGGACAGGCGGTGACGAGCGGGGTGAAGGAGCGAAGCCCCATCGTCTGCAGCAGCTCCTGGGCGACCACCACCTCCCGGGTCCTCGCTCCGCCGGGCTCGGGCGTGAGGGAAATGCGGATGGTGTCGCCGATGCCCTGCTGGAGCAGCACGGCGAGCGCCGCGGCGGAGGCGACGATGCCCTTCGAGCCCATCCCCGCTTCGGTGAGGCCGAGGTGCAGCGCGTGGTCCGTGCGGCGGCTGAGCTCGCGGTAGACGGCGACGAGCTCCTGGACCTCGCTCACCTTGCAGGAGATGACGATCCGGTCACGGCCGAGGCCGAGCGACTCCGCCCGCTCCGCGCTCAAGATGGCGGACTGGACGAGCGCCTCGCGGGTCACCTCGGCCGCGCTCCGCGGCTCCGGGGACTTCGCGTTCTCGTTCATCAGCCGGGTGGCGAGGCTCTGGTCGAGACTCCCCCAGTTGACCCCGATCCGCACCGGCCGGCCGTACTCGACGGCGGCCTCGATCATGGTCGCGAAGCGCTCGTCGCGCTTCTCGCCGAACCCGACGTTGCCGGGGTTGATCCGGTACTTCGCGAGGGCCCGGGCACAGTCGGGGAAGCGCGTGAGGAGGCGGTCGCCGTTGTAGTGGAAGTCTCCGACGAGCGGGACGCCACAACCCTCGCGGTCGAGAGCGGTCCGGATCTCGGGGACCGCCGCGGCGGCGTCGGGGTTGTTGACGGTGATCCGGACGAGCTCCGATCCGGCCGCGGCGAGCGCCCTCACCTGGGCGACCGTCGCCGCCACGTCGGCCGTGTCCGTATCCGTCATGGACTGCACGACGATGGGCCCCCGCCCACCGATCACGACGTCACCCACCCGGACTCCCACCGTGCGCCGGCGCGGCTCGCGAAGCTGGTCCATTGACGGTCCTCCGATCGACCGGGAAAGTTTACGCCGGACGGGCCTTTCGAACCACCGCAAGCCTTGCCCGGCCCGGGGTCGGAGCCTATCCTGTCGCCCCCTTGCGCCCGAGCAGGAGACGTGCCATGGCCAAGCCGGCACCGCTCGCCGAATCAATGCCCGACGCACCGCGGGAGCGCCGGCTTCCGGCGTTCGACCCGGACGAACGGATTGCGGGCTTCGACGACGAGCTCGCGGCCGCGATCCGGGCCGAGTCGAAGCGCCAGGAACTCCACCTGGAGCTCATCGCGTCGGAGAACTACGCGAGCCCCCGGGTCCTCGAGGCGCAAGGATCGGTGCTCACGAACAAGTACGCGGAAGGGTACTCGGGACGGCGCTACTACGGCGGCTGCGAGTTCGTCGACATCGCGGAGACGCTCGCGGTCGAGCGGGCGCGGCGGCTCTTCGGCGCCGACTATGCCAACGTGCAGCCGCATTCGGGCTCCGGGGCGAACGCGGCGGCCTATCTCGCGCTCGCGGACCCGGGGGACACCATCCTCGGCATGAGCCTCGCCGAGGGCGGGCATCTGACCCACGGCTCTCCGGTCAACTTCTCCGGTCAGGTCTTTCGCGCGTTGCAGTACGGACTCGATCCCGAAACGGGTGAGATCGACTACGACCAGGTCGAGGCACTCGCCCGCGAGCATCGGCCCCGGATTGTCGTGGCCGGCTTCTCCGCGTATTCGCGGGTCGTCGACTGGGCGCGGTTCCGGGCCATCGCGGATGCGGTGGACGCGTACTTCGTCGCCGACGTCGCCCATGTTGCGGGCCTCATCGCGGCGGGCCTGTACCCGAGCCCGGTTCCGTTCGCGGACGTGACCACCACCACCACCCACAAGACCCTGCGCGGGCCGCGGGGAGGGCTCATCCTCGCCCGGGCCAATCCCGCCATCGAGAAGCGGCTCTCGTCGATCGTGTTCCCGGGAATGCAGGGCGGACCGCTGATGCACGTCATCGCGGCCAAGGCGGTGGCCCTGAAGGAGGCGATGGAGCCCGCGTTCGCCGCCTACCAGCAGGCGACCCTCGACAACGCCCGGCACATGGCGACCACCATCGAAGCGCGAAGCTATCCCATCGTCTCCGGGGGAACCGACAACCACCTGATGCTCATCGATCTTCGGCGGCGCGGGGATCTCTCCGGCCGGGACGCGGAAGCCGCCCTCGGGCGGGCGCACATCACCGTCAACAAGAACATGGTGCCGAACGATCCCCGGTCACCGTTCGTCACGAGCGGGCTCCGGGTGGGAACCCCGGCGATGACCACCCGCGGGATGGGCGCCGCGGAAGCGGTCGAAGTCGGGCAGCGGATCTGCGACGTGCTCGACCACCCGGACGACGAAGGCGCGGTCGGGCGCGTGCGCGAGGCGATCGTCGCGCTGTGCCGCCGGTTCCCGGTCTACTGCCGCTGAATGGTCCGCCCGTGCGCTGCCCGCGCTGTTCTTCGGGAAGGAGCCAGGTCATCGATTCGCGGGTCGCGTCCGGCGGCGCCGAACGGCACCGGCGCCGCCAGTGCAACGACTGTGGAGAGCGGTTCACGACCTACGAGAAGACCGCGGATGCATTCCCCCAGGTCGTGAAGCGCAGCGGCGACCGCGCCGCCTTCGATTTCGGACGGATCCGCGGATCGATCCTGCGGGCGATCGAGAAGCGCCCGGTCGCCGCGGCGGAGGTCGAGGCGGCCGTCGGTCGGATCCGGCGGCGGCTCCCCCTCGAGGAAGGCGGCGAGATCCCGTCCGCGCGGATTGGCGAGTGGGTCATGGAGGAGCTGCGCGCCCTCGATCGGGTCGCCTACGTGCGGTTCGCGGCGGGACGCCGGAGGTTCATGGACCTCGCCGAGCTCCCAGCCGCCGCCGAGCGCCCGGATGCCGGCCCCGAATCCGGGATCGAGTCCGGACGGCCGGCACGGAATCGTCCGGACCCGGAGCCACGCGACACCCAGCTTGCGCTCGTCCCGCGAGACTCGACGTGAAGCCGGGCCGCGAATACATGGAGCGCGCCCTCGATCTCGCCCGCCGCGGGATGTTCACCGCGCACCCGAACCCGCGCGTCGGCTGCGTGCTGGTGCGCGACGGCGCCGTCGTCGGCGAGGGCTGGCACCGGGCCGCCGGCGAAGCCCATGCCGAGGTGCTCGCCCTCGCGGCGGCGGGTCCGCGGGCGCGCGGCGCGACCGCGTACGTCACCCTCGAGCCCTGCTGCCACCAGGGCCGGACGCCGCCGTGCACCGATGCGCTCGTCGCGGCCGGAGTCGCCCGGGTGGTCGCCGCCGCCCGCGATCCCGACCCGAGGGTCGCGGGAAGCGGGATCGAACGCCTTCGCGCGGCCGGAATCGATGCCGGGATCACGGATGCGGCGCCGATCGCGCGCGCCGCCGCGGAGCTCAACGCGGGGTTCTTCCTGCGGGTTGGCGCCGGCCGGCCCTTCGTGCGCCTGAAGCTCGCGGCGAGCCTCGACGCACGCACCGCGCTCCCGGACGGCTCCAGCCGCTGGATCACCGGCGACGAGGCCCGGCGGGACGTGCAGCGATGGCGGGCGCGGGCCGGTGCCCTCCTCACCGGCGTCGGGACGGTGCTCGCCGACGACCCCCGCCTGACCATCCGCCCGTCGGAGCTCGCTCTGACGGACACCGGGGCGGGGGTGGAGGCGCCCCCGGACCCGCACCGGCTCCTGCGGGTCGTCCTCGACTCGAGGCTGCGGACTCCGCCCGCCTCCGCGCTCTTTTGCGACCCGGCTCCGGTGCTCCTCGCGACCCGGAGATCCGCAGTGGAGAACGGACGCGCGCAGGCGCTCCGGGCCGCCGGCGCCGAGGTGGAGGCTCTGGAAGCGGATCGGGCCGACGACCTGACGCCCGGCCGCGACGAGGGCGGCCGGGCGGGCGGGATCGACCCCGGCGCCGTCCTGCGCGCGCTCGCGAAGCGCGAAGTGAACGAGGTGCACGTGGAATGCGGTCCGACCCTCGCGGGCGCCCTCGTCGGCGGCGGGTTCGTCGACGAGCTCCTCCTCTACCTCGCCCCGACCCTCCTCGGCAGCGGCTCGAAGCCGCTCCTCGGCCTCGCGCCGCCGCCGGACATGGCCTCTCGCATCGAGCTCCGGATCCTCGAGACGAAACCGGTGGGCGGGGATCTCCGCGTGCGCGCGGCGGTCGGCGGAACGCCTTCCCTCTGCTAAGCTTCCGTAATGTTTACCGGAATCGTCCAGACCCGCGGCGCGGTGCGGCATCTCGAGTCCCGGAACGGCGATCGCCGACTCGAGATCGACGCCCCGAAGCTCGGTGACTTCCGGACAGGGGACAGCATCTGCGTGAGCGGGGCATGCCTGACCGCGGTCGCGCGCACCCCGCAGGGGTTCCTCGCCGACGTGTCGCGCGAGACGCTGGAACACACCACCCTCGGCGACCTCCGGCCCGGCGCGGCGGTCAACCTCGAGCTTTCCCTCACGCCGGAAACCGTCCTCGGCGGCCATCTCGTCACCGGCCACGTGGACGGTGTCGCGGAGCTCCTGTCGCAGGAGGAGGACGCCCGCTCGCAGCGGCTTCGGCTGCGGGTACCGGACGGACTCGAGCGGTACGTCGCTTCGAAGGGATCGATCTGCGTCGACGGGGTGAGTCTCACCGTCAACGAGGTCGACGGACGGGAATTCGGCGTCAACATCATTCCGCATACCGCGGAAGCGACGACGCTCGGAGAGGCGCGTCCCGGTACCCGCTTCAACCTCGAGGTGGACCTCATCGCCCGCTACGTCGAACGCCTCCTCCGGGCGAGGGAGACCGGACCGTGAACGGCGGCGCATTGCCGCAACCCCCCCGGCGGGACGGAAACGAGCCGGGCCGACCGAATGGAAGCGCGGGCGGGCGGGACGGTCCCCGCCGCGGGGAGCCGCAGTCGGAAATGAGCGAAGCACCCGGATTCCACTCGACCCAGGCGCTCATCGAGGAGTTCCGGAAGGGTCGGATGGTCGTACTCGTGGACGACGAGAGCCGAGAGAACGAAGGCGATCTCGTCATCGCCGCGCAGCACGTCGAGCCCCACCACATCAACTTCATGGCCCGCTACGCACGGGGACTCATCTGCCTGCCGATGACCACGGAGCGGTGCGACCAGATCGGGGTGCCGCCGATGGTCGCGCACAATACCGAGCCCCACCGCACGATGTTCACCGTCTCCATCGACGCGGCCGAGGGAGTGGGCACGGGAATCTCGGCCCACGACCGGGCGCGGACCATCCAGAAGGCGGTGACCGTGGATGCCCGGCCCGAGGACTTCGTCCAGCCCGGACACATCTTCCCCCTTCGCGCGCAGGCGGGCGGGGTGCTCACCCGCGCCGGGCACACGGAGGCGAGCTGCGACCTGGCGCGCCTCGCGGGCCTCGAGCCCGCCGCCGTCATCGTGGAGATCATGAACGAGGACGGCACGATGGCGCGGCGGCCGGACCTCGACCTGTTCGCGCGCGACCATCAGCTCAAGATCGGAACGATCGCCGACCTCATCGAGTACCGGATGCTCTACGAGCAGACCGTGGACCGGGTCGGCGAATGCCGCCTGCCGACCCCGTTCGGCGAGTTCCGGATGATCGGCTACCGCGACATGATCGACGGCGTCGTGCACCTCGCTCTCGTCATGGGCGAGCCGGACGGCGAGGAGCCCATCCTCATTCGCGTGCACGTCCAGGACTCGCTCCGCGACCTCGTGCACTCGCAGCGCCGCGACACCGGATGGCCTCTTGGCGATGCGATGGCCCGGGTCGCCCGGGAAGGGACCGGGGTGGTCGTCGTGCTGCGAGAAGACGAGCGACCGCACGACCTCATCCGCTCGTTCGAGTCCATGATGCGATTCGACCGGGGGGAAGACCCCGTGCCGCGCGAGGCGCGCGAGGATCTGCGAACCTACGGCGTCGGGGCGCGGATCCTGCTCGATCTCGGGGTACGCCGAATGCGGGTGCTCAGCGCCCCGAAGCGGATTCACGGTCTGTCCGGGTTCGGCCTCGAAGTGGTCGAATACGTCGAGAGCTGAGCCGGACCGGCGCGCCTCGGGGCTTGTCGGGACTCCTCGCAACGCAACCCACCGGCGCCCAACGGCACGAAACGGGACCGAACGGGATTCAACGGGACGGATCGAATCGAGAATGGCCCATTACGACATCACCGAGGGCAGCTTCGAGGTCGAAGGCGCGGCCATCGGCATCGTCGCCGCGCGGTTCAACGCCCGCTTCGTCGACCGGCTGCTCGACGGCGCCCTGCGCGTGCTCGCCCGGCACGGGGTGAGCGACCCGACGGTGGTGCGGGTGCCGGGCGCGTTCGAGATCCCGCTCGCCGCCCGTCACCTCGCCGGTGCGCAGGGCGTCGAGGCGGTCATCACCCTCGGCGCCGTCGTGCGGGGAGAGACGCCGCACTTCGACTACGTCTCGGCGGCGTGCGCCGAAGGCGTCATGCGTGCCGGCCTCGACTGCGGGGTCCCCTTCATCTTCGGAGTCCTGACCACGGACGACGACGTGCAGGCGGCGGCGCGCACGGGCGGAGACCACGGCAACAAGGGCGAGGAGGCGGCCCTCGCCGCCCTCGAGATGGTTTCGCTCCTGCGCCGCGTCCCGCGCTGAGCTCGCGTGGCCGGTGCCCCGGTGCCCAAGGACGCGGCCGCCCCCCGCCGCGGGGGGGGGGCGCGGCGCCGGGCGAGGGCCGCGGTGGTCCAGGCCCTCTACCAATGGCAGATGACCGGCCAGGACGCGGCCGAGATCGAGCGCCAGTTCCTGACCGATCGGATCGCGGAGGACGCCCCGGCCGTGGACCGGGGATTCTTCCGCGAGCTGCTGCACGGGGTGGTCGCGGCGGCGCCGAGGCTCGACCGGCGCATCGAGCCGCTTCTCGACCGGCCGGTGGCCCAGGTCGACCCCGTGGAGTGCGCGATCCTGCGCCTCGGTGCCTTCGAGCTCGTCGAACGGCTGGAGATCCCGACCGGGGTAACGATCAACGAAGCCGTCGAGCTCGCGAAGACGTTCGGCGGCGAGAACGGCCACCGCTACGTGAACGGAGTGCTCGACCGGCTCGCGCGCGACGTCCGCCCGGGAAACGACGCGGCGGACGGCTCGAGGCGGGTGGGCCGCCGGCGCGAGCGCTGATCGGGTCTCGGGAGCGCCTCCGCGTGCACGGGCGGAACCGGTACGCCGACGTGCAGGGGTCGGCCTGCGGACGCACGGGGCGCCCCGCCCACACCCTTTCGGTCTGCCTCGCGCTCGCGGCCGCCATGTTCGCGTCGCCCGGGTCCGCGCAGTTCACCGGGCGCGTTTCCGTGGTCGACGGCGACTCGCTCGACATGTCGGGAGTCCAGATTCGCATTTTCGGCATCGACGCACCGGAGAGCGCGCAGACCTGCCGGGCGGGAGGGAGACGGTGGCGCTGCGGCGCGCAGGCGTCCCGGGCCCTCACGCGTCGGATCGCCGGACGTGCGGTGGCGTGCGTCTCGAAGGATCGCGACCGCTACGGGCGCATCGTGGCCGTCTGTCGCGCGGGGCGGGTGGACCTCGGGGCGTGGATGGTCGCCAACGGCTGGGCGCTCGCCTATCGTCGCCACTCGAAGGCGTACACGCACGAGGAGCGGGCAGCCCGGAACGAGCGACGGGGGGTCTGGCGCGGCAGGTTCATGGCGCCGTGGGAGTGGCGCCGCGTCCAGCGCAGGGCGGCGGCGGGAAAGCGCGCGGCCGGCTGCCGCATCAAGGGCAACATCGGCGCGCGAGGCGCACGCATCTACCACGTGCCGGGCGGACGGAGCTACGATCGGACCCGGATCAACACCGCCCGGGGCGAGCGATGGTTCTGCACGGAGTCGGAGGCGCGCCGGGCGGGATGGCGCAGGGCGCGACGGTGACCGGTTCGCGAAGCGAACGGCACGCGGTCGGGTCCCGCGGCGAACGTGTGACGAGCCCCCTCCCGACCGAAGGCGCCCTGCACCCGCGCCGGATCGAATCTTCGCAGTGACCCTGGCCGCCCTCCCCACCCGGGGGTGCACTCCGGTCGAGATCGGGCCGACGTCTCGCTTCCGTAGACGCAAGTCCGGTACAACGAACGCCAATCGATCGAAGGGAAGCACCGCATGCGAAAGTGCGTAGCGGCCATCTGCACCGCAGGGTATCTCGCGGTCCTCGCATTCGCGGCGGCGCCCGGACCCGCAGCGGGGGCCGACGTTCGCTCGTGCCCGTCCGGTACCGAGCTTCATGCCGAGTACCGGCTCTTCTTCGGTCGCAGCCGCGGGAACGAGGAAGTGGTGTCGGATGCGGGCTGGCGCGAATTTCTCGCCAACGAGGTCACCCCGCGTTTCCCGAACGGTCTGACGGTTCTCGACGCCGGCGGCCAGTGGCGCGATGCTTCCGGCACGATCGTGCGCGAGCGGTCGAAGATGCTGCTCGTGCTCGCCGAGCCGGGCGCCGAGGGAATGCGGCTCGTCGAGGAAATTGCCGACACGTACAAGCGCCGCTTCGATCAGGAGTCCGTGCTGCGAATCGTCGGGACAGCGTGCGCTTCGTTCTAGGCTTCCTGAGGGGCACGAAGCGACCCTCTCCTTCTCTCCTTCCGCATCCTCTCTCCCGGTTCTCGCGCTCCGCCTCGTGCCCTCGGGGCGGCCAATCAAACACCGCCGGCCCCGGCGCCCCGCTCCATCCGGGCCGGATGGCCGGCGCCGGCGCTACCGCTCCCGGAAGGCATTGCTCCCGTACGCGACGACGGGAGCGATCACGTACTCGATGAATCGGCGACGCCCGGTACGGATGTCCACCGCCGCGTGCATGCCCGGGCGCAACGGAACCACCGCCCCGTCGATCTCGATCGTCGGGCGGCGCAGGGAAATGCGGGCGAGGTAGCCCGCTCCGATCTCGTCCGCCCCGGCGTCCGGCGACCCTGACCCGGAGCCGCCCACCGCGTCGAGGGAGACGCCGTCCACGACCCCTTCGGTGGTCCCGTAGCGGGTGAACGGGAAGGCGTCGATCTTGACTATCGCCTCCTGCCCGGCCTTGACGAACCCCACGTCACGGTTGCGGACGTAGGCCCTGACCTCGAGCCCGCCTCCGACCGGCACCACCGCCATGAGCCGATCACCCGGGCGGACGAAGCTCCCTGCGGCGAGCTCCCCCACATCCTGCACCACCCCCGCGACCGGCGACGCGACGCGGTGCCGGGCGAAACGCCGGCGCGCCTGAACGAGGTCTTCCCGGAGCTTCGCAAGCGCGAGCTCGACTTCGACGAGCTCGCGTTGGCGTGCGGTGTCGTGCTCGTGGCGAAGGAGGCGCGCGGCCGACTGCAGGCGGCCGAGCTCTTCCTCCTCGCCGCGTCCGGCGAGCGCGAGCGACTCCGCCCGCCCCTCCAACTCCAGCAGCCGCGAGAGCTCGCGAAGGTAGTCGTGGCGGGATGCGTGCGAGCGGACGGAAAGGGCCTCGAGCCCGTCGACCTGCTCGCGGATGACCGGCAGCAGCCGCCCGACGAGTCGGCGTTCCGCCTCGACGGACGCGAGCCTCGACCGCGCCGCGCCGACCCTTGCTTCCGCCTCGCGGAGGGCGGCCGCGAGCCGGCGCCCCTCGAGATCCGCCAGTCGCCGATGCAGATCCCAACCCGAATCGGCCGGTATGCGGGACGGCTGCGGCCCCGGACGGCGCTCCGGCCGCTCATCCCGCCCCGCGACCCCGGCGACGGTTGCGCGCCCGGGAAGACGCAGCCGGCGCGCCGCGTGGCTGGCCGCAAGGATCTCGGCCTCGATTCGCCGGATCTCCGATCCCACGATCGCGTCGTCGAGCTCCACCAGCAGCGCGCCCTTGCGGACGTGGACCCCCTCCTCGACGTGAAGGGCGGCGACCACCCCCGTCACGAGCGCCTGCACCTCGCGCGTGCGTTCGCGCGCAACCACCTCACCCCGGGTCGGGGCGACGATGTCAATCCTGGCTGCCCACGAGACGGCCGCCGCGGTCACGAGCAGGAGGCCGAGGATGGCGACTATGCGCACGGGAGGAGGCCCGGAGGCAGCCAGCGCGACCACATCGCGCTGTAGACCCCGCCGGCGCGAACCAGCTCGGCGTGGGTGCCGGCCTCGACGAGACGAGAGTCGCGGAGAACGAGGATGCGATCGCTCGCCGCCACCGCAGCGGGCCGGTGGGTGGCGGCGAGGACGGTGCGGGCGCCCCGTGCCTGTTCGATCCGTTCAAAGAAAGACGCCTCCTCCTCGAAGTCGAGCGCGCTCGTCGCTTCGTCCAGCATGAGGATTGCAGGGTTGCGGACGAGCGCGCGAGCGAGCGCGATGCGCTGGCGCTGCCCGCCCGAGAGCGCCTGTCCACGCTCGCCGACGAACGATCGATAGCCGTCGGGAAGCCGTTCGATGAACTCGCACGCCCCGGCGAGCGCGGCCGATCGCTCCACGTCCTCCGGCCGGACCCGCGGGTCTCCGAGCGCGATGTTGTCGTAGACGGTACCGGTGAAGAGCGCCGCATGCTGGGGAACGACCCCGACCACGGATCGGAACGTGCGGCCGTCGATTTCGACGACCGGCATGCCGTCGACGAGCACCGCCCCCCGGTCCGGGCGACAGAGTCCCAGCAAGGTCCGCACGAGGGTGCTCTTGCCCGCTCCGGAGGCACCGACGAGGGCGACGAACTCGCCGGGAGCGATACGGAAGTCGACTCCTTCGAGGGCGGGGGCGGGCGCCGCCGGATACCGCACGGTCACGTCCCGGAACCGGATCTCCCCGGACGGGCGCCTGGTGAGAGCCGTCTTGCCCGCATCCGAGTCGAGATGCTCGCGAAAGAGCGTCTCGATCCGGCGCACCGCGTCCCGCGTCCGCTGGATGTCCGGCCAGACCCGGGAGGCGCGGATGATCGGCGCCGAGAGCCGCATCGCGATGAGATTGAAGGCGACGAGCTGGCCAAGGGAGATCTCCTGGGCCACCACGAGCCCGGCGCCATACCAGAGGATGGCCGCGGTCAGGATCCGCTGCACGAGCTCCGTGGTGTTTGCGATGCCGCCCGAGAGCCGGTGCACCGCGTCCTGCGCCTCGGCGGATTCGCGCACGAGGTCCCGCCAGCGTCGTTCGAATCCGTTCTCGAGTGCGAGCGAACGGACCGTTTCGAGATTCACCACCGTCTGGTTCACCACGAAGCCCCACCGCTGCGCGCTCGCCGTGCCCCGCCGGGAACGCCGCCGCACCGCCGGCAGGGTGACGAGGACGATGAGCGCGTAGACCGGAATCCCCGCAATCGCAATGAGGGCGAGCCGCACGTCCACCAGCAGCAGGAACGAGGTAAAGACCACTGCGAGGACGACGTCGGTGACGTGACCGACCGCCAAGCGGGAGACGAAGGCGCGAACTCTCCCCGCCTCTTCGAACGCGGGCACCACGGACTCCGCCGGTGCCGGGGCTGCGAGCGGCCGGTGGAGAAGATGACGGTACACCCGTTCCATGAGACCCGACCAGGCATCGGCGGCAGCACGTCCGAGGAGGCGTTCGCGGGCGCGCGCGAACAGGAACTCGAATCCGCCCGCGAGAACCACTCCGACCGCGATGACGTCGAGCGTCTCGAAGGCGCTGTTGACGATGACCCGGTCGATGACGAGCAGCAGGGCGACGGAAGGAACCAGTCCCAGGCATTGAACGAAGAACGACGCGCAGCTCGCCTGCACGAGCGGGCGGCGGAACGGCCGCAAGATGGACGGCGAGCCGATCTCTCGCCCCGAATCCAGGAATCCGGAATCCACCGGAGGCCTTTCACCGCCCATGACCGCCTTGCTCCGCTTTGGCGCGGGTCCCGTGCTCGCCTCGTGCCGGCTGCGCGTCCGCGCCGCGTTCCCGGCCGCTGCTCGCAGAGCTCGAGTCCGCCGCCTTCGTGGACTCTGGGGGCGCCGTCCCGGGGAGAAAGCGCGGTCGGGTTCCCGGCCGGGGTCCGGCGCGACGTAAATAAATAAACCAAGTCAAGCGGTTATGTAATACCACCCCTCCGACGTACCCACAAACCTACCGCCGCAACATGGCCCAAACGAAAAAAGGCCGGGGTATCACGGTGACACCCCCCCCGCTTCTATGACGCGACGTTACTCGCGCGGCAACCGAACGATCGCGCGAATCGTAGGCTCGCCAAACTCGCGATGCGCCCGCAATCGGTGGTTACCGTCGAGCAGGATGATCCCACCCCGGTCGCCGACCGCCAAAAGGATCGGCTCGACCCGGCGCGGGTCCCACCGCTCCCGGAGCTTCCGGTAATGGGATTCGACCGTGGACGTTTCGATGTGCGCGAGCGCCGCGACCGGGACGGTCCCGAACCGATGGCCGTCGCGAAATTTGCTGGACGGGATTGGCCGGGGTGTCAGGGTGACACCCCGGCCCGGTTCCAGATGCGAAGTCGTCAACTTGCCCGGCTCGCTCATCGTCGCACGATGTCGTCTGCGATTACGGCCGAACGGGGAGTCTACCAATCGCCATCAGCAAAGGCCCGCGCCATCGCCAGATCTTCTAATTTCTCTTCGATTGCCCGTCTCACGCGAACACGTTGCCGGTCGCGGTCGGATGGGGTTTCGTAGGGTTTCGTCGTCTTGACTAAGCGAAGTTTTTGGTGAGGCTTCGGCGTCGTCTTCGCCTTCGGCAATTGTGGCAAGGTTCCGGCTGCCTGCGCGGCCTTGTGGTGACGAGTGCACAGCCCGCGCGACAATGGCGAATTCGGACACGTCTCGATAGCGCAGGTCGGCATCCCGAGAGCTACGCGACATGCCCGGCAATACATACCGCGCATGTAAACACTCACGAAGCATGCCGGGCCGGAACAGAGAGGCATTACTCGCCCGCCATCAACCCCGCGAGCCCGGCCGCCTTCGCGATATCCATCCCGCCGCCGACCATCGCCTTGAAGCTCGCCGCACGGCCCGCAAGGTCATGCGCCCACAGCCCGTCGAAGCCGAGCCGCACAGGCTGATCCAACTTCGCGGCAATCTCCGCTTCGACCACGGCCGCGAGCCCGGCAAGTGGACCCATCGCCCATCGACGCCACGCCTCGCGCTGGCTCGTGCCGTCCGCGTCCGTGAATAGGCCCGCCGGTACCTGGCACGCCGCCAGCACCGCGAGGGCCGCGTCCGTTCGCAATGTCGGGAGTACGTCCGGGGGGCTCGCGCCGAAGCGTTGCGGTTTCCAGTCGGCATTGGGGGCGCCCGCCTTGCCCTCGCCCCATCCGGCCGAAGTCGTTTCGGCCAGTAGCGTCTTGCCCTCCCCCGCCGCAAGGTCGGCACGTAGGGCGGTAAGCGGATCGTCGAAGTCATCGCCCTCGCCACCCGGGGCACCCGGGGCCGGTACCGGCAGAATGTGACCAACCGGCCCGCCCGCCTCTTCGCCTAGCCGGCTTTCCAGGTTTGCCGCGAGGGTCCCGGTTGCCCGCGCCCATTGCAGGGGCGCGAGCCCGTACCACGGCCGCGCCGAATCGACCGCGTACCGGCAATGAATGACGGACTGGCCAGCGACCACGCGAGTCCGGTTGTCACTCGGGCCGTACTCGTCGATGCGATACCACCACCCACGTTCATCAGCAGGTCCTCGAACATCCCAAGAGCCGATCGGTTGCAGCCGCACCCCGCCGCCCGTGATGATGATCTGGGAAACGTGTTCGCCCCGCCGAATCAGATCCCGGGCAATCAAGGCACGGCACGCCGGGGTGAGCGCGGCCGTCATCGGATTGGATGGCGTCACCGTCGCACTTGCGAATGCCGTCGCATACAGCCCGGCAGCCGCCTCAAGCGCCGCAATCGCCGAAGGGTCACCGGTAGCCGTCCCGGCCGCTTGCGCCCCGAGAGCAGCCACTACCGCGTCCGTAAACGGCACCGCTTCGCGCCGCTCGGGCGCCGCCTCGCGCTTCGACCACGGCCAGCGCATCAGCCAATCACCCCGGCACGACGAACGCGCCAGTAAGCGAGCAGACCCTGCGCCCCGGAGTAGCGGAACACGGATACGGGCGGCCGGAAGTAGCGCGCCTCCTTGTTGCCGACGCTCGTCTCCGATTCGACCCCGCCGAAGTCGCTCTGCATCATCCAGCCAGCGATTCGAATCACGGCTTCGTCTTTCACCGACTGCGGGGCGCCGGGCGCGTACTTCTCAACCAACCCGGCCCCCGCCTCACCGCGAGCCGCTACCGCATCGTCTCCGCCATTCGAACCGGCCACCGCGATCAACCGCGCCACGGCCGCCGCTTGCCCGGCCGCCGCGGTTGGCCACGGCGATAACGGGGCCGATCCGGTAGCCGGGTCGTCGGCCGCGAGACGATGCCCGGTTATGGCGCTCATCGCGCGGATACCGCAACCCGGCCGGCGCCGGTCGGTGACCACATCCAGGTCCCGGTCGCGTTGATGTCCGGGAGCGTGATATCGAAGCTCTCTCGCGGGCCGAGCACGTGTCCGGTGTCAGAAACGTCCGGCTCCGTGGTCCGGGCCGCCACGTAGACCGTGCCGTCGCCGGTGTTTTGAACGAAGGCGAAGATCGGCTGTTTCCCGATCGCGTCGCGGTAAATCGGCCATTCCGTGGCGAGATTGATCGGCCCATCGCCCAAGTCGAAGATCGTCGGCGTCATAGAAACACCCTCCACCGTCGCCGCGCCGGGCGCGGTTCGTCGTCATCGGCCCCGCGCTTGCGCCGGAGTAGTGGCCACCCCTCGGATGCGTCCGTCGCGCCGATGGTCAGCGCGCGCACTTCGGCGCGGGAGTAGGTCGCCAGTTGGTCCGCGACCACCACGTCAGAGGCATCAACATCGATAACCGGGCGGGCGATCAACGGCACCGAATCGAAGCTCTCGACAAGCGCTTTGCCCCGGGCCGTGTTCGGTACGTCGATTGCATACTCAAGCGCCCCGTCCCACCCCTTCCAAAACCGGACCCCGCCCCGCGCTTTCGATGCGATGGCGTTCGCGTAGTCGCCGACCACGGCCAGCACTTCGGCTTTCGTGGCCACGCCATCAAACGCCTCTTCCTCGAACAAGGCTTCGGTACAGTTCCCCGGGGCGCACCGGCACGAAAGCCGCTTGCCAATCGGGACCGAACCACGGAAGGTCCCTAGCCGGCCGCCCCGGTCGCCGCGAGCCCGTAGCTCCGCCCCGGCCCCTGGATAGGCCGGACGGTCCACAAGGGCGAGCCCGGTTAGCACCGCCCGCTCGACTACCCGCACCCCGCCCGAGCGTTGCTCCGAAGTCGGCCGGAATTCCACGGAGAAGCCCCGCAATGCTCCTCTACGGACGAGAGAAAGGGCAGCGCTACCTTCGGCAAGGGTCGCCCGCACGCGAAGCGCCTCGGGGCCGTCCGTGAGCGTAGCGCCCCGGGCGACAATGATCGACGGGTCATGCTGGAGATTCAGATCGACGGACCCGACCGCGCCGAACGCACCCGGCAGGAAGCGCTCGCCGAAGTCGGGCGAGACATCTCCATACGGCATTACCGGGCCGGTGAGGGTCCGGCCGGAGACCCGAACCTCACCACCGGCCCGCCGCTCGACCACGTTAGGCCCCGAACGACAGCCGGGCGAAGTTGGACGCCCGGGGAAGACCGAAATTCCAGAAATAGGAAAGGGTTAGGTTGATTTCGCCCTTCGCGCTCGCGGAGTAGGGATCGCGAAGCAACATCCCGGCTTCCCACAGCGCCGCCACCCCGGCCCCGTCGATCCCGCGACTGCGACCGATGAAGGCCCCCCAGTCGCCATCGTCGGTAGCCGTCTCGATTTCGCCCCGAGCCGACCACGTCACCCCGGCTTTGCGAAGGAACGCCGCCAGCGTCATGTTGTCGGCCGCCGCGTTGATGATGGTCGATTCCCAGAGGCGCCACGCGCCGACCGAAGTACAGATCATCAGGTCGCCGAAGCCCATCGCATGGATGCCATCGATCAGCCCGGTGAACGCGGCGAGGGTCCCCGGCCCGAGGATCTTGTCAGCCTGCGACACCTCCACATCGACCACCCCGGCCGCCGTGTTGAGTCCGAGGATGTTCGCAGTCGTCTCGCTGGCCCCCGCGTCGCCGAGAAAGATCGCCCGATCGACGCCTTCCGCGAGCGCCATCCCAAGGTCCCGACGAAGCGAGGCTTCCAGGCTCGGGAGTCGGTGCGCGTCCTCCTCGTTGAAAACCACGCGAACCGCGTTCCGGGTCGGCTTGAGTTCGGTCACCCCGACCGTCCATGCCGAGTCCGCCGCCGCTTCGCTCCGGCCCCGTTGCGCCGCACTGGCGCCCGTGGAAGTCACCGGAAACGACGCCACCCCGGGCGCTACGGATTCCATGGTCACCCCGATCCGCTCCGCCGCCGTGCCGGCAAACAGCCGATCCAGCCACCGGCCGGACTGATTGGTTTGCGAGTCGGTATCCGTGGTCGCCCGGGCTTCGACTGGCGCCGGGGCGATCAGCGAAAGCGGGAATGCGTTTCCGCGAATCTTCAGCGCCGCGTTGTACTCGGCTTCGGCCCCTTCCGCCGAGCGTTGCTCGACTGCCGCCGAGACGTACTCGCCGATCCGCACCCGGCCCCGAAGCGCCCGAACCTCCGCGCCCTCGCCGGCCCCGTCGTCGTTGTTGAATTCGCCGGCCGCCGCGCGAGCTTCGTCCGCTTCCGCGACCACGGCCGCCCGATGCTGCGTTTCCTTGTTGTGGTACTCCGCAGTCAGCCGGTCGGCTTCGGCCCGTACTTCGTCCGTCATGCCGTCGTCGTCGAGCCCGGCTATCTCGTTGAGACGCTGGCGAATTTCGGACAGCCGGACGGCCAGCTTTTGGGAATTGGTCATGGCGAGTAGAACCTGAAGAGAACCATCTCGACATCGTCTCAAACTATTGTTCTGTCGTCAATGATAGGTTTGGCCTATGTACCTGGTAGGGGTGTCACCCTGACACCCCACCCGCGAGCCCGGCCACGAACGCACGCCATGCCGCCTCCGCCGGGGTCGGGGGCCGCCGGTTCTCCTCGCGCGTCTTGGCAATGTGACAGCCTTGGCACAAGCATTGCAGGTTCTCCATATCCCACGCCTCGCCCCCCTGGTCGAGCGGGACCACGTGATCGACCTCCATCCGCCCGGCCCGCCCGCACCGCCGGCACCGCCAACCGTCGCGGTCGAGCACGGTGCGGCGGACCCGCGCCCATCGGCCCGAGTGTAGGCGGACGTGGTGACGGGAGCCGGGCCGCCGTTTGCTCACATTCCTTGGTGCCTTAGCCTTTTCGATTCCGCGCGTTGATACATCGCTCTACGAGTGGCTTTAGCCATCGTTCGTAGTCCCTCGAAACTGCCTGAAGTAAACAGAATGCAAATACGAAAAAGAAGAATTTTCCGATTCGCGGATCCACCCCAATGGCCGCAAGAACAAAGGACAGGAGCCAAACAACCCCTGCGACGACACCAACCCACCCAAACAGGGCCGTGACGTACTCCCATCGTCTCGAACCGTATTCTCCAGAAAAAAGGTTCCCTACGAGAATAACGATCGCCGGAACAACGATTTCCATGATCACGCCGCCCCCCGGTAGCGCCACCGTCGCGGCGGGGCCGGGCCGGGACGCGCACCGATCGCCACCGCGAGGATCGCCGCCGCCGCCGCATCGTCCTTCGCCTTGCGCCGCCGGCCGCCTTGCGCGCTCTTGGCGAGCTTCCAATTGCCGGCCGGGTCGCCCACCGTGCGCGCCTCTGCCATCGCGCTCGACAGTAGCAGCGAGGGCGCCGGCCGAACCTTTCCCTCAACACAAGCGCGGCGGAAGTCGCGCACGTCTTGCCCCCCGTCCATGAAGCCTTGGCCCCGCTCGTGGAACGGGACCCGGGGAAGGCCGATCCGGGTCAGGATGTCGCGAAGCTCGTCGGCCCGCCACCTGTCCGCCGCGATGGCGGCCGGCGCCCCGAACCGCTCCCATGCTTCCCGCAGAAGCGCCGCAATGTCGCAAGCCTCACCACCCGTCGCCAGTAGCTCCCCGCGCTCCGCCATGCGCTGATACAGGCTTCCTACGCCATCCTGTAGGCCCCGCTCGCCAAGGGTCGGCACAGTCGGGAACGTGGCCACCGATTCAAGCCGACCGCTCGCCGGCCAGAAGGCCGAGCACGCCGCCATCGCTTCGGACTGCCCAAGGTCAAGGCCCCATACCGGCCGGCCGTCCCGGGGCGCGTCGCCCGTGATCCGCTTCCAGGTATCCACGCCGATCAGCACCTGAACCGCGATATCGCTCACGCCCATGTTGAGCCGCAACGCCCGGAAGCCCGGTAGCAACGCATCGTCGAGCTTCGCGTCCGCCGCTTCCGCCCGTAGCTCCGCCGCGAGGCTCGGAAGATGATCCATGCTCGGGTTCGCCTTGCGCATCGTCCGCACCGCGAAAGGCGGGTCCGTGTCCCGGGCCGCGTGCGACTGCGCATACCCCACCCCGGACCCGGCCAGCATCTTCGCGAACCAGTGATCCTCGCCGGCCGGGGCCGTTCCCAGGGCGATCATCTTGCTACCGGGAACCTTGCCGAGTCCCGTCCGGATCGCCGCGAGCATCCGGTCCGTCTTCGCCGCGTCGTGCTGGGCGGGCTCGTCAATCAACGCGAGGGCGGGCCGGAGCCCGTGAGCCTTCGCCGGGTCGGAGCCGATCGTGCGTACCCTCGCCCCGGTCGCGCGGTACTCGACAATCGCCCGGTTCGCGGAGTCCTGAAGGCGCCACAGCTTGCGATTCTCAAGGCCGTACCGCGCCCGTAGGAAGCTCAAAACGTCTTCGAAGATGATCCGGCTTTGGTCAAATGACGAAGCCACCGCGACACACTCACGGCGGGTCCCGTGCAACGGCCCGGACGGGTCCACCACGGCCGCCGCGATACCCGCCACAAGCGCGCTCTTGCCGTTCCCCCGGGCGACCGATAGCGCAGCATGGCCCGGCTGGCCGAAGGCGCCCCGGACAAACTTCCGCTCCCACGGGAGCACCGTGAAAGCCTCGCCGTCGCGGTCGCCACCCGCGAGGGTCAACCCGCCCAGGTAGGCGATCAGGTCATTCGGGAGAGTGTGTTTACCCATGCCCCCCTGCCACGCCCACGGCCCTTTTCGACCATTCCGCCGGTGCCATCATGCCCGGTCATCGTCCACATAGCCGCGAATCGCGTTGACCATCTTCGGCCCTTCGGTCCCGACAAGCGGACGGCCCTCGCCCGGAGTACCGCGCTTGCGTGCCTCTTGCGTAGGCCCGACTGGCCGAACGTGCGCCCTTGCCCCCAGATAGGCCCCACGAAGGCCCTCAGCACCCGCTCGCGCAGCCTCCCTTAGCTCACCCCTGGATGGCACGCCACGCACGCTACGAACGCTCTCACGTAGGCTATGCGTCATCGCCCCATCCATGCGGGCCGCGCCCCGGAAGACGGGCCGCTCCGGTATGGTCCCGCCCCCGTACTCATGCAATGCGGCCGTGCCTGCCACCCGGCCCTTGAAGCCGATATCCACCTCTCGCCCATCAACGGCCCTAGATGCGCGTGCCTGCCCCGCTAGATGGCGCTTGAGACGGTCGCCACCCCGTACCCTTACCTTGGGGCGAATCACGGCACTAGCCCGCATGTTGCATGAAGGTCGCGATTTTGTTTTCTGGCGCGTTGTTTCGCTTTCTTCGGAGCGTTTTCGAGAGGTCGGTCGGCGGTTGATGGCCCGGAGGGTCGGTGTGGAGCGGGGGAGAGGGGCATTTCAGTGT
>JAPOPW010000075.1 GCA_026712715.1 Immundisolibacterales bacterium | reverse complement strand
GCTTGCGGCAGTTTGAAAACGAGAACGCTTCGTGGTTACATTCTGTCACCGTCTGGCTCCTGGTTAGATCCAGCTCAAGCAACTGAATTATAACCGGTTACGGGGCCAGACGGCCTCCTCTTCACGGGATTTCCGGGCTAGGAGGCGCTCGGGGTGTCGCTGTTCGTTCGGCGCGGACCGCGCATCTCGCTCACGCGCGCGGGCGGTGCACTGTATGCGCACGCAATGCCGCTGGTCGAGGGGATCGACCGCCTTCCCGACGCATTTGCGAAGCGCCACCACGGCGTTGCGGACGTCGCGCTCACCGTCGGGGCCGGGCAGACCTCGGCCTCGTACCTGCTGCCGCGCTACGTCGAGCGCTTTCGCCTGCGCTGGCCCGGGGTCCGAATCGAGATCCGCACCGGGTCGGGCGAGCAGCGGCTCGCGTGGCTGCGCGGCTACGAACTCGACCTGGTCGTCGGCGCCATGGACGTCGCGCCGGGCGATCTCGAGTTCCACCCGATGCTCGCCTCCGAGTTCGTGCTTATCACGGCGTCGGACCACGCGCTCGCGGGGCGCGCGTCGGTCGGCATCGAGGAGGCCGCGGCCTACCCCTTGGTCGGACACGGTGCGGCGCGCTACGTGGGGCAGGTGGTGGAGATCATGCTTCGGCATCACGGTGTGGCGCCCGAGGTTGTGGTCGAGGTCGACGGCTGGGGCGACATCACGAACTGCGTGGCGGCGGGGGTGGGGGTCGCTGTCGTCCCCGAGCTGTGCCTGACCGAGCACGACGGGCTGTGGCGCATTCCGTTCGCGGACGTGCTTCGGCCCCGACGCTACGGGGCGATTACGCGCCGCGACGGGATGCTGGGGCTCAACGCGCGCCGGTTCCTGGAAACGATGGCGGGGCCTGCGCCGGGAGCGCCCTGACGATGGCGGTCGATCGCGGACGCATCTACAGCAAGCCTCACCGGCTCGAGCAGCTGGGGGCGTTCTGCCACGCAGCGCGCCTCGGGAGCTTCGCGCAGGCGGCCGAGCACCTGGCGCTGAGCCAGGGGGCGGTGGCGCTTCAGGTGCGCGAGCTCGAGAACGAGCTCGAGGCGAGGCTGTTCGAACGTAGCAGCCGGGGGGTGCGGCTGACTGCGGCGGGCGAGGCGTTCCACGCGCTCGCCTCGCCGCTCGTCGAGGGCGCGGAGGGGTTGCTCGAGGCCGTCGCCGGGGAGTTCGAGGCCGCCGTGATGGAACGTGTGGACATCGCGGCGAGTGTGGCGGCGGCGGTCGTGCTGCCGCCGTACGTGAAGCGCTTCCGCGACTGCTACCCCGGGGTGCGGATTCGGGTGAGGAACCGGGTGCTCCGCGAGGGGCTCAAGCTCCTTCGCGCGGGCGAGGTGGAGTTCGTGCTCGGGGCGCGCGAACCGCTCGAAGGCCTCTCACTCGAGTACCGCGAGATGCTTTCCTACGACATCGTGCTCATCACCGCACGCGATCATCCGCTCGCCGGGCGCGCAACGGTGACGCGCGAGGAGGCGGCGCAGTGGCCAGCGATCGTGCCCCCGGCGGGCTCGTACAGTCGGCAGTCGGACGAGACGGCAGCGCGCGAGTTCGGGGTCGACGCGAAGGCGGTGGTCGAAGTCGGGGACTGGGGTGTGATCAAGCGCTACGTGGAGCGGGGGATCGGCGTGTGCGTTGTGCCGAGCTTGTGCATCCACCCCACCGACCAATTGTCAGTGATTCCGCTGAAGAAGCGCTTCAAGCCGCGGAGCTTCGGCGTCTACGCCCGGCGGGGCAAAGCGCTGAGCACGTCCGCGCGTCGCCTGTTCGAGTTGCTGGTGCCGGGGTATGCGCAATCGGGTGGGGGGGGGACGAGGTGAGAGGCCCGTCGAAGGCGGGCTCGGCGTCGCTGCTGCTCGCGCGGTTGACGATGAGCCGGGCGTCGGTATCGACGGTACCGGGCCGTGAACTCACGGGCGAGTGCCTTGGGGCGTTACGGGCTTCGTGTCACCCAGTTTCCGGCGCACGGGAGGGTCGCAACAAAATGGGGGCCCGCAAGTACCTGACCGGTTGCGCGACGGCATCGGAATCGGGCAGGCGTGCACCAAGACTGCGATTCCCGGGCAACGCGGCCTGAGGATGGGTCAGAGCGGCTTCAGTCGCTCCGCCATTTCGTGCCGATGGAGTCCGGGGCGGTCGTCGCGGCCAGTCTCACGATTCCATCCGCCGATAGGCGCCTCGCCGGCGCGCGACGCGAACCACCAGAACGACGAGCTCATCGTCCCCGATTTCGTACACGACGCGGTAGTCTCCCACGCGGAGCCGCCGCAGTCCCCGAAGGTCGCCCTTCAGCGGCGTACCGAGATGGGGGGTCTCGCCCAGGCGATCGATGGCGGCGACGATGCGCGCCCGGTTCGGCTTGGCGATACGCCTCAGCTCCTTTGCCGCGCTCTCCCTAATCCGTATCGAGAAGCTCACGCCGGACCTGGTTCCAGTCCAGCACCGGACCTGTGGGATCGCGGAGCCGATCGATGGTGACGGAGAGATCGTCGAAGTCTTCGAGGTAGTGCTCGACGGCGAGACGGATGACATCCGCTCGGCTGCGCCGGAGCTGTTGCGCGGCCGTATCCAGTGCATCGACCATCGGATCCGGCAATCGCGCTGTCACCTGTTGGGGCATGGCCGTTCCAGCATGGGCAGGAGTGAGTGACATTAAACTACTTCACTCCAAACGTGCTGGCAAACCGACTCAATCTTGTGATCGTTCCTGTCCGAAACGTCCGCGTCGGTGTCGCTTGCTCTCGCGAGTAGTCTGCCGTCCTGCCAACGCCCAGCTCGGGCAATCGGTGCACGCATATACGATCTGCGGCGGATTGCGCAGCCGGCGACCCGCACGGGGAAGAAGGGATACATCGAGAGCTTCGCGATCCTCACGACGAACGCAGCTCCGGCGATCGCGCACCTGCACCACCGCCAGCCCGTGGTCCTCGATCAGGACGGCGTCGAAGCCTGTCTCGACGCGGACTCACCCCTGGACGAGGTGCTCGCGATCGCGCAAACCCCGGCTCGGGGGCGGTACGAGATCTGGCCGGTCGACCACGCGGTCGGTGATCCGGGCCACACCCCGGCCGAGGTCGTCAAGGCGCTCGCCGCATGACTTCGCATACCGGGACCTCGTGCGACCGGCGCTCGACCGGACCGGTGCGCGAACCGCCCCCTCGTCCCGCTCCCCTTCCTCGTGTGGGACGTCCTCGCCTGCGGTTTGGCGCCCCTTCCCAATCCGCCCCTCACCCTCGACCAGGTGAAGCGCATGAAGCGGGACAACGTCGTCGGGAGGGACGCGCTGAGCTCGTGCAATCTCGGCATCCTCCCGTCCTGCTCGAAGAGGTCCTGCCCGACCGCATCGGCGTGACCCCCTCCCGATGGCCCGAGCCGTCCAGCTGCAGCCTCACCGGCGGCAGTCTCCGAACGCAACGCACCCGCCTGCCGCGGTCCGGGTGTCGGGTGTCGGGTGTCGGTCAGCCCGGCATGCCGATACGCGCGGTCAGCCACGCCGGCGCAATCGCGCCGCCGTGTCGTCGATGGCCTTCGTCCACTCTTCGCGCGTGACGACGGCGAACGAGACGTCGCCGACAAACCCGCTCCAAAGGACGACGTCCGGTTCGAGTTCGCGCAGCCGGAGCAGGCTCTCGAGGAGCGCCTCCTCGCTTCCACCCGCCTTGCGAAGGACGAGAGTCGCCCACCGCGCGTTCCACCGAAAGATCGTGTCCCCGCAGAACAGGTACGACTTGCCGGCCGGCGCCCTGCAGAAGATGCAGATGCTCCCGTCCGTACGGCCGGGGGTATGGATGATCTCGATGTCTTCGAGCGAGCGCTCGCCTTCCTCGAAGATGAGGTCGATCGGGGCCGCGTCGCCGGCGACGGCGGGAGCCTCCAGCGCGCTGCAGCCGAGCTTCGAGCCGAATCGGGTCCGAATGCGGTCGAGCGAGGGCCCCGATTCGTCGCGGTGGGACAGGAGCTGGTACCGGATCCCGCCGAAATCGGCGATCCAATCGAGATCGCGGTCGTCGCCGAGTTGTAGAAGAGCACGTTGCCCTCCCGCCGCTCGAGGAAGCACGCGTGGGTGCTCAGGATCCCCGAGCGGTGAACGGTGCTCTGCCAGAGATCCGTTTCGAGTTGTCTCATCGGTGCCGCTCCGGCGGTTCATGAACCGCGGCGGGGCGCATTGACCGGCCGCGGAACGGGGTATATTGACAGCCGACCACCTTCATCCGGCCCAATGTGCCACGGCTGCCATTCCATGCTCGAATATGCCGCATTCGCTGGAGCGGGTCAGGCCATGGTTCGACGCATTCCCGGCGCCTGCGAGCGCGACGACCGGCACCGCCGGAGCCCGGACGGTGGGCGTGACCGCTCTTCATTGCTTGCCACCCGACCGCGGCTCTCCTTCCTCTTCCTGCTGCTGTCACTGCTTGCGTCTCCGGTCGCGCCCGCCAACGACACGGTTGCGCGCAGCCTCTGCGATACGCCGCCCCACGAGGAGGTGTGCCCGGTGGCGCCGAAGGACAACACCGACTTCGACGCCTCCTTCATCTACCTCAATCTCGAGAAGAACGCGCAGGACCCGTTCGACATCTTCTCCTGGCAGACCTTCGTGGCCCTCAACTGGCCGGCGAACGAAGCCGGCGCTCCGTTGGGCGAGCCGATCGGCACCCACCCGAACCGGCCGCGCGTCTGGCAGTCCTACGGGCAGCCGGGCGAGCTGTTCGGCTTCGCGCCCGAGGACGAGCCGTGCCGGTCGGGGGCGGCCGAAGAGGTCGCAACGGGCCAGATTCTCCAGTTCAACGGCAAGCCGCTCATCGACCGGGATCTCAACTACATCGTCTTCGACACCCGCCTGAACGGCCATATCGAGCGATACGTCGTCGCGAACGGTCTCGACTCGGCGGAAGGTCAGCGACGCTTCCGGGAGGCCGGGAAAGCGGTCGACTTTCCGCGCGGCCACTATGAGGAGAAGCTGGCGCGGACGGGCGGCGCGCTCGGCTCGATCGCGATCAAGACCTCGTGGAAGATCATGGACGCCGACGCGAGCGGAGAGGCCGTGCGCTACTACACGGTTGACGGACGAATCGCGGTGCCGGCGGCCCGGAGCGAGACCGGCGAGGCGCTTTGCGTGAAGACCCGCCTCGCCCTCCTCGGCATGCACATCATGCACCGGACCGAGAGCGGCAACGGCGGCGACTGGATCTGGTCGACCTTCGAGCACGTGGACGTGGCCCCGATCGCCGACAACTCGCTCGATCCCAACAACATACTGGGAGAGCTGTTCACCGGCGGCTGCCGCGCCGAATCGGTGGAGAGCCAGCGCTACGTCCTGTTCAATCCGGACTGCAAGGATTGCGCGACCAACGCGATCTCCCCGGCCGAGTGGAAGTGGTTCGAGGATGCGCCGCACGCCCGCGGCCATGCCACGCGCGGCGAGTTCGGGACCCAGGTGGTGCGGTGCTGGAAGATCTTCGAGAGCACCGCTCGGGTGAACGAGGTCTGGCATGCCAGGCTTCGAGACACGGTGTGGAGCAACTACCGGCTCATCAGCACCCAGTGGCGGGGGGCACCGGGCAGCCGGCTGTTCCCGAACGGCGAGGTGCCCCGATTCCTGACCAACGTGACGCTGGAAACCTACGATCAATTCAGTCACGGCGGAACTTGCATGGGCTGCCACGCGAAGGCGGTTACCGCGGCGGGACAGAACGCCAACTTCAGCTTCCTGCTGAGCAAGGCGAGGTAGCCCGCACGCGTGGTGCGGATGCGGCGCGCGGGGCACCTCGCGGCGCGTGCCGATCGCACCCGCCCCGGCGATCTTCCCCGCCACCCCGCGACAATGTACGCTCGAAGCTCACCGCGCGGCGAAACCGAAACTTCACTCCGACCCGGATTCTTAGTGTCGGAATTGGGTCCGTGCAAGCGAGTCCGCACTCTCGAACAGAAGAAGCTCCCACAAAATGAGAAATTCCGCATCTTGATCGCCCTGCTCTACCGGTCGCCCGGGTTCGTTTCCAAGGCACGGCAACCCAAGACGCCCAGCGGATTGCCGATCCCTGCCGCCACGACCAGCAGGCGCCCCCGGAGCTTCCCGTGACCACAGCATCGGAGATTTCCCGCCACTACACGAGCGGCGCCCTCCTCGCGCGGCTCGAGGCGAGGCTGCGGGAGGACGGATTCGACCCCGCGCGTCCGACCTTCGAGGCGCTTGCCCCCTACGACCACTTCCACGGCCGCGGGGTGGAGGCGACCGAGGACATGGCGAACCGCCTCGAGGTCGACGCGACGGACCACGTGCTCGATGTCGGAAGCGGCCTCGGCGGGCCGGCCCGCTACTTCGCCCGGCGCTTCGGCTGCCGGGTAAGTGGAATCGATCTCACGGCCGAGTTCTGCGAGGTCGCGCGGCACCTCACGTCGCGGCTCGGGCTCGGCGGGCGCGTCTCCTTCGAGCAGGGCGACGCGCTCTCGATGCCGTTCGACGACGCGGCGTTCGACGGCGCCTACTCGATGAACGTCTCGATGAACATCGCGGACAAACGCGCGCTCTACCGCGAGGTCCACCGCGTGCTCGCGGCGGGCGGGTGGCTCGTCCTGTCGGAAGTGGTGCAGGGGCCGGGCGGCGAGCCGGACTACCCGGAGCCGTGGGCGCGGACCGCCGCAACGAGCTTTCTCGCGACCGCGGAAGAAACGCGCGCAAACCTCGCTGCGGCCGGGTTCACGATCGAGAGTGAGCGCGACACGACCGAGGACGCCCTCGCCTACTCCGCCCGCGCGCGGGCCGTGGTCGATGCGGGCGGAAAGTCGCCCCACCGCGCCGTCTCGCTCATCCTCGGTGGGCTCGCGGAGAAGGCGGTCGCCAATACCGGCCGTGCACTCCGCGAGCGCCGCACGCTTCCCATCGAGCTCATCTGCCGGAAGGCGGCGGAGTAGCGGTGTGGGGACGATGACGTCCGGGCCGGTAACCGTATTCGGGGGAACGGGATTCCTCGGCCGCCGGATCGTGAAGTGCCTGGCCGCCACGGGGTGCGACGTCCGGGTGGGCGTGCGCCACCCCGAGCGCGCATCCTTCCGGGCGGGAGGAATCGGCCGGGACGGCGGGGACCGCCGCGAGGATGGAAACAGCCACGACGCGGGGAACGGACGGATCGAGGTCGTGCGCGCCGATGTCTGGGACGAGCCGACGGTCGCCCGGGCGGTGGAAGGCGCGACTTCGGTCATCAACACCGTCGGCCACTACGTCGAGAAGCGCGGCGCGACGTTCGACGCGATCCACGGGCAGGGGGCCCAGCACGTCGCCCGGCAGGCGAAGGAAGCGGGGGCCGCGCGGCTCATCCACATCTCGGGTCTCGGCGCCGACCCCGGGTCGGGCTCGCCGTATGTCCGCGCCCGGGGGATCGGCGAGAACCTCGTCCGGGAAGCGTTCGACGGGGTCACGATCCTCCGCCCGAGCGTCATCTTCGGGCCGGGCGATGCCTTCGTGAACAAGCTCGCCGCGATGGGACGGAAGGCGCCGGTTTTGCCGATCTTCGGGATGGGCGGGACGAGGCTTCAACCCGTGTTCGTGGGCGACGTCGCGGACGCGTGCGCGAGGATCCTCGCCGATCCCGGCACGCAAGGGCGCGTATACGAGCTCGGAGGGCCGCAGGTCTACGCTTACCGGGACCTCGTGCGGCTGGTGCTCGACCGGGCCGGCGCGCGAACCGCCCTCGTCCCGGTCCCCTTCCTCGTGTGGGACGTCCTCGCCTGCGCTTTGGCGCTGCTCCCCAATCCGCCCCTCACCCGCGACCAGGTGACGCTCATGAAGGAGGACAATGTGGTGGGGAGAGAGGCGCTCGGGCTGGGCAATCTCGGCATCCGCCCCGTCCTGCTCGAAGAGGCCCTGCCCGACTGCATCCCCGATTGGTGAAGTGATGATGTCGATGTCTTCGAGCGATCGGTATGCGGGTACCGGTAAAGATGGACACAACCTGGCGCTTCAGGCGATCCGGTTCGATTCGTCGCTCACGTTCCGTTCCGGGGTATCGCGCCATCGCCTTCTCCCTGGGTCGTTGTCACAAGCCCGCAGGTCGCATCGAGTTGGCGGTCTGCCGGTTGGTATTCTGCCGCCCGATAGGGACCTGCCGGGAAACCAAACCCGAGATGACGGGCTCGGCAAGGTCTGCGGATCCCGCAACCACGGCGGCGCAACGGACATCGTGGGAATCAGGAGAAGGCGGTACGGTGACGATTGCAGCAAGCCGGAGGCAACCGATGCCCGTGACTGCAGGGACGGGGGAGACCCTCGAGTACCACCGCGCTCCCCTGCCGGTCCGCGACGAGCTCGTCGCCGCCCACCAGCGCGCCTGGGAGCGGCTCCGCGGGCCCGGCGAGTGGTGGACGGGGACGATGCGGGTGGCCATCGCGAAGGAAACGCGCGCGGCACCTGACTGCGCGCTTTGCGAGGCCCGAAAGGCGGCGCTGTCCCCCTGCGCCGTCACGGGGACACATACTGCGGCGACCGATCTCCCGGAGGTCCTCATCGAGCTCCTCCACCGGACTCGGACCGATTCGGGACGCCTGACCCGGCAGGTGTACGACGACGCGCTCGCCGGTGGCCTGAGCGACTCCGAGTATGTCGAGGCCATCGGCGTGATGGCGACGGTCATTGCCATCGACACGTTTTGCGACGCCATGGGGATAGCGCGCCACGAGCTCCCGGCGCCCGCTCCCGGCGACCCCCGCCGCCGACGCCCGGCCGGCGCGAAGGACGGCCTCGCCTGGGTGCCGACGGTGGCTCCGGAGGACGTGACCGAAGCCGAGGCCGGGATGTACGACGGCCTCGCCGCCGTCAACATCCACCGCGCCCTTTCCCTCGTGCCGGCGGAAGTCGAGGGGTTCTTCGATCTCGACGCTGTCCAGTACCTCCCCGATGCGGTCCTTCGGGACTTCGGCACCGAGTATCGGTCGCTCACGCATGCGCAGATCGAATTCCTCGCAGGAAGAGTCTCCGCCATCAACCAGTGCTTCTACTGAACCACCAGCCACGCGGTGCTGCTCCGTGGGAGCGGCGAGCATACCGGCGACGACTACGACCTGACCGCCATCGTCGCGGAGGGCGTCGCCGATGGCGGCGTGGCCGCGGGAGCGGCACTCGCCGCCTACGCCGACGCGTTCTTCCTGGACGGAAGCGGTTTCGCAGCCGCGCGCGAACGACTTGAGCGCGAAGTCGGCAAAGAAGCGTCGGTCGATGCCGCGGCGGTTCTTGCCATCTTCAACGCCGTGGTCCGAATCGCCGATGCGACCGGTATTCCGCTTGAGGAAACGAAGGCCCGGATGTCTGTCGACATCCGGGACGCTCTCGGTCTCGAGGGCTAGCGCGTAAGGCAGGTCAACGACGCGCGACGACTTCAAGGAGGAGCGCTTCTGCCGGCGCTCGGATCCAGGAGGAACCCACATGCACCAGAACGCTGCGCCCCGTGTCGCTCGACTGGTGACCGAGGGGCACATTCCGCGCCCCGCGTCGGCGTGGTGGGACGGCTGCTATCGGCCCCTTCAGTACCACGTGTACCGTATTCCGCATGCGTCGTCGCGACGAGCCGGATGCACGGGAGCCGGCGGACCAGGGCCGGAGCGACACTGACATCTGGCATGCCGGCTCGGATTTCCACGGCTACGAACTCCCGGTGCTGCGCGCCGGTTGAAGCCCGCCGCGGCCGGAGGGTTGCGCAGGCGGGCCTCCGATGGCGAACAGCCTGACCGGCCGCGACTTGCCCTTCAGCGGCACCGGTGGCATCTCTTCGCTCTCGACCCCGGGGGGCAAGGTGATGAGGGCCAGCGCTTCGGCGGAGGCGAGAAAATCCCGGCCGAGCTCGCGACACGACTGCTCGATCCGCGAGGTGGTGTTGACGGTGTCCCCCAACAGCACGATCTCGAGCTTGCTGTCGCCCATCTCTCCGACCGCGACCGGACCGGCATGCAAGGCGGCCCGGAAGGACGGCACCACGCCGAAGCGGCTCCGGTAGTCGTCGCCGCGGGTTGCGACCCGGTCGCGAAGGCGCACGACGACCTCCACCGCGCCGGAGATGTCCCCGGTACCGTCGAGGCGCCAGGTGATGATCGCCTCGTCGCCGACATACTGGTAGATCACGCCACCGCTGCCCTCCAGGGCCACGCCGACATCATGGACGAACTCGTTCATCAGCTCGAGGAATCGAGTCGCCCCAATCCGCTCGGCGATTGCGGTCGAGCCAGCCAAGTCGATGAACAGGAGGGCGCGCTCCTCTTCGCGGGGCGTGTGGTAGCGCCCCAGGAGGAAATTGCGGAACACTCCCGGTCCGATGAGGCGATTCAGGGTCAGGCCAAAGACGACGGAGAACCCGACCGCGAAGGAGAACAGAATCGTCCACCAGAAGTCGGAGTCCATCAGCAGCTCGCCCTCGGCGCCTCCGAACCAGTGGCTCGCGAGCTGCGTCGCGACGAAATACCAGGCGCACCAGAGCGCGAACCGGACGGCGACGAAACGGGTAAAGGGCCAGCGCCGGAAGCCGACCCCGAGCGGGCTGTTCACGTAGAACACCTCGAAGGCGAAGATCGGCAGACCGATCACGGTGGCGGTGCCTATCGAGGCATAGGTGACGTACCAGGAAAAGCCGGCATTCAGGGTCGCGCCGAACAGCACGCTGACCACGAAGATCGCGGGCAAGGCCACGCCCATCAGGCGCAGGCGGGACACGAAGGCGTCTCTGCTCATCGACTCCGGGACCGCGGCGCAAGGATTGGCAACCTCAGCTCCCCCGGCGAAACGCGTTCGCAAGCAGATTGCGGATGATCGACCCTCAAGTCAACGTTACGGCACACCCAAGCGGATGAACCACCCCCGGCCGAACCGCCCCCCCGGTATTCCAAAGACCGTTTCCTGCGAGTCACGCGGCCCGGGCGGAGCCGGGACCAGGGATGAAACGCGGACCGAGGTTGGCAGAGTGGGCAGGCCAGCCAGCGCCGACCGCCGCTCGAGACATTCCGTTTCTTCGACGTGGCGGGGCGACAGATCCGGAACGCGGACACCGATCGCCGCGGTCGTCCGCAGGCGATGCAGGCGGCAGATTCGGCGGTCATATGAAAAGCGGACATCTTTATGATGGCATATTGATCATTGAATATAAGTATTCCGAATTAACACCATAGTTCAACCAATATTCTTGCTTTAAATTCACGGTTGCAATAGAGTCCCACCCTAAACTGGGGCGGCAACGCCGTCACGTCGGATCCGCCAGGAGGGTGGGTCGAGCCCGGGCCCCTCCCGCAATCGGGACCGCTTTCCGGGCCACCTGCACGAAAAGGCGGCGCAGGGAGCATCGAGAAGAACGCAATCAGAGAAAGTGGACGTGAATCGGAGCATCAAGCACACGCCCGAACGTCCAGCGCCGAAGAGGCGGCGGGGAGCGAATCGGTGATCGTGCACCGCTTTTTTCGCGAGACTCGCGCCGGCGCGACAGCCATTGCCGCGGCCTGCGTGACCCTGATGACCGTCGGCGGGACCGCCCTTATCGTCGACCATGTCTGGCTGGTGCATCAGCGCGACCTGCTCAAGACCGCCACGGATTCGGCGTCGATTGCGGCGACCCTCGAGCTTCAGAACCTTCCCAGCTCGGTTTCCGACGAGGACGCCGGAATCCTGTTGCAACCGGTAGCAGACCGCTTCGTGCGGTTCATTGTCGGCGCCAACTTCCCGGACGGGTTGCGAGAGACCGCTCTCGACACTCTCGAAGTCGTAGTCGCCGTGGACCGAAATGCGGCCTCCTTCGGCGTTTCCGCCGAAGCCGACATGGGCGGAACGCTCCTCGCGAAGCTGCTCTCCCTGGATTCAGGTTCCGGCACCCTGAAGGCCGACTCGGGTGCGGAAGGTTCGCTCGGAGCCACCGAAATCGTGCTCGTGATCGACACTACCGGCTCGATGGGCAGCACCCTCGACGGCTCGACACAGGGCGGCCCCAACACCCGCATGAAGATCGTCAAGCAGGCGGCCATCAACCTCATCGATGTTCTCGAGTCGTTTCCGAACAGCGCGCTCGCCGTCGGAATCGTCCCCTGGACCTGGCGAGTCAGGCTGGACCAGGCCACCCGCACGCGCTGGGAGACCAAGGGATGGGCCGTCTACCCCAACGAGCGGGAGTATCCCCATCCAACGCGAGGTCCTCCGGACAGCAGCCGGTACCTGCCCGAGAGGCAGTCCCTGCCCGACCGGAACCGACTTCCCAGCGCGTGCAGAGCGTGGCTGGGTTGCCCTGACATGCGCCTCGAGAATGGAAAGCCCTCGTTCTCGACCACGCTCCCGTCGGCGGAGCCGTTCATCATGAACTATTACACCGACCGTACGTCCTCTCCCGACAGGCAGTACGCGTCCTACCAGTGTCAGGACTATACCCGGGCCGAGTCCAAGGACCGCGGAGGCGAAGAGCCCCTGTGCTACGACCTCGACCGTGCCCCTTCCGGCCAGAATCTTTGCAGAGGCGGAGACATTCAGCCGGATGGACCGTGGCGAGTCCACCCGCAGGACGACTGCCACAACTCGTCGACGATCGCGCCCCTCGACTCGAATCTGACCACCGTACGCACGGCCATCCGGAATCTGAGCGCAGGTGGATCCTCCACCTACTCGAGCGCCGGAGTCGCGTGGGGAATTCGTCTTCTCGACGCCTCCTGGCGCGACGCATGGAACGATGCGGTGCACCCCATGGACAAGACCACCGGGGTGCAGAAGGTCCTGGTTCTTCTCACCGACGGTCAGGACAATGCCCGCGGCGACGCGTTCGAACACCGACAGGACGGCTGCACCGCAGCCAAGAACGCGGGAATCATCGTCTTCACCATCGCCGCCATGCATCCCAGCAGAGTGGGGTCATCGCTCGCCAATGAGCTCAGGAACTGCTCGAGCGTGACCGAGGATCCCGGCGGCACCTACGTCTTCCTCAACAACCCCACTCCCGAAAAGCTGAAGGAAGCGTTCGCCGATATCGTCAAGCAGGTAATTCAGCTACGCCGAACGCGATGAACGATACTCCCCGGAGTCGGGGCGTACCGAGCCGGGTAGTTGCAGATTGTCTCAAAATGCGCGGGATGGCGGCGAGTTCATCGTGTCGGTGCAGCTGCTGAAGACGGTGCCGGCGGCGCGCGAGGAGCGACGCGCACAACCCCCGGCCGACGTGGCCGATCTGCTCGCGGCCGGGCTCAAACGATACATGCACGCACGCGTCAAGCGCCGGCCGGTCCGGCGCAGCGTCTTCCCGGCCATGAAGTTCGTCGCCTACGGCGGCTGACGCCGGTCGCCCTCGCCCGCTGCTCGCGGGGCACGACCCGCATCTTGCCTTGCCGTCCCCGCAGGCGTTCCCCCGGAGCATGAATCGGTGGCTGCACCGGTCCGAACACTTTGGCGAGATGCCGTGGCGGCCGCACGGATACCAAGCTCGCGCCAGCGCGCGGATGAGAACACGAGAGCCGTACGCAATCAGGTCCACCCAAGGGGAGAAGCGCGGTGAACGAGAGTCAGGAGGCCACCTATCCGAGCCTGGAGGGTCGAGTGGTGTTCATTACCGGTGGCGCCTCGGGCATCGGCGCTGCCATCACCGAGAAATTCTGCGAGCAGGGGGCAAGGGTCAACTTCGTCGACATCGACGATGCCAGTGCCCGGGAGCTCATTTCCGGAATCGGCGCCCGCGGCCTGGCGCTTCCGACGTACCAGCATTGCGACCTCAGGAACATCGCGGCCCTGAAGGCCGGCATCGACCGCGTGATTGCCGCCGACGGGCCGATTACGGTGCTGATCAACAACGCCGCCAACGATGACCGGCACGCGATGGACCAGGTGACTCCGGAATACTTCGACGATCGCATCGCCATCAATCTTCGTCACCAGTTCTTCGCCGTCCAGGCCGTGCACCGAGCCATGGCGGACGCGGGTGGAGGATCGATCGTCAACCTTGGCTCCGTTACCTGGATGATCGGCCAGGGCGGGATGCCCTGCTACTCCGCGGCCAAGGCCGCGGTGGTCGGGCTGACCCGCTCCCTGGCTCGCGACCTGGGGCCGGACAACATCCGGGTGAACTCGGTGCTGCCCGGGTGGATACTCACCCGACGGCAGATCGACAGATGGCTGACGCCCGAGAGCGAGCAGGAGCTGATGGCACGCCAGTGCCTGAAGCGCAAGCTGACCCCCGCGGAGCTGGCCCGGGTGGTACTGTTCTTCGCTGCGGACGACAGCGGCATCTGCACCAACCAGAACTACGTCGCCGACGGCGGCTGGGTATGAGAACGGAAGCCGGCGTGATCGTGCGCCAGGACTGCGACGCGACAGGTGTCCATTGCGGAAAAGGGCGAAATGACACCGTGATATGGATTTACCCTGTCAAGGTACCGTTCGCCCTTTTCCGCAACTGACCCCAGGTGGGATGGTCAGTGGCCATCAACGGACTATCCCTTACCGTGCATTTGCGCACGAATCTTGCTCGTACCCTGATCCGGTCGCGCCTTCGTCGCGACCAAGCGCCCCGCCCATCCGTGCATTCGTGCACCGTTCGCCACCCTGACGCGAGGGACCCGTTCCGGTCCGTTCGCATACAGTGGAAAGCCGATTGTGAGCTAGCTGACGGAGTCGAAGTCATGGACCCGAACGTACGCGCAGCGATCGCAGACCGGCTGCCTTTCTGCCATGCGTTCCGCAAGCCGGGTTGCGCCATCCTCCACTCGCCGCCGCCCGAGCCGATTGTCCGATCCGGCGCGGTGAGCCAATGTGACTACATTGGTCCGGGAGGGAATCATGCGAACGGTGCAGTTGCGCGAGGCCAAGGCCACCCTGTCGGCCCTGGTCGATAACGCGGCGAAAGGCGAGACGGCCGTCGTCATCCGCCGCGGACAGCCCCGGGCCGTCCTTGTCGGCCTCGACGAATGGAACCGCCTGCGCGCGGTCCCGTCGTTCGGCCGCCTCCTTGCCGCCTCGGGGCTCGAAGAGGGCGACCTGCCGCCTCGCGACGTGAGCCCGACGCGCGACGCGGAGCTGTAGGGTTCGGGGTCCATCATGTATCTGGTGGACACGAACGTCCTTTCGATGGGATCTCCCGACCGCCGGGACGGCGCCGGGGCCCTGGCGGACTGGCTGGACGCGCGTTCCGGCGAACTGTTCCTGTCGACGATCACCGTGGCCGAGGTCAGCGACGGAATCGCCAGGCTGAGGCGGTCGGGCGGCCTCGCGCGGGCCGACCGCCTC
>JAPOPW010000053.1 GCA_026712715.1 Immundisolibacterales bacterium | reverse complement strand
TCGGATGAACCTGGTGCTTCGCCGCGATCGCCTGAACCGGCTGATCCCCCCGTAGCGTTTCGAGCGCCACTCGCTTCTTGAAGGCCGCCGTGAATCGACGCCGTCTCGTCGCCATACCCTTGCCCTCCTGCAGGCTCCGAGCACACCTTGGCGACCGGTCCAATTTTTCGGGACCATCTCACACGTGCGTGTCTAACAATGCCCTCACTGCTCGAGGCTGTCCCAGTGGTCTTCAGGCACAACGGGACCGAGGATGTCGCCGACCACCGTCACCGTGCCTTTCAGCTCCAACTGCGGATACTCGGGACCGGTGCCGCTCGCAGGTCCCAGCTCGGCCACCGGCCGTCCACGCTTCGTGATGACTATCCGCTCGCCCGTCGCCGACACCCGGTCGAGGATCGCCAGACAGCGGGCCCTGAAGTCGGATGCGTTGATGGTCTCCATGTTTCCAGCCTTTGCGACTGGTCACCATCATGTCAAGAAGACGCCCCGAACCCGGTGCACGGCGCCCGCGGGGCCGGGAAAGCGATCGTCGCGGCCGCGGTCGGAACTTCGGATGACGAAACGTGCGCGAAAGGATTACTTCTTCTGTCGATGGCCCGCGGCGCCGGCCGGCTATCGACAGCCGGACGGGCCGGTGCTACGTTCTTCGGCCGTTTCATTGCCAAGCGGTGACGGTTCCATGGACGACGCGACGAAGCAGGCCCTCGAGACCCTCTTCGGGGCGAATTCGAAGCTCTACGAGACGCGCGGGTTCAGCCGGCGCATCGGCTACGGCACCCGCCCCGCGCTCGTCAACATCGACCTCGCCAACGCCTGGACCCGGCCGGACCATGCCTTCTCGTGCGAGGGGATGGACACCATCATCCCGAGCGTGCAGCACCTCCTCGACGGTGCCCGCGCGAAGGGAGTCCCGGTCGTCTACACCACCACCGCCTACGACAACGTGGACGGCCCGTATCCGGACTCGGGCCTGTGGCAGCTCAAGATCCCGTCCGAGCAGCTTGTGACCGGCACCGAGGCAGTCGCGATCGACGATCGGATCGCTCCGGTTGCGGGCGAGACCGTGATCGTCAAGAAGCGGGCGAGCGCGTTCCACGGCACCCTGCTCGCCGGGTTCCTCCGCGCCGCGCGGGTGGACACGGTCCTTCTCACCGGGGTCACCATGTCGGCGTGCGTGCGCAACTCCGCCGAAGACGCAATCGCGGAGGGGTTCCGGCCGATCGTGGTGCGCGAGGCGGTCGGAGACCGGATCGCCGGCGCGGTGGAATGGAATCTCTTCGACATCGACGCAAAGTTCGGCGACGTGGAGCCGCTCGAAGACGTGCTCGCCTATCTCGATCGGCTGCCCACTCCGAACACCGGCCCCGCGCAAGGAAACCGCGCGGTTGGCTGATCCGTCGCCCGCGCGCGGCGCGAAGCCGGGAGCCGCCGCAGCCGGGGAACGCCGCGGGGCGCGCTGGTACGAGGTGGTCCTCGCCGCGGTCCTCGCCGCCCTCCTCGTGGCCGCGGTCGTCGCGGCCGCGTGGTGGAGCCGCGGAGCGGGCGACTGGCGCGGCGAAACGGCGGGCGACGTGTTCCTGGCCGCGATGCTCGCGGTCGCCGCGGTCGCCGCGATCGCGTTCCTGGTCTACCTCATCGTCCGCGCCGCGCGGCGGCCCGGCCGGCGCCGGGGCCGCGAGCACGAGGGGGACGCGGTCGAGTCCCCGGCCGGGGTGCGGCTGCTCGGCCTCGCCCTCCTCGCGGTCCTTTTCCTCGTCACCGCGTGGGTCCACGCTCCGCCCGCCCTCGCCCACGGCCTCGTCGCGAACCTGCTCTACCCCGCGGCGTTCGCCCTCGCCCTGGTGCTCCTCTTCGACAAGGCGTCGCGGGCCTGGGCGGTCAAGGGCGCGGGAGTCTCCTTCCGCGAGTGGCTCCACTGCGACGCGATCACGATCCTGCTCGTGCTCGGATACTTCAACCTCGAGTCGAACGCCGTCCCCGAGGAGTACTCGGCCCTCTTCTGGGACGCGCTCCACGTCGTCCTGTTCGTCTTCGTGTTCTGGCTCCTCGACCGCAAGTTCACCCGCCTTCGGTGGCTCGTCGGCCTCGCGTACCTCACGCTCCTCCCGGTGCTGCTCTGGATCTGGCGGCTCACCCTGGACATTGCGGCCCCGGAGGACCTTTCCTGGTGGTCGACCCCGTGGCCGTTCATCGCTCTCGGGCTCATCGCGTGCGCGGTCGAGATCATCGCGCTGGCGGCCACCGGCCGGGGCGAGGACGACCGGGGGGACGGAACGGCCGGTCACATCGTCAAGGATGCGCTATTCTTCGTCCTCTACGGCGGGCTGCTGATCGCGGCCGCACGCTGAGGACCGAAGACCTTCGACCGGGCGAACGGAGCAAGAGACGCGATGACCGGCTGGCAGTGGTTCTGGGCCCTCGTCGGGCTCATCATCTACCTGATCGTGCTGATCCTGCTCTACTACTCCGCCCCCTTCGAGGCGCTCTTCCACCTCGTCGTCAACGGGCTGAGCTACGCCAACGTCATCTTCTGGGCCGCGGTCATCGTCGGCATCGTGGGGTTTTGCGGCTACCACTGGCGCGCGTACCGGGTGCACGTCGCCCGGCAGCGGCAGGTCGAGTCGATGGTCCTCAGCTCCCTTCGGGGCTCCACCTTCACCGCCATCCTGCTGAGTGGCGGCGCGACCCTGCAGGCGGTCCAGATCCTGTGCGCCTACCTCCTCGACGTCGGCGCGCTCGACGGCGAGTTCGGGCGGCGGCTCGGAGCGGTGGTCGCCCTCGCAATCATGACCGCCGTCTTCTGCGTGCTGTTCTGGCTCCTCAGGATCGTGCGGCCGGCCGGCACCGCAGCGCAGTAGCGTCCAGGGACAGGACTTCCCCTGCCATGACCTCCATCGCATTCGATACCCACGCCTTCGTGAAGGATCTCACCGCGGCCGGCATGCCGGAAGCGCAGGCCGAGGTGCTTGCGCAGTCGCAGGCGAAGCTGATCGATGAAAAGCTGGCCACGAAGCAGGATCTGAAAGCGTTGGAAGAGCGCCTGCGACGCGATATGAAGGAGCTCGAATTCCGGTTGACGATACGCCTCGGTTCCATGATGGTGATTGCCGTCGGTGCGGTGGCCGCCTTGGTGAAGCTGCTGTAGCGAAGATCACGGCGGCTCGAACTGCCACGGTCTGAAGCGTGTTCCGTCGCACGGGGCGTACCCGGCGGGCCGGGAGCTCAGTTCATGCGTTGCGGCGCCGGGTCGGCGAACAGGGTGTTCAGCACGTCGCGGAGCTGGCGCGCGCTCGACTCGGTGAGGAGGACGGAGTCCGCCACTTCGCGCACGTAGACGATGCCGCGCGGCTCGGTGAGCCGTTCTCCGGTCTCGCCAAACCGCACCTCGGGGTCCAGCTCGCGCGTCTCGTCGAAGAAGTGGAGCGCCACCTGGCCCTGCACGTTGGTCTCGACCAGGACCCCGGAACGGCTCCGCAGCCGGTGCTCCGTCGCCCGCGGCCACTTGACGGTGTAGTACGTGGTGGAATCGCTCACCCGGGCCTCCCGGCTTGCAAGGCGCGGAAGGCTACCACACGCCCCGTCGGCGCTCGCGAGGGGCGGCCGCCCCGGTCGATCGAGCCGCGGCCGCCTCAGAAATACGTGGAGGACCGGGTCGAAGCGGCGAGCGGCGCGTACGCTCCTCCGTAGGGGCCACGCTTGACGAAGCGGCCGTCGCCCGGCCGTCCCACGTACTCGCCCTGGTCGATCACCACCTTGCCGCGCGAGAGCACGGTTTCGGTGTACCCCCGCACCTTGAACCCCTCGTACGCGCTGTAGTCGATGTTCATGTGGTGGGTGCGCGGGTCGTGGCGGCTGATGGTGACCTCGCGCTCGGGGTCGAAGATGACGATGTCCGCGTCCGACCCGACCGCGATGGTGCCCTTGCGGGGGAACATCCCGAAGATCCGGGCGGGACCGGTGGACGTCACCTCAACGAAGCGGTTGACGTCGAAGCGGCCCGCGTTGACCCCGTGGTGGAAGATGAGGCTCATCCGGTTCTCGATTCCCGGGCCGCCGTTCGGGATGCGGCTGAAGTCGTCGCGGCCGAGCTCCTTCTGCTCGCGCATGCAGAACGGGCAGTGGTCGGTGGAGATCACGTCGAGGTCGCGGGCCCGGAGCCCCCGCCACAGCTCCTCCTGGTTCCATTTCTCGCGTAGGGGCGGGGTGAGCACGTACTTCGCCCCGTCGAAGCCCGGCTCGTCGTAGGCGTCGACGTCGAGGAGGAGGTACTGCGGGCAGGTCTCGGCGTGGGCCATCACCCCGCGCTCCTGGGCGCGACGGAGCTCGACCAGCGCGTCGTGGCAGCTCAGGTGCACGATGTAGACCGGCGAACGGGCGACCTCGGCAATCGCGAGGGCCCGGTGCGCGCCCTCCGCCTCGAGTCGCGTCGGCCGGGTCAGGGCGTGGTACTTCGGCTCGATGTGCCCCTCCGCGAGGGCGATCTTCACCAGCTCGTCGATGACGATGCCGTTCTCGGCGTGCATGCAGACGAGGGTCCCGTCCTCGCCGGCCTTGCGCATGGCCCGGAAGATGGTGCCGTCGTCCGAGAGCATGACCCCCGGATAGGCCATGAACATCTTGTAGCTGGTCACGCCTTCGTCGGCGAGCCGGCGCATTTCCGGCACCCGGTGGTCCGGGAGGTCGGTGATGATCATGTGGAAGGCGTAGTCGATCGCGGTCCGGCCGGCCGCCTTCGCGTGCCAGGCGTCCAGGCATTCGATGGTGGAGGTGCCCCGGGTCTGGATGGCAAAGTCGACGATGCACGTGGTCCCGCCGTGGACGGCCGCCCGGGTACCGGTCTCGAAGGTGTCGGAGGTCTCGGTGCCGCCGAACGGCATCTGGTGGTGGGTGTGCGGGTCCACCCCGCCCGGGATGACGAGCCTGCCCGCCGCGTCGATGACCCGATCGGCGGGCACGACGAGGTTCCGTCCGATGAGGGCGACGGTCTCTCCCTGAATGAATACGTCGGCCCGGTAGTCGTCGGCCGCGGTCACAATCCGGCCGTTCTTGATCAGCACGCTCATCCAGGCATCCCCGTCCGTACCGCGCCGCGCGGCGCCCGCGACCGCCCCGGCCGCGCCGTGGCGGCCCGCGCGCGTTCCGCCTTCTCTGCCGTATCCGGAGTCGCCATCCGCACTGCGTTTCCCGATCCGCGCGGCCCTGCGTTCACCGTGCCGGACCTCCTCGGGCACCGGAACTCCCGCAGGCTGCGCGCCTGCCTCGCCGTCCAACGTACTCGCGTTCCCCGGCTGCCCCGCGTGCACGATTTCCAACCGGCGCAAGTTTACGGTATTTTGGCCGCACGGAACTTTCGGGACGGCACCCCATGGGAGGCAGGAACATGAGTGACAAGAGCTTGCATCGGCGCGGCCGCACGCGCCGCCAATTCCTCGGCGATTCCGCCAAGATAACGGCGGCAGGCGCCCTCGCCGGGGGATTCCCCCACATCGCCCGCGGCAACGACGGGATCCGCACCATCGGCCTCGCGGTCAGCATCATCAACGAGATCCAGGGCAAGGCGTCCGAGGACCTCGGGTTCTCGATCCGTGGCCAGGCCCTCGGCTACGGGGCGATGGTCGGCAAGATGCTGAACCAGAACGACCAGTACGAAGTGGCGGAAGGCTACTTCAACGACATGGACGTGATGATCCCCTCCAAGGTGTGGCAGCCCATCGACACCCAGCGCATCCCGGAATGGGAAAAGGTCACCGACCTCGCAAAGACCGGTCGCCTCACCCCGGAGTCCAAGCCCGGGCAGGGCGACGCCCCGTTCCGGCACCTGTGGCTCGACGCGGACGGCAACCGGGTGGAGGGCCCGTCCCGCTACATCAGCATGCTGCCCGGCTGGCACAACGCCGACTCCCTCGGCTACAACCCCGAGGAGACCGGAAGGCCCATCGAGAGCTGGGCGGAGCTCTTCAGCGAGGACTTCGCAGGCCAGGTCGCCCTCCTCAATGCCCCCCAGATCGGGGTCATGGACGCCGCCCTCGGGGTGGAAGGGCTCGGGATCTTCCAGTTCGGGGACAAGGGCAACATGACCCGCGAGGAGATCGACTTCCTCATCGACTTCCTCATCGAGAAGAAGGAAGCCGGTCACTTCCGCGCGTTCTGGGAGACCTTCGGCCAGTCCGTCAACTTGATGCTGAACGGGGAGGTGGTCCTCGAGAGCATGTGGTCGCCGGCGGTGACCGCGATCAAGGCCGAGGGCGTGCCCTGCGTCTACGCCTTCCCGAAGGAGGGAATGCGCGGCTGGCATGGCGGCTGCGCGATCTCGGCCAGGGCGGAAGGCGCGGCCCTCGACCAGGCCTACGAGTACCTCAACTGGTGGCTCGACGGCTGGGCGGGCGCGTTCGTCGCCCGGCAGGGCTACTACATGTCGGTGCCCGACAACGTCCAGAAGCACCTCGAGCCCGAGGAGTGGGACTACTGGTACGCGGGCAAGCCGGCCGCAAAGGAGCTTCCGGATCCCTACGGCACGATCATCGTCCCGGAGGGCGAGGTGCGGGACGGCGGGTCGTACTGGGACCGGTTCAGCAACATCGCGGTGTGGAACTCGCTCATGGACGAGAACGACTACCTCGTCGAGCGCTGGACGGAGTTCCTGAACGCCTGACGGCATGAACGGCTCCGGCCGGGGGGCAGGCGTGCGCCGTCCGCCCCCCGGCCGGGCGCCCGCTTGGCCCGACGAGCGGGCCGCCGGTGACCGGGACCGCGCGGGTTCGGCCGCGGCTCCGCATCCGTGAGGCCGGGCATTGCGTCGGAGGGCTCCGCCCGGACCAGCGATGGCCAATCACGCGATACCCCACCATCCGGGCCTCATCGGCACCGGCCCCGGGCAGGCCGTCCGAAGGGATGGCGATGCGTCCGGGGAAAGGGCCGGATCGGGTGCCGCGACACCCGCGGCCGGCGCCCGCGTGCGGCGCAGCCATCCGGGCGGGCACGCCGGCTGGCTGATCGCCCCCGCCACCCTCTGGCTCTTCGTCTTCCTGCTCGTACCGCTGGCGAGCATCTTCGTATTCAGCTTCTTCACCTCCACCGGCCACGGGATGGCTCCCGAGCCGACGATCAAGAACTACGTGGACTACTTCGAGGTCGAGGGATTCTTCGACCCGGAAGCGCGCAAATTCCTCAAGCCCAGCGTGTTTCTCTCGACCCTCGGCACCACCTTCCGGTTCGCGCTCACGGTGATGGCGCTCTGCCTTCTCGTGGGCTACCCGATCGCGTACTTCCTCGCCCTCCAGGTGCAGGCATTCAAGTGGCAGCTCGCCCTCTTCCTGCTCTGCATGGTCCCCTTCTGGACGAGCTACCTCATCCGCGCCGTCGCCTGGCTGCCGATGCTCGGGCGCCGCGGGCTCCTCAACCGGGCGCTGGTCGAGCTCGGCATCGTGGAGAAGCCGGTCTCGTTCCTGCTCTACTCTGAGTTCGGGTACACGATGGCCCTCGTGCAGCTCTACGTCGTCCTTTGCGTCGGCCCGATCTTCTTCTCCCTCGCCAAGATCGACCGGCAGATCCTGGAGGCGGCACGCGACATGGGGGCGAGCGCGTTCCAGATCTTTCGCGAGATCATCGTCCCGCTATCCCTGCCGGGGGTCGCGATCGGCATGATCTTCATCTTCGTGATGCTGATGGGGGAGTTCGCGAGCGCGGTGGTGGTGTACGGCGGCAAGATCTCGACGGTCGGCACCGTCATCCTCAACTACTACACGTTCGCGAATTATCCGTTCGCGGCCGTCAATGCCCTCATGCTGATGGTCGCGATGATGATCGGGGTGATCGTCATCCTTCGCGTCGTCGACATCCGCAAGCAGCTCTGAGATGCCCGCGAAACCCCGCAAGTCCGCCGAGGCCCGCCGCCGGACGCTCGTCAAGTCGGGATTCGGGGTCTATTTCGTGGTGTTCCTCGTCTTCATCTACGGCCCGATGTTCGCGATGTTCATCCTCTCGTTTCAGGGTCCGAAGGGGGGAACCGGCTTTCCGATGCGAGGGGTGAGCCTCTTCTGGTGGGACAAGCTCATCCAGCCCTCGACGGTCGGCGACCTCAAGGGCGCCCTGGTCCGCTCCGTCATCCTCGCCCTCATCGTGATGGTGATCACGGCCCTGTTCTCGACCATGCTGGGGATGGCCTTCCGGCGGCCGTTCCGGGGATCGGGGGCCCTCTTCTACACGATCATGGCCGGCCTGATGGTCCCCGGGGTGCTCCTCAGCCTCGGGCTCGCCACCTTGCTCAAGCAGCTCGGGCTCTCCCCCGCGTGGTGGTCGAGCGGGCTCGGGGTTCACGTGGTGTGGACCCTGCCGTTCGGCTTTCTGGTGATGATGGCCGTCTTCAACCGCTTCGACGCGAGTCTCGAGGAGGCCGCGCGCGACATGGGGGCGGGCGAGTGGACGGTCTTCCGGGAGGTCACCCTGCCCCTCATCCTGCCCGGCATCGTGGCTGCGGGGCTCTTCGGGTTCACGCTCTCCTATGACGAGTTCGCCCGCACCACGCTGCTCGCCGGGGAGTTCAACACCCTTCCGCTCGACATCAACGCTTCGATGACCCAGCGGATCCGGCCCACCCTGTTCGCCCTCGGGACCGCGTCGACCATTTTCTCCCTTCTGATGATCGGGCTCTTCCTGCTCGTCTACACCATCATTTACCGACGAACGCAGTAGCGCGGGAGAGGGTCCGGAATCGGGGCGGAGCCGCGAGTGCGCCCCCTCTCCCCCTTACGCGGGACCGCCGCCGGAGGCGCCCCGCTCGGCGAGGAGGGCGTCGTCGAGCTCGCCGGCCCGCCGGTACGCCTCCCGGCCCGCGAGCCGCGACCAGTACTCCGAGAAGGCGGGCCGCTTCTCGATCGAGCCCATCTGAAGGCCCCAACCGATGTGGGAGCCGACGTAGACGTCGGCCGCGGAGAAGCGCTCGCCCGCCACGTACCCGTCTCCCGACACCGCCTTCTCGAGGGTATCCAGCACCGCCGCGTACGTCCCGTATCCCATCATCGCCTCCTTGTCCTCCGGCACCTCCAAGCCGAGAAACCGGTTGCTCACGGCCGCTTCGACCGGGCCCGCGGCGAAGAAGAGCCACCGGTAGAAGTCGCCCCGCGCCCCGGACGGGGGCGCGAGTCCCGCCTCGGGGAACGCGTCGGCGAGATAGGCGCAGATGGCGGCCGCCTCCGTCACGACCACCTCGCCGTGGCGGATGGCCGGGACCTTTCCCATCGGATTGACGGCGAGGTAGGCGGCCGCCTTCATCGTCGTGCCGTACTCCAGCCGCTCGGTGCGATAGGAGACTCCCGTCTCCTCCAGCATCCAGCGCGCGATCCGGCCCCGGGACATGGGGTTGGTGTACAAGACCAGCTCGTCGGCCATCGTTCCGGCTCCTTCGACCAGGCACGCGAAGATACTCCATCGGCACTCCAGCCGGGCATCCCGTCCGCGGCGCAAAGGCGAACAGGTGCCCCGCCGGCTCGAAGCTCCCGGTCCGTCCGGAGGTGCGTACCCCGGACCGGTCGGCTTGGCCACGCGCAACCCGACACCGGCCGCAGGTGCTCCCGATGTCGGGTTGTGCCCTCGGCTTGCCCGACGTGCGGGTCGCAGACGAGAGCCGAGTCCGGGACCCCCCGGGCGGTCGGGCGCGCCGGGTCTTGGGAGCACCGCCTGCCGGTCCGCGGTCGCCCGGTACGGCCGGGCGCCCGATCAGGCTCGGGGGCGGGAGGCCGGATTCCGCTGGTCGCGACAGCGCGACGCGAGGTGGAGCGCCGCCACCGCCGCCGCACCGCCTGCCGCGAGAAGCACGCTCGCCGAGTCGAACGCGTCCGGCCAGGCCGGCACCATGTTCCGACCCGCGGCCACCCGGTACGGCCAGAGCGACCAGAGCGATCCCGCCACGAGCCCCGCGAGGGCAAAGAGGGTCGGGTGCCGGAACCGGCCGAGGAGCCACCCGAGGGCTCGACTGAGCAGCGCCAGTCCGGCCACGACCCCGAGCCCGAACGGCACCAGCACCGCGAGGTCGAGACGCCCGAGCGCGACGAGCACGTAGGTGTACTTCTTGAGGAGCACCAGCACGTACGCCCCGGATATTCCGGGCAGGATCATCGCGCCCGCCGCGCACGCGCCGGCCGCGAACACGAACCAGGCCGCGTCGGGGGTCGACGCGGGCACGACGACCGCGACGCCCCAGCCGGCCGCGATCCCGCCCGTCGCGGCCGCGACGTCCCGCAGGCGTATCGCCCGGCCGCGCCACGCCTCGCGGACGAGCACCACGAGCGCCCCCGCGACGAGCCCGAAGAAGAAGCTCTGCACCAGGAGCCGACGGGTTTCCATCAGCTCCGCGATCGGCACGACCCGGGTGAAGAACACCGCCGCGAGCGCGATGCCGACGGCGAGGGGAAGCAGGAAGCCCGTGTCGATGCCCCGCGCCGCGGCCGGCAGGTTCAGCCGCGCGAGCCGAGCGACGAACGCGAGGTCGAATCCCCGGATGGCGGCGACGAGCCGTTCGTAGATCCCGAGGATAATCGCGACGGTCGCTCCGCTTACCCCCGGCACGAGATCGGCCGCGCCGACGAAAAAGCCGCGGGCGATCCCCGCGGTCCAAAGACCGACGGCGCCCCGGCTCACGCTCGAGCCCACCGCCGCACCGCCGCGCGCAGGTCCGGACCCGCCCGCCCGCGGCCGGGTTGCGGCGCGGGTCCGGAGCCTCCGGCTCCCCCGGCCATCCCGCCGAGGGCCGCATCGCCGGGACGGAACACCGTCGGAATCAGCGGAAGAAGGGCGGTTCGATGTCGGCGCGGGAGGACTCGAGGGTCTCCGCGAGCGCCCGGGGATCGTAGTCGCCCGTTACGACGGTGGTGCCGATCGCGCGCGGCAGCACGAGGCGGATGCCCCCGTCGAGCGCCTTCTTGTCCCGGGCCATGAGCTTCAGGAAGGCATCGGGCGCGAGGTCCGCGGGACCGCGATCCGGCAGGCCGGCGCGCCGCACCAGCCTCCGCACCCGCTCCGCCTCCGCCGCGGCGAGCCAGCCCATGCGGGCCGCGAGGTCTGCGGCCATGCAGGTTCCCGCCGCGACCGCCTCGCCGTGCAGCCAGAACCCGTATTCCATCCCGGCCTCGATCGCGTGACCGAAAGTGTGTCCGAGATTGAGACGCGCGCGCACCCCGGTCTCGCGCTCGTCCCGACCCACCACCTCCGCCTTGATTTCGCACGAGCGCCGCACCGCTTCGGCGAGCAGCTCGCGGTCCCGCGCGAGCAGGCCGTCGAGGTGGCCTTCGAGCCACGCGAAGAACGATTCGTCCCAGAGCACGCCGTACTTGATGACTTCCGCGAGCCCCGCCCGCAGCTCGCGCTCGCCGAGTGACGCGAGGGTCCCCGTGTCCGCGATCACGCACACCGGCTGGTGGAACGCCCCGATGAGGTTCTTGCCCTCCGGATGGTTGACCCCGGTCTTGCCGCCGACCGAGGAATCCACCTGCGCGAGCAGGGTCGTCGGGACCTGGATGCAGCGGATTCCCCGCAGGTAGACGGCGGCCGCGAAGCCCGCGATGTCCCCGACCACTCCACCCCCGAGGGCGACCACGGCGGCGCTGCGGTTGAATCTGCGCTCGACCAGCTCGTCGACCACCCGCGCGACCGTATCGAGGGTCTTGTCGCTCTCTCCGCCGGACAGCACCAGCGAGGCGACCTCGCGGTTTCCGAGCGCCCGGCGCACCGGAGCGAGATAGAGGGGGGCCACCGCCTCGTCGGTGACCACCAGGACCTGGCGGCCGTCGAGGTGCGGCGCGTAGAGCTCCCGACGCCCGATGAGGTCCGAACCGACGTGGATCGGATATCCGCGGTCGCCGAGCTCCACCGTGAGCGGTTGCATGAGAGCCATTCTATCCGCCGGGCGGGCCGGCAACCGGGAAGGGTCCGGCGGCCGCGAGAGATGCGGCGGCGGGAACGGACGGGACGACGCGGGAGGCACGGACGTCGTCCGCGAGCCGGCGGCCGGAATCACACGGCGATGCGGTAGCCGGCACGAAAGGGAATCGGTTCATGCCGCCCGCTCCGCGATCGCGCGGACCACGTCGTGAACGACGCGGCGCGAGCCGCGGCGGCCGGTTTCGATGACGAGGTCCGCAACCGCGCGGTACAGCGGGTCTCGCACGGCCAGCAGCTCGTCGATGCGTGCTCGCGGATCTTCGGCATGCAGCATCGGCCGGCCGCGATCGCGCGAGGTGCGCTGATACAGAAGCTCTGCCGATGCATGGAGGTAGACCACGAAGCCGTTCGTGGCGAGCGCCCTGCGGTTCTCGGGGCTGCCCACCGCTCCCCCGCCCGTCGCCAGCACGATGCCGCGCTTCTCGGTCAGCTCGTGCACCACCGCCGCTTCCCGACGGCGAAACCCTTCCTCGCCCTCGATGTCGAATATGTACGGAATGTCGACCCCCGTACGCTCTTCGAGCACCCGGTCGCAGTCGAGGAACGCCTTGCCGAGCACGTCCGCGAGGTGCTGGCCTACCGTCGACTTGCCGGACCCCATGAAGCCGACCAGAAAGATGTTCTCCGGCACGTCCATGCCCGGAGTATTGCGGGACGCCGGGTCCGCCGGCAAGTGTCGCGGCGCGGCGCGAAGGACGAGTGCTCGCCGCCGGTCGCCCGTGCCCTGCCGTCCGGCGCGGTCCGCCGTTCGCGCCGCCCCGGGGGTGCGCGGCGCGCGGGCCGATCGCAGGAGAAGCGGCGGGGTTCTGCGAAGCACCTCTCTTTTCCTCCATAATGGACCCCTTGGGCAGCGGGTTCTGCCGGATGCGCCGCGTTCTCACAATCTTGTCTCTCGTCGCCGGTGCGGGGATCGTGGCGGCTCTCGCCGGTGCGGGGATCGTGGCGGCTCTCGCCGCCGCGTTCGTCGTCTGGATCCATTTCGTTCCCCAGCTTCCGTCCGCCGAGTCGCTGCGCGACGTCACGCTCCAGGTGCCCTTGCGGGTGTATTCCCGCGACGAGCGGCTGATCGCGGAGTACGGGGAGAAGCGCCGCCGGCCGGTTCCTCTCGCGGAGGTCCCGGAGACCCTGCGGCTGGCGGTCGTCGCGACCGAGGACGAACATTTTCACAGCCACCCTGGAGTTGACTGGCGGGGAATCGTGCGCGCGGTGGTCCACATCGTGCGCACGAGGGAGAAGGGCCCCGGGGGAAGCACGATCACCATGCAGGTGGCCCGCAACTTCTTTCTGGGCAGAGAAAAGACCTACTTCCGCAAGCTAAACGAGATCCTCCTCGCCCTCAGGATCGAGGAGGAGCTGTCGAAGGAAGAGATCCTCGAGCTCTATCTCAACAAGATATTCCTCGGCCATCGCGCGTACGGGGTCGCCGCGGCCGCCGAGGTCTACTACGGCAAGAAGCTCGACGAGCTCACCCTCGCCCAGATGGCCATGATCGCGGGGCTCCCCCAGCGCCCGTCCGAGTTCAATCCCATCACGAACCCGGATCGGGCGGTCGCGCGCCGGAACCACGTGTTGCGGCGGCTGCGTGACGTCGGGCGCCTCGACGAGGCGGGCTATCGTGCCGCCGCCGCCGCCCCGGTCACCGCGTCCCGGCATGCCCCGGTGGCCGCGACGGAAGCTCCCTACGTCGCGGAGATGGTCCGCCGGGAGCTTGAACGGGAGTTCGGATCCTCGGCCTATACCGGGTCGTACGGGGTCTACACCACGATCGACAGCCGCCTCCAGGCGGCCGCGGTCCGCGCGTTGCGCGAGGCGCTCGGCGAGTATGACCGCCGTCACGGCTACCGGGGACCGGAGGACCGTCACGACTTCGACTCGCCTCCGGAACCGGACCGGCTCGACGCCCTGCTGGCCGGTCGGCCGCCCGTCGGCGGGGCCCCTCCCCCCCGCGGGACCCCCGCACGGGCGCGCGGGGGGGGGGGGGACGTGCCGGCCGGGCACGAGGGGGTGCGCCCTTTTCCTTTCCTGCGAGGGGCAGCCCCCCCTCCCCTCGGCCTGGCACATGGCCCCCCGCCTCCTCCGCGCCGACCGGGGGACCCGCGGGGGAAAGGACCCCGCCGACGGGCGGCCGACCGGCCAGCAGGGCGTCGAGC
>JAPOPW010000074.1 GCA_026712715.1 Immundisolibacterales bacterium | reverse complement strand
GCAACTGGTCCGGCTGATAGGGGCGGAACGTCGTGGGCATCCAATCTATCCTCGATCGGGGACGCCGTTATGAGATCACACATTCGACCCGCTTGGAAGAAATCCCTTGCGACCGACCATTCCTACGGCGCAGGCTCCTAGTCGGAAATTGATTGGATCTCATGCGGATTGCTTTTTCTCGCTGGACGAATTTCGTACGTAATCGTGAATAGATTTGGCCCTTGATCCCTTGGCGTAGGGTCGACACACGTCACGCCGCGGCGGCGCTCGAGCGCGAGTGGCGAAGGCGTCGGTAGAGGGGGCACGAACGGAGGAGCTCGGGGTGGGTGCCGGCGGCGACGAGTCGGCCCTCCTCCATTACGGCGACGCGGTCCGCGGTCTCGATGGTGGACGGGCGGTGGGCGATCACGATGGTGGTTCGGCCCTCTCGGATCCGGTCGAGAGCGGTGCGGATCCGCTGTTCGGAGGGCGTGTCGAGCGCGGAGGTCGCTTCGTCGAGGACGAGGACGGGTGCGTCCTTGAGGAACGCTCGCGCGAGCGCGAGGCGCTGGCGTTGGCCGCCGGAGAGGTCGAGTGCGTTCTCCCCGACCACGGATTCCAGGCCGTCGGGCAGCTCGTCGAGGAAGTCGGTGACGTATGCCGCCTCCGCCGCCTTCCGTATCGCATCCCGGGACGCGCCGGCGAGCTCGCCGTACGCGATGTTCGCCGCTACCGTGTCGTTGAAGAGCACCACTTCCTGGCTGACGATGGCGATCCGGCGGCGAAGCGATGCGAGCGCAAGCTCGCGCACGTCCACCCCGTCGAGCCGTACCGCCCCCGTCAGCGGGTCGAAGAACCGAGGGATCAGATTCGCCAGGGTCGACTTCCCCGCCCCGGAAGGTCCGACCAGCGCCAGGGTCTCGCCGGGCTCGATGACGAGCGAGACGTTCCGGAGCGCGAGGGGCCGGTCCTCGCGGTAGCGGAATACCACGGAGTCGAATTCGATGCGCCCCGCCGTCCGTCCAGCCTCCCGCGTTCCCCGGTCCGCCTCCGCGGTCTCGTCGATCACTGCGAACACGCTCTCCGCCGCCGCGAGTCCCTGCTGGAGCTGGGCGATGACGGTGGCAAGGTGGCGTATCGGCCGGAGCAGCAGCATCGTCGCTGCCATGAAGCTCACGAAGCTGCCCACGCTCACCGCGCCGGCCGCCGCACGATACGCGGTGATGGTGATGATGACCCCGATCGCGACGGCGATCACGACCTGAACGATCGCGCCCGGCCACGCGCCGGCCAGGGCGAACTTGAAGTTGCGCACGCGAACCGCGTTGGCTACCGCGGTGAATCGTCCGCGCTCGTACTCCTGCCCCCCGAATACGCGCACCGCCTTCTCGCCGTCGAGCGCCTCGCGGAGCAGATGATTGACCTGGCCCATGGACTCCTGGACGAGGCGGCTCACCCGTCGCAGGCGTCGGTTGAAGTAGCGCACCGTCAGCGCGACCAGCGGCCCGGCGACGAGCATCAGGAGGGTGAGCTGCCAGTCGATCCACGCCATCCAGGCGAGCAGCCCGACGACGGCCAGCGTGTCGGTCACGAGAACGGCCAGGGTGCGATCCGCGGCCTCCGCGATCCGGTTCGCATCGAAGGTGAACTTCGACATGAGCCGCGGCACGGACAGCCGCTCGGGCCGCCCCACCGGCAATTCGAGCAACTTGTCGAACATGCGAAGGCGAAGGTCGAAGAGCACGCGCTGGGAAACGACCGCGAAGGCGGTCGTGCGGGCCCAGTTCGCGAAGCCCCACACCACGAACGCGAGCACCAGCATCACGGTGAGACCGGCGACGGCGCTCGGGTCCTGCTCGACGAAGCTCTCGTCGAGCACCGGCTTGAGGATGATCGGGATCGCCGGCTGGGCTGCGGCGGCCAGCAGCATCGCAAGCACCGCAAGCATGAACGGGCGCCAGTGCGGCCGCACGTGCCGAAGCAGACGCCGGTACAGGGCGAACGAGCGACGGTGGCTCATGCCCCGAGTCCTGGCCCGGAAGTCACACCAACTTCCTGCTGCGGACGCCGATCTGCTCGCTTTGGCAAGGCGTACTTCCTCAAGCCGCTTCGACAGCGCGATGCGCTGATGTCGACTACGCCTTCAGCGCCATTCGGTCCGTGTGCCTTGTCACGGCGGCACCTCCGCGCCCGAACCCGAAAGACGCGGAAAGTCCCTTGGGTAGCCGGCAATCTCGAAGAATTCGCGCCATTTTCGACCAAGCGAGACAAGTTGGCGAGATTTCGGGGCTAGCGGTCGACCAGCCGGAACTCGGCGCCGCAGTAGGGACACTTCGCTTCCCCGGTTTCCTCGACCGGCAGGTAGACCTTCGGGTGCGAGTTCCAGACCGTCATGTCCGGCATCGGACAGCTCAGCGGCAGGTCCGCCCGGGTGACCTCGTAGCGAGTCTCGGCGTTGGGTTCGCTCACCGTTGCGCCTCAGGGGAAGGGCGGCAATTTCACCACGGCGGCGGGGCGAAAAAAAGCCCCGCCGTCGCGTTGCCGCGGCCGGCGGGGCCAGAGATGCGGCCGTGGCGGGCGGCATGACGCCGCCCGCCGTCGCTGCACCGGGCTACATCATGCCCATGCCGTCCATGCCGCCGCCCGGGGGCATCGCCGGCGGGGTCTCGTCCTTCGGGGACTCCGCGACGCTCGCCTCGGTGGTGATGAGGAGCCCCGCGATCGACGCTGCGTTCTGGAGCGCCGTGCGGACCACCTTGGTCGGGTCGAGGATGCCCATCTCGATCATGTCCCCGTACTCCTCGGTCTGCGCGTTGAAGCCTTTGGTGCCGGACTCCTCCGCTACCTTGGCCAGCACCACGCTCGACTCGGCGCCGGAGTTCGCCACGATCTGACGAAGCGGCTCTTCCATGGCCCGGCGGGCGATGGAGATGCCCATGTTCTGATCGGGGTTGTCGCCGGTGAGCTCGGTCACCGCCTGCTGGGCCCGGACGAGGGCGACGCCGCCGCCCGCAACCACGCCTTCCTCGACCGCCGCACGGGTCGCGTGCAGCGCGTCCTCGACGCGTGCCTTCTTCTCCTTCATCTCGACCTCGGTCGCGGCGCCCACCTTGATGACGGCCACGCCGCCTGCGAGCTTCGCCATCCGCTCCTGGAGCTTCTCGCGGTCGTAGTCGGAGGAGGTCTCCTCGATCTGCTGCCGGATCTGGGTCACCCGGCCGTCGATGGAGGCCTTGTCGCCGGCGCCGTCGATGATCGTGGTGTCCTCCTTGGCCGCGATCACGCGCTTGGCGCGGCCGAGGTCATCGAGGGAGGTCTTCTCGAGGCTCATCCCGACTTCTTCGGAAATGACGGTGCCGCCGGTCAGGATGGCCATGTCCTCCAGCATCGCCTTGCGGCGGTCGCCGAAGCCCGGGGCCTTGACCGAGCACACCTTCACGATGCCGCGGATGGTGTTCACGACCAGGGTGGCGAGCGCCTCGCCCTCGACGTCTTCCGCAATCACGAGGAGGGGCTTGCCCGCCTTGGCGACGCCCTCGAGCAGCGGCAGCATGTCCCGGACGTTCGAGATCTTCTTGTCGTGCAGGAGGATGTACGGGTCTTCCAGCTCGGACGCCATGCTGTCCTGGTTGTTGATGAAATAGGGCGAGAGGTAGCCCCGGTCGAACTGCATGCCCTCGACCACGTCGAGCTCGTTCTCGAGCCCGCTGCCGTCCTCGACGGTGATCACGCCTTCCTTGCCGACCTTGTCCATGGCCTCGGAGATGATGTCGCCGATCGCGTAGTCCGCGTTGGCGGAGATCGCGCCGACCTGGGAGATCGCCTTGCTGTCCCTGACCGGCTCGCTCAGCGCCTCGAGCTCGGAGACGGCCGCGCCGACCGCCTTGTCGATGCCGCGCTTGAGATCCATCGGGTTCATGCCGGCGGAGACGGACTTGAGGCCCTCGCGCATCATCGAGTGCGCGAGCACGGTCGCGGTGGTGGTGCCGTCACCGGCCACGTCGGAAGTCTTGGACGCGACCTCCTTGACCATCTGCGCTCCCATGTTCTCGAACTTGTCCTTGAGCTCGATCTCCTTCGCGACGGACACGCCGTCCTTGGTGATCGTGGGGGCGCCGAAGCTCTTCTCGAGGACCACGTTGCGGCCCTTGGGGCCGAGGGTGACCTTGACCGCGTTGGCCAGGATGTTGACGCCGCGGGAGAGTGCCTGGCGGGACTCGTCGGCGAAATGTACGTCTTTTGCGCTCATTTGGGTAAGACTCCTGAGCAGTGCGTTTCGCTGGTGTTGATGCGGTGCAGGACGGGCCGGATCAGCCTTCGACGACCGCCATGATGTCTTCCTCGCGCAACACGAGGAGATCATCGCCGTCGATCTTCACCTCGGTGCCCGAGTACTTGCCGAACAGGACCTCGTCGCCGATCTTGACGTCGAGCGCGCGTACGGACCCGTCGTCGAGGGACTTGCCGGGACCGACGGCAGTGATTTCGCCGCGGATCGGCTTTTCAGTGGCAGAATCGGGGATGACGATGCCACCCGGAGAGGTGCGTTCCTCTTCCATCCGCTTCACGATCACACGGTCGTGGAGGGGTCGTAGATTCATCGGAATTCTCCTGACTTCCGGTAGTTGGGTCAGACGCTGAGGCAAATCCGGAGCCCGGTCGGGGCCCCTTGGGCCGCAGCAATCACGTCACCGAGGGAAGCGCTGTCACAACCGGATTTTGTCAGCACTCACTCGAAGCGAGTGCTGATGATGGGGGCGGTTGCGCTCAAATCAAGGGTGCGCGGAGCGATTCAGTCGTCGAAATCGTTTCGGCGCGAGTATTCCCCCTCGATCGTGCGCTGGCCACGGCCCGAACGACGGGGGTGCCCGGCGGTCGGTCCGGTGGGCCGCAAGGTGGCCGCGGCGAGAATCAGCCGCTGCCGCAATGGCGGGATCAGGCACAGGAATCCTGCGGTGTCGGTGATGAACCCCGGGGTGAGCAGGAGCGCCCCGGCGACGAGGATCACCGCCCCCTCCATCAGCTCGAGCGCCGGAACCTCCCCTCTCGCCATCGCCGACCGGGCGCGGAACAGGGTAGCGAGCCCCTGCGCGCGCATGAGCGCGGCGCCCACCACCGCGGTAAGGACGACGAGTCCGATGGTGGCGGCGGCGCCGACGATGGACCCGACCTCGATCAGCAGGTAGATCTCGCCCAGGGGCACGATGAGGAAAAGGACCAGCAGCAGGCGCACGGCAGACTTCCAGGACGGTCAGGGATATCATTTCAACATCAATCGCTCGGCGGCGCGTCACGGGTCACGGCCCGCCGGCGGTTTCGCCCGGACGGCGACCGGGGCGCGAACAGTACCGGACCGAGGTGTCCGGGGGACCGGAACAATCGGATGAACGTTCGAAGGCGCTTCGCGGCTCGATTCCCGGCGACGGCTGCGTGCGCGCTTGCTGCCGCCCTCTGCGCTCTTGACGCGTTCGGGGCCGGTTCGGAATCGGACGCCGGGGCGGAGCCGGTCCCGGCCTCGCCCCCCGCCACCCTCCGGCTGCCTTCCACTGCGGCGAACATCCTTGCCACGGACGGAATTCCCGGGTTCCGGGCGGGGGATTCGGGGGCACGGTCGCCCGCCGCGGCCGATGCGTCGCGTTCGGCTGCGGAAGGCGCCGACTCGTCGGACCCTGCCGCCTTTCTCAAGGAGCTGCTCGAGGCCGGGCAGGACGAGCCCGAGTTCCTGCACCCGGACGCGGCGTTCCGGCTCGAGGCGGGGGCGACGGGGTCGGACCGCGCGGTCGTTCGCTGGCGGATCGAGCCCGGCTACTACCTCTATGCCAAGCGGATGGAGGTGCACCTGCCGGAAGGGTCGCCGCCGGGGACGGCCATCGCGGCGGTCGATCTCGCACGCGGAGAAGTGCAGGAGGATCCGTACTTCGGGCGGGTCGAGGTCTTCCGACACGAGGCGCAGGCGGCGGTGCGGCTCGCGCACGCCGGCCCGGCGCCGCCGGAGCTCGTCCTCGACGTCGTCTACCAGGGCTGTGCGGACGAGGGGCTCTGCTACCCGCCGATCGGGAAGTCGGTCGCGGTTCGGTTCGACGGCACCGCGCCGGGTGAGGGGGCGGGCGGGGCTCCGGTCGCCACCGTCGCGGATTCGACTTCGCCGCGCTCCTGGACGGCCGCCGCCGTCGCACGGCCCGTCGCCGGCGACGCGTCGCTCTCCGAGACGGATCGAATCGCCCGGCGGCTCGCGGCGCAGGGCATCGCGGCGAGCGTTGCCGCCTTCTTCGGCTTCGGCCTGCTGCTCAGCTTCACCCCCTGCATCTTTCCGATGATTCCGATTCTGTCTTCCATCCTCGTTTCCGGGGGCGGGCGAAGCGGCGGGCGGGGGAAGGGCTTCGCCCTTTCGTTCGCCTATGTCTCGGGAAGCGCGCTCGCGTGGGCGGCGATCGGCGGAGTGGCCGGACTCCTCGGCGCGAACGTCCAGATCGCGCTACAGAATCCCTGGGCCCTCGGTGCGGTGAGCGCAATGTTCGTGGCGCTCGCCCTTTCCATGTTCGGACTGTTCGCCTTCGAGCTTCCTTCCGCCTGGGTGACGCGTGCCACCGCCTGGACGAACCGGGCGGGACAAGGGCGCGGGTACGCCGGTGCCGCGGTCATGGGCGCCATCTCCGCCCTCATCGTGGGGCCGTGCGTGGCGGCGCCAATGGCGGGAGCGGTGCTCTATATCGGGCAGGCGGGAGACGCCGCACGCGGAAGCCTCGCCCTGTTCGCGATGGGGTTCGGCATGGGGATGCCGCTCCTCGCGCTCGGCGCGTACTCGCAGCGGATGCTGCCGCGGGTGGGGCCGTGGATGGACACCGTCCAGCGGGCGGCGGGAGTCGTCCTCCTCGCGGTCGCGGCCTATCTCCTCGAACGCGTTCTGCCGCCGGCGGCGGCGATGGTCGGGTGGTCGGTCGTGGCCGCCTCGGCGTGCCTCGTCCTCCTCCGCGCCGCCTGGCGCCGAGGAAGGCGCGGCGGCGGGAGCGGAGTGCGGGTTGGCCGCTACGCGCCGGCGACCGGTGCAGTGGTCGCGGCTTCGTATGCCGCTCTCCTCGTGGTGGGCGCGTCGACCGGGGCCCACGATCCCCTCCGCCCGCTCGCCGGCCTGCGTACGGTGGCCGGTTCCGCGACCGTCGCGCAGCCCCTCGAGTTCGTCGCGATCAAGGGGCTCGAGGGCCCGCGCGGACTCGTGGCCGAGCTGGCGCGGGCGCAGGCCTCCGGCCGCTTCGTCATGCTCGACTTCTATGCCGACTGGTGCGTGTCCTGCAAGGAGATGGAGGAGAGCACGTTCCGCGACCCGCAGGTGCTCGCCGCTCTCGGGAACGTCCGGCTCCTGCGTGCCGACGTGACCGCGAACGACGCGGCCGACCAGGCGTTGATGAAACGCCTGGGCATTCTCGGCCCCCCCGCCATTCTCTTCTTCGGCCCCGACCGGGAGGAGCGGCGCCGGTATCGCACGGTCGGCTTCAAGGACGCCGATGACTTCACCAGGAGGGTAACCGGGGCGACGGGGGCGGCCTGACGTCTTGCGCAGGATCATCCTCTACGCGGGAGCGGCCGCCGTTTCCCTCGCGGCCGGATGGGGCGCCGGTTGGTACGTCGGCGGGGGTTTCAAACCGGGTCACGGCCCGGATCCGCAAGCGGGACGGGAACGGGTCCCGGTTTCCGCTCCGGCGCCCGGGGCGGCTGCGGGCGAGTCCGCAGCGGGTGAGCTGACGGAATCGGCCAGCGTTCTCCACCGCCTTCGTCCCGACTTCAGCCTTCGCGATCTCGATGGGACGCCGCGCGGCCCGGAAGAGTGGGCGGGAAGCGTTCTCGTCGTCAACTTCTGGGCGACCTGGTGCGCGCCGTGCCGCGAGGAGATTCCGCTCCTCATCGACCTCGAACGGCGACGTCCCGGGGTGAGGGTCGTCGGTATCGCGTTGGACACGGCGTCCTCGGTGCAGGCTTTCGCGAAGGAGCTCGGCATCGGATATCCCCTGTTGCTCGACGATCTCGAAGGCAGCACGATGCGCCGCTACGGAAACCGCATCGGCGTCATTCCGTTCACCGTGTTCGTTCGTCGTGACGGGGTCGTCGCGCATGTCCGGGCCGGGGCGCTCGAGGCCGAGGAGCTCGACCGGGTGGCGGCGGCCCTGCTCTGAGAGAATGCGGCGCATTGGGCGGAAATAGCGTCACTTTGGCCGAATTTCGCTCCAAGATCGGGCAATTTCTCTCGATTATCCCGGCGCGGGCGTGCTAGCCTAGCGGCCCCGGGTACCGACACTTTGGTGGGAGGGTGCTCGGGTCCTTCCGGCTGGTGAGCGGTTTCCGATGGCGACGATCCTGGTCCTGCACGGACCGAACCTCAATCTGCTCGGCACGCGCGAGCCCAAGCACTACGGGACGATCCGTCTGGCCGAGATCGACACGATGCTCGCCGCGGAGGCGGACCGGCTCGGGCATCGCCTGGAGTCCCTGCAGAGCAATCGCGAGTACGAGCTCATCGAGCGGGTGCACGCCGCCGCGGGCGACGGCACCGATTTCATCATCATCAACCCGGCGGGATTCACCCATACCAGCGTCGCGCTGCGCGATGCGCTCACCGGCGCGGCGCGGCCGTTCATCGAGGTGCACATCTCCAACATTCACGCTCGCGAGCCGTTTCGCCACCACTCCCACTTCTCCGATGCCGCGGTCGGGGTGGTCTGCGGCCTCGGCCCGCTCGGCTACCGGCACGCGCTCCATTCCGCCGCGGAGTGGCTTGCTGCGCGCGAGCCGTCGTAACGGACGGACCCGGCTGGAGGATCCATGGATCTCAGGAAGATCAAGAAGCTCATCGAACTGCTGGACGAGTCCGGGATCGCGGAAATCGAGGTCACGGAGGGCGAGGAATCGGTCCGCATCAGCCGCTACGGGTCGGCCGCCGCGGTGGTTCAGGCGCCCGGGCCGGTTCCGTTCCCGCATCCGATCGCGGCCGGCGCCCCGGTCGCCCCGGCCGCGGGCGTTTCGCCGCCGTCGCCAGCCGCGGCGGAAGAGCGTCCCTCCCCGAAGGGATTCGAGATCGAGGCACCGATGGTCGGCACCATGTACCGATCATCCTCGCCGGGAGCGCCGCCGTTCGTCGAGGTCGGATCGCGGATCTCGGCCGGCGACGTGGTCTGCATCATCGAAGCGATGAAGATCCTCAATCAGATCGAGTCCGACGTGAGCGGGGTGGTCAGCGAGATCCTGGTCGAGAACGGTCAGCCGGTCGAATTCGGCCAGACGCTCATAGTCGTCGAATAGCCCGCCTCCCATGCTCGACAAGATCGTGATTGCCAATCGCGGGGAGATTGCGTTGCGCGTGCTGCGCGCCTGCCGGGAGCTCGGGATCCGTACCGTCGCGGTCCACTCCACGGCGGACCGGGACCTCAAGCACGTCCGGCTCGCGGACGAGTCGGTGTGCATCGGGCCTCCGGAGGCGGCGCAGAGCTACCTCAACATTCCGGCGGTTCTGAGCGCGGCCGAGGTGACGGATGCGGTCGCCGTGCATCCCGGCTACGGATTCCTTGCCGAGAATGCCGACTTCGCGGAACGGGTGGAGCAGAGCGGCTTCATCTTCATCGGCCCCTCGCCCGACACGATCCGCTTGATGGGAGACAAGATTTCCGCCATCGACGCAATGCGGCGGGCCGGTGTGCCGTGCGTTCCCGGTTCCGAGGGCCCGCTCGAGGAGGATCCGGACGGGAACGCACGTCTCGCGCGTGACATCGGCTATCCGGTGATCATCAAGGCCGCGGCCGGTGGGGGCGGACGCGGGATGCGGGTGGTGAACAGCGAGGCGGCGCTGTCGAACGCGATCCTGATGACGAGGGCCGAGGCGATGGCCGCGTTCGGCGACGGAACCGTGTACATGGAGAAGTTCCTCGACAACCCGCGCCACATCGAAATCCAGGTGCTGGCCGACTCCCACGGGAATGCGGTCCATCTCGGTGAACGGGATTGCTCGATGCAGCGCCGGCATCAGAAGGTCATCGAGGAGGCGCCGGCACCGGGCATCTCGGACCGCGCGCGGAGGCGGCTCGGAGCGCGTTGCGCGACGGCATGCAAGGCCATCGACTACCGGGGGGTCGGCACGTTCGAGTTCCTGTACCAGGACGGAGACTTCTACTTCATCGAGATGAACACCCGCATCCAGGTCGAGCATCCGGTGACCGAGCTCGTCACCGGAATCGATCTCGTCAAGATGCAGATCCTGATTGCCGCGGGCGAACGCATCCCCTTCAAGCAATCAGAGACGGTGTTCAACGGGCACGCCATCGAATGCCGGATAAACGCCGAAGATCCCGTCACGTTCACACCCAATCCCGGCAAGATAACGCTATTTCATGCACCCGGGGGGCCCGGGATCCGGGTCGACAGCCATCTCTATTCCGGCTATACGGTCCCTCCGAACTACGATTCCCTCATCGCGAAGCTGGTCGCGTTCGGCGACACCCGCGAATCCGCGATCGCGCGGATGCGGACGGCCCTCGACGAGATCATCGTGGAAGGGATCCGGACCAACGTGCCCTTGCACGTGGACATGCTGAACGACAGCGGGTTCATCGAGGGCGGGGTCGGAATCAGCTACCTCGAGCGCAAGCTCGGGCGCTAGCCGCGTCGGATGAGCGGCTCCGAAGCGGGCGGCTGGGTCCGCGTCGTCCTCGAATGCCCCGGCGATGCGGTGCCGGCGGTGGAGGAGGCGCTGGCCGCGGCGGGAGCGATCGCCGTCTCCCTCGAGGACGCGGGCGACGAGTCCCGGTTCGAATCCTGGCCCCCCGACCGGCCGCTGTGGGGCACGGTACGAATTTCGGGCCTGTTCCCCGAGGGGGTGGACGGGCTCGGTCGGATGGCCACTCGCGTGTCGCGCGAGATCCTGGAGAGCGCCCGCGTTTCGAAGGTCCCCCGGACGGATTGGGTCCGGGCCGGGCGTGAACGCACCGGGGCAATGCGGTTCGGCGAACGACTCTGGGTGTGTCCGACCTGGGCGGAGCTTCCGCCCGATGCGGAGCCGGGGGTGGTCGTTCGCCTGGATCCGGGCCTTGCGTTCGGCACCGGGTCGCATCCGAGCACCGCACTTTGCCTGCGATACCTGGAGGGGCTCGACCTCGGCGGGAAGGTCGTCATCGACTACGGATGCGGCTCCGGCATCCTCGGCATTGCCGCCCTACGCCTCGGAGCGGAGCGTTGTCTCGCCGTCGACATCGATCCGCAGGCGCTCGAGGCGGCCAGGGAGAACGCATTCCGCAACCGGGTGGCCGCACGATTCGATATCATGTCCGTGCAGGCGGTCGGCACATCGCGCGACCGCCGGGAGGGCCCCGTGTGCGACGTGCTTGTCGCGAACGTGCTGGCCGGTCCCCTCGCCTGGCTCGCCGGTACCTTCGGGGAGCTGGTCGTCAGCGGCGGCGAGCTGGTGCTTTCCGGAATCCTCTCCGGTCAGGGCGCCGGCCTCGTCGGGGCGTATGCTCCCTGGTTCCGGCTGGAAGCCGTGGCCCGGGAAGACGCATGGGTTCTGTTGGCGGGCGCCCGCGCCGGCTGAAGTACGGGGGTACGCATGTACACGCGTTGTCCGGAGTGCCGGACGTGGTTCAGTGTCACCGAGGAGCATCTCGAGGTGGCCCGCGGGCGGGTGAGGTGCGGGCAATGCCTGGAGTCCTTCGATGCGACTTCGCACCTCTGGTCGGAGCCGGACGACCAGTCTCGGCCGGTGCCCTGGAAGGCGGGCCGGGACGGTCCGGGCCCGGTGAGCGCGATCGTGCCCGAGCCGGAACCGGCCCCGGAGCCCGTCCGTCCCTTCCTGGACGACGATCCCTTCGATTCCGTCGAATCCGTCGAGTACGACGATTCTCGGCCGAGCCCCTCGCTCGAGCCCGACCCGCTGATCTCCGCTCTTTCGCTCCGCGACGTCGACATGGAGATGGATCTCGAGGACGAGTCGGCGGGTCCGCTGGTGGGCGACGTTCGCCGGGTCTCGGCGAGCGGTTCCCGCACGCGCCCGGGCGCGGATCGAATCCACGAGGGGCGCGTGTCGACCCGGCGCCGGAGAAGCCGCGAGCAGGCGATCCTCAATCGCATCGAAGGAATGGACGTGCGGCGCGGACGGCGCCTCGCGGCCAACTCGTGCATTGCCCTGTTGCTGCTGCTCGTCGGTCAGTACGCCTGGTTCATGGCCGGCGACCTCGCGTCGACGTTTCCGGCCCTCCGTCCGGCTTTCGAGGAGTTCTGCGCGGTAGCGAGGTGCGAGACGGAGCGGCGGAGCCGGGGCGAGGGAGTTCGTGTCGTGTCGCGCACGGTGCGCCCGCACCCCGAGTACACCAGCGCGTTCTCGGTCAAGGCGACGATCGAGAATCGCGCGACCGAGGCGCGTCCGTATCCGGTGGTGGTGTTCGTCCTCTACGGCCGCGACGGACGCACGCTCGCCAGCCGGGCGTTCGAGCCGGCCGAGTACCTCGAGGGTGGCGCAGTGCCGGACCGGGGGTTGGATTCGGGCAGCCGCGCGGACATTGCCTTCGACCTCGTCGCTCCCCTCGAGGTCGCGGTAAGCTTCGACCTTCGCCTGATCTAGCGCGGAAATCTCACCAACTTCCTGCTGCGGACGCCGATCCATGCGCTGTGACTGGCCGTACTCCCTCAAGCCGCTTCGACAGCGCGTAGCGCTAGTGTCGACTACGCCTTCAGCCAGCGCGAAGCGCTCTTTCAGACCGTGCGGCCAGCTCGCGCGAAGACCACAGGTCTTCGCGCTTCAGCGCCGTCTCGACGTCCAAACCCGAAAAGTTCGGAGAACTTTTCGGGTAACCCGCCATCTCGAATGACTCGCAGAGTTATTCGAGTATGCGACGAAAGTTGGTGAGATTTCCGCGCTAGCCCGCCGGACGACCGTCGCCAGGTCTCGAGCCCCGCCACCCCCCTCGATGCCTGGCGAGGCTGCGCCCCGGACCGACGGCAGGGGTCCGGAGCCTGCGGTTCTCAGGCTCCCGGCGCGCCGTTCCTCCATCTTCCTCGCGCGCCGCATCCACGCAGCGTCCGTGCAAGCTCGAATCGGTTGTCAACGCCGAGAAGCCTCGATACGCCCGGAGGCTCACACGTGTCCGGGCCCGGGGCTCCTCTCGTCCCCGGTTACCGCTTCGTTCGCGGAACGCGCTCGCTCGGAGGGTATCGGGGGGTTGTCGTCATCTTTCTTCCCGTTACCATTCAGGGCACGGCGAGGGTTCGCTCGGCATGGCAGGAGGCACAATTGTGGAAGATGGAGCGATGCGGGGCGAGGGCCGCGCCGGGGCGTCGGGAGACGGGTCCGATCGCGGGGACGGCAACCCGCCGTCCAGTCTTCGCGAGTTCGTGCACGCCAGGGTCACCGAGCTTTTCGCTCGCATGGCGGAGGAGGAATGCGAAGGCGTCTACCGCCTCGTGATCCTCGAAGTCGAGGGCTCGTTGCTGGAGGCGGTCATGCAGCAGACCGGGGGCAATCAGGGCCGGGCCGCGCGGATTCTCGGCATCAATCGGGGTACCCTGCGCAAGAAGCTTCGCGAGCATGGCCTCTTCCCCTGGGCGCCGCAGCCGACGGGCGGCGGTGACGGCTGAGGCAAGCATCCGCCGAGCGCTCGTCAGCGTATCGGACAAGGACGGAATCGAGGAGCTCGCCCGTTCCCTGGCTGCGTTGGGGGTGGAGCTGGTATCGACCGGGGGCACGGCCCGCCTCCTGGGTGCGGCGGGCATCGCGGTCACCGAGGTATCCGCGCTGACCGGCTTTCCGGAGATCATGGCGGGAAGGGTCAAGACCCTCCACCCGCACGTGCACGGTGCTCTGCTCGGCCGGCGCGGCATCGACGACGGCGTCATGCGCGAGCACGGAATCGAAGCGATCGACCTGCTGGTCGTCAACCTCTATCCCTTCGAACGCACGGTCGCCGGGCCGGACTGCCGTTTCGAAGAAGCGGTGGAGAACATCGACATCGGCGGCCCCGCCATGCTGCGGGCCGCGGCCAAGAACCATGCGGCGGTGGCGGTCGTGTGCGATCCCGGCGACTACCCGCGAATCGTGGAAGAAATGCGGCAAGGGTCCGGGCGCATCGGCGCCGCGACCCGGTTCGAGCTCGCCGCGAAGGCGTTCGCGCACACCGCCCGGTACGACGCGGCGATCGCCGACTTCCTGGGCTCGGTGGACGATCCGGGCCGTCACCCGATGAGGCGGCGCCGGTTCTCCCGGATCCACACCCGCCAGCTCGTCCTCGAGGCGGAGATGCGCTACGGGGAGAATCCCCACCAGGGCGCCGCCTTCTATCGCGAATCGCGGGGGCCGGAGACCCTGCCCATGGTCGCCGGCGCGCCCCTCGCGCAGGGAAAGCCGCTCTCGTTCAACAACGTCGCCGACGCGGACACCGCCCTGCAATGCGTCAACGCCCTCGGTGCGGAGCCGGCCTGCGTCATCGTGAAGCACGCAAATCCGTGCGGGGCCGCGATTGCCGCGACTCCGGCCGAGGCCTACGCGGGGGCGTTTCGTACCGATCCTGCGGCCGCGTTCGGCGGGATCGTCGCCCTCAACCGGTCGCTCGATGCCGGCCTTGCCCGGACGATCCTCGAGCGTCAGTTCGTGGAGGTGCTCATCGTCCCGCAGCTCGAAGAGGGCGCCGCGGACGCCCTCGCGGTCAAGCCGGACGTCCGCGTTCTGGTCGTGCACGGGCTTGACGAGGCGAACGGCGCCGCGGCGCGAGGAAACGAGGAGCGGCACCTCGAGCTCCGCTCGGTCCGCGGGGGCGTGCTGGTCCAGGAGGCGGACCACGATCCGGTCGCGGCAGACGATCTCGATGTGGTGACCCGGCGTGCCCCGACTCGGGCCGAGGTGGCGGACCTGCTGTTCGCATGGCGCGTCGCGTGGTTCGTCAAGTCGAACGCCATCGTGTACGCCGGGAATCGCGCCACCCGGGGAATCGGCGGCGGTCAGGCGAGCCGCGTGCATTCCGCCCGCATCGCACGCCTCAAGGCGAAGGAGGAAGGGCTCGAGCTCGGCGGCACGGTCATGGCCTCCGACGCGTTCTTCCCCTTCCGCGACGGGATCGACGCGGCGGCGGAGGCGGGAGTCGCGGCCGTCATCCAGCCGGGGGGATCGAGACGGGACGGCGAAGTGATCGCGGCGGCGGATGCGCACGGGATGGCGATGGTGTTCACGGGTGTGCGGCACTTCCGGCACTAGCGTGCAGCGAGGCTGCGCCTCGGACCGACGAGCCGTGTTCGAGTCCATTCAACGGTTCCGCAACCCCTGGCGCGGTGCACGGGGAGAAATGCAGGCGTTTGTCTTGGAAGCTGCGTCGTACCCCTCGTCCGGGAAACCGTTCCGCAAGCTTGACTCGTCTGCAAAGATCGGGGTCCGTCAGGGAATCTAGCTCCCGGGTTCGAGGCGCCGCGCACGTGGAAGCACTGGTCATCGGAGGGGGAGGGCGCGAGCACGCGCTCGCCTGGAAGCTCGCCGCCTCGAAGGAGGTCGAGCAGGTGCACGTCGCGCCCGGCAACCCCGGGACCGCGGCCGAGCCCGGTGTCGAGAACGTCGCGATAGCGGCCGACGACCTGGAAGGTCTCGTCGAATTCGCGGCCGGCCGCCGGATCGGTCTCACCGTCGTCGGTCCGGAGGCGCCCCTCGTCGCCGGGATCGCGGACGCGCTCGCGCTCGAGGGGCTGGCCTGCTTTGGTCCGAGAGCGTCCGCGGCGCGTCTCGAAGGCTCGAAGGCGTTCGCCAAGGCGTTTCTCGACCGATACCGGATCCCGACCGCCGGCTACGCGACGTTCGACCGGATCGAGCCGGCGGTACGCCACGTTCGCGCGCAGGGCGCCCCCATCGTGGTCAAGGCGGACGGGCTCGCGGGAGGCAAGGGCGTCACGGTTGCGCGGACCGTCGACGAGGCGGTCCACGCTCTCGAGTCGGCCCTTCGCGAGGGGGCGTTCGGGGCGGCGGGCGAGCGCGTGGTGGTGGAGGAATGCCTGGAGGGCGAGGAAGCGAGCTTCATCTGCATCGTCGATCGCGATCGCGTGGTTCCGCTCGCCTCCTCCCGGGACTACAAGACGCGCGACGAAGACGGCGCCGGCCCCAATACCGGCGGGATGGGAGCGCACTCGCCGGCCCCGGGGTTGACCGCCGCGCTGCACGGGAAGGTGATGCGGGACATCGTGGGGCCGACGGTGCGGGGGATGGCGGCCGACGGCGCGCCGTTTACCGGGTTCCTCTACGCCGGGCTGATGATCGGGAGAGACGGGATCGCTCGGGTGCTCGAGTTCAACGTGCGTTGCGGCGACCCGGAGACCCAGCCCATCATGCTGAGGCTGCGCTCGGACCTCGCCGGGATGTGTGGCGCGGCCGCCGCGGGACGGCTGGAGACCGGCGTCGCCGACTGGGATCCTCGAAGCGCGCTTGGGGTGGTGCTCGCGGCGGAAGGCTACCCAGGCGCGGTCCGGCGTGGCGACCCCATCCTCGGACTCGATCGGGACCTCCCGGATACGCGGGTGTTCCATGCCGGCACCGCATTCGGAGACGACGGGCGTGTCGTCACCGCGGGGGGCAGGGTGCTTTGCGTGTGCGGCCTCGGGGACGACATCGCGGCGGCCCGCCGTCTCGCCTACGCCCGGGCCGAGCTCATCGACTGGCCGGGGCGGTTCAGCCGGGCCGACATCGGCCGCCGGCCGAAGCCGTAGGTCTTCAGGGGCGCCAGCCGAAGAAGTTCCGGAGCAGCCGCAGGCCGGGCCGCTGGCTCTTTTCCGGATGGAACTGGACCGCGAACACGTTCCCGACCGCGACGGCGCTGGTGAACCCGACCGCGTAGTCGGTGCGCCCGGCGGCGAGGGCCGGATCGGCGGGGTCCACGTAGTAGCTGTGCACGAAGTAGAAGCGCTCCCCGTCCTCGATGCCCTCCCAGAGCGGGTGCGCCGTCGTCTGCCGGACCTGGTTCCAGCCCATGTGGGGCACCTTGAGCCGGAAACCGCCGGCCGGGTCTTGCCGCGGAAAGCGGATCACCCGGCCCCGGAATGCCGCGAGCCCGCGCGTTCCGCCGTCCTCCTCGCTCTCGTCCATCAGCGCCTGGAGGCCGATGCAGATTCCGAGGAACGGCTTCTCCCGAATTGCCGCGTGCACGCACGGTTCGAGTCCATGCGCCGCAAGCTGCGCCATGCAGTCGCCGATCGCGCCCTGACCGGGAAAGATGACCCGATCCGCGCTGGCGATCCGCTTCGGCTCGGCGGTGACGAGAACGTCGATCGCGCCGCCTCCGACGAATCGGACCGCCTTCTCGACGGAACGCAGGTTCCCCATTCCGAAGTCGATGATTGCGACCTGCTGCATCCGGAGAGTCCCGTCGTCCCTCGAACAAGACCGGCTACTGCCGTCCGTCCCGTGGCGTCCCGCTCCATCCCGTTCGGGCGCGGCCGCGCCGGGGGCCGGCGGGGTTCACGGGCGGTCCGGGGGCGGCTGGCTCAGAGCACGCCCTTCGTGGAGGGAACGTCGCCCGCGCGACGATCGTCGCGGGCCACGGCCATGCGAAGCGCGCGCCCGAACGCCTTGAACACCGTTTCGGCCACGTGGTGCGCGTTGCGGCCTTCGAGGCTGTCGATGTGCAGGGTCGCCCGCGCCGAGTTGACGAACCCCTGGAAGAACTCGCGGATCAGATCCACGTCGAACTCACCGATGCGGGGCCGGGAGAAGTCCACCCGATAGTAAAGGCCGGGCCGGCCGGAGAAGTCGATCGCGACCCTGGAAAGGGCCTCGTCGAGCGGCACGTACGCATGCCCGTAACGCACGATGCCGCGCTTGTCGCCGAGCGCTTCCGCGAAGGCCGTGCCAAGGACGATGCCGACGTCCTCCACCGTGTGGTGGGCGTCGATCTCGAGGTCGCCCTCGGCCCGAATCCGGAGATCCACGAGCCCGTGGCGCGCCACCTGGTCGAGCATGTGCTCGAAGAACGGAACCCCGGTAGCGACATCCGTTTCGCCGGTGCCGTCGAGGTCGAGCCCGATCTCGATACGAGTCTCGATGGTCTCGCGCTTGATGGTGGCGCTTCGATTCTGCATGACGAGTCCCACACGATCCGGCGCTCCCCCGGCGCTCCGTCCCGGCCGGCGGGGACTTCGTCACCGCGCCGGGAACGGGAGCGATTGGGGCGAGCCGCGAACCGGGCAGTTTAACCGACCGCCCCACCGCACGGCCATCCGCATGGCCGTGCGGCGGGCCGTCCACCCGGCCAGGAAGAATCACCGAGTTTCCCGCCTCCGCGAGCCGCTTGTCGGTCGCCGCGGGAAATTGGCGATTGTTCCTGGCCGGGCGCCGGGACGCGGTTCCGCGTCCGTGCATTCTGGCGGCCGGCGGACCGACGTGGAACAATCCGGGCTCATGGAGGATGCGAGCCAAGTACCCGCCCCGCGGCGCGTGGGGTTGTTCGTCACCTGCCTGGTCGATCTCTACCGGCCGTCCACCGGATTCGCGGCGGTGCGGCTGCTCGAGACGGCCGGGTGCGAGGTGGAGGTGCCGCCGGGGCAGACCTGCTGCGGCCAGCCCGCCTTCAACAACGGGGATTCGGCGACGGCCCGCGCCATCGCCCGCTCGATCGTCGAGCGCTTCGAGGGTTTCGACCACGTCGTCGCGCCGTCCGGCTCGTGCGCCGGAATGCTCCGGCGTCACCTGCCCGAGCTCTTCGCGGACGACGCGCCATGGCGGGAACGGGCCGAGCGGCTCGCCGCCCGCGTCCACGAGCTGACGAGCTTCTTGGTCGACGTCTGCGGCTCCGCGGCGGTCGAACGCCTCCGGGGCGCGGCGCCGCCGCGCGGGGTCCGCACCGCGACGTACCACGACTCGTGCTCCGGGCTCCGCGAGCTCGGGGTCCGGGAGCAGCCGCGGCATCTCCTCGCGGCTGTCGATGGCCTCGATCTCGTCGAGATGCGCGACGCGGAGGTGTGCTGCGGCTTCGGGGGCACCTTCTGCGTCAAGTACCCCGGGATCTCCGGGCGGATGGTGAGCGAAAAGGTCGAGAACATCGCTTCGGCCGGCGCGGATGCGGTGCTCGCGGGCGACGTCGGCTGCCTGCTCAACATCGCGGGGAGGCTCGGCCGGGAAGGCCGCCCGGTGCGGGTGTTCCACGTTGCCGAGGTGCTGGCCGGAATGGCGGAGCGAGGCATCGGCGAGCCGGCGTCCGGGGCCGCCGGGACGGGCGCGGTCGCCGGGTCCAGCCGCGGTTAGCGCCCCGCGTCCCTTCCGCCCCGACCCGACATCGCGACGCTGCAACCGCGCACGGCTCATGGAAACGCTGCTTCACCGGTCGCTTGACGGGCCCGGGACGAGATTCCTGCCGGGACGGGGCGGTCGGATGGTCCGACCGGGGTGTGAATCGTGATTCCGGAATCGCACCGCTTCCCCGATCGGGCCGGCCTGGCCCTGGCCGACGAGGGACTTCGCCTCGCCCTCGACCGCGCCCGCCAGGGGTTCATCGGCAACCGCCGCAAGGCGGTCGATGCCCTGCCCGAGTTTCAGGAGCTGCGCGAGGCGGCCCGCCGTGTCAAGAACCATACCCTCGCAAACCTCGACCTCTACCTCGAGCGCTTCGAGTCGCAGGCCACCGCCGCAGGCGGCCAGGTGCACTGGGCGGCCGACGCGGCCGAGGCGCGGGCCCGCATCCTTGCCATCTGCCGTGAGGCGGGGGCGCGCACCGTCACCAAGGGCAAGTCCATGGTGGGGGAGGAGGTCGGCCTCAACGAGGCGCTCGAGGAGGCGGACCTCGAGGTCGTCGAGACGGACCTCGGCGAGTACATCATCCAGCTCGCCGGCGAGACGCCGAGCCACATCGTCGCCCCGGCCATCCACAAGACCCGCGAGCAGATCCGCGATCTCTTCGCCGAGCACCACGCCCCGCTCGGCCTCGGGGCGCCGGGCCTCGGGAACGCGGAGCTCGTCGCGCGGGCGCGCGAGGTTCTGCGGCGCGAATTCCTGCGCGCCGACGTCGGCATCACGGGGGCGAACTTTCTCATCGCGGAGTCGGGCTCGACCGTCATCGTCACCAACGAGGGCAACGGGGACTTGAGCAACACCCTGCCGCGGGTGCATGTCGTCATCGCCGGGATCGAGAAGGTGCTGCCGGGATTCGAGGACCTCTCGACCGTGCTCCGGCTCCTCGCGAGGAGCGCCACCGGACAGGAGATGTCGGTCTACACCACCGTCTCGACCGGCCCGCGCCGGGGCGAGGACCTCGACGGCCCCGAGGAGTTCCACGTCGTGCTGGTCGACAACGGACGCTCCGCCATGCTGGGCGGCGAGTTCCGCGAGATGCTTCGCTGCATCCGCTGCGGCGCGTGCCTCAACCACTGCCCGGTCTACCACGCGGTGGGCGGCCACGCCTACGGCTGGGTGTACACGGGGCCGATGGGTTCGGTCCTCACCCCGCTCATCGTGGGGCTGGACAAGGCGCACCACCTCCCCAACGCCTGCACCCTCAACGGACGCTGCGAGCAGGTCTGTCCGATGAGCATTCCGCTGCCGACCATGCTGCGCAAGCTGCGAACGCGCGGGTTCGAGCGCGGGTTCGGCACCCGGACCTCGCGTATGGGGCTCGCGGCGTGGGGATTCCTCGCGCGGCGCCCGGCCGTCTACGGATCCGCGACCCGGGTGGCGATGGGGATCTTGGGATGGCTCGGCCGGCGGCGCGGCGCCTTCCGGCGGCTCCCCCTCGCGGGGGGCTGGACCGGCGTGCGCGACCTTCCCGCCCCCGAGGGCGAGACGTTCCAGCGGGCGTGGCGGCGGCGCGGGGCCCGGCGATGACCGCGCGAGTGGCGGCGACGTGCTTCCGGACGGCGGGGCCACGGCGGCCCATTCATTCGCGGAGCGGCCGGCTTGCCGGCCGGTCGAAGGGTTTCTCGGGGAGGGCATGGCGATGACCACCGGGTCGGGCGGCGCCCCGTCTGGGGCGCGGGCGCGGGTCCTTGACGCGGTCCGGGCCGCGGTGCGGCGAGAACCGGCCGAGGCCGAGGCCGAGGCCGCGGCCCGGCGCGAGGAGATCGAGGCGCGCATCGCCGCCCACGAGGTGCATGTCCGGCCGAGCGTGGAGGGCGACCTCGCGATGCGCTTCGCTGAGAAGGTAACGCTGGTGTCCGCCTCCTTTGCCCCCGTGCCGGGAATCGACGGCGTGTCGCGGGCGGTCGCCAACTACCTGGAGGAGCACGGGCTCGAGAAGGAGATTGTGGTCACCACGGACCCGCTCGTGGAGCGCGTGCGCTGGTCGAACGAGTTCGCGGTCGCGCGGCGGGCCGCGGAGCCGGAGGACCGGGTGAGCGTGACCGGCGCCTATGCCGGAATCGCCGAGACCGGCACCGTCGTCTTCGTTTCGGACCGGACGACCCCGACCACCTTGAACTTCCTGCCGGAGACCCACGTCGCGGTACTCGCCCGCGATCGCCTCGTCGCCCACCTCGAGGATGTCTGGGCGCGGCTTCGGGAGGAGCGCGCCGCCCCGCCTCGCACCGTCAACTTCATCACCGGCCCGTCGCGCACCGGGGACATCGAGCTTCAGCTCGAGCTCGGCGCCCACGGACCGCGCCGCCTCCACGTCCTGCTCGTCGACGCGTGACCCTCCGGCCGCCCGCTCCGACCCTTCCGACCCGGCCTTCCGGCACCTTTCGCGAGAGTTTTTCGCTTGAAGCCAGCCATACAGGAGCAGTCCCGTTGTCCACTGCGCCGTCCCGGCACGCCAGGACCTCCTTCAAGGGGTACTGGCGCCCATGATTCCGTTCAGCCCCATCGTACGGGAGCTTCCCGCCACCATTCCCTTCGTCGGACCCGAAGCCATCGAGCGGCGGGTCGGCCGTCCCTTCGACATCCGCATCGGCGCGAACGAGAGTGCCTTCGGCGTCTCGCCGCGCGCGGCCGAGGCCATGCGCGAGGCGATCGCGACGGTATCCTGGTACGGCGATCCCGAGGGTCACGACCTGCGGACGGCCCTCGCCGAGCATCACGGGGTGGAGCCCGGCGAGGTCTGCCTCGGGGCCGGTATCGACGAGCTGCTCGGCTTCGTCGTGCGCATGCTGACCGAGCCGGGAACCCCGGTCGTCACGTCGGCGGGTGCCTACCCGACCTTCAATTTCCACGTCTCGGGCGCCGGCGCGCGCCTCGTCACCGTCCGCTACCGTGACGACCACGAAGACCCGGACGCCCTCGCGGAGGCGGTCCGCGACACCGGCGCCCCGCTCGTCTACCTCGCCAACCCCGACAATCCGATGGGGACCTGGCACGGGGCGCAACGGGTGCGGGCGTTCATCGAGGGCCTTCCCGAGAACGTGGTTCTCGCGCTCGACGAGGCGTACATGGACTTCGCCCGCGATGGAACGGACTGGCCGATGGCGCCGGACGATCCGCGCGTGCTGCGTCTTCGCACCTTCTCCAAGGCGCACGGCATGGCCGGTGCGCGCATCGGCTACTGCGTGGGCCACCGCGATCTCGTGACCGGACTCAACAAGATCCGGAACCACTTCGGGGTCAACCGGATCGCGCAGGCGGGAGCCCTCGCCTCGCTCCGCGACCGCGAATTCGTCGCCGGAGTGAAGGCGGAGGTGGAGGCCGGCCGCGAGGAATACGCCCGCCTCGCCGAGTCGCTCGGCCTAGCCGCTCTCGAGTCCGCGACCAACTTCGTCGCCATCGACGTCGGCGGCGGAGACCGGGCCCGCGCCCTGCTCAAAGAGCTCGAGGCGCGCGGCGTCTTCGTCCGCATGCCGGGGGTCGCGCCCCTCGACCGCTGCATCCGGGTGACGGTCGGGACCGCCCCCGAACGCGCCACCTTCGCCGCCGTTCTCCCCGAAGCCCTCGCCGCCGCCGCCGCCACCTCCTCCGGGACCTGACAGATACTGCGTGGGCTAGACCAACCTTGCCTGCCGCAGACGGGGACGACGAAGATGGACCACCCCTCCTGGACCGCGATCATCTCGCAGGACGAGGGCTGGTGGATCGGGTGGATTGCGGAGGTTCCCGGGGTGAATGCCCAGGAACGAACCCGCGAAGAGCTGCTCGAAACGTTGCCCGTCGTCCTGCGCGAAGCGCTCGAAATGAACCGCCAGGACGCGCTCCTTCTCGCCCCTCCCGGCTACGTGGTGGTCCCCCTCAAGCTCTGATGCGTTATCCCCGGCCGCCGGTGACGTCGATGTGGGTGCCGGTGCAGTAGCTCGCGCGGTCGGAGAGGAGCCACATGACCGCCTCGGCCACCTCTTCGGGGGAGGCGATGCGCTTCAAGGGGACGGAGGGGACGATCTTCTCGATGCGGCCCGGCCAGTGGATCTCGGTCTCGACCATGCCGGGGCGCACGGAGTTGCAGCGGATGCCCTGGGCGGCCGTCTCGAGGGCGAGCCCCTTGGTGAACGTGTCGACGGCGGCCTTGGACGCGCCGTAGTGCACCCAGTCGAAGGCACCGGAGATGACGGAGGCGATGGAGGAGACGTTGACGATGAGGCCGCCGTTCCCACCGCGGGCGGTCGACATCCGGCGGACCGCTTCCCGGGCGCAGAGGAAGTAACCGGAGACGTTGATCCGGAACACTTCCTCGAGGGCTTCCGCGGTCACGTCCTCGATGAGGGAGCGCCCGCCCGAGATCCCGGCGTTGTTGACGAGGGCGTCGATGTAGCCGAGCTCCGCCTCCGCGGTCTCGAACAGGCGCAGGATGTCGGACTCGCGGCCGGTGTCGGCCTGCACCACGACGGCGCGCCGTCCCGCCGCCCGCACATCGTCCGCCACCGTCTCCGCGGCCGCCTCGTCGCGCACGTAGTTCACGCACACGTCGAATCCGTCCCGGGCCGCCGCCCTCGCGATCGCGGCCCCGATGCCGCGGCTCGACCCGGTTACAATCGCTGACTTCGACCCGCTCATCCGCCGCTTCTCCTCAGGTTCGTGAATCCCGAATCGTTTCGGGTACATCCATGATAGCGATGCCCGAAGTCCGCCTCGACAGCATCACCTCGGTCACCCCGGAGCACGCGGGCCGGGTGGTGGTCGCAGGGTCCCACGGCGGCCGCTACTGCGGGTATCTCGCGGCGCAGGCGCAAGTTCTCGCGGTCATCCTCAACGACGCCGCGGTCGGGCGCGACCGGGCGGGAATCGGCTCGCTCGACGTGCTGGCGCCGCTCGGCATTCCCGCCGCGACCGTCGCGCACGACTCGGCCCGCATCGGCGATGCCGGGGACATGCGCGCGCGCGGGCGGATCAGCCATTGCAACGAGCCCGCGCGCCGGCTCGGCTGCGAACCGGGGCAGTCGTGCGGGGAGGCGGTACGGCGGATGGCGGCGCGCCCCGCGCCGGATGCTCCGCCCGCGCCGCCAGCCGGCGAAGAGGCGAGGTTCGTGCTCCGGCCCGCCGAGGGCGAGCGGCCCGCGGTCATCGGCTGCGATTCCGCGTCGCTCGTGCGGCCCGAGGACGTCGACCACATCGTCGTGACCGGTTCCCACTGCGGGGTGCTTCCGGGCCGGCCGGGATACGGCCTCGGCGTCCGGGCGCGCGGAGCCGTGTTCAACGACGCGGGCGGCGGGGCGGGCACCGCGCGCCTTCCGGTGCTCGATGCGCAAGGGATTCCGGGTGCGGCGGTCGCCGCCGCGAGCGCCCGGATCGGCGATGCTCGCTCCACCTGGGAGACCGGCGTCCTCTCGGCCGTGAACGAGCTTGCCGCGAAGCGCGGGGCCCGGGCGGGGATGACCGTTCCGGAGCTCGCGGCCAGGCTCGGCTGAGAGACGCCGCTTCGCGCCGGCGCGGACCGGCGGGCGAGCGATTCGGGAAGGGAACGGCCTACCGGCGCCGGGAGACCCCGCGGCGCTCGAGAGAGCGGACGGGTCGATTCACCCGGCCCGGCGGACGACGGGCAGGACGCGCGTGGGGTGCGGACGCGCACCATGATGGAACGACAACGAGCGAGAGAAGCCAGATGACGGAAATGTCGAACGATCCGACCCGCCGCATGACCGGGGGCCGCGCCCTCGCGGAGATGCTCCGGATCCACGAATGCGGGCCGATGTTCGGAATGGGCGGGTTCCAGCTCCTCCCCTTCTACGACGCGGTCCGGGAGCTCGGCCTCAGCCACACGCTGATCAACGACGAGCGTTGCGGCGCGTTCGCGGCCGACGCCTTCGCCCGGGTCACGGGACGGCCGGGGGTCTGCGACGCGACCCTCGGCCCCGGCGCGACCAATCTCGCGACCGGGCTCGTCGAATCCCTCAACGCGGGTGTCCCGCTCATCGCGATCATCGGCAACACCAATCGCGCGCACTCGTGGAAGAACATGACCCAGGAGTCGCGCCAGGACGAGATCCTCGCCCCGGCGGCCAAGGAGCTCATCCGGGTCGAGGATGGCCACCGCATGCCGGAGCTCGTGCGCCGCGCGTACGCGGTCGCCACCACCGGACGCCCGGGTCCGGTCGTGCTCGACGTGCCCGAGGACGTGGCGCACGGCGAGTTCGACTATCCGCGGACCGAGCTCCGGCCCGAGGCGACCCGCATTCCCGCCCGGCGCATCCGCCCGGGCAGGGTCGAGACGACGGCGGCGGCGGGCATGCTGCGCCGTTCGCGGCGGCCCCTCATCCTCGCGGGGGGCGGAGTCCATCTCTCCGGCGCCTGGCCCGAGCTCCGCGCGTTCGCGGAGATCGAGTCCATCCCGGTCGCCCACACCCTGAGCGGGAAGGGTGCGCTCCCGTGCGGACATCCCTTGAGCGTCGGGCTTTTCGGGCGCTGGACCCGCATCGCGAACGACCTCATGGAGCATGCGGACTGCCTGCTCGCGGTCGGCTGCAAGATGGGCGAGATATCGACCCGGCGCTACGTGCTGCCGCCCCCCTCCGTCCCGTTCATCCAGCTCGACGTCGTCGGCGAGGAGATTGGCCGTTCCAACCGGGTGGACGTGGGGCTCTGGGGAGACGCGGCCGAAGGGCTCCGCGACCTCGCCGACGCGCTGGCGGAGGACGAGCCGGCCAATCGCCGGACCGCCCGCGAACCCTGGCTTGCGGATGTGACGGCGCGCATGGCGAAGTGGCGGGAGGAAGCGGAGCCTCGCTATGCCTCCGACGAGCGGCCGATCCACATGGCGCGGCTCATCCGCGAGCTGCAGCGGGTCATGCCCGAGGAGGGCGTGCTGGTGGTGGACGGCGGCTTCGCCGCCCACTGGACCGGGCTCCTCTACGACAGCCCGCGGGCCGGGCGCTGCTACATCGCGAACCGGGGCTTCGCCTCCATCGGCTACGGCCTTCCCGGGGCGATGGGCGCCCAGCTCGCCGCCCGCGCCGAGCTCGACGACGCGCCGGTCGTGGCAATCACCGGCGACGGGGGCTTCAACATGGTGCTCGGGGAGCTCGAGACCGCGCGGCGCCTCAAGCTCGGAATCACCCTCGCGATCGTCAACAACGCGGCGAGCGGCTACGTGAAGGCGCTCCAGCACAGCCTCTTCGGCGGCAACTACCAGTCGGCGGATCTGAGCGAGACCGACTATGCCGCCGTCGCGCGCGCCCTCGGCTGCGAGGGGATCCGGGTGGAGGACCCCGCCGCGCTCGGGGCGGCCTTCCGTGCCGGCATGGCCTCGCGCGAAGTGCCGACCATCATCGACGTGGTGGTGACCCGCGATCCCGCGAAGATGCTCCCGGGGGTGGACAGCCGCGCCGCTCCGGTGCGGGCCGGGGACCGGCCGGCCTGAGCGTCGCGCAGAAGACAGACCTCGGGCCCCGGTCGGCCTATAATCGGCTTCGATTCACTCTGGAGTCCATTCCATGAATCGACGCGAACTCCTGACCGCGGCGGCCGCGCTCGCCGTCGTCACCCCCGGCGCGCAGGCGGGCGACAAGTCGTTCGTGAAGTACAGCCGGGAAGCCTACCAGGCGGCGGTCGCGAGCGGAAAACCGCTGCTCCTCGACTTCTACACCGAATGGTGAGGGACCTGCCGTGCGCAGGGACGCACCGTGAGTGCGTTGATGAACGAGAACCCCGCCTACCAGGCGGTCACGGTGATGAAGGTCGACTGGGACGCGCACAGCGGCAGCGACGCGGCCAAGGATCATGGTGTGCGGCGGCGGGCCACCCTCGTGATGCTGAGCGGCGGCGAGGAGGTCGGCCGGGTAAACGGGAGCACGCGCCGCGACGACATCGAGGCCCTGTTCAAGGCCGCCATCTAGCCGCGGCGCATCGCTTGCAACGCCGGCCCGGAGGTCTCTCCGGGCCGGTCGGACCGCCGCCCGGCCTCCCGCGCGGCAAGGTGGCCACCGGCCCGGGATCCGTGCCGGGAAGCGGGTCCGGGAACGGGAGGACGGCACATCGACCGCCCCCCGCGCCGCCGGTTCGAGCGGTGCGGCCCCGTGAGCGCCGCTTGTCCGGAGGGCAAGGCGACCCGATGAGAGCCAGTCAACCCATTCGAGACGGCCCGGTCCGGCGATGACCTACGTCTGGGCCTATCTTGCCGGCACGCTCACCCTCATCAACCCGTGCGTGCTGCCGCTCCTGCCCATCATCATCGCGGCCGCGTTCCAGGGGAGCCGCCTCGGGCCGCTGATGCTGGCCATCGGTCTGACGCTATCGTTTGCGGTCATCGGAGTCGGGGTGACCGCATTCGGGCACCTGGCGGGCATCGACGAGCGGTTGATCAACCAGTTGGCCGCCGTGGTCATGGTGCTGTTCGGCGTCGTCCTGCTCGTGCCGCGCGCCCAGGAGGTGCTGGCCCGCGTCGCGACCCCGGTGGCGAACCGCGCGAACGTCGGAATCGACCGGGTGCAGGGGGCGGGCGTGTGGGGTCAGCTCGCGGTCGGCGTGCTCCTCGGGGCGGTGTGGTCCCCCTGCGTCGGCCCCACCCTCGGCGGTGCCATCGCCCTGGCCGCGAGCGGCGACAACCTCGGGCAGGCCGGCATCACCATGCTCGCCTTCGGGATCGGGGTCTCCACCGTCCTGATGGCGCTCGCGTACGGATCGCGGGAGATCCTGAACGCCCGCCGCGAGCGGCTGATGGCCTGGATGCCGTGGGCGAAGCCGGCAATGGGAGCGACCCTCCTCGTCGTCGGGGTTGCGGTCTTCTTCCATCTCGATCGGATGATCGAGAGCCGGCTGCTCGACCTCATGCCGTACTGGCTCATCGACTTCTCGGTGGCCGTCTAGTAGCGGCGTACGGCGATTCGGGCGGGCCGGCGCACCCCCTCATTCGATTCCCTTCAACAACTTGCAGAGAGCGAATTCATGCCTCCCGAGCCAAGCGTGCCGACGATTCCGGGCTCCGCGCCCGCGAAGCCGCCCGTCGCCCTTCCGAAGACTCCGAGCTTCCGCCTCGACGGACGGCGCGCGCTGGTTACGGGGGCGGGGCGCGGGCTCGGACTCGCCATGGCCGCGGCGCTTGCCGAGGCGGGCGCGGAGGTGAGCCTCGCCGCCCGGAGCGCCGGGGAGGTGGAGGCGGTCGCCGATGCCATCCGGGCTCGGGGCGAACGGGCGAGCGCATTCGCCCTCGACGTGACCGACACCGATCGTGCGCGGATCGAGATCGCGGCGCGCGGCCCCTTCCAGGTGCTGGTGAACAACGCCGGCACGAACCGTCCCGCCCACTTCCTGGACGTGACGGAAGAGGACTACCAGGCCGTCTCGGACCTGAACGTGCGGGCCGCCCTGTTCGTCGCGAAGGCGGTCGCCGAGGGCCTCGTCGAGGCCCGCCGGCCGGGGTCCATCGTCAACGTCTCTTCGCAGATGGGCCATGTCGGCGGACCGAAGCGCACCGTGTACTGCGCGACCAAGCACGCGCTCGAAGGGGCCACCAAGGCAATGGCGTGGGAGCTTGCCGAGCACGGCATCCGGGTCAACACGATCTGCCCCACCTTCATCGAGACGCCGCTCAGCCATGCCATGCTCCAGGAATCATCGTTCCATGATTTCGTCACCAGCCGAATTGCGTCGGGCAAGATCGGCCGGGTGGAGGACGTGATGGGCGCGGTGGTCTATCTCGCCTCCGACGCATCCGCTCTGGTGACCGGCTCGGCCCTCATGATCGACGGCGGCTGGACGGCGGTCTGAGCGGGCGGCCGGCGCGGGAAGACCCGAAACGCGGAACGAAGGTCAGTAGCACGCAATGCAGGGGATTGGGGAATCGCTCGCCGTCTATTTCGAGCGGCGCATGGCCCGCATCCTGCTCCTCGGGATCATCAGCGGCTTTCCGTGGGTGCTGATCGGAAGCAGCCTCAGCCTCTGGCTCAAGGAGGATGGCCTGAGTCGCAGCACCATCGGCTGGGCGGGGCTCATCTTCGGCGTCTACGCCATCAACTTCCTCTGGGCCCCCCTCATCGACCGGATCCGGATTCCGTGGATGACCGACCGGATCGGGCACCGGCGCGCGTGGATCGTCACCCTGCAGGCCCTGATCCTCGTGTGTCTCGTCCTCTGGAGCCTCGTGGAGCCGACCGCGGACCTCGCCGGCGTCATCGCCATCGGGCTCGTGATCGCGATCGCGTCCGCGACGCAGGACATCACCATCGACGCGCTCCGGATCGAGCAGATCGGCCGGACGGAGGGCGAGGCGATGGCGGCGGGGGCGGCCGTCGCGGTGGTCGGCTGGTGGACCGGGTACAAGCTGGGAGGGATCGTGGCGCTGGAAACGGCCCAGGGCTTCCAGAATGCGGGGGTCGAGGACTATTGGCAGGCCACCTTCCTCGTGCTCGGGGTGGTCGTGATCCTCTGCAATATCGGCCTCGCGTTCGTGCGCGAGTCGACCGCGGCGGAGCGCATTGCCGCCCAGGCCGCGGACGAGGAGCGGATCGCGTCCCACCTCGCGGTCCACGGCGTGGTCGGGAGGACCGCCACCTGGCTTGGCGCCACCGTGGTCGGCCCGCTGCTGAGCTTCTTCCGGCAGAACGGCTTCGCGATCGCCGCCGCGGTGCTCGGGTTCATCTTCCTGTTCAAGATCGGCGAAGCGTTCCTCGGACGGATGTCGCTCGTCTTCTACAAGGAGATCGGGTTCTCGAAGTCCGACATCGCCCTCTATTCCAAGGGGCTCGGCTGGGTCACCACGGTGACGTTCACCGTGCTCGGGGGGCTCTTCGCGATCCGGATCGGCCTGGTGCGGGCCATGTTCGTCTCCGGAATCGCGATGGCCCTCACCAACCTCCTCTTCGCGCTCCTCGCCTGGACCGGGAAGTCGGAGCTGATGTTCGCGGCCGCGGTCGTGATGGACGACCTCACCAGCTCGTTCGCGACCGTGACCTTCGTCGCCTTCATCTCGATGCTCGTGGACCGGACCTACACCGCCACCCAGTACGCCCTGCTCGCCTCGATCGGCACCGCGGGCAGGACCCTCTTCGCCGCTTCCTCCGGCGAGCTCGTCGACTGGCTCGAGGGCGACTGGGGGACGTTCTTCATGATCACGACCGTGATGGTGGTCCCGTCGCTCGTGTGCCTGTGGGCGATCCGCGCGAAGCTCCGCGACATGCTGGCCGGGGCGCGGGTGCGTCTCTTCGGCAAGGAGTCCGAAGCCGCACCGGAAGGAGCCGCCTGAGGTCCGCGTTCGTCTCCGCGCGGACGCGGCCAGGTCTCCGATCCGGATCGGACCCGCCGGGGCTCCCTCGTGGCGCGACCTCCGCGCCCGCGTTCCGGATGCCGTGCGGGTCATCCGCCAATCCAGGCGGCACTCGTCCTGCGCATGGCGGGGTCTTCCATGCGGTCCGGACCGGCCGAGAATCCGCGCTCGCACGGGCGCCCCGCGGCCGGCGGCTCCAATCCCGGCCGGAGATATAATCCGGGCGTGAATGCGGGACACGGAACCATCGGGGAACCACGACGATGTCGCTCAATACCTATCTCTTCTTCGACGGGAACTGCCGGGAGGCGTTCGAGTTCTATCGCTCGGTATTCGGTGGCGAGTTCTCGGTCATTCAGACCTTCGGCGAAGGGCCGGCCGACATGAACGTGCCGGACACGGAGAAGGATCGGATCATGCACGTCTCGCTGCCCATCGGGTCGGGGGGGCTGATGGGCAGCGACAGCACTTCCGCCTTCGGTCCGCCCCCCGTGGCCGGCACCAACTTCTCCATCTCGATCGCCGGGGAGAGCCGCGAGCATTGCGACGCGGTCTTCGCCGGGCTCGCGGCCGGCGGGACGGTGAAGATGGCGATGCACGAAACCTTCTGGGGCGCCTACTTCGGGAACTGGACCGACCGCTTCGGCATCGGCTGGATGATCAACTTCGAGCTGCCGCAAGAGTAGGCCGTCCGGGACCGTTTCATGCACACCGGGCGCGCGGCGGCCACCGACCCGCCCACCCGCTCCGAATCCGCGTCCCCGGCGGTCCGACTTCCAGGTACCTGACCGGGGAGACCGCGGTTGCGGCGCCCTCCCGTCCGTCTCACGAGGGTAACCATGCCATGCACGGCTCGCCGACCATCGACCGCATCGAACTGACCGCCTTCGAGATCGTCGTCCCCGGCGTCGGCACGGACCGGGGCGGCCTCGGCGTCCGCTACGCCCCCGGTCCCGGGGAGCCCCAGGTGCGGTTCGCGGTCCGCATCCTCACCGACGAAGGGGTGAGCGGCGAGTACATCCCGCCCCGGGGACGGGCGCGGGTCGCGATGGCCGCCTGCGAAGCGCTTGGCTACCGGCTGCTGGGCGCCTCGGCCCTCGAGCGCGAGCGCCACTACTGGTCGATGCGACGCCTCACCGTGCACATCGGCGAGCTTGGCATCGGCCCCCTCGACGTGGCCCTGTGGGACCTCGCCGGCAAGCACCAGGGGGTGTCCGTCGCGACGATGCTGGGCGGCTGGCGCGAGCGCCTTCCCGCCTACGCGAGCACCCTGGGCGGCGACCGGCTCGAGGGCGGCCTCTCGAGCCCGGAGGCCTACGCCGACTTCGCGGAGCAGTGCCTGGAGATGGGCTACCCGGCCTACAAGATGCACGGCTGGAACGCGGGCGACCCGCGGGAGGAGGGCGCCATGATCCGCGCGGTGGGGGAGCGGGTCGGGGGCCGGATGGAGGTGATGTACGACGCCGCCTGCCACCTCGACTCCCTCGCCGCCGCGATCCGGGTCGGGCGGGTCTGCGACGAGCACGAGCTCTTCTGGTACGAGGATCCGTACGCGGAGGGCGGCACCTCGATTCACGGCCACCGCAAGCTCAAGGAGCACGTGCGCACCCCCATCCTCATCACCGAGCACGTGCGCAACCCCGAGACCACGACGGACATCCTCGTCGCCGGCGCATCCGACTTCGCCCGGGTGGACCCCGACTACGACGGGGGCCTCACGGGCAGCTACAAGGCGGCCCTCGCCGCCGAGGCGCTCGGGCTCGACGTCGAGGTTCACGCGCTCGGCCCCGCCATGCGCCAGCTCATGGCGGCCCTGCGGTCCAGCAATTTCTACGAGATCAACCTGGTGCACCCGCGGATGGGCAACGCGTGGTCGCTCCCGGTCTACGCCTGCGGCTATTCGGACGAGCTCGACGCGGTGGAAGCGGACGGATGCGTCCCGGTCCCGACGGGTCCCGGACTCGGTGTGACCTACGACTGGGACTACGTGAACGCCCACGCGATCGAGACGCGAGTCCTCGAGTAGCGCGAGCACCCGCGCGCGCCGGCCGGCCGCGGGTCGGTGCGAGTGGAGCGGTCCCCCTCGAGAGCCGGCCGGCTCGGGGTCGACAAGACCGGTCTCGAAGCTGGCGTCGGCGCGGGCGGACCGCGCGACGCGAAGGGGCATCCGTGCCGGCCCGGCGCGGAACCTGCGGCACCGACCCGGGGGGCCGCCCGTCCCGGCGGTTTCGCCTACTGCTTGACGCCGCCGATGGTGAGGCCGGCCGTCAACTGCTTCTGGATGAGCAGCACGATGAAGAAGACGGGCAGGGTGACGAGGGTCGCCGCCGCCATCATCTGACCGCTTCCGCCCGCCTCGGGGTCGGCGTACTTGAACACCGAGACCGGTGCGGTGCTCACGTCGAACCCCCCGAGCACCAGGGCGAGCTGGAAGTTGTTCCAGGAGAAGATGAAGCAGAGGATCGCGGTCGCGACCATCCCGGGGGTGCTCAAGGGAAGCACGATGCGAACGAACGCCTGGGTCCGTGACGCTCCGTCGATCCACGCCGCCTCCTCGAGGTCCTTCGGGATGTCCTCGATGAACCCCATCATGATCCACACCCCGAAGGGGATGGTGATCACAAGGTGGGAAAGAATGATTCCGGCGTGGGTGTTGAGCAGGCCCACGTGCTTGTAGACGATCCAGAACGGCACGAGCGCGGTGATGTAGGGGATCATCCGGGTCACGAGGATCGCCATCGCGAGCTTGCGCAGGTTGTAGCGCGCGACCGTGTACGCGGTGAGCAGGCCGCAGAAGAGGCCGATGAGGGTCGCGGCCGTCGAGATGATGAGGCTGTTGACGATGTTCGGGATGAGGTCGCTGTACTCGAACACGTCGGTGTAGTTCGACCACAGGGGCTCGAAGAACCAGGTGCCCGGCTCGAAGAACAGGTAGTCGGGCTTGAGCGAGTTCCAGAACATGTAGAAGAAGATGAAGAAGAACGGCGCCACCACCGCGATCATCACGAGCTGGGTGCCGATCGCCTCCAGGATCTCGTAGGTGCGCCGCGGCAGCAGCCGCTTGATCAGTAGGACCATTTGCGCTTCCGGAGCTTCACCAGAATCGACTGCACGCACAGGATGAAGAGGAAGAAGAACACTCCCTTTGCCGCCGCCTCGCCCATGTACTGGTACTCGAAGGCGTTGAAGTAGATGTTGAGGTTCATGGTCTCGCTCGCGTAGCGGGGTCCGCCTTCGGTGATGGCGAGGATGGTGTCGAACTCCTTCACCCCGAAGATCGAGCGCAGGATGAGCGCGACCATGATGTGGGTCTTGAGGAGGGGCAGGGTGATGTGGACGAGCATCTGCCAGCGCGACGCGCCGTCGATGCGCGCCGCCTCGAAGGGATCCTGGGGCAGGGACTGGAGCCCGGCGAGCAGGATGAGGGTCATGAAGGGCGTGTGGTGCCAGATCCCGACGATGATGAGCGAGACGAGCGCCCACTCGGGGCTCGTGATCCACTCGATGCCGGAAAGGCCGAGCCCTTCGAGGCCGTAGTTGAGGATTCCGAAGGCGTTGTCGAAGAAGAGGATCCACACGAGGCTGATGGCGACGGACATCGCCACCATCGGCATCATCCACACCGAGCGGTAGAACGCCTTGCCCGCGAAGCTCCGGTTGAACAGCATCGCGGTCGCGAGCCCGAGGACGAACTGGCCGCCGACCGATGCGACCGCATAGGCGAACGTGTGCCAGATCGCGCCGAGCCACCGCTCGTCGCTCCAGGGCTTGACGTAGTTGTCGAGGCCGACGAAGTCCGGGTCCGGCTTGGTGATGAGCTGCCAGTCCGTGAAGCTCGTCGCGAAGACGATGGAGATCGGCACCGCCACCAGCCCGAAGAGGAAGACGACGGTCGGGATGTTGAAGACGATGGGCATCTGCAGGTCGAGCCACTCGAGGAGCCTCGACCCGAGCGATTCCCGGGCCCGACGGTCGTCGAGCCCGGGAGCCAGCGCCTTGTGCGTCACCGCCACCTTGGGCCTGCCGTGTGGTCGCGCCGCCGCGTCAGGTCACGCCGCGCCGCACGCGCCGCTTCGCATCACGCTGCCCCGCGAAACGGGTCGTCACATGCCGAGCTTGTCCAGCCCTTCGGCCCGAATCGGTGCACTCTGCATCTCCGCGTCGAGCTTCTTCGCGAACTCGGGAATGACACCGGCGAAGTCCATCCCCCCCTCGGTCTCGGCGACGAGCTCGGTCATGAACGCGGCCTGCTTCTTCGCCTCGGCCTCGATGGCCGCGCGGCTTCCGTCGCGGATGGCGACGTTGACTATCTCGCCCGCCGCGTCGCGCATCTGCCCGATCGCGATGGCCTGCGGCTTGGCGATGGCGATGCCGAAATCGGCCGCGATCTTCGCCGACTCGCCCCACGCCGGGGTCGGCGACTCGTAGGCGGGATCCTCCCATGCCGTCCGCCGGCACATGGGAACGGCCGCCGTCTGCCCTTCGAGCATGATGTGCTGCTGGGTCATCCACGCGATGTAGAGCCACGCCGCCTTCTTGTTTTCCGAGTACTTGGAGATTGCCAGCGACGTGGTCGGCACGTTGGGATAGCTTCCCCCGGGGCCCGCGGGTACGAGGATCGTGGTGCTCTTGCCCGCGATGCGCGACTTCTTCGGGTTGTCCGCGAGACCGTGCCAGTAGTTGAGGGCGGACAGCATGGCCGCCTTGCCGGCCGCGTAGAGGGCAGCGTTTTGGGGCGGCTTGGTGCTGAGCGCGGACTCTGGCGCGTAGTCGCGGATGAGCCGCCCGTAGTATTCGAAAGCGTCAATGGACTCCTTGGAATCGAGGTTCGAGACCTTGGTCCCGTCCTGGAGCCGCTTGAACCACGACCCGCCGTGGTTGAAGAGGTAGGTCGCGAAGCTCGCGGTGGTCAGCCGCCCGTGGCCGCGCGAGAGGAATCCGTAGACCTCGGGCTTGCCGTCGCCGTCCTCGTCGATGGTGAGCTTCTTCGCCGCGTCCTCGAGCTCGGCCAGGGTCGTCGGGACCTTGACGTTGTGCTTCTCGAAGAGGTCCTTGCGGATGTGCAGGAGCTGGGCCTGCGCGGACCACACGATGTTGTTGAGGGGCTGGCCGGTGATGACCTTGGCGGTGTTGAGGCATCCGCCGAGCCAGTCGCCCGGGTAGTCGTAGCCGGCCGGGGTGAGGGTCGGGTCGTCGAGATACGGCTGCAGGTCCTCGAGGTGCCCGGCTGCGGTCAGCTTCCCGCCCCGGTTGTCCATCTGCAGCATGACGACGTCGAGCTGTGGATCCTTGCCGGCCAGCATGATGTCCTGCTTCTTCCGGATCTGGCCCGCCTGGAGCACCTGCATCTGAACCTTGATCCCGGTCTCTTCCTCGAAGCGCTTCGCCATCGGGCGGAACCAGGCGTCGATGTAGTTGGCGGTGAAGTACGCCGCGTTGAGGGTCGTCCCCTCGAACTGACGCCAGTCGACCTCGGCCCGGGCGGGGGCCGCGGCGAGTACCGTGGCCGCTGCCGCCGCGGCCGCGGTGAGAGTCCGGAGTGCACTCATCTGATTCTCCCTGGATTTGTCTGAAACGATTTCCGCTCGGAGCCGAACGCGATCCGTCTTCGTTCTGCGAGCGAGAGAGGCGCGAACGCTAGCAGACCGATTTCTTCCCCACAAGGCGCACCGACCGGCCGCCCCCGCCTCCCGTCCGTCCCCGTCTCCCCGCCTTCCGGCCGAGGCACCAAACGCAGGCGGGACACCAACCCGGCCCGTGGTGGCTTGCAGGAAGCCCGGGGGGCTGTACGATCGGGCGTTTACGCGTCCGGACCCCACGGGAGACCTGCATGAGCGCCGCCGAGCCCCAGAACCTGCTTTTCATCTTCTCCGACCAGCACACCCGCCGCGCCCTCGGGTGCATGGGCCACCCGGTCGTCAAGACGCCTCATCTCGACGCGCTCGCCGAGCGGGGCACGCTCTTCCGCAACTCCTACTGCAACGGCCCCATCTGCGTCCCTTCGCGCGCGAGCCTCGCGACCGGGCGGCACGTCTTCGACATCGAGAAGTGGGACAACTGCAAGCCCTACTTCGGCGAGGAGCCTTCCTGGGGGCACCGGCTGATGGACCAGGGGCGGCGGGCCGCCTCGATCGGCAAGCTCCACTACCGGGACGCCGGCGACCCGAACGGCTTCGACCCCGAGCTCGTGCCCATGCACATCATGGACGGCGTCGGCATGCTGTTCACCATCTGCCGCGACCCGATGCCAGTTTCGCGCAAGTTCGCGGATCTCGTGCACAAGGCGGGGGGCGGTGACTCGACCTACACGGACTACGACCGGGACATCACCGAGCGCAGCGTGCGCTGGATCCGCGAGGAGGCCACTCGCGAGGACGCCCCGTGGGCGCTCTTCGTGTCGCTGGTGTGTCCGCATCCGCCGTGGCTCGCTCCCGAGGCGTTCTACTCTCTCTACCCGCTCGAGGACATCGACCTGCCGGTGGCCTACGGCCAGGACGAGCGCCCGCGGCACCCCGGGCTCGAGGACTACCGGGCGTTCTTCGACATCGAGGGCGAGTTCGACGAAACGACCCTGCGCCGGGTCATCGCCGCCTACTACGGCATGGTGAGCTATCTCGACGACAACATCGGGAAGCTGGTCGCGGCGCTGGAGGAGACCGGGCTCGCCGCGAAGACCCGCATCCTCTACACCTCCGACCACGGCGAGTCGATGGGCCAAAAGGGCATGATGAGCAAGTGCAACATGTACGACGAGTCGGTGGGAGTGCCCATGATCCTGGCCGGGGAAGGCGTCCCGCGCGGGCACGCCGTCGATACTCCGGCCCAGCTCCTCGACGTGTTCCCCACCATCCTCGAGGCGACCGGCACCGCACCGAAGGACGAGGACCGCGTCCTTCCCGGCACGTCGCTCTTCGACCTCGCGGGGGGCGCGCGGCCGGAGCGCGTCGTCTTCTCCGAGCAGCATTCCGGCGGCGCGAGGTCCGCCGTCTTCATGGTCCGGCGCAACGGGCACAAGTACGTGCGCTACATGCAGGACGGGTATCCGCCTCAGCTCTTCGACCTCGAGAGCGATCCGCTCGAGCTTTCCGATCTTGCGGGGGACCCGGCGCACGCGGATCTGGTCGCGGACTGCGAGGCCGCGCTCCGCGAGGTCCTCGACCCCGAGGCGACCGACGCGAAGGCGAAGGACGACCAGTTGGAGCGCATCGAGCGGGGCGGCGGACAGGAAGCGATCGTCGCCCAGGGCAGCCTCGGCTACACCCCCGCCCCCGGGGAGGCGCCGCAGTACATGCCATGATCCGGCCGGGCGTGGCGTTTCGCGGCCGGTCACGTGCACGGTACTCGGGCGGGTAGGAACGCGGGTCGAGGGTAGCAAGATGGCGCTTCGTCATGGGGAGGAAGGCCGCGAGGCATCGCGAGACGCGGGGTCGCTCCGGTGAACGGTGCGTGCCGCGCCTTCGGGCGCAACGTGCCGGCCGGGATGCTCGGCGAGCTCGCGGACGTGTCGGCACTGCTCGCGGCCCCGGAGCGGCTCCGGGAGCGCCTCGCCGCCGACGGCCACGCGCTGCTGCGCGGCGTGCTCGACGAGGGCGAGGTCATGGCGGCCCGCGCGGCGGTGTTCGAGCGGCTGCGGGAAGTGGGGGAGATCGAGGCGCCGGCCCGCGCCGGCATCGCGACCGGCAAGAGCCGGCGGCGGGAGCTGGCCGGCGACCTCGGCCGGTTCTGGAAATCGGTGGTGGACATGCCGGTGCTCCGCCAGGTGACCAACGGCCCTCGCCTCGGCCGGGTCATGGAGGCGGTGTGGGGCGAGCCGGCGTGCGGCATGGACTACCTCTTCCTTCGCGCGGGCGCCCCCGGGAGCGCGACCGGCCTTCACTACGACTTCCCGTTCTTCACCCGCGCGACCCCGCGGATGTACACCGTGTGGGTCCCCATCGGGCCGGTTCCGGTGACCGAGGGGCCGCTCATGGTCGTGGAGGGGTCGCGACGCTTCGACGACATCCTGGGGCACCTCGACGGCTTCGACATCGAGCTCGACGACACCCGCAAGGCGGAGGTTTCGCACGACCCGGTCGCGTTCGCACGCGAGCGCGGCTGCCGCCTGCTGACCGCCGATTTCGCGGCCGGCGACCTCCTGGTATTCGACATGTTCACGATGCACGGGGCGCTCGACAACCATTCGCCCGGCGGGCGGGTGCGGCTCTCGTGCGACGTCCGCTACCAGCCGGCGGCGGACCCGCTCGATCCGCGCTACTTCGGCCCGGACCCGGGCGGCACGTTCGGAGGCGGCTACGGCGAGCTCAACGGCGCGAAGCCCCTCGACGAGCCCTGGCACCGGCGGTGAAAGGGCAGAACGAAGTCGTGCCGTCGCGAGGTCTCTGCGGCGTGCTACCGGTGCTCCGGCTCCATCTCACTTCCCGCCACGCGGGCCGGAGTACTTGCTCAGGTGGCGGTTCGCGGCGTAGTAGCGGCGCACGGCCTCGCGACGGCGGCGGTCGCGGGCCGGCTGCTCGGGCGGGATCGGGGCTTCGCTTCGGGCGCGCGCCATGAGCTCGGCTTCCATCTCGCCGAGATCGAGGCTCGCGAGGCGTCCGTCCCGAACCACGTCGCGTCCGTCGACGATCAGGTGCCGGATGTCTTCCGCGGTGGCTCGGGTGAGGAGCACATCCATTTCGTCGTTGTTATCCACCAGGAGGTCGGCGCCCATCGCCGCGTAGTCGAGGGCCACGAGGTCGGCGCGCGCGCCGGCTCGGATCGTGCCGTAGTCCTGCGCCCCGTCGATGACCCGGGCGCCGTCCCGGAGGGCGGCATCGAAGAGTCGGGCCGGCGGGAAGGCCGGCGCGAGTCCGGTCCCGTTGTGGAGTCGCCACGCGAGACGAAGATCGCGGAAGTAGTCCTGGTCGTCGTCGTGGGCACCGCCGTCGAGCCCGAGTCCGAATCGAAGGCCGTGCTCGATGAAGCGCGCGACCGGGGCGACTCCCGAACGAAGCCGAAGGTTCGAGGAGGTGTTGACCGCCACCGTCACCTCGCGCTCCGCGAGCAGCGCGCACTCGGCCTCGGTGAGCTGCACCCCATGAGCGACGGTGAGGCGCGGGGAGAGGAACCCGATGTCGTCGAGATGCCGGACGATGCCCCTCGGGTAGGCGAAGTCGAGCCACTCGCGTTGCCGCGGCGATTCGAGGAGGTGCATGTGGATGCGGCGATCGTGGTCGGCCGAGGCGCGGGCGATGCGCTCGAGGGTCGCGTCCTCGCACCACTGCGGACCGATCGGGCCGTACTGCACCCGAAAGCGCTCGCTCTCGAACGCGGCCGCGATGCCCTCGACCTGATCCACCAGATGGCTGGCCGGACCGGTACGGGCCATGGCCGCGGTGAGGCGGGTCCGGTCCACCGGATCGAGGTCGGGCAGCAGCGCGCGCTGGTCGCCGTAGGCGAAGGCGTTGCGGTCGAGGATCGGGCACGAGAAGGCGACCCGGAGGCCCACGTCCGCCGCGGCCCGGGCGCCCCCGGCGGCCTCGTCGGCGAGCCGCTCCGCCGCGAGCGAGTTGTGGCAGTGCACGGTCGCGCCGATGCCCGAGAGCGCCATCCGGCCGAAGGCGACGGCCGCCTCGAGCTCGGCGTCGATCGACGGCCGGCCGGTGAGTGAGGCGATCCAGCACTCGAGAGCGTCGTCCGCTCCGCCGAGAGCGAGGGGCCGAAGCCCGTAGCCATGGTCGTGGGCATTGACCATCGCCGGCATGGCGAGGAGGTCTTCGGCCGCGCCGGTGTCCGCCCCGGCCGCCCCCCCTGCGACCGACCGGACCCGGCCGCCCTGCACCTCGACCACCGCATCGCGGACCGCCGCCTCGCGCCCCGGCGCGGCGAGCAGTCGCCGGAACGAAAGGGTCCGGGCACTCATGCGGTCTGCGTCTCGAAGTCGGCCGCGAAGCGGGCGAGGGCCGCCGCGAGGTGCTCGGCCATCGCCCGCCCCGCGACCGTCGGCGATCGTTCCGACGAGGTGATGAGGGAGAGGCGGAGGCGGGTCAGCCGTTCGTCCTCGATTGGCACCGCCACCAACCGGCCGGCGGCAAGCTCCTCGACGAAGCCGAGGCGCGTGTAGAAGGCGATGCCGGCCCCCCGCAGGAGCAGCCGCTTCATGAGGGCGAGGGTGTTGGAGGTCAGCACCGGCTGGTGGGCGCGCTTGAACGCCTCCATCTCGTCGCCGAAGAAGGCGTCCATGGAGCTCGAGCTCTCCTGGTAGATGAGGGGATGGGCGCCGCATTCCTCGAGGGTCACGGTGGCGCGGGCGGCAAGCTCGTGATCGGGAGTCATGATGGCGTGCATGGCGCATGGGACCTCGCCGAGCACCCGGACCCCGCGGGTGTGCGGTGAATGGAAGGCGAGGCCGAGGTCCGCGCTGCCCTGGGTGATCGCGTGGGTGGTGGTTTTCGGATCGCCCGCGATCACCCGTACCTCCACGGCCGGGTGCTCGGAAATGAACGGCGAGAGCACTTCGGGCAGGAAGTGGACCGTGAGGCTGTCGAGGGTCAGGATGGTGACCGTGCCGCTGATGATCCCGCGCCGCTCGTCGATCTCGCTCTTGAGGCGGGCGAAGTCCTGCAGGGTCGCACGGAAGTGGTCGAGGACGAGGCGGCCGCAGTCGGTCAGCCGCATCCCGTCCGGTCTTCGCTCGAAGAGGGGAGTTCCGAAGTAGTCCTCGAGCTTGAGGATCTGGCGGTTGACGGCCGAAGCCGACACGCTGAGCCGTTCGGAGGCCCGCCGGATCGAGCCGTCCGCGGCGACCGCCTCGAAGTAGCGAAGGACCGCGGCGTGCATGGCATCCGGCCCCGGGCTATTCGGCGCCCGATTTCCAGGCCGCGACCACCGGATGGTCCTTCCCGGTGCGGAACGCGGGTTCGAAGCCGCCGGGGCTGCCCCACCCGGTGACGCCGTCCTCGAAGAACTCCGCGTTGACGGCCGTGAACGGAGTGGACGCGGGCGGCAGGTCCTCTTCGGCGAAGATCGCTTCGACCGGGCACACCGAGACGCAGACGGCGCAGTTCACGCACTCGTCGGGCTGGATGTAGAACATCCGGCCGCCCTCGTAGATGCAGTCCACGGGGCAGACGTTGGTACAGTCGCCGTCCTTGACGTCGATGCACGCTTCGTTGATGACGTAGGTCATGGGGACTTGCCCTGGTTCGGGTCCATCCTCGGCCCGGGAGGACGAAGGAGGAATTGGCCACGGTGGCTGCCTTGCCGGTGGCCGGCGCTCGCGATCGGCCCGTCCGCGGCCGGCACCGTCAGCGTCCCTTCCAGACCGGCGCCCGCTTCTCCCGGAAGGCGGCGACCCCTTCGTCCGCGTCGTCGCTCTCGAGCGCGGCGACGAGGCTCGGCAGGCACGCGGTGCGTGCGGCCCGCTCCGGGAGGTGCCCGGTCTCTGCGACGGACCGCTTGATCGCGCGCAGGCTCAACGGTGCGCAGGCGAGGATGTCGGCGACCCACGCGTCGACGGCCCGGTCGAGCTCCGCGTCCGGCACGACCTCGTTGACGAGGCCGGCCGCGAGTGCCTCCCCGGCCCCGATGCGCCGTCCGGTGAGGAGGATGCCCATCGCGAGTGCCCGGGGCAGCCGGCGCGGCAGGGTGACCGCGGCGTCGAGGGGCAGTCGGCCGACCCGGGGCTCGGGCAGGCCGAAGGAGGCCGACTCCGCGGCCACGAGGATGTCGCAGCCGAGCGCCATCTCGAAGCCGCCGCCGAGGGCGATGCCGTTGATTCGCCCCACGATCGGAACCGAGACCCGGCCCGCGAGCGCGATCCCCCCGAAGCCGTGGCGCCCGGAGCGCGCCCAGTAGGCGAGCCCGCCCGGGCCGTCCTCCTTGAGATCGGCGCCTGCGCAGAATGCGCGCCCGTTCCCGGTCAGCACGACGCAGCGGATGCCCGGGTCCCGCTCGATGGCATCCCAGATCGCGCCGAGGGCCGCTTCCGTCGCCGAGTCGACCGCGTTCAGGCGTTCGGGACGGTCGAGGGTCACGCGCGCGACCCCGCCCGCGCAGTCGAAGCGGACCCCTCCGGCGCCGCCTGCGGGCGCGGCGCTCATGCGGCCGGCTCCTCGCGCACCCCATCGAGCTCCGCCAGCACCTCGTCGCGATGCTCGTCGAGCCGCGGGGGCGGATGGCGGATCGCGAAGGCGGCGGCCGACATCTCGATCGGCGATCCGACGAGACGGACCGGTCCCGCCGCGGTCGGCTCCGACTCGACGACCATCCGGTTGAACGCGGTCTGGGGGTCCGCGAGCGCCTCTTCGAGCGACAGGACCGGCGCGCAGAGGATGTCGACGGCCTCGAGGCGCTCCACCCAATGGTCGGTCGTGCCGGACGCGAACCTCTCGCGGAAGATCGCCTGCAGCTCCGAGCGGTGCGCCGTCTGCCGGTCGTGGTCCGCGTACTTCGGAATTTCCGACAGGTCGTCGAGATCGAGCGCGCGGCAAATTTCGCGGAGCGGGTTCTCCTTGAACGCCCCCACCATCACGATCGCCCCGTCCGTGGTCTTGAAGACGCCGGAAAGGGGGTACGCCGCCCAATTGAGCTCGCGCCCGCGCATGAGGTGCATCGCCGCCTCCTGCATCTGCATCGCGAGCATGGAGTTGTAGAGGGATACCGAGATCTGCTGGCCCTCCCCGGTCCGTTCGCGCTGCAGGAGCGCGAACAGGATTCCCTGCACGAGATGCATGCCGGCCGCGTAGTCCGCGAGCGCGGTGGGATAGACGGAGAGGGGGATCTCCGGCCCGGAGCGACGGTGCATCGCCCCGGTCATCGCCTGGGCGAGAACGTCCTGACCGCCCTTTCCCTTGCGCACGTACGGCCCGTCGCGCCCGTAGCCGCTTCCCATCGCCCAGATGATGCGGGGGTTGATGTCCCGCAGCTCCTCGTAGCCGAAGCCCAACCGCTCCATGACCCCGGGGCGGAAGTTGTTGACCACCACGTCGGCCGTCTCGACGAGCCGCCGCACGACGTTCCGGTCCGCCTCCGACCGGAGGTCGAGGGCGAGGCTTCGCTTGTTGCGGTTGAGGCTCGCGAATACCGGGTTGTTCCCGCCGTCCGGGTCCTCGCCGACGCTCCACCGCGAGAGGTCGCCCATGCCGGCCCGCTCGATCTTGATGACGTCCGCGCCGTAGTCGCCGAGCATCTGGGTGCAGCACGGCCCCATCATCACCTGGGTGAAGTCGATGACCCTCACCCCGTCGAGAGGGAGGGCGGCCGCTCCGGCGTTCGCGGGTCCCGCGCTCATCATGCCGCCACCGGCGCGGCGGTCCGCGCGTTGGCGGCCGGACGGTCGCCGGGGTCCGCCCCCTGGGCGCGCATCTGCCGCTGGATGCGTCCGACGTCCACGTCCCGGACGGCGGTGCCGGCGTCGAGGGCGAGCGCGCCCGCGATCCCGGCCGCCTCGCCCATCGCCATGCAGGGGGGGATCTCGCGGCTCACCTTCTGCGCCGATCGGGTCGCGGAGTAGTGACGGCCGGCCACCAGCAACTGCTCGACGCCGACCGGGAGGAGGGCCCGGTAAGGGGTGTAGTAGTCGCGCCCGCGGCACACCGAGTCCGCGAAGTGGACGCGGTCCATGACATCCTCCTTGGTGACCACGTACTCGCCCTTCAGCAACCGGGTCTGGCGCACCCCGGTCTGGGGAGCGAAGTCGACGACGTATGCCCGCTCGAAGCCCGGCACGTTCTCGCGGGCGAAGTCGAGGAGTTCGCGCATCCGGCGCCGTCCCTCGAACTCCGCTGCGGTCAGGTCCGCCACCTTCATCCCGTCGAAGCCGGTCATGTGCGGGCAGTTGCACCAGACGACGCCGGGGAGCGGGGTCTTCAGCCACCAGTACTGCCAGCAGCCGCCGATGATGCGCTTGGCCTGCCGATCGACTACCGCGAACTGTTCCGGCTCCTCGAACTGGAAGCGCTCGGCCGCTTCGGTGTCCACCCCGCCGATCCGCGACACGGTGGTGACGATGTAGGCGCCCTCCTCGAACGCGGCGCCCGCGCTCGCGGCGACGTCGAGGTCCCCGGTCGCGTCGATGAGGACGTCACCGCGAATCGCCTGCGCCCCCTCCTTGGTCTCGACGATGACCCCGGCCGCGCGCCCGTCCTCGACGAGGGTCGACTGGAACCAGCTATGGAGGCGGAGCTCGACCCCCGCCTCCGCGACCATCTCGAGGGCGGCGTGCTTGAAGCCGTCCGGGTCGAAGGCGGCGGCGAAGATGACCGGGTGGGGTTTCGTATGGGTGTGGAAGTCGAAGACTCCCCAGCGCGACCACTTGCGCCACATCGCTTCGGTGGCGCGCACCGCGGGGTCGCGGTCCGCCTCGGGCGGGTACACGCACAGCCCGCGGCGGTGCATGCGCTCCAGGACCTCCATCGCGAGGCCGCGCACCGAGATCTCGGTGTCGTTGTGCATGTCGTCGAGCACCAGGACCATCCCGCCCGAGGCGAGGCCTCCGAGGTAGGGGTAGCGCTCGACCAGGGTCACGCTCGCCCCGTTTCGGGCGGCCGACACGGCGGCCGCGATGCCGGCCGGCCCGCCGCCCACCACGAGGACGTCCGACCTTGCGACCACCGGCACCCGGGCCTCGGGCCGTGTCAAGGTGGACGGGTTCGAACTCTCGGTCTGCATGGGTGTATCTCCTCGTGGTTCCGCGCGTCTCGCGCGCCTTTCGCGAGCATCGGGGCCGCGGTCAGAACACTTCCGGGGGCTTCCACCTGAGGACCCGGCGTTCGACGAAGCTGACGATGGCGAACGCCGCGACCGCCATTCCCGCCCCCAGGACCACGGTGGCGTACAGGAGCGGCGCCCGGAAGTTGTAGGTGGCCTCGATGATGAGAGAGCCGAGGCCGTAGTTGGAGCCGATCCACTCTCCGACGATCGCCCCGATGACGCAGGTGGTCGACGCGATCTTGAGGGCCGCGAACAGGAAGGGGAGCGAGCTCTGAAGGCGAACCTTGAACAGCACCTCCCGGCCGCTCGCGGAGAGGACCCGCATGAGCTCGACCATCTGCGGGCTCACCGCCTTCAGTCCGCGCACCATGTTGACCAGGGTCGGGAAGAAGCAGATGAGGGCCGCGATGACGATCTTGGGCGCGTAGCCGTTCCCGAGGAGGAGCACGAGGATCGGGGCGACGGCGATGATCGGAATCGTGTTGACGAAGACGGCGATGGGATAGAACGCCCGCTCCGCAAGCTGGCTGTGGACGAACCACACCGCGAGCACCGCGGCGACCGTGTTGCCGACAAGGAAGCCCGATGCCGCTTCCATCAGGGTCGGCCAGAAGTTGATCCAGAGAACGTCGCCCTGCTCGACGAACACCTGGAGGACCTGGATCGGGGTCGGAGCGATGTACGTCGGCACTCCGAACCCGGAGACGATCGCCTGCCAGAGCAAGAGGATGCCTGCGGCGGCCGCGATCGCGGGCGCGCGCCGGCGCCAGTTGGCGGTGCGCGACCGCTCGCGTCGCCCGCGGTGCGCGACTGCCGCCGGGCGGTTCACGGCGTCGGCTCCGGCCACCGCCCGAACCGCGCCCCATCGGCGTCCGCGTCCCGTGCGGCCGGCGCGAGTCCTGCGTTGCGGCCGGATTCCCCGATGCCGCGGTTCCGGCCGGTCACGTCGACTCCTCCAGGAGGCCGCGCAGGTGCGCGGTCACCTCCACGAACTCGAGGGTGTCCCGGATCGCGAGGGTCCGCGGCCCGCCGAAGTCGATGTCCACGTACTGGCGCACGCGGCCGGGGTGCGCGGAGAGCACCAGGCACTTCTGTCCGAGGAAGGTGGCCTCCGGGATGGAGTGGGTAACGAAGATGATGGTGGTGCCCGTCTCGCGCCAGATCCGGAGCAGCTCCTCGTTGAGCTTGTCGCGGGTGATCTCGTCGAGCGCTCCGAAGGGCTCGTCCATGAGCAGCACCCGGGGACGGCACACGAGGGCCCGCGCGATCGACACCCGCTGGCGCATCCCCCCGGAGAGCTCGTGGGGGAGGGCGGCTTCGCGGCCCGCGAGACCGACCAGGGCGAGGAGCTCGTCCGGCTCCGCGTGCTGCTCCACGCCGCCGTCCCGGCGCCCGACCTCGAGGGGCAGGCGGACGTTGTCGATCGCGCTTCGCCACGGGAGGAGCGTGGCGTCCTGGAACACGAAGGCGAAGTCGCGGGCGAGGCGCGCATCTTCCGGCGAGCGGCCGAAGACGCGGATCTCCCCGTCGCCGATCGGGACCAGGTCGGCGACCGCCCGAAGGAGCGTCGACTTGCCGCAGCCCGATGGGCCGAGCATCGTCACGAGCCCTCCAACCGGGACGTCGAAACCCACGCCGTCGAGCGCGGTGACGAGACCCGTGTCCGTCTCGAACCGGACCGCGAGGTCGCGCACCGACACCGCCGCCGCGCGTGCAGCGGCCCCGGCGGCGGGCGCCGCCGGGGCGTGCTGGGCCGCGGCCGAATTCCCCCCACGCGCCGCTCCGCCTCGCGCCGCCGCCGGTCGCCCTCGGATCCGGGCGGACGCTCAGGCGCGCCCGGACTCACCCGACCTGCTTTCGCAGGGACTCGGTCGCCGCGAGGACGTCCGTCGTCATCACGTCGCCGACCGTGGGCGTGTCGCCCTTGAACTGTTCGAGATCGGAGTAGACGTCGATCTGCTTCTGCCAGTTCTCGGGATTCATCGCCGCCCACCCCTCGGTGGCGGTGGTGTCGTCGAAGGAGAATCCGAGCACCGGCCCGACCGCATCGAGCTCGCTCGCCCGGTCGAGGTTCCGGTATTCGGAGACCAGGTGGTCGACGGCCTCTTCCGGGTTCTCCCTGGCATAACCCCATCCGCGGGCGGAACCGCTGAGGAAGCGGGCGAGCGTGTCCGCCTGCTCCGCGAGCACCTGGTCCGTCGTGTAGTAGACGTTGGCGTAGAGCTGGATGCCGGTGTCCCACAGCATCATGTCGACCCGGCCGTCGCCGAGGATCTTGAGCGCGTTGGTATTGGTCATCCAGCCGGTGACCGCCTGCGCCTGGCCGGTCATGAGCTGGTTCATGTCGCTCCCCATCTTGACCACCTCGACCTGATCCTCGGGGATGCCGTTGAGGGCGAGCAGGGCCCGGAGGAGGATGACGGCGGTCGGCTGGGTGGCGATGGTCTTCCCGACCATGTCCTCGGGGGTCCGGATCGGGTTGTCGGCGAGCGAGAAATAGGTGAACGGGTGTTTCTGGTAGCCGGCTGCGAACGCCTTCACCGGAATGCCCGCGGAGCGCGCCAGCATCAGGGACGGGCTCGACGAGAGCTGCCCGACCCCGGCCCGGCCCGCCGCGACCGAGGCGACGCCGTCCACCCCGGGTCCGCCGGGGGTGACGTTGAGCTCGATTCCCTCCTCGGCGTAGTAGCCGAGGCGCTTGGCGCAGACTTCCCCGAGGATGCCGTTGCTCGCGAGCCAGCCGAGCTGCATGCTGACCTCGGCGGTGTCGGCGGCGAGGGCCCGCACGCCGATGAAGGACGACGTGGCGGCCGCGCCGAGGGCGCCGCCGTACTGGAGAAGCCGGCGGCGGCTGAGCCCCGGCCCGAACGTGGTGTTTTCCGACATGCTTCGCCTCCTCGTGAAACGCTGAACGGACTAGGCTCCGCCCGCGCCGCCCAGTGCCGCGCGACCGGACCTCGGGTGCGCCGCCGTTCCCGCCGGTCCGGCCCGTCACCCCATCGTCGCGGGCACAGCCTAGTCCGATCGAGCGTTCGAAGAAAGTGCCGATCTTCGCGCCCCCCGTTGCTGCAACGTCATCGGGCGGGCGCTTCCCCTCCGGCGGACGGCAAGCAGAGCGCTTCTTCGCGGTGAACGGTGGGCGGGAGCGCGCAGGCTGCGCGCTCGGCATGCGGATCGTGCCCCCGCGCTCCGTCGATGCCGAAGTCGGCGGCGGGAGTGTCCTCGTTCGCTGCGAAATGCCTTGACTTCAACTGTGCTTGAAGTGCCAGCATTGCCCCCGCGAATCCGACCGGGGCGAATCTCCGGCCCCCCCGTCCCCCCCTGTCCCCTGGATGCCGGCATGGATGACACCGCGCAGCAAGGCCCCCCCGACGCCTCGCAAGCGGAGCACGCCGGCTTCGCGCTCGGCGCTGCCTTCACCGGCATCCTGGCCAACGGCCTCGGCTTCGATCTCATGACGCGCGCCGAGGAATACCGGACCGCGGCGTTCTGGCTGTTCGCCGGGTTCGTGCCGCCGGCCGTGGTCGGAAACGTGATCGCGTGGCGCTTCGGCCGCCGAATCGCTGCGGTCGCGTTGCCTTCAGGGGCGGAAGAGAAGATCGAACCGCAAGGCTCGTCCTGATTCGCGGTTCGCGGCTCGTGGCGGCGGCCCGGCTCCCCGCGGGTGCGGGGAGCCGGGTGGGCAGGGCAGGTCGGACCGGATCAGGTGGTGAGCCAGCGGAACTTCTGCGGCTTGCGCTCCGCCTTCGGATTGATGATGACGTTGACGAGGGTCGGACCGTCGTGGGCCATCGAGTCGTCGAGCGCCTTTCGAAGGTCGGCCGGGTCCTCGACGAAGAACCCGCGCCCGCCGAACGCCTCCATCATGAGGTCGTAGCGGGCGCCGCTGGTGAGCGCCCCGGGGGGGAGCACCCCCTCCACGTTCGGCGCCTCGCCCGCCGACGCGCCGATGCCACCGTTGTTGAGCACGACGGTCTTGACGGGCAGGCCGAGGCGGCAGATGGTCTCGATCTCCATCCCCGAGAACCCGAAGCCGGAGTCGCCTTCGACCGCCACCACCGGCTGATCCGGGCAGGCGACGGCGGCCGCGATGGCGAAGCCGAGGCCCACCCCCATCGTGCCGTAGGTGCCCGCATCGAGCCGCTTGCGGGGCTTGGCGTTCGGGAGCTGGGTGCGTCCGATGTCCATGGTGTTCGCGCCTTCGCTCACGATGATCGCGTCTTCCGGCATCCATTCGCGGACGTCGCGCAGCGCCCGGTAGTAGTTCATCGGCACTGCGTCGTCGTCCATCATCGGCTCGACGGTCGCCTGGTTCTTGCTTGCGCTCTCGGCGAGGGCGGAGCGCCACGCGGTGTCGTCCGGATAGAACCACTGGCGGCTCGCGAGGGCCTCGTTGAGCTGGGAGACGACCGCCCGGCCATCTCCCGGGAGGGCGACCTCGGTCGGCACGTTGGTTCCGATCTCCTCCGGGTTGATGTCGAGCTGGATCACCCGCACGTTCGGCGAGAACCGCGGCGACAGGCCGAAGTGCATGATCCAGTTGAGCCTTGCCCCCATCAGGAACACGACGTCCGCCTCGCGCAGGGCGAGGCTGCGCGCCGCGCCGACCGAAAGCGCGTGGCCGTCGTCCATCACCCCCTTGCCCATCGGCGAGGCGAGGAAGGGGAGGCGGGTCCGCTCGATGAACGCCCGCACCTCGTCCTCCGCCCGCGACCAGGCCATGCCCTTGCCGACGATGACGAGCGGGCGCTCGGCGGATTCGAGCGCGTCGAGCGCCGCCTCGACCGATTCCGGGGCAGCGTGAAAACGCGGCGGCTCGGGAACGGTTGCGGCCGCGGTTACCGAATCCTCGTCGATCTCCTCGCGGATGACGTTGTCGGGGAAATCGAGATAGACGGCACCCGGGCGGCCGAAGATCGAGGTGCGCACCGCCTGTTCGACGAAGTACGGGATGCGGTCCGCGCGGTCTATCTGGTGGGCGTACTTGCAGTAGGGGGTGGCCGCCATCACCTGGCGCTCTTCCTGGAACGCGCCCATGCCGTTCTGGTAGGTGGGCGACGCGCCGCCGATGTGGATCATCGGCCACGCGTTCCACTTCGCGTTGGCGAGTCCCGCGAGGGCGTGGATGACTCCCGGCCCGCAGACGGTGAGGCACGCTCCCGGCCGTCCGGTGAGGTAGCCGGACGCCTGGGCCGCGTACGAGGCGGCCTGCTCGTTGCGCATCCCGACGTAGGTCATGCCCTCCTTCTGGGCGGCGGCGGCGACCGGCTGCACCGGAAATCCCACCACCCCGAACATGTGCTCCACGCCCTGCTGCCTGAGGCTCCTCACGAGAAGGGTCGCGCCGGTAATCGTCGACATCCGCATGCTCCTTGGTTGGTAAACGAGGGGTTGGTAAACGAGTCGGTTGGAATCGGGTTCCCGGTGCGCCGGGCCGCGGCGGTCGCGCGCCGTGGCGGGCCGCGGATCCGGGTCCGCGCTCAGCCGCGCCCGACGAACGGCATTCCGGTCGCCATCACGGTCAGGAAGAGGGCGTTCGCGTCGAGGGGCAGGCTCGCCATGTAGGCGATTGCCCGCCCCACGTTCTCCGCCGCCATGGTGGGCTCGGCCATCGTCGTGCCGTTCGCCTGCGGCACCCCCCGGCGCATCCGCGCCGTCATGTCGGTCTCGGCGTTGCCGATGTCGATCTGGCCGCAGGCGACGTCATGGGCCCGCCCGTCGAGGGCGGTGGACTTCGTGAGCCCGGTGATCGCGTGCTTGGTCGAAGTGTAGGGAGCCGAGAAGGGGCGCGGGGTGTGGGCCGAGATCGAGCCGTTGTTGATGATGCGTCCCCCCTGCGGACTCTGGCTCTTCATTATGCGGAAAGCTTCCTGGGTGCACAGGAACGAGCCGGTGAGGTTGGTGTCGACCACCGCCCGCCACTGCTCGACGGAGAGGTCCTCGAGCGGGATGGCCGGCGCTCCCATGCCGGCGTTGTTGAACAGGAGGTCGAGACGGCCGAAGACTTCGACCGTGCGCGTGAAGAGGGCGCGGATGGACTCGGGGTCGGTCACGTCGGTCGGAACCGCGATCGCCCGTCCCCCGGACGATCCAATCTCCGACGCGACCTCCTTGATGGGCTCCGGCCGCCGCCCGGAGAGCACGAGCGCGAAGCCTTCCGCCGCGAGGGCGAGCGCCGCCGCCCGGCCGACCCCGGTTCCGGCTCCCGTCACCACCGCCACCTTCGCCGTATCGCCTTCCGCGCCCATCTGTGTCCCCAAGTGATCGAATCCAGCCTCCGATTCTATATCCGAGGCCCGCTCGAAAGGCGCTCGGCCTTGCACGCGCCCGGGAATGCCCGGCCAAGTTCGCCATGTGGCCATTTCTCACGATGCGATTGGACCGATTCACCTCGCATGGTCGCCGCGAGTCCGACAGGCCGCGAGATCCGAGCGCAAGCGAGGGTGCGCTCCGTGCAGCCGAAGGAGGGCCCGCCGATGCGATACGCCGTGGTGTCAGCACGACCCATCTCCCGGTGCCCGAAGGCTGACGCGCGAGGCTCGGGCTTGACCAAGCCATCAAGGCCGCCCGTCAGGCAGCCCGGCACACCGGCACCGACCGCGTCGAGGTGGTCCGGGGCGATGCGTTCGTGGCAAGGTCCGGGCCCTGGGGCTCGACATCCACCGCGACGACCAGCACGGCCCGCGGTACCTGACGTTCGTCGGCGACGCGCTGTGCGGAGACCGGGGAAGCCGCGGTGATGCTTCAGGGTCTTGAGCTTCGCCTCGGATAGGGGTCGTCGTCACTGGCCCGAGGTCGGCTCGGCGAACGGGTCTTCCCGAGGTCGAGGAGGAGTCGCGCGGTGCACTGGCCGTTCCGGACGAAATTTGTCCGTTCGGAGAGAATTCGTGCCCTTGCACGGGGGAACCACATGGCGAACGGAGATGCCGACCGGCCGGTGAGCGAGACATCGCCCGGGAGAGCCGGCGCAGCGCCAAGGCGCCGAATCTCGATTATCTTCAATCCGGCGTCCGGACGGCGCCGGCGGAGAACGCTCGACCGGGTCGTGAAGGCGCTCGCAGCGCGGAAGCTCGACGTTTCCGTCGCCGGGACGAGCGGGCCGGGGGACGCGACCCGCCTGGCCCGTTGTGCGGTGTCGGAAGGGACGGACGTCGTCGTCGCGGCAGGCGGCGACGGGACGATCCGAGAGGTCGTGGCCGGCATGATCGGCTGCAACGCACTGCTCGGGATCGTGCCGATGGGAACGGCCAGCGTGCTGGCGGCCGAACTCCGGCTTCCGCGCCGGCCGGAAGTGGTTGCGGGGGTGATCGCGGGCGGGACTGCGAAGGCGCTTCATGTCCCTCGCGCAAACGGCCGCCCGTTCCTGCTCATGGCCGGGGCGGGATTCGACGGCGCCGTCGTCGAGTCCGTCACCCCCTCGCTCAAGCGCCGGTTCGGCAAGGGCGCCTTCGTCCTCAGCGCCCTTCGGAGCTGGGCGGCAGGTCCCTACCCACGCATTCGGGTCGAGGCCGACGGCTCCGTCCGATATGCGAGATGGGTGGTCGTCGCCAACGTCTCGCGCTATGCGGGTCGCTACGTACTCGCCCCGGGGGCCGATCCGCAAGCGCAGGAGCTTGCCGTGTGCCTGTTCGCCCGGGCGCGTCCGGTCGCGTTCGCCTGGGATCTCCTGCGCATCGTGTGCGGCGGCGCGGTGCGGGCACCGGGACTGGAGATTCTCCGGGCGAACGACGTCGCCTTGTCCGCGACGGTGCGCGCGCCAGTCCAGATCGACGGGGATGCGGCCGGATCACTGCCGTTGAGGCTTGAATCGACCACCGAACGCATCCGCGTGCTCTGCCCGTGAGCGCGCTCGCTCCAGGGGAGCTGCGACGGCAAACCCCGTGGCGAGGCAACGAACCGCCGGGAGACCCTTGACGGAGAGGCACAAGCGCGTCCTGCACGGGAATTCCCAGGCGCCGAATCGAATCTCGCGAGCCCGAGGCGTGGTCGTGCCCGCCCCCCCGCCAAGCCGGCCCGTCGTGGATCGACAGGAAATCGGTCCTTGTCTCAATCCGCACGATATCCGTCCGTCCGCACGGAAGTCATGCTGCTGCACGGCGACACGCCGGTCGGGTGAAGGCGTGCCGGCGCACCGACGAAGGATTGCCCCTGCACCGCCTGGATACCTAGCCCGGCACGGAGATTCTGACCGGTCGGAATGACGGAGATGAGTCCAAGGAGGCGTTCGACTGATTGAATTTCAATCGATCAAGACCTCTGTGCAGAGGTACTAGGCGGGGCGGTGGGCGGCGAGTGCCGGCCAGTCGAGCACGATGCCGTGACCCGGCCGGTCCGGCGCGCGCGCATGGCCGTCTTCGACGGTCAGCGGGTCCTCCATGAACTTGTCGAGGCCGAAGGCGTGCCACTCCAGATAGGCCGCGTTCGGGGCCGCCGCCAGCAGGTGGACGTGCAGGTCGTGCGCGCCGTGGCTCATCACCGGCAGACCGTGCGCCTCGGCGAGGTGCGCGATCTTCATGAAGGGCGTGATGCCGCCGCAGGTGGTGAGGTCGGGCTCCGGGAAATCGACGCCGCCGGCTCCGATCAGCGCCGCGAACTCCGCGAGCGTGTGGTGGTTCTCGCCCGCCGCGAGCGGCACCTTGCCGAGCGAGCGGAGATGCACGTAGCCGGCGGTGTTGTCGGGGGCGATGGGCTCCTCCAGCCAGACGAGGTCGAAGGGCTGCAGCAAGGTCATGGCGCGCATCGCCTGCTCCACCCGCCAGGCCTCGTTCGCGTCCGCCATCAGCTCGATTTCGTCGGGCAGGTGGTTGCGCATCGCCTCGACGCGGGCGATGTCCTCGGCGATCGTCGGGCGGCCGAGCCGCATCTTGACCGATCGGAACCCCTGCTCGACGCTCGCCATGCCGCCCGCCAGCAGCCGGTCCACCGGGAAGTTGAGGTCGATGTTGCCGGCATAGGCCCGGACCGAAGGATTGGCGCCGCCGAGGAGCCGCCACAGCGGCGTGCCGAGCCGGTTGCCCTTCAGGTCCCAGAGCGCGGTGTCCACCGCCGCCATCGCGAAGGCGATCGGTCCGCCCCGGCCGGCATAGTGGTGGCGCTTGTAGAGGTCTCGCCAGATCGCCTCGATGAGATCCGGGTCGCGGCCCTCGACGCTCGACCGGAAGGACCCGTCGCACATCGCCGCGATGGGGCCGCCCTGTCCCTCGTGCATCACGGTGTAGCCCACACCGGTGACGCCGTCGCTGTCCGTGACTCGCGCCGTCACCATGTCGAAGCCGGTCATCACCCCCGCGGCCGAGGCTTCCATCGGCACCGGCAGCGGCAGGCGGAAGAGGTCGATGTCCAGCTTGTCGATTCTCGGCACGGTCGGGATCCTCCTTCATGCATTCGTCGGGCGAGTGGCGGGCATGATTCACCATGCGTCACGGGGAGGCAACCGACGCCGCCCGCCGCCGTGTTCGCGGGAGTGACGCGTTCGCGCTTCGACCACATCGGCGATCTACGCGAGGATGGTGATCTCCGCGAAGGCTGAGAAGCCTCGATCGAACGTCAGCGCCTCGTTCACGCCTTGTGCCCGCATGACCGCAAGGTGCAGGCAATCACGCGCGGACAAGAGAACATATTCCTCTGCGATTTCCCTGGCCGCCAGTTGGGCGGCCGTCAGATTCGCGCAATCGCCAACGCCGGCGACGGCGTCGACGATTTCGGTCTCCACCTCCTCCGTGCGTTCGCAGACTCCCGTCGCGTTTTGCGCCTGTGCGGGGGCTGCATATGACAGGGCGGTGGCCAGCACGACGAGGAGCGCGAGCAACGCCGAAGCTCCGAGCCGCGTCGGACGGAGTCTCCCAGCTCGCACCGAAGCGGCGTTCGACTGCGGCACGGACCTCCGTCGCCGCCCCCTGATGGCCGGGAGGCGACTGGACAGGTCCCCGTCGCCCCGGCGCCGCGCGCGGTCCCGACGGTCGAACACCCGGTCGAGAAGGCCGCAAGAGAGACCGCCCGGCACGTTGCCGCAAGCGAGTCCCCGGGCCGTGGGGCGTTCCGGAAGTGCGCAGTTCCACCGGCCACTGCCTACCCTACCGCCCCCACCCACACTCTCGATCCAATCCTGTTCTTGCTCGCGATGACCGTCGTTATCGAGAGCCAAGCGGCGGGGCATGTCGGGAAGGTGCGGAATCAGGGTCGATGGTCCCTGAACCTCTCTGTCACGAGTCGGAGACGCCGCAGCCAGAACGCGAGGCAGCGCTCTCGAAGCAGCAATCCCCGGGTGGCCACCGCGCGATTGCCGGGCCCGGTCCGTCCGACTGCGCTCGCCGAAGAACCGAATCCTCCGCGCGCCAGCGCCCCCACGACAATCGCCCCGCCTCCATTCCGACACCCGGTTGCGGTCGAGATCGGGCGTCAACTCTGCGGAAGGCGGGTTCCGGACCACCCCATTCCCGGCAATCCATGCACAGCTCACGAGGCGGTGAAAACGGAAGATTGAAGACAAATTGTGTATTATCACCAATGTATTAATGCGCTAGGGAAAATGAGAATATCGTCTACACAACCGACGTGAGGCGCTACAAATTGGCGCCATTAATCCTGCGCAAGAGGGCACGCAACCCCGTCGAATCCGCCCGTGTGCGAGATCGCGACCGGTTGCCCGGCATACCGCGTTGACATGGGTGTCGGCGTTGCTCCGTCGGCAAACTCTCCGGGCCGAAGCCGCTCAGGAGTCGCCGGGGATCAGCCCGATCTCCCGTGCGCGGCGCAGCGTTTCGGCCCGGTTGCACGCCCCGAGCTTGGCGAACAGGTTGCGCAGGTGATAGCGCACGCCGTGGGTGCTCAGGCCGAGCTCCGCTGCAATCTGCTTGTCCCGCCGTCCCGCGAGCCGCTGCAGGACCTGCCGCTCGCGCGCGCTGAGCAGCCGATGCCGCGGGTCGTCCGCACTCTCCATCGCGGCCAGGAGGGAGCGCGCCGTATCCCCGAGAGGAGAGCCGGGCGCGGTTTGGAGACGGGCGGCCAGGAGCTCGGCGCAGTCGGCGCGCTCGCGCACCAGCGGCCCGCCATAGGGCGTATCGGCGTAGGCGCGCCGATAATCCTTCACGTGGGCGGCCGCCGCCGCCCCGTCGCCGGCGCGCCGTTCCAGCACCGCCGACAGCGCGAGCGCGCGCATCAGCGTGCGCTTCAGCCCCCGCGCCGCCGCCGCCGCGCGCAGCTCGCCCGCGAAGCCGCGGGCCTCCTCGAAGCGCCCGCGCCCGATCGTCAGGCGCAAGCGGGCCGAGGACAGCGCCTCCATCTCCCGCCAGGTCTGGCCGGCAAGGTCCAGGCAGCCGGCGGCGTCCGGGGGCAGACCGGCCGCCTCCCAGGCCCGCTCGGCCTCGCCGATCGGCCCGGCGAGCGACAGCAGCGACACCCGCAGCGCCGACACATAGCGCACCAGCGCCGGCAGCCGGGCGCTCCGCACATAGTCCAGCATATCGTCCGCGCTCTCCAACGCCGCCTCGACCCCCTCGTCGCGAAGCCTCGCCTCCAGGGCGGCGCCGCTGGCAGCGGCGTAGGCCTGGAAGGGCGTGTTGCCCCGCGTCAGCGCTTCGGGGACGCGCTTCGGCCCCGGCCCTGGCGCCGCCCCGCCGCATTCCAGCGAAAGCTCGTGTATCAGTGCGTTGCACACGGCCGCCGGTTCGGGGTCCAGCACATAACGCTCCGCTGCAGCCCGCTCGGCTCGGCGGTAGAGCGCAGCCGCGTCCTGCACCCGGCCCTGCGCCATCGCGACCTGCCCCTCCTGCACGTCCATATACATCGACAGGTAACGGCTCTGGCCCAGACACTGCCGTGCCCGCGCGGCGTGGTCGAGCGCCTCTCCGATGTTCCCCGTCAGGTTGCCCGCCAGGCAAAGGGAGTATTCGAAGGCTCCCCGGGTCAGGACATCCAGGTGCGGCGATTCCGCGAGCCGCGCAACTTCGGCCAGATGCGTGCGCATCATCGTCGAGCCCATGCTTTCGCTGGCGTGGAGCAGCATCATGCCCCGAACCATGCAATGGTCCGCCGCCAGCTCGAGCGCGGCGCCGCTCGCATCGACCTGGAGGCTGTCCAGAGCCCCGGCCAGCGCGCGGTATCCCGCCCTGGCCTCGTCCATCCGCCCCGACAGGATCGACGACATGCACCGCACCAGCGCGAGGCGCGGGCGTGCCGCGACGACGTCCTCGGCAAGCAGGCGGTGGGCGGCCTGAAACTGCACTACCCCTTCGCGGTGATACAGGCGCACGCCGCCGGCCGCCTCCACGATGTCGCCCGCAAGCGCCGGCTCCCCGGCTTCGACCGCATGGCGAATGGCGTCCACCGTCCGTCCCCGCCGCCCGAGAGCGGCGGCAATCCGCCGATGGATGGCCCGGAACCGCTGCGGCGCCTCATGGAAGCGCCGCCGGGCGCAGTGTTCGCGGATCAACGGATGCAGCCGCCACAGCTCCGTTGCGCCGTCGCGCACCGGCTCGAGCAGCCCGGCCAGGACCGTCATCGTGTCGATCCGGCGCATCGAATCGCTGTGCTCCAGCACCTCGTCGAGCAGCGCCGCGTCGATCCACTCGAACAGGCCGATATCGAGCAGGAACTCCCGGTCCTCCGCCCCGAGACCCGCGAACAGCCGCGACTCCACCCAGTTCTCCACCAGCTTGCGCGAAGCATGCGCATCGCCGCGTCCGCCCCGTTCCACCTCGTTCCGGGAAAGCCTGAGCGCGAATGGCCAGCCGGCCGACTCCGACATCACCGCGTCCAGCCGCGGGCCCGACAACTGGCCGTCGAAGAACTCCGCGGCCTCCACGCTGGTGAACCGCAGGTCGTCCACCGACAGAACTTCGGCCTGGCCGTCCAGCACGGCGCCGGCGACATTCACGCCGGCGGGAAGCTCGCGGCCCGAGAAGGCCAGGTGCAGGTTCGGAGGGCCGCGCCGCAGCAGGAACTCGAGCAGGGCCGCCGCATCCGGGCCGCCGAACCGTTCCAGCTCGTCGAACACCAGTACGAAGGGTCCATCGCGGGCCTCAATCTCGCTGAGCGCGAGGCCGGTGCGGCCCCCGGTCTCGCCGACCGCCTGTCCGAAAACCGAAATCCCGAGGTCCTCCACATCCGCCGGCGCGCCGCCGGCGGCGCTCCGGCAAGCGAAGGCGACATAGGTGTCCAGAACCTCGGGCTCGTCCCGCTCGTCCACGGAGACCCACGCGACGGGAATCCCGTCCTCGCGAACCCGGCGGCAGCATTCGGCAAGCAGGGTCGTCTTGCCGAACCCGCCGGGCGCCACCAGCACCGTCAGGCGCCGCCGGGTCGGCATGGCCCGGTCCACCAGCCCGGCGCGGTCGAAATACCCCGCCACCCGGTCGGGGATGGCGATCTTCTGGCGCAACAGCCAGGGGCGCGCGCGCGCGCCGTCGGCGCCGCTCGTGCCCGAGTCGGTTCCGGTCATCGGCCGCGCGGCTCCCGGGATCGCGACGGGGCGCGGCGCCGGAAGCGCGCCCCGCGGAGTATCGGCTCGCTGCTCATGGACATGCAGCAAGCGTAACGTCCCGGTAGCGGAGGTTCAGCCGGCATAATGTGCAGTGCATGGACGCTGCATGAACCTACAAAATACGCCGCCGTCCCTACACGATTTGTCCCGGAAAATACGAGCTTTGTGCGCCTGCGCGGGCTCTTTCGGGCCTGTCGGTCCCATTGTCTTGACCACCCGAGGTCTTTCCCGCACCGTTCCGTCTGCAACATCCCGCCCGCCGTACTCGAGTCCTCCGCATGCACCTGCCGCAAGAGGAGATACACCGCCCGAACGGCCGAGGCGCTCGCCGGACCGCGATCCTTCGCGTTCTGCGTTCCGTCGCCTGCGCCACCGCCTTCTGCCTGGCGGCCACGGCTCTTTGCGTTCCCGCTTCCGCGCAAGAGCCAAGGCCCGGCGGCACCCTGGTCGTCGCCGGCGGCGCGGGGATGCGCCATCTCAACCCGGCCGTGCAGTCGGGCGCCCATACCGGTATCGGCGTCCAGCTCTTCGCCGGGCTGGTGCGGGTCGACGACGCGTTCCAACCCCGGCCCTACCTGGCCGAGCGCTGGGAGATCTCGGAGGACGGGCTGAGCTACACCTTCCACCTCGCACCCAACGCCCGCTTCCACGACGGGACGCCCATCACATCGCAGGACGTCGCCTTCTCGCTCGCCCTCGTCAAGCAGCACCACCCCTTCGGGATCGCGATGTTCGATGCCGTCGACCGGGTGGATACCCCCGATGCGCACACCGCCGTGATCCGGCTCGCCAGGCCCCATCCCGCCCTGATGCAGTCGCTCGTCCCCCTCCTCATGCCCATCCTGCCCAGGCACGTCTTCGGCGACGGCCAGGATCCCAAAACCCACCCCATGAACGCAGCCCCGGTCGGCTCCGGCCCGTTCAGGTTCGGCGAGTGGGTGAGGGGCCGGCACGTGATCCTCGAGCGCAACGACGACTTCTTCATCGAAGGACGGCCCTTTCTCGAGCGGATCGTCGTCAGGTTCTTCAACTTGCCCTCGGTGCGCATGCTCGCGCTGGAGAAGGGCGAAGTCGACTACTACCCCTTTGCCGGCCTGCGCTTGCGCGACATCCCGAGGATCGTGGACAACCCCGAACTCCACGTGAGCACGAAAGGCTACGAGGCGCTCGGCTCGCTCAACTACGTCGAGTTCAACCTGCGCGCGCCTCCGTTCGACGAGCTGCGGGTTCGCCAGACCGTCGCCTACGCCATCGACCAGGATTTCATGGTAAACACGCTGCACGGCGGGCTGCCGCGGCCGGGCTACGGCCCGCTGCACAGCTCGAGCCCCTTCCACAGCGACAGCCTGAACCGCTACCCGGTGGACCTGGAGCGCGCACGGAGGCTGCTCGACGAGGCCGGCTACCGACCGGATGGGGAGGGCGTACGGCTGAAGGTCGTTCTCGACTACCCCCCGTTCCACGCCGACAGCCTCGGAACCGGCGCAGCCTACATCAAGTCCCAGCTGAGGAAGGTGGGCATCGCGGTCGATCTGCGCGCGGCCGCCGACTTCCCGAGCTGGGCGCGGCGCATCGCGTCCTGGGACTACCAATTCACCATGAACACCCACTGGACCTATCCCGATCCCGTCATCGGGGTCCACCGCATCTACCTTTGCGCCAACATCAAGAAGACGGTCTGGTCCAACACTCAGGGCTATTGCAACGAGAGGGTGGATGCGCTGCTTCGGGAAGCGGGGGCCACCCTCGGCGTTGGACGACGCAAGGCGCTCTACGAAGAGTTTCAGCGAATCGTCAGCGACGAGCTGCCCCTCTACTTCATCAACGAGGAGCCCTATGTCACCGTATCGCACCGGACGGTCATGGATCCGCCCGAAACGGTGTGGGGTCCCATGCAGCCGTGGGACGAGGTCTGGCTCGACCGCTGAGCCGGCCCTGAGCCGGAGCGGCCGCATTGAACCGGGCCCGGGCGTCTTCCCGCCGGCCGCCTCCCGCTGAGCGTCCCACGGATAGGGCAGACGTGCGGCTCGCCCTGATCTTCGCACACCGCCTCCTCGGCGCCGCCGCCCTCGTCGCGGCGGTTCTCGTTCTCAACTTCGTGCTGATCCACCTCGCGCCCGGCGACCCCGCGCTCACCATCGCAGGCGGGATGGGCGGCGTCACCGAAGACATCCTCCGAGACATCCGCAGGGCCTACGGCCTCGACGCTCCCCTCCACGACCAGCTCCTCCTCTACCTGGAACGGGTGCTCTCGGGCGATCTCGGATAATCGCTGTTCTTCAACGCGCCGGTTCCGGATCTCATCCTCGAGCGCCTGGGGCCCACGGTGCTGCCCGTGGCGACCGCGATGACGGTCGCGCTTGCCGTACGGGATGTACTCGAGGATCGCGGGCACGGGTCGCTCCCCGGCATCGATCGGCAGCCAGTAGCGGCCGGCGAGCCGGGTGCCGTCCGCGAGGGGGATCCACGCGTGCTCCACCTCGCGGACCGGGCGGGGAAGGGAAGACCAGGGGCGCGGGCGGCCGGCGCCGAAGCCGCCTTGCGCCGCGATCATGGCCGGCGGCCGTGCAAGGACCCGGGGAGAAGCGACCGGTGCGGCCGTCCGCACCGATTGCCCGGAGGGCCGGGTCCCGCGCCCGTCGTGGCACGCATCCGCGCGTTCCATCGCCGCGGGTCCGCCGAACGCCCCGCGCCAGGCACCCCCGGCATCTCCCGCGGCCGCGGAAGCCGAGCCGCTTGCGCGCCGAGGCGGCCGGGGGCGTCCACTCGCGATGCCTCGCCGGCCCGAGCCGGGCCCTCGGACATGCCGCGCGCCCGGCGCCGTCCGGGTGGCCGGGTTACCGGTAGCCGCTCGTGTAGGGGAGCCGTTCGTAGACCTCGCGCACCGTCGGCGCGTTGCCGACCAGGATCCCGGTCGTGTCCCAGTGCCCTTCGCGAAGGGATCGGCGGCGGTTCTCGGGCATCTCGAGCTCGACCGTCTCGTTGCCGCCCGTGATCCGCATCGCATCGAGGTCGACGGTGAACTCGATGGAGGGATCGGCATCGGCCGCGGCCTGGAGCCGGACCATGTCCTCGGGCCGCGCCCGCACCGCGGGAACTCCGATCATCTCGCAGTTGCCGGCGAAGATCTCGCCGAACGAGACCCCGACCACCGCCTCGATCCCCCACTGCCGCAGGCACTGCGGAGCGTGCTCCCGGCTCGATCCGCAGCCGAAGTTCTCGTTCACGAAGAGGAGCTTCGCGCCGCGGCACTCGTCGCGGTTGAACGGGTGCTCGCGCGCGGTGCCGTCCGGCTCGAAGCGCTCGTCCTGGAAGGGGTACCGCCCGAGCTCCGAGAAGGTGATGGCTTTCAGGTAACGGGCGGGGATGACGCGGTCGGTGTCGATGTCGTTCCCGTGGATGGCGATCGCCGTCCCGGAGATGGAGCTAACGCCGAGCTCGGACATGGTTGCTTCCCTCTCGTTCGATTCGTGCGCGCGGGCGCCGGCTCAGGCGAGCTCGCGCACGTCGGTGACGCGGCCCTCGATGGCGGCCGCGGCGGCCATGGGGGGCGACATGAGGAGGGTGCGGCCCTCCGCGCTCCCCTGGCGGCCGATGAAGTTGCGGTTGCTGGTGCTCGCCGAGATCTGGCGTCCGACCAGCTTGTCCGGGTTCATGCCGAGGCACATCGAGCACCCGGCGTTGCGCCACTCGAAGCCGGCCGCCCGGAACACGTCGTCGAGTCCTTCCTCCTCGGCCTGCGCCTTCACCTGCTGCGAGCCCGGCACCACGATGGCCTTGACCCTGGCCGCCACCGTTCCCTTCTTCGCGATCTCCGCCGCGGCCCGCAGATCGCTCAACCGCGAATTGGTGCAGCTCCCGATGAACACGACATCCACCGGCACCTCGGTCATCTTCTGGCCCGGGCGAAGGTCCATGTGCGCGTACGCGCGCTCCACGGTCGGCCGGTCCGCCTCTTCGAACTCCTCGACCGCGGGGAGCGGCTCGCCGACCCCCACGCTCTGCCCCGGAGTGATGCCCCAGGTGACGGTGGGGGCGATGTCCGCTCCGTCCATCCGCACGAGGTCGTCGTACTGCGCGTCCGCGTCGGACGCCATCGACTTCCAGTGCGTGACGGCCCCGTCCCAGGCGCTCTCGTCCGGGGCGTATTCGCGGCCGCGCAGATAGTCGAAGGTGGTCTCGTCCGGGTTGACGTAACCGACCCGCGCCCCGCCCTCGATGGCCATGTTGCACACCGTCATCCGCCCCTCCATGGACATCGACTCGATGACGGAGCCCGCGTACTCGTAGGCGTAGCCGATGCCGCCCTTGACCCCGAGGCGGCGGATGACGTGCAAGGTCACGTCCTTCGGCTCCACCCCCGGGCGGAGCGCCCCGCCGATCTCGATGCGCCGAACCCTGAGCGGGTCCACGCTCAGGCACTGCGAGGCGAGCACGTCGCGGACCTGGCTCGTGCCGATGCCGAACGCGAGGGTCCCGAACGCGCCGTGGGTGGCGGTGTGGGAGTCGCCGCACGCGACCGTCATCCCGGGGTGGACCAGGCCGAGCTCCGGCCCGATGACGTGCACGATGCCCTGGCGTCCGGAGGCGAAATCGAAGAAGTTGAGGTTGTGGCGCTTCGCGTTGGTCTCGAGGGCGGCCATCATCGCCTCCGCCTGCTCGTCCGCGTAGGGCCGGGCCATGCTGTCGGTCGGGATGATGTGATCGACGGTCGCCACCGTCCGGTCGAGGTAGGCGACGCCGAGTCCGCGCTCCTCGAGCATGTCGAAGGCCTGCGGGGTGGTGACCTCGTGGGTGAGGTGCAGCCCGATGAAGAGCTGGTACTGCCCGGTCGGGAGCCGGGTTACCACGTGCGCGTCCCAGACCTTGTCGTAGAGCGTGTTCTTCGCCATTTCGATCTCGCTCGCGAATCCGCGTGAACCCGCAATGATAGTGGCGTTGCGCGCCCCCCGGCCAGTCCGTCTCCCGCGGAACCGGCGGCGCCCGCCTCGCTCCTGGATTTTCCGGCGTGGTTCCGTCTAGCCTTCGGTGAAGGAGTCGCGGTCCCGGGGCTGGAGGAGGAAAACGCGGTGTATCTCGGTATCGATCTCGGCACATCGGGGGTGAAGGCGGTCCTGCTGGACGGCGGCGACCGGATCGTCGGGCAGTGCGCCGCACCGCTCGAGGTCTCGACGCCCCGGCCGCTGTGGTCGGAGCAGGAGCCGGAAGAGTGGTGGACGGCCACGGGCCGGGCCGTCGACGAGCTCGCGGCCGGGCACGGATCGGCGCTCGCCGCGACCCGGGCCATCGGGCTCTCCGGCCAGATGCACGGCGCCACCCTCCTCGACGCGGCGGGGGAGGTGCTGCGCCCCGCCATTCTCTGGAACGACGGGCGTTCGGGCGCCGAGTGCGCGGCCCTCGAGGCCGCGGTGCCGGACTCGCGCCGGATCACCGGCAACCTCGCGATGCCGGGCTTCACCGCCCCGAAGCTCATGTGGGTGGCCGCGCACGAGCCCGAGCTGTTCGCCAGGGTCGCGAAGGTGCTGCTGCCCAAGGACTACCTGCGGTACCGGCTGAGCGGCGAGCACGTGGCCGAGATGTCGGACGCGTCGGGGACGCTCTGGCTCGACGTCGCGAACCGGCGCTGGTCGCAGGAGATGTTGGCCGCCACCGGACTCGATCTCGGCCACATGCCGCGCCTCGTGGAGGGCTCCGCTCCGTCGGCTGCCCTCGCGCCATCGCTCGCCCGGCGGTGGGGGATGTCGGGGGAGGTGGTCATCGCGGGCGGGGCGGGGGACAACGCGGCCGGGGCGGCGGGGGTCGGCACCGTGTCGCCGGGCCGCGCCTTCCTCTCCCTCGGCACCTCGGGCGTCCTCTTCGCCGCGAACCGGGCCTTCGCGCCGAACCCGGAGCGCGCCGTGCATGCGTTCTGCCACTGCCTGCCGGACACCTGGCACCAGATGTCGGTGATCCTGAGCGCCGCCGCCTGCCTCGCATGGGCCGCCTCCGTCACGGGCGCGGGCGACGAGGCGGCCCTGGTCGCGGAAGCGGCGAAGGCGGAAGACGGACTCGAGCGCGCCCCCCTCTTCCTCCCCTACCTCACCGGCGAGCGCACCCCGCACAACGACCCGCACGCGAAGGGCGTGTTCTTCGGCCTGGACCAGGCGACGAGCCGCGGAGACCTCGGCTGGGCGGTCCTGGAAGGCGTCGCTTTCGCCTTCGCGGACGGCCATGACGCCCTTCTCGAGGCGGGGACGGAGATCGACGAGACTTCGGTCATTGGCGGCGGGGCGCGGAGCGCGCTCTGGGGTCGCATCCTCGCCGCCGCGCTTCGCTGTCCACTCACGTATCACGCCGGGGGCGAGGTCGGTCCGGCCCTCGGCGCGGCCCGCCTCGCGCGCCTCGCCGCGACCGGCGAGCGCCCGGAAGAGGTCTGCACCCCGCCCCCCGTCGACCGGGTGGCCAATCCCGACACGGCGCTCGCCGAACGCATGGCCCCGCGCCTCGAGCGCTGGCGCGCTCTCTACCGCGTCCTTGGTCCCGAGATGCGCCGCTTCGACGCCCCCTGAGCCCGCCGCCTGCCGGGCCGCAGCGTCCATTGCGCAGGCAATATCCGTACCCGGCGCGGGGCCGGGCGACGCGATGCCGTCAGGGACGGTCAGGCGGGGCGGACGAGGGCGTGGCGCTTGCGGCCGGCGGAGAGCTTGACGGCGCCTTCGGCGGTGAGGTCGGCCGGGCCGACGGTGCCGGTCTCGTCGCCGACCGGCGCGTCGTTGACCCGCGCGCCGCCGCCCCGGATGAGGCGGCGCGCCTCGCTGTTGCTCTTGACGAGCCCCGCCTCGCGCAGGAGATCGTAGAGCGGAACTCCATCGTCGAGGCGCGCCCGCGGGATCTCGATGGTCGGGAGCCCGTCCGCGAACGCGGCGTCCCCGCCGCCGGATGCGAACGTGCGCCGCGCCGTCTCCGCCGCCTCGCGCGCCGCCTCCGGCCCGTGGCAAAGGGCCGTCGCCTCGGTCGCGAGGATCGCCTTCGCCTCGTTGATCTCCGCCCCCGCGAGCGCCTCGAGCCGGGCGATCTCGTCGAGGGGAAGCTCGGTGAAGAGGCGAAGGAAGCGCCCCACGTCCGCGTCCTCGGTGTTGCGCCAGTACTGCCAGTACTCGTAGGGCGAGAAGCGTTCCGGGTTGAGCCACACCGCCCCGGCCGCCGTCTTGCCCATCTTGGCGCCGCTCGCGAGGGTGATGAGCGGCGAGGTCAGCCCGTAGAGGTCGAGCCCCGTCGCCCGGCGCCCGAGCTCCACCCCGCACACGATGTTGCCCCACTGGTCGGAGCCCCCCATCTGCAGGCGGCACTCGTAGCGGCGCCCGAGCTCGAGGAAGTCGTAGGCCTGGAGCACCATGTAGTTGAACTCGAGGAACGAGAGGGGCTGTTCGCGATCGAGCCGGAGCTTGACCGACTCGAAGCCGAGCATCCGGTTGACCGAGAAGTGCCGCCCGTACTCTCGCAGGAACGGGATGTAGTGCAGGGCGTCCAGCCAGTCCGCGTTGTCGACCATCAGGGCCGCGTCGTCCTCGAATGCGAGAAAGCGCTCGAACACCCGGCGAATGCCCGAGATGTTCGACTCGATGCGCTGCGCGGAGAGGAGCTGCCGGCTCTTGTCCTTGCCGGACGGGTCGCCGACCTTGGTCGTTCCGCCACCCATGAGCACGATGGGTTGGTGTCCGCTGCGCTGCATGTGGCGGAGCAGCATGATCTGGACGAGGCTTCCGACGTGCAGTGAATCGGCCGTCGCGTCGAACCCGATGTAGCCGGTGATCCGGCCGCTGGCCGCGGCTGCGTCCAGGCCCTCGAGATCGGTGCACTGGTGGATGTAGCCGCGTTCGACGAGGGTACGCAGGAACACGGAGCGAAGCGATGCGGGGGCAGTGGTCATGGCGAACGATCGATCGTGAGTGCCGGCGGGCGGGGCCTGGGAATCGCCGAGGATGAAGACAAACAGTATAAGGTGCGGCGGCCGCCGGGGACGGGCCGGAGACCGGGTCGTCCAGGCGCATGCGGAAGGGGAGGAGTGCCGATAGCCCGCGAAACCCGGTCGCGCGCGACCCGCCCGCCCCGATCCCGGTCCCGGCTCACGCTCTTCGTCGTGGCCATCGGGATCTCGGCGGCGCCGCTCGACACCTCGGTCAACATCGCGTTCCCCGCCATCACGGCCGCGTTCGACAACGACGTGGCCGCCATCCAGTGGGTGATCATCTGCAACGTCCTCACCTACGCGGCCCTCATCCCGGGACTCGGCCGCCTCGCGGACATCGTCGGCCACAAGCGGGTGTTTCTGACCGGGCTCCTCTGGTGCGCGGTCGGGCTCGTCCTCTGCGCCCTCGCGTCCACCTTCGGTTGGCTGCTCGTCGCCCGGGTCCTCCAGGGCGCGGGGAACGCCTTCCTGCTGAGCTGCGGACCCGCCCTCGCGACCCTCTCGTTTCCGGAACGCGAGCGCAGCCGGGTCGTCGGCTGGTTCACCATGGGGTTCGCGGCCGCCCTCATGCTCGGGCCGGTCGTCGGGGGCATCCTCGTCGACATCTGGGGATGGCCGGCCGTGTTCTGGTACCGGGTGCCCCTCGTCCTCCTCGCGGCCGCGCTCGTCGTCGCGCTGGTGCCGGACCCGGGCCATGCGACGCCGGACGAGCCCTTCGACCTGCGCGGCGCCCTCGGACTCGGCGCCGCGCTCGCGGCCGCCCTCCTCGCCCTCAACCAGGGCCCCCGCCTCGGCTGGGCGGCGTTCCTCGTCGTCGCCGGAGCCGCTCTCATCGCGGCCTGGTTCATCCGCCACGAGATTCGCACCGCGCACCCCGTCATCGACGTCCGGCTCTTCCGCATCCGCCCGTTCGCGGCCGCCAACACCGCCCACGTGCTCATGAACGTCGGCAGCTTCATGGTCTACCTCCTGACGCCCTACTACCTCGTCCGGGTCCTGGGGGCGGGGACGGCGGTGGCCGGGCTCCTCCTCGCGGCCTCGCCGCTCGGAATGATCGCGGCCTCGCCGGTTGCGGGACATCTGCTCCGCTACACCGGGTCGTTCCGGCTCAGCGTCGCGGGCCTCGCCATCCTCGGAGCATCCCTTTGCGCGATCGCCTTCCTGCCGGTGGAGGCGGGGGCGGCCGCCCTCGTCGCCGTGCTCCTCGCCCACGGGTGCGGGCAGGGACTGTTCCAGGTCGCGAGCATGGACTTCGTCATGGGCAGCATCCCGCGGAGCCGGCAGGGCGTCGCAGGCAGCCTCAACATGGTGACCCGCACGGTCGGCGTGGTGCTCGTCGCGAGCACGGGCACCCTGCTCTTCTCGGCGCTCGGGGGGGAGACCGGGGGGCGGGATGCGTTTCTCGACGCCTACCGGGCGACGTTCCTCGCCGCCGCCGGCGCTGTCTTCCTCGGCATCGCGGTCCTCGGCGCGGCTCGAAGGAAATGACAGGGGTCGGAGCGCACTCTCCGGGAAGCCGCGCTCCGACCCCTGAAACAGGACCGTCACGCTTTACGGACGGCAGCCGGTAAGATCGCGCCCTTGACTCGACCCATCCCCGATGCTCGCCCCCGCCAACCGGAAAGGAACATGACCAGCGACCTCGACGCCACCACCACCAAGGGACTTCGCAACCGTTACGCGATCTGCGGGGTCGGCGAGACCCCCTACATGCGCGGCTCGAAGTACACCACCCGCTCGCTCGCGACCTGGGCGGTCAAGAACGCCATGGAGGACGCCGGGCTCGGCGCGGCGGACATCGACGGCATGCTCTCCTATTCCGGCAACGACTCGACGTTCTCGACCTTCGTCGCGGGCGATCTCGGGATCCGCCTCAACTTCTACATGGACGTGCACGGCGGGGGCTCGAGCACCGAGGCCCTCGTCGGGATCGCGACCGGGGTGATCGAGGCCGGGATGTGCAACACGGTCGCGATCTTCCGGGCCATGAACGGCTACTCGCAGGTGCGGATCGGCGGCACCGGCGCGCGTTCCGCGGTGCCCATCGCCGGCGACCAGATCCACATGCGCGCCTACGGCTGGCAAAGCGCGGGCCAGATGTTCGCCCCGACGTTCATGCGCCACCTTTACGACTACGGCACCACTCCCGCCCAGGTCGCGGGGGTCAAGGTGGCGCACAGCAAGCATGCCTCCAACACCCCGAAGGCGTACTACCGCAAGCGCTACACGGTGGAGGACGTCCTCGCGAGCCGCATCATCTGCAAGCCCCTTCACCTCCTGGACTGCTGCGTGGAGACGGACAACGCGACCTGCATCATCGTGACCCGGACGGACCAGGCCCGCGATCTCCGGCCCCGCCCCGCCCTCGTCCGGGGGGTGGTCGGGCGCTGTTGCAAGCCGCGCGCCGACAGCTACTACCAGCACGGGCCGCTCGCGACCGTCGCGGGCCACTACGCGAAGGACATCCTGTGGCCGAACGCGGGGCTCGGGCCGTCCGAGGTCGACCTCACCGGCTCCTACGACGCGTTCACCTTCACCACCATGCTCCAGCTCGAGGACTACGGCTTCTGCTCCAAGGGCGAAGGGGGCGAGTACGTATCGAACGGCACCATCGAGCTCGGTGGCGCGCGGCCCAACAACACCTCGGGCGGCCACCTCTGCGAGGGCTACACCCACGGCATGAACATGGTCATCGAGAACGTGCGCCAGCTCCGGGGCGAGGTGGACGACTCTTGCCCGATCGGGTCGGACGGGAGCCGGGAGCACACCTACGACTACCGCGAAGGGGGGTGCCGGCAGGTGCGCGGCGCCGAGATCAGCGCGAACCTCGGCTGGGGGACCCCGGGGCTCGGCTCCGCGATGGTCCTGGAGCGGGGCTGAGGCGACGGCCGCGGCGGCGGTGGCGGGGGCGTACGGGCACCCGCCCAGCCGGGCCACGAACGAAGCCGGCCGGCCGCCCGGCCGCCCGTGCCGGCGACACCGGGCCAGGATCTGAACTCGAACGCGCAAACGAACACGAAACGGATACGGAGGAGCGGACGATGCCGCTAAGGGGCGAGTACCTCGGGATGGCCCTCACCATCGACGACGTGGACGAGGAGAACCGCGAGTTCTTCCGCTATTGCCATGCGGGGGACTTTCGCCTCCAGCGCGGGCGCGAGAGCGGCCTCCTTCGCTATCCCCCGACCACCGCGTGTCCATGGACGAGCGACCGCGAGTCGGAGTGGGTGTCCGTGGAGGGGAAGGGGACGGTGCACACCTACGCCGAAGTTCACCACCCCATTCAGCCCGCGTTCCGGGAGCTCGTCCCCTACCTGATCCTCCTCGTGGACCTCGATACCCAGAAGGGGGAGCCGACCGAGCATGAGGCGCTGCGCGTCGCGGGCAACCTGGTCACCCCGGAGGGAACGTTCGCACCTCCGGAGACGATCGAGCGGGTCGGCATCGGGACCCGGGTGCGGATGGTCTTCGTCGAGGTGTGCGAGGGGATGTCGATCCCCCACTGGACCATCGACGAGGAGGCGGAGCAGCCCGACCCGCCCTGGCGCTACCCCGACGCCTGAAGCTCCGGCCGGCGTTCAATGCCGGCGCTCGCAAGCCACGGACACGCCGTCCGTCCCCGCGTTCGCTGTCGCTCTTCGCGCCCGTGATGTCGGCGGAGGGCACCTGCGGGGCACGGTCGACGCCGCGGTCCGGAAGCCGATTCCCCGGAACCGGTCCGCGTGCTACCCGTAGGCGTCCGGTACCAGGGTCATGGTTCCCGTGCCTCCGGTGAGGGCGGTCCAGCCGGACGGGATGAGGGTGGTGGTGTCGTCCTGCTCGACGATCGCGGGTCCGGCCAGCCGGTCGCCGGGGAGGAGCGCGTCCCGTGCGACGATGAGCGTCTCGACGGGGGACGGCTCGTCGGGAAACCGGACCATGCGCCGCTCGCGGCGACCCGGGGTGGCACCTTCGTTCCCTCCGGTGCCCGGGCTTCCCGAAGGGACGGCCCCCGATGACGGACGGGGCGCGCCACTGCCGTCCAGCATCCTCTGCCGGTGCACGGCCCGGATGTTGACGAATCGGGCCGGCGCCTCCACCGCGTGTCCGTGCACCCGCTCGTGGGCCTCGAGGAAGCCCGCATAGAGGCGTTCGAGCGCGTCGTCCGCGCCCGGCTCGAAGGGCACCTCGAGGTGATAGCCCTGCCCGACGTGACACACGTCGGCGAAGTGGAGCACCTCGACCTCGTCCGGGGAGAGTCCCTCGCGCTCCGTCAGCCTTCGCCCGGCGGAGTCGAGCTCGGCCACGATGCTTCGCACGGGCGCCATGTCGAGCCCGGCGAGCGGCTCCGCGTACGCGGTCGATACCTCGTGCTCGATCGGCGCGGCGAGGAGCCCGGCCGCGGAGAGCACGCCTGGGTGGCGGGGCACGAGCACGCGCGACATGGCGAGGTCGGTCGCGAGCGCGCAGGCGTGGAGCGGGCCCGCCCCGCCCATCGCGACCAGGGTGAACTCGCGCGGGTCGAAGCCCTGGCGAACGGACACGAGCCGGATGCCTTCGGCCATCTGCGCGTTGACCACCTGGTGGATGCCGGCGGCCGCGTCCTCGGTGTCGACGCCGAGCGGCCCCGCGATGCGTTCGCGGATCGCGGCGCGAGCCCGTTCCACGTCGAGCTCGACGGCGCCGCCGGCGAAGCTCCCCGGATCGAGGTAGCCGAGCACGACGGAAGCGTCCGTCACCGTCGGCTCGCTTCCGCCGCGCGCGTAGCAGGCGGGCCCGGGATCCGAGGCGGCGGAGTGCGGTCCGACCCGGAGCCCGCCCGCATCGTCGATCCAGGCGATGCTCCCTCCGCCCGCCCCGATGGCGTTCACGTCCACCATCGGCACCCGGACCGGAAACCCGTCGATGACGCCCTCGCTCCGGATGAGCGGCTTGGCCTCGGACACGAGCGCGATGTCGGAGCTGGTTCCTCCCACGTCGAGGGTGATGAGATCGTCGTGGCCGCTCGCCGCCCCGGTCGCCTGACCGCCGATTACCCCGGCCGCCGGGCCGGAAAGAAAGAGCCTCACCGGGCGGTTGCCGGCGATAGTGGCGCCCGCGAGTCCCCCGCGCGACTGCATTACCTGAAGCGGCGCGCGCACCCCCGAGTCGACGAGCCGTCCCGCGAGTTCGGCGAGGTAGCGGCGAACCGTCGGCTTGATGTACGCGTCGAAGGAGGTTACCGCCGTGCGCTCGTACTCGCGGAACGCCGGATCCACCTCGCTCGAGAGCGATACCTCGAGCTCCGGATGCTCCAAACGTGCAATCGCGCGCACGCGGCGCTCGTGTTCCGGATTGACGAAGGAGAAGAGCAGGCAGCCCGCGCCGCCCTCGGCGCCCGCCGCGACAAGGCGGTCGAGCGCGGACCGCACCGACTCCTCGTCGAGCGGCAGGATGACCTCGCCCGCGGGTCCCACCCTTTCCCGAACCCCGAGCCGCATGGCGCGCGGGGCAAGGAACACCGGGGTCTGGGGGTCGAGCCGGACCTCGTACATCTCGCGCCGCATCTGGCGTCCGATCTCGAGCGTGTCGCGGAACCCTTCCGTGGTCAGGATCCCGAGGCGGCCCCCCTTGCGCTCGAGCACCGCGTTGGTCGCGATGGTGGTCCCGTGCGCAATCCGGGCCAGGGAGTCGGGCCGCACCCCGGCCGCCGCAAGGCGCTCCACCGCCGCGAGCGCGGCCTCTCCGGGGTTCGCCGGCGTGCTCGGGACCTTGAACACGAGGGGCGGGTGCCCGTCCCGCGCGCACACCACGTCGGTGAACGTGCCGCCGATGTCAACGCCGACGCAGTATCCGCCTTGCGGTTCATTCATTCTCAATCGTCTCGATCATGGATTGATCTCCCTGCAACGCAATCGTCTCCGGCTATGGCCGCCGTGCGGGAAGTAGTCGATAGCCGGCCTCTTCAAAGTGGCGGTCAAGCCCGAGCACGTCACTGATCCCTTGTTGACGCATGAACTCGAAGCTGACGCAGTCGACGAGGCTGAGACGCCGGCGGTTCTCCGTCGACAGACGGCGGGCACCGCGCCGATGCAGGTCTTCGGATACCCACTCCACCGAGAGCAGCGGAAACACATGCTCATCGAAGTCGCGCACCGGCTCCAGTCCGATACGACTCTGGAGGAGCGCGATCGTTTCAATCAGCACGTAGGACGTGGTCCGGAGCGGCCGGTCGCCGGTTAGGACGTTTCGAAATGCACGGACGAGATCGGCGTGACCGTCCTCCGATCCGACCAGCAATGCATACAGACCGGAGGTGTCGGCAAATACGCTCACGATCGGCTGTAGGCGTCTTCGAGAAAGCGGTCGTGTTCCAGGGCTACCCGGGCCTCGCCGTGGATGTCGCGATACTTGCCGCAAACCGCCAGTGCCGCACGAACGCGATCCTCGCGCGCCGGGGAGGTCCTGTCATGCTCGAGCTGCGTGTTCACGCAACGCCGGATGGCTTCCGAGAGGGAGATGCCGAGTCGCCGGGAATAACGGGTCAGTTCTCGGTGCTGGACCTCGGTGAGCTGTATTTGAGTACGCACCATGATGTGATCAATATAGCACCACTTTGCGCTCCCGATCGCTCAACCGGATATCGGTGAAGTGGTGTGTGGCGGCTGGCATTGTGCCGGGATCGGTAGCGGATTTCTGCGGCCGCGGGGCACCGGAACGACGGGAGGAAGATGCGCTGACGACGACGGCGAAGGCGAAGCACGGACCGGAGTTCGGGCGGCGGCGCTGGTGGTGGCGATGTGCCCCGGCGCGCGGGTGAGCAAGCTGTGCGCAAAGGGCCGGGAGGGAGTTGACCGGCATTCGTGGTTGTTGAACCCTTCTTGGGTGGAGAAATCCCCGAAGCCACGAATATCCCTTCCGGACCCGCCCGAATTTCGCCGCCGGATAGTGGAGCTGGTCCGCTCGGGGCGCGTGTTTCGCGAGCTGGCCCGAGAGTTCGAGTGCTCGGACCAGACCCTCCGTAACCGGGTCCGCCGAGCCGATCTGGACGAAGGTCGCCGCGAGGGTCGCCAAGGGATGGGAGTCTTCGGGAATTCGGGTACGGTTGACCGGGTCGGCCCGGACTCCGTGCCGGGTCACGGCGCGACCGACACCCAAATCAAGGAGCGTCCCGCATGAGGTTCGACGAAGTCATTGCCCGGGGCGGGCGCATCGACGATGCGGACCCCGATCACGGCTACCTTCCCGGTTTCGGGAACACTCACTCGACCGAGGCCGAAGAGGGGGCGCTCCCCGTCGGACGCAACTCCCCTCAGCGCCCGCCGCTCGGCCTGTATCCGGAGCAGCTCAGCGCGACCGCGTTCACCGCGCCGCGCGCGCGCAACCGCCGTTCCTGGCTGTACCGGATCCTCCCTTCCGTCAGACACGGCGCGCGGTTCGAGGAGGTGGGCACCGGCCGCATCCGGACCGCCCCGTGCCGCGAGAGCGACCTCCCCCTCATGCCGCTTCGCTGGCATCCGATTCCGGTCCCGACCGGTGGCCGGACCGACTTCCTCTCCGGCCTACGCACGATCGCGACCTGCGGCGACGCGGCGATGCAGGCCGGCATGGCGAGCCACGTCTACGTCGCCGATGCCTCGATGGAGGACCGGTTCTTCCAGGACGCCGACGGCGAGCTCCTCGTCGTGCCCCAGCAGAACCGGGTGCGGTTCCTGACCGAGTTCGGGATCATCGTTGCCGAACCGGGCGAGATCGTGGTGATCCCGCGTGGCGTCAGGTTCCGCGTCGAGCTGGTGGACGGGCCGATCCGCGGCTACCTCTGCGAGAACTACGGCGCGGCCCTGGCGCTCCCGGAGCGCGGACCGCTCGGCGCGAATGGCCTGGCGAACGAGCGCGACTTCCTGTACCCGGCCGCGGCGTACGAAGATCGCGAGACCGGGTGCGAGCTCTTCGTCAAGGCGCGCGGGCGGATGTTCCGGTCGGTGCTGCCGCACTCGCCCCTCGACGTGGTGGCCTGGCATGGCAACTGCGCCCCCTGCAAGTACGACCTCCGGCGCTTCTCCCCGGTCGGCTCCACCCTGTTCGACCACCCCGATCCGTCGATATTCACGGTGTTGACCGCGGCCTCGGACACCCCGGGAACCGCCAACGTCGATTTCGTCATCTTCCCGGAGCGGTGGCTGGTGATGGAGGACACCTTCCGCCCGCCGTGGTTCCACGCGAACGTCATGAGCGAGTTCATGGGCCTGGTCCACGGGGTCTACGATGCGAAGCCGGGCGGGTTCGTGCCCGGCGCGATGAGCCTCCACAACTCCCTGGTCGCCCATGGACCGGACACGCAGGCTTTCGAAGCGGCGCGCGCGAAGGATCTCGAGCCCGAAAGACTCTCGGGCACCCTCGCGTTCATGTTCGAGACCCGCTACGCGCTCGAGCCGACCGCCTACGCATCGAGCCTCGATCGGCTCGACACCGCCTACGCGGACTGCTGGGAGGGCCTCGGACGCAGATTCCGCCCGCCCGCCCGCGCCGGATGATCCGGTCCCGGACTGGCGGCAGGCAGCGATATCGCACCGATTTCGTGGCTCGCCGACATCGGCATGAGGGTCCGTCGCGCCGGTGATGCCGTTGGCGGGTACCCCATGGAACCGCTCGGTCGTCGCGGGCGCGAGCAATCCATGCTGCCGCGCCGATCCCGAGGCGCGGGCACGCTACTCCGGCTCCGGCTCCGGCTCCGGCTCCGGCGAGTCTCCGAGCAGGTAACGCGGACCGGAACCGCGCCCGGCCGCGCGGTCGCCCGTGTTGTACAGCGCGCAGCTCTTCAGGGAGAGACACCCGCACCCGATGCAGCTCGCCAGCTTCTCTCGAAGGTTCTCGAGCTGCGCGATTCGGTCGTCCAGCCGGCGTCGCCACAGCCGGGACAGCCGCTCCCAATCGCGCCGGGTCGGAGTCCTCCCGTCCGGAAGCCGGGCGAGCGCGTCCTCGATCTCCGCAAGCGTGAGTCCGAGTCTCTGGGCCACCCGGATCACCGAGATGCGGCGAAGCATCGAGCGATGGTATCTGCGCTGGTTGCCCGCGTTGCGGATCGACCGGATCAGCCCCCGCTGCTCGTAGAACCGCAACGTGGACGCCGCGACCCCGCAGCGGCTCGCCGCCTGGCCAATCGTCAGGTAGTCCGATTTGCGTGCCACGGCGGCGCCCTCCGTTCACGGTCCCGTCGAGCCGGTCTTGACTTGAAGTTTACTTGAAGTTGCAGAATTGACCACTCGGATGCCCGAATCGGGAGGCCGCTTCCATGAATCGCTACGAAGACCTGCCGGCGCTCATGACGATGATGACCGGCGACGAGAAGCATTCGCCGAGCGCGACATCGACCCTGGACGTGCTCTGGACCCTCTACGACCGGGTGCTGCGGACGACCCCGGAGACCGTCGAAGCCCCCGACCGCGACCGGTTCCTGATGTCGAAGGGCCACGGCCCGATGGCCCTTTACGCCGTCCTGGCCGCCAAGGGGTTCATCCCGTGGGAGTGGCTCGCCGATTTCGGCCGATTCGAATCGCCCCTTGGTCATCATCCGGACCGCAACCTCGTTCCCGGGGTCGAGATCGCCAGCGGTTCGCTCGGTCACGGTCTCCCGATCGCGCTCGGAGTCGCGCTTGCCCTCGATGCCTGCGCGGCGGCGAGTCCCCGCGTGTTCGTGTTGCTCGGCGATGCGGAGCTCGACGAGGGGAGCAACCACGAGGCGATCGCGCTCGCGGGGCGAATGCGCCTGGACCGGCTCACGGCGATCGTCGTTGACAACGCATCGGCCACGCACGGCTGGCCGGGCGGCATCGAAGCGCGGTTTGCAATCGAGGGTTGGGAGACGGCCGTCGTGAACGGCCGCGATCACGCGGCGCTGGCCTCGGCGTTCGCTGCCCGGTCACCGGGACGGCCCCGGGTCGTCGTCTGTCATGCCCAACCGAAGGAGGGATGAGGATGGAAACGATGCGAGACCGCTTCACGGCCGTCGCGACGGATCTGCTCGACACGGATCCGCGGATCGTGCTGCTGCTCGCGGACATCGGTGTCGATCGGTTCAGTGCCTCCGGCGCCGCGGGCCGCCACCGCGAACGACTGCGCAACCTGGGCATCCGAGAGCAGCTCCTGATTGGAGTCGCCGCAGGCCATGCCCTCGAGGGTCTTCGCCCGATCGTGCACTCCTACGCCCCGTTTCTCGTGGAGCGTGCATTCGAGCAGGTGAAGCTCGATCTCGGTCACCAGGGTGTCGGCGCGATCCTGGTCTCCGTCGGGGCAAGCCATGACTGGGCCGCCGGCGGCTACACGCACCACGCCCCCGGAGACATCGCCTGCCTCTCGACCTTGCCGGGCTGGCGCCTGCACGTGCCGGGACACCCGGATGAAGCGGAGGCGCTGCTGAGGGATGCCGCCACCCGGTGCGAGCCAACGTACCTGCGCCTCTCCGACGCCGCCAACGCGCGCCCGAGGTCGACGGACCGCGGCCGGTTGCAGATCGAGCTGCGCGAGCGCTCCGCCGCCTGCACGGTGATTGCCGTTGGACCCATGCTCGACCGGGTCCGTGAAGCGGTCGCCGGCCGTGGGGTCAACCTGCTCTACACGTCCACGGTGCATCCGCTCGACCAGAGGACGTTGCGCGAGGTCGCGACGGGTACCGACATCGTGCTGGTCGAGCCGTATCTTGCCGGTACGTCCACTGCCGCGGTGGCAGAAGCGCTGGCACATCGTCCACAACGGATCCTGGCCCTCGGGGTCGGGCGCCGGGCGCTTCGACGATACGGCGTCGCGGCCGAGCACGACGCCGCGCATGGCCTCGACGTTGCGGGACTGCGTACGAGCATCGACGGATTCCTGGCGGGAATCCGCAAACGGAATCCGGCTCTTGAGAGGCTGCGCCTCGGACCTACGAGACCGGTTCGAAGCCACCCTTCCCGGTTCGAAACCCGGCCGCTTCGCAGCGGTAGTCGCCTCGTACGTTTCGTTCCCGATACCGAACTGCAACCTGGACTCATCGGTAAAGATCGGGGCCCCTCGAGGAGCCTAGTTCCCCGAGTGGCCCCGGCGGCTCGCGTCCGCGAGCTCGGACTCGTCCCAGAAGCCGATGACGATGCCCCGGTCGAGCTCGCTCCCCGCACGCGCGAGGATCGTCTCGTCGGAGATCGTCGTCCGCATGTGGTGGCGCCGGAACCACCGGTCGAGCGCTCCCTGCAGCCGGTCGCGGACCGCGGCGAGAGCCGGATCGACGCCCAGGTCCTCGAGCTCGTCGGGGTCCGCCTCGAGGTCGTGGAGCATCGGCCGGAAGCCCTCCGCGTGGACGAGCTTGAACCGTCCGTCGAAGATCATCGCCAGCCGGGCCGCCTCGACGGGCTGGTCGAGCACCGCCCGCGCGGCCCGGAACGAATAGTCGTACTCGCTGACGACGTGGTCCCGGAGGCGCTCGGCGGTCCCGTGGAGGAGCGGCACGAGGGAGTGGCCCTCGAGCACCTCACGTCGGGGCGTTCCCCCCGCCACCTCTACGAAGGTCGGCACGAGGTCGATGCCCTCGACCAGCGCGTGCGAAACGGTGCCGCGGGTCGGATCGGAGTCCCCGGACGGATCGACGACCACGAGCGGGACCCTGACGGAAGGTTCGTGGAAGAGCTCCTTTTCCCCCAGCCAGTGGTCGCCGAGATAGTCCCCGTGGTCCGAGGTGAAGACGATCATCGTGTCGTTCGTCCGCCCGCTCTCGTCGAGGTACGCGACGAGCCGGCCGATCTGGTCGTCGATCTGCGTGATGAGGCCCATGTAGGCGGGGATCACCCGTTCGCGCACCTCGTCGCGGCAGAACGCCTTCGAGAACCGGTGCTCGTGGAACGCCGCGAGCACCGGGTGCGCGTTCTCGCGCTCGGCCTCGCTCCTTACCGCGGGCAGAATGTCGTGCCTGCCGTACATCGCGTGGTACGGCGCGGGTACGATGTACGGCCAGTGCGGCTTGATGTAGCTCAGGTGCAGGCACCAGGGAGCGTCGCCCGCCTGCTCGATGAACTCGATTGCGCGGGAGGTCGCGTATGGCGTCTCGCTGTCCTTCTCCGCGATGCGGGCGGGGCGATCGGCATGGCGCATCAGCCACCCGGACAGAATCTCCCCGTCGTCGCCCGCGGCCGAGTTGGCCCACTGTTCCCACGGGTTGGGCCCGTCGTAGCCGAGCCCCGTCAGGTGCTCCTGGTAGTGGCTTGGCTGCGCGTTCGCGCTCGGATGGAGCCCGTCGAGCCGGTCCCAGACGTCGAACCCGCACTCGGCGACCCGCGCCCCCACCACGCTCTCGGGGTCCAGGCCGAGCCGCGCCATGCCCTCCCGGTCCGCCTGCATGTGGGTCTTGCCGCACAGCACGGTTCGCACCCCGAGCGGGCGCAGGTGGTCACCGAGCGTCATCTCCCCGACCCGCAGGGGGACGCCGTTCCAGGTCGCGCCGTGGCTGTGCACGTAGCGTCCGGTGTAGAAGCTCATCCGGCTCGGCCCGCAGATCGGCGACTGCACGTAGGCGCGCTCGAAGCGCACCCCGCGCGCGGCGAGCGCGTCGATGTTCGGAGTGCGGATGGTCGGGTGTCCGTAGCACGCGAGGTAGTCGAAGCGGAGCTGGTCCGCCATGATGAACAGGATGTTCGTCATCGCCCGGCGCTGCCGTTCGACGCGGCGGGGGACGGGGGAGGGCGGGGGTGCCGGTCGCCGGACGAGCGGTGTTTCGTCGCCGCCCGCGCCCCGATGCCGCCGCCGTGCAAGCGGACGGCGGAACTCATCGGGTGGATGCGAATCCGCTTCGGCCGCGCACCGGACCCGGGGCGCGGTCAGGCCGCGATCGCACGGACGGCGGCTTCGACCTCGCCGGCCGCGGGCAGCATGGCGTGCTCGATCGGGGTGCTGTACGGCACGGTCACGTCGGCCCGGGTGACCCGCTTGATGGGGGCGCGGAGGGAGTCGAAGCAGCGCTCGGCTGCGAGACCCGCGACCTCCGCCGCGAACCCGCAGGTCCGCGCGGAGTCGTCCGCGACCACGAGCCTTCCGGTCTTCGCGACCGACGCGGCGAGCCCCTCCTTGTCGAAGGGGAGGAGGCTGCGGGGGTCCCAGACCTCCACCTCGATGCCGTCGGCGGTGAGCCGTTCCGCCGCCTCGAGCGCGGCGGGCACGAGGCTTCCGATCGCGCAGACCGTCGCGTCCCGGCCGGCGCGGCGCACCTTCCCGTTCGCGAGCGGCGTTCGTTCGCTCCCGGCCGGCACCTCGCCGGTCGTCCGGAGCAGGTTGGCGTTGACGACGACCGCCACCGGGTCGTTCTCGAAGATCGCGGCCAGCATGAGACCCTTCGCATCGGCGGGGGTCGCAGGACAGACCGTCTTGATCCCGGCGTGGATGAGGAAGGTGTAGGGGTTGTCCGAATGCTGGCCGGCGCGCCCGCCCCCGGCGCCCGCCCCCATGAGGAAGAACGTGATCGGAATGTGCGCCTGCCCGCCCAGCATCAGGGGCAGCTTCGCGGCCTGGTTCACGATCTGATCGAAGGCGGGGAACATGAGGGACGCGACCTGGAACTCCACCACCGGCCGCATCCCGGCAAGCGCCGCCCCGTTGGCGAAACCCGTGAACGCGGCCTCCGAGATCGGCATGTCCAGCACCCGTCCCGGCGCGAACGCATCGTCGAGCCCGGCCGTCTCCGGGCGCATGCCGCCGCGGATGTTCTCGCCGAGGACGAACACGGCGGAATCCTCGGACATCGCCTGGTGGAGCGCCTCGTTGAGCGCCTGAATGTAAGTCATCTCGCGCATGGAACTACTGCTCCCAGCCCGGTGCGGGAAAGTCCGGATAGGTGTCGGCGTACATGTAGTCGAGGGCGGTCTCGGGGCGCGGCCGGGGGCTGTTGCGGGCGAACCCGATTGCGCCCTCGAGCTCGCGCTCGATCTCGTCGTCGACCGCTTCGCGGCCGCCCGCGCCCCAGCCGCCGTTGCCGCTGAGCTCGCCCGCGAGCCGTTCGAGCGGGTCGCGGCCGCGCGCTTGCGCGAGCATCTCTTCCGAACGGCTGTCGCGCATCCGCGCGCCGGTCGCGATGTTGTGCACGGAGTACCGGGCGGTCCGGAATTCGAGGAAGGTCGGACCGCCGCCCGCCCGAGCGCGCTCGACGGCGGCGCTGGTGGCGGCGTGCACCGCGCGCACGTCCATGCCGTCCACCGACCGGACGGGGAGCCCGAATCCCGCCGCCCGCTCGACGAGCTCGCCCCCGAGCATTTCATCGATCGGCGACGAAATCGCGTACCCGTTGTTCTCGCACGCGAAGACCACCGGGAGATCGACAACCACGGCAAGGTTGAACGACTCGAGCAGGACTCCCTGGTTCATGGCGCCGTCGCCGAAGAAGGGGACGGCGACGCGGTCTTCGCCCCGGAGCTTGAAGGTGTACGCGGCGCCGCAGGCCATCGGGGCCCCCGCGCCGACGATTCCGTTCGCGCCGAAGATGCCGAGCGCGAAGTCCGCGATGTGCATGGAGCCCCCGCGCCCGCGGTTGTACCCGCTGTCGCGCCCGAGCAGCTCCGCGTACATGCGGTCGGGGGCTCCCCCCTTGGCGAGGATATGGCCGTGCCCCCGGTGGGTGCTCGTGATGACGTCGTCCGCGCGAAGCGCCGCGCACACCCCGACCGCGACCGCCTCCTCGCCGATGTACTCGTGTACCGGCCCGGCGATCTCGCCTTCCCCGACGAGCTCCGCTGCCCGCATCTCGAAGCGGCGAAGGCGCCGCATGCGCCGGTACCATTCGACCGGATCGCGGCTCTCGGACATCGAACTTCCCCCTTGTGCGTCGCGCGCCGTCGCGCGCGGCCCGCATTCTATCCCGTGGGCTCCGCCGACATCCCGCCGGCCGAACGCCAATTCGCTCGTGGTGTTGAACCGTGCTCCTTCGGGCCGCTGCAACGGCGCGAAGCGCCGGAATCGGCGAGGCCGGCGGCCGCCGGCCGGCGCGGACGCGCGCTTCCGGCCGGTCCTGCCCGCTTGCGCCGAAATCCCCGGATTCCCGCGCCGTCACCGCATCCCGGCGTCCTCGCGGACGAGGTCCGCCGCCTTCTCTCCAATCATGATGACGGGGGCGTTGGTGTTTCCCGAGACCAGGGTCGGCATGATGGACGCGTCCGCAACCCGGAGGCCGTCGAGCCCGTGAACCCTCAGCCGATCGTCCACCACCGCCCTGGGATCGCTCCCCATCTTGCAGGTGCCCACCGGGTGATACACGGTGGTCCCGGTGTCGCGGGCGTAGTCGAGCAGCTCGTCGTACGTCTGCGCCTCGCCTCCCGGCATCAGCTCCGGTCCCCGGTAGGGGTCCATGGGCGGCGCCTCCACGATCCGGCGCGCGATGCGGGTGCCTTCGACAATCGCATCGCGATCGACCTTCGAGTCCAGGAAGTTCGGCCGGATTGCGGGCGCGGAGAACGGGTCGGACGACTTCGCGTGCACCGTGCCGATCGACTCCGGTCGAAGGACGCAGAACCCGATCGACATTCCGGGCTCCGTGTCGAGGGCCCGGTCCTGCGAGTCCGCGAAGCTTGCCGGGGCCATGAAGTACTGGACGTCCGGCGTCTCCACCTCTTCCCGGGTCCGGACGTAGCCGGTGACGTTCGCGGCGCACAGGGCGAGGATGCCGGTGCGGTTCCACAGGTAGCGCAGGCCCTCTCGAACCAGACTGAGCCCCCGCGTCCTTTCGTTGTAGGTGACGGTCCCGGTCACCTGCCAGGACATCCGGACCGCGAAATGGTCCTGAAGATTCTCTCCGACTCCCGGCAGGTGGTGGACGGCCTCGATGCCGAGCCCGCGCAGGCGTTCGCCGTCCCCGACCCCCGAGAGCTCGAGGATCTGCGGCGAGTTGATCGCGCCGCCGCACAGGATCACTTCCCGCGCGGCGCGGACCGTCTTGCGCTCGCCGTGCTGCGAATATTCCACCCCGACCGCCCGCTTCCCCTCGAACAGGACCCTGGTGGTGGGCGCCTGGGTCAGCACGGTGAGGTTCGGGCGTGACCGCACCGGGGCGAGAAACGCCTGGGCGGCGCTCGCGCGCCGTCCCTTCCGAATCGTGGCCTGGCAGTAGCCGAAGCCGTCCTGGGACGCGCCGTTCACGTCCCGGTTGTGGGGGTAGCCGCAATTCTCCGCCGCTTCGATGATCGCGTCGCACATCGGGTGCGTCTCGAGCTGGTCGGAGACGTTGAGCGGGCCGCCGACCCCGTGGAACTCGTCCGCCCCCCGTTCCTGATTCTCCGAACGCTTGAAGTAGGGGAGCACGTCGTCGAAGGACCAGCCCCGGTTTCCGAGCTGAGCCCAGATGTCGTAGTCGCGGGGATGGCCCCGGATGTAGAGCATCCCGTTGATGGAGCTCGACCCGCCGAGGACCTTGCCGCGCGGGATCGGGATCGGGCGGTTCCGGGTCTTCTCGTCCGGCTCGGTCTCGAAGAGCCAGTTCACCGTCGGATCGTTCAGGGTCTTCGCGAAGCCGACCGGAAGGTGGATCCAGATGTTCTTGTCGCGGCCTCCCGCCTCGAGGAGGGCCACCCGGTTGCGCGGGTCCTCGGAGAGACGGTGGGCAAGCACGCAGCCGGCCGAGCCGGCTCCGACGATGACGTAGTCGAATTCCATTGCTCTCAATCCTCTATCGCGAGCGGTTATCCTCTGGGACATCCGAGTTCCGGTGGGGATGGTAATTCATGAATCAGCTCGTCATCCGCGGGGCGACCGTCGTCGACGGCCTCGGCAACGAACCGGTCCGGGCGGACGTCGCGGTGCGCGACGGGCGCATCGGCGAGGTCGGAGCGGTCCGCGAGTCCGCGGAGCGCGAGATCGATGCGGGCGGCCTCACCCTCGCGCCGGGATTCGTCGACCTGCACACCCACTACGACGCGCAGATTACCTGGGACCGCACCCTCTCGCCCTCACCCTCGCTCGGCGTGACCACGGTGGTCATGGGCAACTGCGGATTCGGGATCGTGCCGGCCGCCCCGCCGGTGCGGGACCTCATCCTGCGCAATCTTTCGGTCGTCGAGGGCATGGACCTCGAGGCTCTCCGCGCCGGGGTGCGCTGGGAATTCGAAACCTTCGGCGAGTACCTGGCGGCGCTCCGCGCGATCGCGCCCGCGGCGAACGTCGCGGTGCTCGCCGGCCACTCCGTCATCCGCACCACGGTCATGGGCGAGGCGGCGTCCGAACGGGCCGAGGCGACCCCGGACGAGCTCGCGCGGATGAAGGCGCTGGTGGCCGAGGCGATGGACGGCGGGGCCATCGGGCTCGGAGCGTCGTATTCCCTCAACCACTCGGGCTACGGGGGCGTCCCGATGCCCTCGACGATCACCGATCTCTCGGAGTTCGATGCGCTCGTCGGCGCCATGGGGTCCCGTCCGGCCGGAATCGTGCAGCTCGCTTCCGGGGCGAAGACCGTCGAAGAGATCGAGGCGGTCGCCGGCCGCCACGGACGGGCCGTGTTCAAGGGGACGGGAGCGGCGATGTACAACGAGCAGGCGCCCGAGCGCTCCATCGGGATGTTCGAGGCGTGCCGGGCCGCGCAGGCGCGCGGCAACCCGGTGTACATCCAGATCCCCTGCCAGCCGCTGTCGTTCGACTTCACCCTGGCGAACGCGTATCCCTTCTTCAGCCACGACGCTTTCTCGGAGGTGAAGGCGTACGGACGCGAACGGCTCGTTCCCTACTTCGGCAGCCGGGAGTTTCGGGACCGTTTCCGCGCGAGCCTCGCCAACCCCCGGCCCGGTCTCATCTTCCAGGGCAACTGGGACCGGGTGGTGGTCGCGGTCCCCGCCCTCGCGAAGAACGACGGGCTCGCGGACCGGACCATCGCGGACATCGCGGCGGAGCGGGGAGCGGACCCCCTCGACACGATGTTCGACCTCGGTCTCGAGGAGAACCTCGAGACCATGTTCATCGGGCAGTTCCTCAACGTGGGCGACGAGGGCGTCGCGCGGCTGCTGAAGCACGAGGCGGGAGTCGTCGCCCTTTCCGACGCGGGGGCGCACCTCACCTTCATGTGCGAAGCGGGCTACGGCCTTCACTTCCTCTCCCACTGGGTGCGGGAGCTCGGCGAGTTCGACATCGCCGACGGGGTGCGGCGTCTCACCAGCCACCCCGCGGACCTTTACGGGATCCCCGACCGCGGGCGGATCGAGACGGGCGCCTGGGCGGACCTCCTGCTGTTCGACCCGGAGACGGTCGGGGTCACCGCGAGCGAACGGGTCGCGGACCTCCCGGGGGGCGGCCGGCGCACGATCCGCCGGCCGCTCGGGATCCACGGGGTGTTCTGCAACGGGGTCGAGGTCTTCGACGGCTCCGACTACGTCACGAACGGGCGGGGACCGGGGCAGGTGCTCGATCGGTTCGCGCCGTCGAGCGCCCTCCGCCGAGAGAACGGGGGCGCCGCGCAGGGCTGAATCGGCCGGCCTCAGCCTGCCGCAAGGCGACGACCGAGCACTCGACCCCCCGCACGCCGTCCGGTCCCGTTCGCATTCGGAAGCGATGTCGGTCGAAGCGCCGACATCAAGGAGCCAGCCGGACAAGGCACCCGGTCGTCTCTCGAGAATGGTTGGACCGCTGGCGGATCGACGCCGGCGTCTGGACGGGGGGTGCGGGAGGGTATTCGCATCGTGTCCCCATTGCGCCCGTTCCGCATCGGGGGCACCGGCCGGATCGCGGCCTTGAGCACGGCCTCGCCAAACAGGCGCCCCGCGCTTCAGCCCCCCGCGAGATGGTGGCGGATGGACTCGACGCCGCGCATGGTGAGCGCAATGAGGCGTTCGTCCAGGGGCGGGGCCTGCGACGAGAACTTGGCGATCACGATGCCGTTCTCGGGATCCGCGAAGACGTTTTGTCCGTACACGCCGACGCCGAACGCCAACGGAGCGGCGCCGCGGCGCACGTACCACTTGCTGCGGTAGTGGGCGTCCAGGCCCGGGAAGTAGGGCGCGAAGTCGCCCGCGTCCCAGGCCGACGGATCGCCCGCGCCGAGGATGTCCTCGATCCAGTCGGCGGGGACCACCTCCTTCCCGTCGCGGCGGCCCCGGTTGGCGACGAGCTGTCCGATCCGCGCAAGATCGCGAAGGGTCGCGCACATGCCGCCGGCGGCCCGGGGGGCGCCCAGCCGGTCGACGGTGACGTACGCGTCGGCCGCCGCGCCCATAGGTTTCCACAGGAGCTCGCTCACGAGGTCCACGTAGCGCCGCCCGGCCGCCCGCTCGATGACCCAGCCGAGGAGGTCGGTGTTGGGCGAGACGTAGTGGAAGGCTCCGGCATGCGGGCCGTCCCGCGCCGTCAGGGTCCGGAAGAAGGAGCGCAGGTCCGACGGCTCCTCCCCGGGCGCGAGGGGGTCCCAGCCCTGCGCCTTCCGGTACTCGATGATCGCGCCCGACGTGGCGAGGTAGTCCTCGTCGAACCGGATGCCCACCCGCATGTCGAGGAGGTCGCGCAGGGTCGCGCCGGCCCAGGCGGTCTCCGCGACCTCGGGGATCCAATCGGTCACCGGGGCTCCTGCGTCGATCGTGCCACGGCCGGCGAGGATGCCCGCGACGAGCCCGAGCACCGACTTCGTGACGGACGCGAAGAAGTGCGGGGTCGCCGCATCCATGCCGGCCCCGTAGTGCTCGTGGACGATCCTGTCCGCCCTCAGGACGAGCATTCCGTCCGTGTCCGTCTCGGCGAGAAAGCGCCCGAGGTCGTAGCGCGAGCCGTCGAACTCGAACTCCACCCCTTCGAGCTCGACGCCCGCGACCGGCATCTGCGAGACGGCGCCCGGATCGGCGGCGATCCCGGCGCTCGGGATCAGCTCGCGCAAGTGCGTGAACGACCACTTGTTGAACGGCGCCCGGCGCCAGTTAGCGAGCGTGACCTGGCCCGCCGCGCTCGGCGGGAATCCCGCCATGAGCTCGTTTCGCTTCAAGGTACGGCTCCCCTTCGTGTCGGGTGACGGCAGGCGTCGAGCGCTGGTTTCACACTCGGCCAGCCTGCGTGACCCTGGGCAATGCGAACGATGTGGGTCAACGTGGTTCCCTCTACCCTCCCCGCGCGCGGGGGTCGCGCCCCCGTCAGGCGGGGGGGATCCAGGCGCTCGCGCTGCGGGGGACGAGGAGGAGCTTCGCGACCAGGCGTATCGCGGGGTCCTCGCTCGCGGCCCCGCGGTCGCGTACGGCGAGAAACAGGCGGCTCGCCCGCGTCTCGCCCCAGAACCACGCCGCAAGCTCCCGGCCGGACGGAGTCGCACCCGGTTGCGCCGTCGCCGCCTCCTGATACCAGGCGAGGAGGTCGTCGAGGGCGTGCTTGAGGAAGCGGGAGAAGGCGATGCCGTCGCGCGGGCTCGTCTCCTCGCCGCGCTCGGCGTAGCCCGCGAGAAACTCGACGATCCCATCGGGTGGGAGACCCGAAAGGCCGACCGTGGTGCGGCCGCCGCGGCGCTCGCGCGCCCGTTCGTGCCACGGGGCGAGGCTTCGTACCTCCTGCGCAACCTGCGCCACGAGGCTCCCGGGGTCGGACCCCTCCGGCTTCGGAAGGCTCACGGGACAGGCCCAGCCGGCGTTCCCCGCATCGCCTGTCGAGACCCCCGGTGCGTCCTCGGGGAAATCCGCGAGCACCGGTCCCGCCGTCTCCGCGAGAAGTCCGAGGGCGGCGAGGAGCACCCGGCGCTGGAATGTCGCATCCCCCGGCGCGCCGAGGGGGCGGCCGAGCTCGAAGGAGGTCCAGAGGGTCCGGGGCGGCCGGATCGACTCGCTGTGCTCGCGCACGAGGCTGGTGACGACGGTGGGGATCCCGGCCCGTTCGAAGTAGTGGGCGAGCGCGCTCACGGCGCGCGTGCAGTTGGGTCAGACCGGGGTGAGGAGGACCGCATCCACCCGGTCGGCCGCGAGGTGACCCGCGACCCGGGCGGCCGGCGCGGCCATCTTCTCGGGGTCCGTCGCGCCCATGAAGCTGTAGTGATGTTCGGCGACCGAGCCGATGGTTCCCTCCGCCTCGAGCTCGCGCAATCGGTCGATCGGGAACACCACGTTCGTGTCCTCGACGAAGCCCGAGCGGTCGTAGTTGACCGAGATGTGGCTCATGAGGAGGTCCGCGCCCTGGACGTCCCCGGGAATGACCCGGTAGTCGGCGTCCCCGGGCGCGAACGCGTCTTCGCCGCGGCGCACGAGGCCGGCGCTCGTCACGATGGCCACCCGGCGCTCGGCGAGCGGCGGTCCGGCCGCGAGGGCGGTATCGTCGAATTCGGGGAGCGGCAGACTTCGGAGATGTTCTGCCATCGCCTCGGGGAGGTCGCAGAGTCGCGCCATGGATTCGGTCCTTCGGGTTCGCTCGGTCCAGCGGAAGCGGCGCATTCTACTCCGGCTACTCCGGGCGAAATTCCGCGAAAGCCGGACGCGATGGCCCGCAAGGTCCGGCTTGAAGCCCGAGGGCCGAATGGGGGGGACTTCACACGGACCGGTCGGATTGGCGAAGGGCAGACCGGTTCCGGTCCTCCGGTGCCGAGTCCGGGCGGCGCGGCTTTCGTTCTCAGCCGGCGACCAGGAGCTTGAGACCGAGGAGGGCGAGGGCGACGAGCAGCCACTTCCGGAACGCGGCCGGGGTCAGACGCACGCGCAGGCGCGCCCCGGCGACCATGCCGGCAATGGCGGGAAGGACCGCGACCGCCGACACGTACCCCGCTTCGAGCCGATACGCCCCGTGCAGGACGAGCACCACCGCGAGGGCCGCGGTGGACACGCTGAACGCGATGCCCATCATCTGCACGAGCTGGTCGCGGTCGAGACCGAGCGCCTCGAGGTACATCACGATGGGGACCACGAACGTGCCGGTCACACCGGTGACGAGGCCGTTGACGATGCCGACCGCCGGGGTCAGCACCGCCTCCGCCCGCGACGGCACGCGGAACCGTGCGCTGCGAAGCCCGAGGGCCGCGTAGAAGAGTAGTACGGCCCCGAGCACCCGTTCCATCGCGTCCGGAGCCGCAACGAAGACGTAGTGGTAGCCCACCCAGGTCGTGACGGGAACGATTGCGAGCGCGATTCCGAAGCGCCGGAACAACGCCGCCGCGTGGCCCCCGATCGCTCCCTGCCAGACGTTCGTCACGAAGGACGGAATGACGAGCAGGGGGAGCGCCGCCTCGATGCCGAAAGTGGCCGAGAGCAGCGCGACCGCGACCGTCGGGAGGCCGAGGCCGACCACCCCCTTCACCCCGCCCGCGAGCAGGAAGACGAGCATGACGATCGTGATCGAGAGGGCGTCGATGGCAACCTCCCCGGGAATGCCCGGGCCGTTCGGTCAGACCCGTACGCGCGCGGACACCCGTTCGCGTCCGCGCTTGGATGGCTCACGCCACGGAGAGAGCGTACCCGTTTGCGTACGAATCCCGTGCTCCCGCCCCGTCACGCGCACGCGAATGAGAGCCGGGCGGGAAGTCCGGGCCGGCGCGGGGTTCCGGGTCCGGGCCGACGGACCGGATGAGGGGTGGTCGCGATCAGGAACGGGCATGATCCGGACTGGAGAGCGCAGAGCAACCCGTCGCCTGTCCCGGCGGATCCGCTCGCCGCGCCCCGCCCGCGGTCCGCGGGCGGGGCGGTTGCATCTTTCCGGCCGGTCCGGGCGCCGGCCACGCAACCGGCGGCCCGGGCGCCCCGGGCTCAGATCTTGTATCCGAGCTTGCGCGCGCCGTCGACGAAGTTCCGGTACTGGCGCTTCTGGCTGTCGAGGCCGAGGTTCTGGGAGATCTTCACCCACTCCTCGGCCGCCTCGTCCAGCGCCTGCTGGCTGGTCAGCGCTCCGGAGATCGCCTTGGAGATGTTGCGCCCCAGGGCGTCCGCGTACTCCGGCGCGCCTTCCCAGAAGAACTGCGGATAGCCGACCTCGACGTTGGCGAGTCCCGCGTCCAGGTGGTTCTTGGCCGTGTCGAAGTTCTTGAAGATGCCGGCGTTGGTCGGCCAGAGCTCGTTGTCCGTCCCGCGCTGCGGATTGGCCCCGAGATAGAGCTTCGCCGCCTCGTCGCCGTAGTGGCTCTTCCCGAACGGGTCCGACCCGCAGTACTCGTCCGCGACGATGTCGTTCGAGTAGTCCGGATGGGACATGCGGTAGATGAAGTAGAACGCGGCTTCCTTGACGTCCTCCGGAATGTTCTTCGGAACCGATGCGGTCCGGCACCAGAGGGAGATCGCCCGGTTGGTGATCGAGCCGTCGTCGTTCTCCCAGCCGGGAACGATGGCTCCGCGCTGGTCCTCGGCGAGCTCCACCCCCTGCTGCTGCACGGTGAACTCGGAGAGGTCGATCCACCACACGGACATGACGTCGGAGCCGGACTGCCAGCGCTGGATGGTGGTGCCGATGTCCATCGCTTCCGCCCCGGGGGGGCCGAACTTGATGATCTCCTTGTACATGTCCAGGGCCTCGGCGGCCTTGCCCTGGTTGATGGTGGGGTTCATGTTCTCGTCGAAGTAGTTCACTCCGGCCGATGCCGCGATGTCCATCCAGAAGCCCCACCCGAAGTTCGGGGGGTTCACCACCATCGACGTGCCGTACACGTTCTGGCTCTTGAGCTCCTCGGTGAAGAACTGGGTGGCGTCGATGAACTCGTTCCAGGTCTTGGGGACCGCGAGCTCGCGCTGGAAGCGCTTGGAGTACTTCTTCTGCAGCATGGGATCGTTGAAGTACTGATTGCGGTAGTGGAGGATGTGGATGTCTCCGTCCAGCATCATCCCGTAGGTCTTGCCGTCCCACTTGGTATAGAACTCGCGGTAGGCGGGCATCACCCAGTCGAGGTAGTCCGACGTTCCCTCGTACTTGGCGAGGTAGTCGTCCAGCGGCTCGAGCTGGCCGGTCTCCGCGAACGCGCCGAAGAACAGGCTCGGGTACTGCACCCAGTCGAAACGGGGCCGCTTGGAGAGAAGCTGCGGCAGGATCTTCGCCACCGCGTCGCCGCCGCCGTAGTTCTCGCGGCTCTTGATGCCGACCCCCGCTTCCTTCTTCAGGTGCGGGGACAGCCACAGCGGCGCGTGCAGCCAGTTGGAGTCCTGGAAGTAGGTGAGATCGATGTCGTTGAAGAGCTTCTTGCCGGGCGGCACCGCCTGGGCTCCGAACGCGCTCCGCGGCAAGACCGACGCGGCCGCCGCCGCACCGGCGCCGGCCGCCGCATTCCTCAGGAACTTGCGTCGCGTGTAGGCGCTGAAGATGCTCATGGACTTTCCTCCTTCTTCGTTCGGGGCGCGTTCATGCCGCGCCCGGGATTGCGCGCCGGGCCGCCGCGGCCCGCCGCCCGTCACTCAGGCGATCAGCTCCTCCGTCGATTCGCTGAATACCATCACGTCCCGCGGAGCATAGTGCATCCGCACCGGCTCTCCGCGCGCCGCGCGCGTTTCGGGAGCCGCGAGCGCCCGGAACACGCTCGCACCGTTTCCGAGGGTCAGGATCACCTGCTCGCCCACGTACTCGTTGATCGCGACTGCCGCGGCCACGCTCGCGGAGCGGCCGTCCCGGCCGCCTTCGAGGTGCAGGTTCTGCGGGCGAATGCCCGCGATGAAGCGCGCGTCGCCGGTCTCCGCGAGCCGGGCGGCGCGCTCCGGCGCGAGCTCCAACACGAGCTCCGAGTCCTCGACCCGCAACCGGGCCGTACCGCCCGAGGACTCGAGGCGCGTGGCGAAGAAGTTGGTCGGCGGCTCGCCGATGAAGTCGGCGACGAACACGTTCGCCGGGTGGTGGTAGAGCTCGTTCCGGGTCCCCACCTGCTGGAGCTCGGCCTGGCTCATCACCGCGACCCGGTCCGCGAGGGCGAGCGCTTCGACCTGATCATGGGTCACGTAGATGGTGGTGCGGCCGAGGTCCCGGTGGATCCGCTTGAGATCGAAGAGCATCCGGAACTTCAGATGCGCGTCGATGTGGCTCATCACCTCGTCCAGGATGAACGCGGCCGGCTCCCGGATGAGGGCCCGCCCGAGGCTCACCCGCTGCTGCTGGCCGCCGGAGAGCGCGGCCGGGGTCTGATCCAGGATGTCCTCGAGGCGCAGCATCGCGGCCATCTCGCGCACTCGCACGGAGCGCTTCGCCTCCGGCAACCCCATCACCTCGAGCGGAAACGCGAGGTTCTCGGCGACCGTGAAGCCGGGGTACAGGGCGTAGGTCTCGAACGCCATCGCCACGTTGCGCCGCTGGGGATCGAGCTCGTTCACCCGCCGGCCGTCGAAGGCGATCTCGCCCGAGGTGATCTCCTCGAGCCCGACGATCATGCGAAGAGTCGAGGTCTTGCCGCAGCCGGAGGGACCGAGCAGCGCGACGAACTCGCCGTCCGCGATCGCGAGGTCGAGGTCCCTCACCGCATGCACCGCCTCCCCGCGCGAGCGGTAGATCTTGTTGACCCCCGTGAGGCTGACCGACGCCATGGCGCTATTGCACCAGACTCGCCCCGCTCCGGGGGTCGAAATAGAGGAGCGTCTCGGGATGCAGGCGAAGCGTGACCCGCGCCCCGTAGTCGAACGTGCGGTCGGGGGCGGTGAGGGCAGTGAGGGGGACGCCGCCCGCGTCGGCGAGAAGGACACCGGTCGCGCCGAGCGGCTCGTAGAGCTCCACCGTGGCGTCGAACTCGAAGCCGTGCAAAGGGGCGGATTGCCCCTCCCGTCCGGCGCCGGCCTCCCCGGAAGCGCCCGCATGGGCGCCGGCGCCGGCCGTCGCTCCGTTCTCCAGCACCGAGAGGAACTGGGGCCGGATCCCGAGGGTGACCGTATCGATGCCGCCCGCGAGGAGCGCGGCCCGATGCGCATCCGCGACCGGGATCGCCAGCCCCTCGCCACCCTGCCCGTCCCCGGTCGCGGCGACGCAGGTCAGGGCATCGCCGGGCGCGCTTCGCAGCTTCGCCTCCACCACGTTGATCGAGGGCTGTCCGAGATGCTGGGCGACGAAGAGCGAGCCCGGCCGCTCGAAGAGCTCGCGGGCGGTGCCGATCTGGACGAGCCCGCCCGCGCCCATCACCCCGATGCGGTCGCCGAGCGAGAGCGCCTCCGCATAGTCGTGGGTCACGTAGAGGGTTGCGACCCGGCGCAGCTCCTCGAGGTCGTGGAACTGCTGCCGAAGCTCGTGGCGGATGCGCGCGTCGAGGTGGCTGATCGGCTCGTCGAGGAGGTAGACCTCGGGGTTCGCGACCAGGGTGCGGGCAAGGGCGGTGCGCTGCTTCTGCCCGCCCGAGATCTCCCCCGGACGGCGCTCGAGCAGCTCGTGGATCCGCAGCATGTCGGTCACCTGTCGCACGGTGGTCTCGATCTCCGAGCGTGGACGCTTCTGCGCCCGCAGGGGGCTCGCGATGTTCTCGAACACGCTCAGGTGCGGGTAGAGCGCGTAGCTCTCGAAGGTCATCGCGACGTTGCGCCGATAGGGCGGGAGCGCCGTCACGTCGCGGCCGCCGACGAGGATCCGGCCCGCGTCGCACCGCTCGAGGCCCGCGACGAGCCTGAGCAGGGTCGTCTTCCCGATGCCGCTCGGGCCGACGACGACGAAGAACTCTCCCTCCTCCACCGCGAGGTCGAGGCGGTCGATGACGGGGAAGTCCCAGCCCTTGCACAGGCCCTCGATGCGAAGGTCGGCCACCGTTCCGGATCTCCCCCCGGTCAGCCCTTGACGACGCCGAGGGAGAGCCCCCGGACCATGTAGCGGCGAAGGAGCACGAAGAGCACCAGCGGCGGCAGCATGGCGATGAGGCTGAACGCCATCTGGAGGTTCCACAGGGTCTGGCTGCCGTGGGTGAAGGTGGGAATGACGATGGTGAACGTCTTCACCTCGGTCCCGACGAACAGGTTGGCGAACAGATACTCGTTCCACGCGAATATCCAGCAGAGCATGGCGACCGAGATCATTCCCGGAAGGACGAGCGGAAGGGTTACCTTGAAGAACGCCCTGAGGGGCGGGTAGCCGTCGAGGTACGCGGCCTCCTCGAGCTCGCGCGGCGCGTCCCGGAAGAACACCATCATGAGCCAGGTCGCGAGCGGCATGTTGAACACGAGGTAGAGGATGATGAGCGAGAGGTGGCTGTCCGTGCCCCAGGGCGTCGCGTCGAAGAGGAAGAACATGGGGATGAGCACCGCCACCGGCGGAAACATGCGGTTCGAGAGGATCCAGAACGCGAGGTTCTCGCCCCCCGCCTGGCGCGGGAAGCGGGCGAAGGCGTAGCCGGCGAGGGTGCCGAGCACCAGCGAGGCGAGGGTGTTTCCGGTCGCGACGATGAAGCTGTCGACGAGGGCCTGGAAGTTCGACGCCTCGGCGAAGACCAGCTTGAAGTTCCTGGGGTGCCACACGTCCGGCCAGAAGGTCGGAACCGTCCGATTGGTCTCCGCCGCGTCCTTGAGGGCGGTGATGATCTGCCAGTAGAACGGGAACAGGGTGAGGAGGAGCCACAGGCCGAGGAACGCGAGGAGAAGTCCCCGGACGAGCCGGTAGTTCGCCTCGCTCACCGCCGCGTCCTCGCGAGCCGGACCGTCATGCGATGCCCTGCGCCTTGAGGACCTTCTTGAGATAGCGAAGGAACAGGGTGATGAGGATCGCCGAGAAGGCGAAGATGATGATTGCGTAGGCGGCCGCCTCGCCCACCTCGAACTCGCGGATGCCGCGCTGGAACGCGATGTAGGTCGGGAGCTCCGAGGTCTGCGCCGGCCCCCCGGAGGTCATGACGTAGACGAGGTCGACGAACTTGAACGCGTCCATGAAGCGGATGATGAAGGCGATCGCGATCACCTCCTTCAGCATCGGGAGGGTGATGCGCCGGAGCACGAGCCAGCCGCCCGCTCCGTCCACGCGGGCGGCCTCGTAGACCGCGGGCGGGAGGGACACCCGCCCGGAGTAGATGATGAGGAGCGGGAGGGCGGTCCAGTTCCACACGTCCGCGATGATGATTGACCACAGCGACATCCCCGCGTTGAACCATTCGATGTGCTCGCTGATGAGGCCGAGCTCGAGAAGCGCCGCGTTGATGGCTCCGTTCGACGGGGTGAGGAGGAATTTCCACAGCACCCCGACGATCGAGGGCGGGAGCATCATCGGCAGCACCAGGATGATGAGGAAAAGCACGCGCACCCAGTCGCGTTTCACCACCTCGTAGAGGGTCAGCGCGAGGACGGTGGCGAGCAGCACCTGGAGGCACGCCCCGAACACCAGGTACTGCACCAGGTGCTGGACGCTGTCCCAGAAGCGCTCGGAGGTGAGGACGGTTTCGAAGTTCTCCCAGCCGACGTAGCTCCAGTTGCCCCGGAAGAGCCGCATAATGTTGGTGTTCTGGAACGCGTGGTAGAACATCCACACGGTCGGATAGACGACGATCGCGAACAGGACCAGGACCGGCGCCCCGACGAGGGCGAGCGGCACCCAGCGACTGACGATCAGGTTGGGGCGGGTCTTCTTGCTCGTGAACCACTCCGGCAGCGCCGCCGGCGCTTGCTGCCCGGAGGGGGCGCCGGCGCCTGCGCCGGCTGTGCCGGACCGGACCTCAGCGGGGGGCACCGCCCCTCCTCCCCGAGATCATGCCTCTTGCGTATCCGGAAGCTGGAGAGTGGATGGGCCGGTCCTTCGTCCGGATCAAAGCGGCTTGGCGAGGTAGGGACACGAGCGAGCTGGACAGAGCATCGCGGGTTCTCCCGTGGGTGGTCTGTTCCCGGGGGCCCGGCCGGCGAAGGTCAAACGATACCGAACAGGCGCGCGGCGACGGCGAGCATGAGGGCGGCGAGGAAGCTGATTGCCCATCGCATCATGCGAAGCTCGGCGCGCAGCTCGGCGAGGTCGCCCTTGGTGGCGAGCTGGTCTAGATCGGCGCCGGCCGCGGTGCGGGGCTGGTCGGCAATGGCTTCGGCGTGGGCGCGTTCGACGCCGGCCGCTTCGAGCTCGCGGGCAGCGGTGAGAGCGTCGAAAGTGGATGAGCGCATATTCGTCCCCGGTAGTGCGGTCCGCGAGCCCATCGGCGGCAAGGTCGCCCGACCGCGTCGGATTGTAATCCGGTTTCTCCTGTTTGCGGAGTGACCGCGGAGAGGCAGATTCCGGCGGACGGCGACTCCGGCACCAAGGTCGCGGGCGGGCGCGGCACTGCCGGTCATGAGACCGGCGGAGATTCTCGGGCCAGCGGATAGTCGGCTTCGACCGTGTACCGGGCGCCGGACGGCCGCAGCACGCTCGAGACGAGCCGGAACGATCCGATGGCGACGGCGGAGGTCCGAAAGAGAGAGTGCGTTCCCAGATAGTCCTGAAGGGCGGGCGACGGCGGCGGACGGCGAAAGCGGGCGAAGGTGACGTGCGGGGCGAATTTCCGTCGCTCCGGGGGATGGCCCGCGTGCGCGAGCTCGCGCCGGACGGCGGCGGCGAGCGATCCGAGCTCCCGGGCCGGGGATGCTCCCGTCCACAGCACCCGGGGCGGTCCCCGGGGCGGGAAGTGTCCGAGGCCATGCAGGGCGAGCTCGAGAGCCGGGGCTTCCACCCGGTCCAGCGCCTCCTCGATCCGGCGCTGGGCCGACGGATCGACCTCGCCGATGAAGGCGAGGGTGACGTGCAGCGCCTCCGCATCCAGCCAGCGCGCGTCCCGGAGTCCGGACTGCAGCTCGTCGATGGCCCGCTTCAGGACCTCCGGCGGTTCCAGCGCAACGAAGAGCCGCGGCACGTCCTTCCTCCCTTGCGACCCGAACGGGTCCGCGGCTGCCCGCGCATGCCGTCGCCGCGTAGTGTCCCAGTTTCGGTTATCGCACGCAGCCTGTGGATGCCGGCCGCCCGGACACGCGACCCGGACTTGCGCCGGCCGGCGACGGCAACGAACGTCCGGCGTCGACTTGCGCTTCGCCCGGTTGTCCGGTCCGCGCGCGATCCGCTCCATCGGTCCTGCCGGGTTCGGGTCGCGACAAGGCGCGTCACGCCGGCAATTTGACACGGCGCGGCTCGCGGGCACAATGAATTCTCCAGCATCGCAATTCAGGAACGGGACCGGATCGGAAATGAACCCTGCACCTGGCGCCGCCGGCGTCACGATCAATCCAGACCGCCTGCTCTCGGATCTGCGGCGCCTGCGCGAATTCGGCGCCTGCGGGGTCGGCGTCGTCCGGCAGTCGCTGAGCCCGATCGACGTCGAGTCGCGCCACTGGCTCTGCGAGCGGATGCGCGATGCGGGGCTCGAAGCGCGTATCGACGGAGTCGGCACCGTGCTCGGGCGCTCGCGCAACCCCGGGCCGGCCATCCTCCTCGGTTCGCACACCGACACCCAGCCGCGCGGTGGCTGGCTCGACGGCGCGATGGGGGTGATCTACGGCCTCGAGGTGGCCCGGGCCGTCGCGGAGTGCGAGGCGACGCGCCATCTCGCGGTCGACGTCGCCTCGTGGATCGACGAGGAGGGCGCCTTCCTGACCTGCCTCGGGAGCCTCACCTTCTGTGGCGAGCTGGCACCGGAGTCGGCTCGCGATCTCACCGACAACGAGGGGAAGACCCTCGGCGAGGCCATTCGCGAGGCCGGGCTCGAAGGGGTTCCGGTCATGCGGCGCGAACCGGGCCGCTACGCCGGGTACGCCGAAGCGCACATCGAGCAGGGGCCGTGGCTCGAGCACCAGGGAAAGCGCGTCGGGGCGGTCACCGGCATCGTCGGCTCACGCAACTTCGTGATCGAGTTCAAGGGCCAGCAGAACCACGCCGGCACCACCCCGATGGCGCTCCGGCGCGACGCGGGGCACGCCCTCGTGGAGCTCGCCCACCGGGTCTACGATACGTTTCCGGAGCACGCGGGGGAGCGGAGCGTGTGGACCATCGGCCGGATTGCTCTCGACCCCGGGGTCCAGAGCATCGTGCCGGGACGGGCCGAGATGCACCTCCAGTTCCGCGATCAGGACGTGGCGGTGCTCGACCGGCTCGAGGCGCAGGCGCGCGCGCTGGTGGCCGAGGCCGGCGCACGGGGCCGTGCCGAAGTGCACATGACCGAGTTCGGCAAGCGATCCCTCCCGGCGATCATGGACGAGCGCCTGCGCGGCCACATCGAGCGGGCCGCGGAGCGGCACGCCCCGGGGGACTGGATCCCGATGCCGAGCGCCGCCATCCACGACGCCCAGGTCCTCTCCCGCCACATGCCGGCCGCGATGATGTTCGTTCCGAGTATCGGCGGGATCAGCCACGCCTTCGAGGAAGACACGAGCGAAGAGGACCTCGTGCTCGGCTGCCAGGTGTTCGCGACCGCCGCCGCGAACATGCTTCTCGACTGACGGCCCCGGAGGTCGGGCCGCTCAGCGCAGCTCCTTCGGGGCCAGCTCGCCCACCGATGCGGCTTCCGGCTCGCCGGAGGGCGGTGCGGCCCCGGCATCCGAGGGCACCGGCGTGTCGAACTGGTAGTGCGGCTCGCGTTGCTGGCGGCGCCAGATCTCGCGCATCTCCCGCCAAGCGCCGAACAAGCTCCGCACCGCGGGCATGTCGTGCTCCACCGCCCGGTGCAGCTTCCTGAGGTTGTAGCAGGGCACTCCGGCGTACATGTGGTGCTCCAGGTGCCAGTTCATGCGCCAGTAGATGAACTCCGAGAGCGGGTCGAGGGTGATCGAGCGCACGCATTTCCGGAAGTCCGGAACGTCGTCGCGCAGTCCGCAGTGCATCGGTGCACCGACGAAGTAGGCATGCCAGTTCGCGATGTCGGGCCCCAGACTGAAGAGGATCGGCACGATCCACCATCCGTTCGCGATGGAGACCACCGCCACCGCGGCGTGGATCGCGACGAGGAGACGAGCCCAGTTGACGGCGCGGCGGCGCGCCTCCGGCCGGTTCGCGTAGAGGTCCTCGAGCCACCCGGGCGTGCTGAAGACGCTGTAGCCGCCGAACGCGGTCCGGAGGGTCCCGACGATGGTGATGCCGACCCCGCGGGTCGCGAAACCCCCGGTGATGTTCACGGTGAAGAGCTGCAGCAGGTAGAGCGGTCGCAGCGACGGCTCGGCCGGAAGCAGGACCTCCTTGTCGGCTCGCCGGTGCAGGGTATAGATGTGGTGGTAGGTATGGCTCATGGCGTACTCGTGGAAGTTCCACCACCCGAGAACGCTGAATGCCCGCAGGAAGAGACCGTTCAGCCACCGGGTCCGGAACACGGTGCCGTGGCCGAGCTCGTGGCACGCATAGATGAAGTTCGACGCCACCGTGCCGTAAAGGAACAGCGCGACCAGCATCGCGAACCATTGCTCCTGCAGGAAGAAGAGGATGGCGAGGGCGGCGGTGCACCCGGCGAGGGCGAGGTGCCCGGCCGCCTGGAACCACCCTTGCGCATCGCTCCTTCGCATGAGGCCGAGGAGGGTTTGCCGATCGATGGGGCAGCGGTACCACTCCACCCGGTACGTCTTGAGCAGCGCCCCGAGAGATTCTTCGACGGCCGCCATTCGTTCTCCCTCCCGACAGCGGGGCGGCTTGGGCCCCGGTCCCCATATCATGCCGCAATCGCGAAACGGGTGACGGCACGCGGACATGCGTCCGACACCCGTTGCGGCGAACCGACCCCCGTCGTAGGCTCGCGGCGACGACCGCGACCGGCAGCGTTCACTCGAACCGCGAGGTGAGGCAATGAAGTTCTATTCGGCGCAGGAGACCGTCCGGCTGACGCTCTCCCAGGCGATCGTGAAGTACCTGCAGGCCCAGTACAGCGAACGCGACGGGGTGGAGCGGCGGTTCATCCGGGGGGTATGGGGGATCCTCGGACACGGCAATGTCTCCGGACTGAGCCAGGCGCTCGTCGAGTACGGTCGGGAGCTCCCGTTTCACCAGCCCGCGAACGAGCAGTCCATGGTGCACGCGGCGTCCGGCTTCGCGCGGGCGAATCTGCGCCTCGCGACGATGGCCTGCACGTCCTCCATCGGCCCGGGAGCGACCAACATGCTGACCGGGGCGACGACGGCCACGATCTGCCGCCTGCCCGTCCTCCTTCTCCCTTCCGACTACTACGCGTCGCGGTACCAGGGCCAGGTGCTGCAGGACATCGAGCATCCGGTATCCATGGACATGAGCGTGACGGACTGCTTTCGGGTGGTGTCCCGATTCTTCGATCGGATCACCCGGCCGGAACAGATCCTGTTCTCGCTGCCGGAGGCGATGCGCGTCCTGACCGATCCGGCGGAGACCGGGGCGGCGACGATTGCGCTTCCGCAGGACATCCAGGGATACGCCTTCGACTATCCGGCGAACTTCTTCGACCGGAAGGTCTGGCGGGTCGAACGCCGCCAACCCGATTCGCGGCGCATCGCGGAGGCGGTGGCGCTGCTGAAGGCGGCGACGCGCCCCTACATCATCGCCGGAGGCGGAGTGCACTACGCGGAGGCTTGGGACGAGCTGACCCACCTTGCCGAGAATCTGGGAATCCCGGTCGGCGAGACCCATGCCGGGCGGGGCGCCATCCGCAACGACTCGCCGATGCTGGTCGGCGGCACCGGCCATCTCGGGACGCAGCCCGCCGGGCACTTCGGCGAGACCGCGGACCTCGTCGTGTGCGTCGGGACGCGCCTCGCGGACTTCGTCACGGGCTCGAACTCGGCCTTCCAGCATCCCGATGTGCGGTTCGTGAGCATCAACGTGGGCGCGCATGACGCGTTCAAGATTGGGGCGCTGCCGATCCTCGCCGACGCCCGGGAAGCGCTGCGGGCGCTCGCGCAGGAGGCCGCCGCCGCCGGCATCCGCCCGAACCCGGCATATGCCGAGGAGGTGGCCTCCCGGAAGCGCGCCTGGAACGAGCTGCTGAGCGAAGAGGTCTTCCGGGAACGATCGAACGAGCGGATGAGCCAGGGCCATCTCATCGGGATCATCAACGACTCCATGCGTGACGGGGACACCCTGGTCGCGGCCGCGGGCACGATCCCCGCCGACCTCACCAAGCTGTTCGATGCGAGCGGGGGCCGGAACCTCCACCTCGAGTTCGGCAACTCGTGCATGGGCTACGACATCCCCGCGGCCATCGGCGTCCGCCTCGCCCAGGAGGGCGGCGAAGTGCTGATCCTGATGGGCGACGGCAACTACCAGATGCACCCGATGGAGCTGGTGACCGCCATGCAGGAGCGCACCAAGGTGACCGTGGTGCTCAACGTCAACTACGGCTTCCAGTCCATCCACGGCCACCAGAAGGCGCTGGTCGGCCACAGCCTCGGCAACGAGTTCAGGGTCCGCGACCCCGAGAGCGGCCGCCTCGACGACGGGCCGTTCCTCGAGATCGACTACGTCCAGAACGCCGAGAGCATCGGGCTTCGCGCGTGGCTCGCCGACACGGAGCGGGAGGTCCGCGACGCCCTCGCCGCAGCGCGGGACGAGACGCGGTCGTGCATGATCGTCGTCAAGACGGAGAAGTACCGCTTCGCCCCGGATTCCGGGGTGTGGTGGGAAGTCGTCGGTGCGGAGGTCACTGGAGACGCGGAGACTCGGAAGCTGGTCGAGGCACGGGAGGCGGGCCGCGCGAAGCAGCGCTTCTACAACTGATGCGCGGCGCGCCCGGGAGCCCTGCCATCGCCATGGGCGGCTCTCGCGCGGGTGGTCCGTTGCGATTCCCGAACATCGCTTCGTTCCATGGGTCTTCGCCCGCACCGCACGGCGGAGATCGCAATGAAGAACGGGGCGGACGGCGCGTTCGCCGCCCGCCCCGTGAAGAGGCGAAGAGGTGTCGGCCTACCGGCGGCCGGCCTTCGCGCCCGCGATGACCACTTCGACGTTGTCGGAGTTGACCACGCCGGGTCCGGTCAGGATGTCGCCGCCCGGAATCGCGCCCCAGTCGATGTAGGTGCGGGCGAGAACCGAGGCGAGATAGCCCTGGAGATACGGCTGCTGGTCGATTGCGGCGAGGGTGGTGCCGTTGTTGATGTTCTCGAGGATGTACGGCGTGAGATCGAACGTGGTCAGGCTCGACCCCTCGGCCCGGCCGTGCTCCCCGAGCAGCCGGTGGGCGACTTCGTAGTTCTCGGGCCCCGGGCTGACCGTGAAGAACGCGTTCGCGTCCTCATTGGCGATGAGGTAGGCCGAGATTGCGCCCTCGGCGTTTGCCGGGCCGCCGCTCACGTCGAGCGTATCGGTCTCGACTCCGGCCTCGCGCATGCGGTCGGTGAAGCCCTTGCACCGGGCCTCGAGGCCGACGTGGCCGGGGAAGGAGTTGAAGCACGCAGCGCGCTTCGGCTCCGCTCCGCGGGTCACGATCTGATTGGCCGCGGCGTAGCCGCCCTTCTCCTCGTCGCCCCCGATGTAGACGAGGTAGTCGAGGCCTCCCTGGTCGGGCCCCGGGTCCTCGACGTTGATGGCGATGATCGGGATGCCCTTGTCACGCGCCCGCTGGATGGTCCGCTGCTGCATCTTCGGCTCGACGGCGGTGATGACGAGCACGTCCGGATCTTCGGCAATCGCCATCTCCTGGCGTTCGACGGTCGTCGTCGGCGAGAACTCGACGTCCTGGGTCCACTTGTACTCGAGGCACGCGTCCCGGGCCCCCTCCATGGCTCCCTTGATGACGATCGACCAGAACGGGTGCGGGATGGCGTGGGTCGCGAAGTACACCACCGCCGGCTTGCGATCCGGGTGGCAGACCTCTTCGTGGATCGGCAGGTGGTCCGCCTGGGCCAGCGCTCCGAAGCTCGTGGCCAGCATCGAAAGGGCGGCCGCCCCTCCGAGCGCGGGACCCAAGGTCCGATGCCTGCGCGGAATCTTGGTTGAACTCATGGTCGTACTCCTGTTTCTCCTTGGGGATTCTTGTGCCGAACGCAGCCGCCTGCCGGGGCATCGGCCGCATCGGATGGTTCAGGCAGCGGCTTCCTCTTCCACGCCGCGCTCGCCGTTGCGGCGGCCGGTGTTGATGAGGTCCGCGAGATCGTCAAGGTCCACTTCGTCCTTTCGAACCGTGTCCGCGACTCCCCCGTGATAGAGGACCACGAACCGGTCGGAAACCTGCCACGCGTGGCTGAGGTTGTGGGTGATGATGATGACGCTGGCGCCCTTGCGCCGCGCCTCGTCCACGTATCCGAGGACCTTGGCCGTCTCCTTCAGGCTCAGGGCGGCGGTCGGCTCGTCGAGGATCAGAAGCTGGTGCTGGAAGTAGACCGCCCGGGCGAGAGAGATCGACTGTCGTTCGCCGCCCGAGAGCACGGCCACCGGGGACTCCACGTCGGGAACGTGGATGCCGAGCCCGGAGAGAGCGTCCGCGGCAATCTCCTTCGCCTTCTCTTTCATCATGAACGAAATGCCGGCCACCTTCCGGCAGACTTCCGACTCCCGGCCGAGGAAGATGTTCCGGTAGATGCTCAGGATCGGGATGACCGCGAGGTCCTGGTAGACCACCGAGATGCCGGTCGCCATCGCGTGACGGGGAGATTCGAAGATGACCTCCTCTCCTTCCCACACGAACCCGCCCGTATCGGGCTTGTGAACCCCGCACAGGGTCTTGATGAGGGTCGACTTGCCGGCGCCGTTGTCGCCGAGGAGGCCGACGACCTCGCCCGGCATGACGTCGAAGCTGACGTTGGTGAGGGCCTTGACGTGGCCGAAGGACTTGGAAATGTCCCGGACGCTGAGGCGGGGAGGGGGGCCGTTGTCTGGTGCTGGCGCGGTCATTGGAGGGTCGCCTGCTGTACGCGGTGGTTGATGTAGGCGGCAAGAATGAGGACGACCCCGATTCCCGCCTTGAACCAGAAGGCGGGGATGCCCATCAGAATGAGCCCCTGCTTGATCATGGAAACCATGATCACCCCGAGAGCGGCCCCGACGATGCTCCCCCGGCCGCCGGTGAGGAGCGCGCCCCCGACGACCACCGCGAGCACTGCCTCGAGCTCGAGAGCGGTGCCCCGCAGGGCGTCGACGGAGTTGAGCCGGCTCATCTGGATGATGCCGGCGGAGGCCGCGAGCATCGAGGCGCAGGCGAAGCACAGGACCTTGACCCGGCTCACCGGGACGCCCATCTCGTTGGCCGCCTCGCGACCTCCTCCGGAGGCGTAGACCCAGTTTCCGAACCGGGTCGAGGTGATGATGATCGTGAACAGGACGATGAAGCCCACGAACCACAGGAAGGTCCCCGGAATCGGCCCCCACCAGAAGTTGAAGAGCTCGAGGAAGGGATAGTCCTCGCCGAGCCGGATGGGGAAGCCGCCGGTGATCGCGAGCACCGCCGCGCGATAGAACATGAGGCCGCCCAGGGTCACAATGAGCGAGTGGATCTGCATTCGGGTGACGAGGAGGCCGTTCAGGGTTCCGATGCCGGCGGCGACCGCAAGGGCGACGAGGATCGCGAGCGGCACCGGCCACCCGGCATTGAGCCAGACGACCACCATCCCGGCGCCGAGACCGAGGACCGAGCCGACCGAGAGGTCGAACTCCCCCGAGACCATGAGCATGGTCACCCCGACCGCGACGATCCCGAGCTCCGCGGAGAGCAGCAGGATGTTCGACATGACGTTCACGCTGAGGAAGCGGGGCGCGAAGATCGCGAAGAACAGGAAGATGACCACCGCCGCCATGATGACGCCGGACTCCGGCCGCGCGAAGAGGCGCCACCCGAACCGTTCCCGCGCCGCGGCCGCGGCCGTGGACGGGTGCCGCTCTTCCACGGGAACTCCCGTATCCGCCACTGCCCTTCTCCGATTCGCTGCGTCGGTCGTTCGGCCCGATTAGAACACGGACTTCAGGCGGGGTGTCAACTTTCTCGCTCGGGCGGCGCGATGGACATCGATCGTTCGGACGGAAAACACGCCCGCTTCTTCCGGTTGCCCGCGCCCGTTCGCGTCGGGGACCGCAGCGCGGGGCGAGGGGCGCGCGAGCCGACCGCGACCGTGCGCGCAGGCGGGAGGCACGGGGCGGAATGCGGCAGGCTCCCGGACCCCGGGGGTCTGCCGCCATCGGTGCCGCCAGGGACGGTTTCGACGATCCGCAAGCCCCGGCGCCGCGCCCGATCGGGCGGTCGTCCGCCCGTATACTGCGCGGCAGTTCTCGCAGCCGCCGTCCCATGAACCAGGACATCGTCCCGCCGGCCATCACGGAGCTCCTCCGGGCTTCCGGGCTCGACTACGAGGTGATGCCGTGCGACCCGGCGCTCGCCGACACCGCGGTCTTTTGCGAGCACTACGGAATTCCCGCCGAGGATTCAGTCAACACCATCGTCGTCAAGGCCAAGACCGGTGGCGAGCGCTTCGTCGCCTGCGCGCTCCTCGCTCCCACCCGTCTCGACGTGAACCGCTGCGTGCGAAAGCGCCTCGCTTCGCGGCGGGTATCGTTCGCCTCCGCCGAGGAGACCGAGCGGGTGACCGGGATGACGGTCGGCGGAGTCACGCCGCTCGGGCTGCCACCGGACCTGCCGCTCTGGGTGGATGCCCGGATCATGGAGAGACCGGAGATCATCCTGGGCGGCGGCACGCGCCGCTCGAAGATCCGGGTCCCGCCGGCCATCTTCGAGCGGACCCCGGGCGTCGAAATCGTCGACGGACTCGCGCTCGACCCGGGCGGTTGAAGGGGAGCGTGCTGCACAATCGAATGCCCCGAGCCATTTCTCTCCCTCGGGCGGCTCGGACTGCCGCCGCCTCGCGCGGGCGCCCCTCCGGCCACGGAAGCGCGGCCCGGCCCGTATCTGGTTCAGAGCGATGACCGGTCCGGGGCATGGTTGACGCTGGCGAGGTGGCGCTCGTCGGGGCGACGCGCGCACAGATTCCGCTCGTCGAGGACCTGGCACGCTTCTACCTCTACGACATCGCGCGCCAGATCGGACCGGACGACGAGTGGGTCGCGAACCATGGGTGGCGGCGCGAGCCGAAAGACCTGTCGTACGCGTGGAACGAAGGGAACCACCCGTTCCTCATCGAGGTCGGCGGCACGCTCGCCGGCTTTTGCCTGATCGACCGTTACTCCCTGGTGCCCGGGACGGACTGGAACATGAGCCAGTTCTACGTGATGGGCCCCTGGAACGGGCGGGGAGTCGGCCGAAGGGCGGCCGTGGCGGCCTTCGGGCGCTTTCCGGGGCGCTGGCAGGTGATGCAGGTTGCCGAGAACTCGGGCGCCATCGCGTTCTGGCGAAACACGATCGACTTCTGGACCGGGGGCGCCTTCGAGGAACGGCTCATCCCGGAGCCCGAACGCGCCAACGTCCTTCGCAACGTGATGAGCTTCACGTCTCCGCCCCCGCTGGCGAATTGATGCGGGTACGACCCCCGCACGATGGCGGGGGTCAGAAGGAGGAGTCGGGCTCCTTCAGGAACTCGATCTCCTCCGGGGTCGATTCGCGTCCAAGCACGTCGTTGCGGTGCGGGAAGCGCCCGAATCGGTCGACGATCTCCTTGTGGCGGACGGCGTATCCCAGCGACTCGCCGTCGTCGACGGTGGCGAAGAGCTGGACCGACCGCGCCTGGACGGCGGGGTCCTCGCTGTGCTCGAACGGCAAATAGAGGAACTTGCGCTCGTCGTTCGACAGCTCCCGGTCGAACCTGCGCTCGATCGCCTCTTGCGCAAGCGCGAGCGCCGTCCGGTCCGCCGCAAACGCCCGCGGGTCGCCGCGGTACAGGTTGCGCGGGAACTGGTCGAGGGCGATGACCGCCGCGAGCATGCCGCGCGCGCTCTCCCGCCAGCTCTCCGGCACGTGGTCCCGAAGCGCTTCGTGGAGTTCCCGGAATCGCGCCCGGATCCGGTCGTCCACCGCGTCTCCGCCCCCGAACCAGTCGTCGGCGGTGAGCTCCTCGAACCAGAACCGGAGCACCTCGTCGATCCGCGCCGGATCGGAGATTGTGCTCATTTCGATCCGTCTCCTCCGGCCCCGGCGGCATCCTTGCGATGCGCGGCGGCCATCTCGGCGAGCGAGGTGAAGTAGAAGTCCACGTCCGGCGGCTCCTCGACCGCGCGGGTCGCCCCGAACCCTCCCGCCGCGGCCCTCCGGTGGATCCAGGTGGTGGCGAGACCGAGGGACCGGGCCATCGCGCAATCGTGGAAGAGGCTCTCCGCGGTGTGCAGGATGCGGTCCCGGGTCACCCCGAAGTCGCGCGCGAGGTGGTCCAGCATGTGGTGGAAGTTGCGCGGGTCGGGCTTGTACGAGCCGATGTCCTCGGCGGTGTATATCGCGTCGAACTCCACCCCGAGCTTCTCGTTGCTGGCCGCGAACCCGTCCCGGTGGACGTTCGAGAGGATGACCAGCCGATAGTGCCGCTTGAGGTAACGAAGGGCTTTCGCGGAATCCGCAAACGCCGGCCAGGCGGGGACGGAGGCGCCGAACGCGCGCGCCAGCCCGGGGTCGGGGTCGACCCCCCAGTCACGCGCGATCGCGGCGTGGACCGCGGCCAGGATCTCGGGGTAGCGCGCGTCCGGGGTCCGCGCCTGCTCGTCGTGCTCGTGGTGCCCGAACGCGGCGACCCGCTCGTCCGGCGCGATCTCGCGGCCGGCTCGCGCGGCGAGTGGCTCGAGGGCGGCCGCGATACCCGTCTCCCAGTCGATGAGGGTGCCGTAGCAGTCGAAGGTGAGGGTGTCGAAGTCGGCGAGCTTCATGCCGGCGCCTCCGTATGACGGGCGAGTCCGGCCGCCCGGACCTCGTCCAGGGTCGCGACCGGGGAGAGGGCCTGCGGGTCCATCGTCACCTCGATGAGAGAGAGCCCCCGGTGGGCGAGGGCGTCGTCGAGCGCCGCGTCGAACTCCTCGTCCGTCTCCACCCGGACGCCGTGCCCGCCGTAGCTGCGGGCGAGCATCGCGAAGTCGGGGTTGCCGAGGGCGGTCCCGTGCACCCGCGCCGGGTAGTGGCGTTCCTGGTGCATCCGGATCGTCCCGAACATCCCGTTGTTCGCGACGATCACGGTGAGATCGGCGCCGTACTGGCTCGCCGTCGCGAGCTCCTGCCCGGTCATGAGAAAGCATCCGTCGCCGGCGAAGCAGACCACCTGTCGGTCCGGGTGCGCGAGGGCGGCGGCCACCGCGGCCGGCACTCCGTAGCCCATGGACCCGGAGGTCGGGGCGAGCTGGGTGCGGTACGTGCGGTACTCGAAGTAGCGGTTCACCCACGCCGCGTAGTTGCCGGCCCCGTTGCACACGATGGCGTCGTCGTCGAGCCGCTCCCGGGTACGCGCCACCGCGTGCTCGAGCCGTACCCGTCCGGGAGTGGTGCGCGGTCTCGTGCCCGCCCGGAACTCGGCCGCGCACTCCCGGACCCAGGTCCGACGGTCGGGTCCGTCGCCCGGATCGAGCTCCGCGATCGCCGCCGCGAACGATGCGGCGGAGGCATTCACCGAGAGATCCGGCCGGTACACCCGGCCGAGCTCTTCCGCTCCCGGGTGGACGTGCACGAACCGGGTGGCCGGATTGGGGATGTCGACGAGGGTGTAGCCGCTCGTCGTGATCTCGCCGAGCCGGCTCCCGAGCCCGATCAGGAGATCGCACCGGCGAAACCGTTCCGCCAGCCCCGGACCGATTCCGATTCCGGCGTGGCCGCAGTAGTTCGGGTGGCGATTGTCGATGTAGTCCTGGCAGCGGAACGAGGCGCTGATCGGCACCTGGTGGACTTCCGAGAAACGCGCGAGGTCGCGGGCGGCGGCGGGCGACCAGCCCCCGCCCCCGACGATCAGCATCGGCCGCTCGGATTCGGCGAGGAGGGCGCCGAACGCCTCCACCTCGCCGGCCGCCGCCTTCGGTATCCCGGGAACCGCGGGACGCGCGTCGGGCACGTCGGCACGGGCCGCAAGCACGTCCTCGGGCATGGCGAGGACCACCGGTCCGGGGCGTCCGGAGGAAGCCGTGTGGAAGGCGCGGCTCACGTACTCCGGGATCCGTTCGGTCCGGTCGACCTGGGCCACCCACTTGGCCATCTCGCCGAACATGCGGCGGTAGTCCATCTCCTGGAACGCCTCGCGGTCCAGCATGTCGCGGCCGACCTGGCCGATGAAGAGCACGAGCGGGGTCGAGTCCTGGAACGCGACGTGGACCCCGGCCGCCGCGTTGGTCGCCCCCGGACCGCGAGTGACCATGCACACCCCGGGGCGGCCGGTCAGCTTGCCGTACGCCTCGGCCATCATCGCGGCCCCGCCCTCCTGGCGGCAGACGACGGTCCCGACCCCCGGGCGGTCGTGCAGCCCGTCGAGGGCGGCGAGAAAGCTCTCGCCCGGCACGAGGAAGACCCGGTCGCATCCCTGGAGCGCGAGCTGGTCGGCGAGGATGCGCCCGCCGTGGCGAACGTTGCTCATCGCCCGCCGCTCGCACGGCCGGCGAATCCGGAATGGCACGGCCGCCCGGGGAGGCCGCGCCGGCGGGAAGGCGGAGCGGGACGCGGAGCACACGCGATTTCGATCATGGAAATGGTCCGAAGTCTGCCGGGAGACGGGCGGGCGCGATTGTAGCCTCCATTGTGCGCCCCGATCCGCGGGTCGGAGGGGGGTCGGGACGCCCGCCCGCGGTATCCTTGCCTGCATGCCGTTGCTCAACACCCGCGGGGTTGGCGCCGCCATCGGGGCCGACGTCCTGTTCGAAGGAGCCGAGCTCGCCCTGGACGCGGGCGAACGGGTCTGTGTGACCGGCCGGAACGGGGCCGGAAAGTCGACCCTCCTCGCCATTCTCGCAGGCCATCGCGAACCCGATTCGGGCTTCATCGAGCGCCGGCCGGAGCTCCGGGTTTCCGTCGTTCCCCAGGTGCTTCCCGAGGGGCTCGCGGGGACGGCGCGCGAGATCGTCCACGGGGGCTTCGCGGGAGATTCCGAGACCGAGGCGTGGGAGCGGGACTGGCGGACCGATCGTGCCCTCGAGGAAGTCGGAATCGACCCCGATTGCACCTTCGACTCCCTGTCGGGGGGTTACCGGCGGCGCCTGCTGATCGCCCGTGCCCTGGTGACCGAGCCCGATCTCCTCGTGCTGGACGAGCCGACCAACCATCTCGACCTCCCGGCCATCGAGTGGCTGGAGGGACGCGCCGCGGGCTTCGGCGGCGGCCTTGCGTTCACGACCCACGATCGCGCATTCCTCGAGGGGCTGGCGACACGGATCGTGGAGATCGACCGGGGCCGGGTGACGTCCTGGCCGGGTGACTACGCGAACTTCCTTCGCCGGCGCGACGAGCGGTGGGAAACGGAGGAACGCGAAACGGTTCGTTTCGAACGGCGGCTCGCGAGCGAGGAGACCTGGCTTCGCCAAGGGGTGACGGCCCGGCGCACCCGGAACATGGGCCGCCTCCGGCGGCTCCTCGAGATGCGCGAGGAGCGGCGCACGCGGCGGACCCGCCCCGATCCGTCGACCCTCAAGCTGGGTCTCACGGAGGGCGAGCGGTCGGGGAAGCGGGTGATCGAGGCCGAAGACGTTTCCTTCGGTTACGGGACGCGGCCGGTGGTGGAGGGGTTCTCCTGCCTCATCGAGCGGGGCGACCGGGTGGGGATCATCGGTCCGAACGGAATCGGCAAGACCACCCTCGTTCGGCTCCTGGTCGGTGAAACGGCCCCCGACCGGGGCCGCATCCGGCTCGGCATCGGCCTCGAGGTCGCCTACTTCGACCAGGAGCGCGAGCGGCTTCCCGAAGAGGCCACCGTCAAGGACGCGGTGGCGGACGGGGGAGAGTTCCTGACCGTTCGCGGCCGGTCGGTCCATGTCATCGGCTACCTCAAGGACTTCCTGTTCTCCGCGCGGCGCGCGCGGGACCGCGTCAGGGCGCTATCCGGGGGCGAACGCAACCGGCTCCTCCTCGCGCGCCTGTTCGCGCGGCCGGCGAACCTGCTCGTGCTGGACGAGCCGACCAACGACCTCGACATGGAGACGCTCGACGTGCTCGAGGAGCGGCTCGGTGAATTCGACGGAACGCTCCTTCTGGTCAGCCACGACCGCGCGTTTCTCGACCGCCTTGTCACGAGCCTGTTCGTCGTTGAAGGCGGGGGGCGGGTTCGGGAGCACACCGGGGGATACTCCGACTGGATTGCATGGTCGAGGTCGGCGAGGGGGCGCGAACCCGTCGAGTCCCCGACGCCGCGTGGTCCCGGGCCGGCTCCGGAGTCCCGCGGGGAGCGGCGCAAGCGCGGGAACGGCCGACCTCGGCGCCTCACCTTCTCGGAACGGCGCGAGATGGAGGCCCTGCCCGAGCGGATCGAGTCCCTCGAGAGCCGCATCGGGGAGCTGCACGAGCGGCTCGCGGATCCTTCCTTCTACCGCGAGCCGTCCGCGGCCATCGCCGGGGCGCGGCGGGATCTCGTCCAGGCCGAGGCCGAGCTCGAAGGCGCTTTCGATCGCTGGGGCGACCTCGAGCGGCTGGCCGTGCAGGGTTCCACCCGAAGCGACCTGTAATGGTGAGTAACGGACGGCGTGATGGAAGCGCCACCTGCGTTCCTCTACTATCCCCTCCTACCGTAACCACGGGTGCGCTGTCAACCGACGGCCCCGGAGTTCGGACCGAAGGAGGCCGGCCTCCGGCTCTCCGTCGGGGCGCTCTACAACTGCTTGCATGGAGGATTCGGCAATGACCGATCAAACGTCCACTCTCACGAAGCTCGCGGTCGCCGGCGCGCTGACCGCCGCACTCGCCGCCGCTCCCGTCTCCGGCGCGCTCGCCGCCGACATGGAAAAGTGTTACGGCGTGGCGAAGGCCGGCATGAACGACTGCAAGGCCGGAGAAGGCACCACCTGTCAGGGGTCGTCGACCACGGACGCCCAGGCGAACGCGTGGGTTCTCACGCCCAAGGGCCTGTGCGAGAAGCTCGTCGGCGGGAGCCTGACCGAGGGCTGAGCACCGGAGTCTCGCGGACTCACCTCATACGACGGGATGCCGGCCGTGCGTGACGGTGCCCCGGCCCGGGCGCCGGCCGGCGCCCGGGAAAGCTCGCGACCCCCGCCCGACCGGGCGGGGGTTGGTCTGAAGTCCGAACACTACCGGACCGTGCTCGCGACCCGTCCGGACCTCGGCTGGTTCGAGGTTCATCCCGAGAACTACATGGTCGATGGCGGACCGCCGCTTCGTTTCCTCGAAGCGGTCCGGGCCGACTACCCGCTTTCCCTGCACGGGGTGGGCCTGTCGCTCGGCTCCTGCGACCCACCGCCGCTCGACCATCTGGCGCGTCTGAAGCGGCTGGTGGAGCGCTTCGAGCCGTTCGTGGTCTCGGAGCACCTCTCGTGGAGCCGGTTCGGCGACCGTTTCCTCGCCGACCTGCTGCCGGTGCCGATGACGCCGGAGGCACTCGAGGTGACGGCCGACAACGTGGCCCGCACCCAGGACCATCTCGGGCGGCGCATCCTGATCGAGAACCCTTCGACCTATCTCGAGTTCGGCCGCGAGGAGATCCCCGAGCCGGAGTTTCTCGCCGCGCTCGTCCGGCGCACCGGCTGCGGGCTTCTGCTCGACGTGAACAACCTGTTCGTGTGCGCGAGCAACCATGCATTCGACCCCCGGAAGTGGATTGACTCGTTCGCGCTCGAGGCGGTCGAGGAGATTCACGTCGCGGGGCATGCGGTCGACGACGCGGACGGTCACCCCATCCGGGTGGACAACCACGGCTCTCCCGTCATCGAGGAGGTGTGGTCGCTGTACCGGGAAGTGATCGCCCGCCGGGGACCCGTTCCTACCCTCATCGAGCGGGACGCCAACCTCCCGCCGTTCGACGAGCTGCTCGCCGAAGCCCGTCACGCCGACCGGATTGCCGGCGAGGCGATCGGCATCCCGCAAGAAGCGCCCGCCCGGCGCGCGTGAGATGCCGGGCCGCGCCGCCGCCCCCGTCCCGCCGAGCGACGCCGACACGACAGGTGCGGCGGGCGGGCTGGCCGCGATGCAGGCGGAATTCGCGGCGGCGATGGCCGGGCGGGGCGACGACGCGGTGGCCGCTCTCCTTGCCAGACGCGCCGGCCCGCGCGCGAGCACCCGTCTCGGCATCTATCGCAACAACATCGCGTCGGCCCTCGTCCGGGCGCTCGAAGGGCTCTATCCCGCCCTCGTACGACTGATGGGTTCCGAGTTCTTCAACCGGCTCGCCCGGGACTACGCCCGTGCCCACCCCCCGGCGCACGGCCGTCTTCTCGAGTACGGCTTCGATTTCCCCGACTTCGTCGCGGGCTACGAGGCGGCCCGCGGCTACCCCTGGTTCGCGGACGTGGGAAGGCTGGAGCTCGCCTGGCATCGGGCCTATCTCGCCGCCGAGGCGGTGCCGCTCCGGGCGGAAGATCTCGTGGGGGTTCCCCCGGAGCGGATGGCCGATCTCGTGCTCGAGCCGCATCCGTCCTGTCGGATGCTGGCATCGCGTTATCCGGTGTCGCGCATCTGGCGGGTCGCGCTCGAGGAAGAGGAGACGGAAAGGGAAGTCGAGATCGCGGGGGGCGCGGAATGGTTGCTGGTGGTTCGGCCCGGGGCGGAAGTCGAGGTGCGCACCCTCGAGGAGTCCGGCTTCGCCTTCCTCGGAGCGCTTGCGCAAGGGCGCTCCCTTGGCGCAGCCTACGAATCGGTCTGCGCGGTTGACAGGGAGTTCGACCTGCAGAGCCACGTCGCCGGGCTGCTCACGGGGGACACGTTCTCCGGATTTCGGCTCGCGCCGTGACCCGCGGGTTCAATCCTCGAACAGGGAGAGAAAGACCATGAAACAAGAGATCGGCAACCCGGGCGGGCTCGCGGGCCTCCTCGACCGGTTGTATGCAATTCCGGCATGCGTTCCGGACTGGTTTCTCCAGCTCTTCGCACGAATCGCCATCGCCCCCGTGTTCTTCATTTCCGGTCGGGCCAAGGTCACCGGCTTCACCGTCACCGACAGCACGATCTTCCTTTTCGAGCACGAGTTCGGTCTGCCGATGCCGGTGCTGGCTGCGCACCTCGCGGCGCTGGCCGAGAACGTCCTGCCGATCCTGCTGGTCGCGGGATTCGCGACCCGGCTCTCCGCTCTCGCCCTGTTCGTGATGACCATCGTGATTCAGTTCATCTACCCGGGCGGGTTCTGGAATCACCACAGCCTGTGGTTCTTCCTGCTCCTGTTCATCATGGCGCGCGGACCGGGATGCATCTCGCTGGACCACCTCGTCGCGAAGAGATTTCGCGGGTGAGCGCGGGGTCGCCGGCTCCGATCAACCGGCGACGAACGGCATGGCGACGATGAGGCCGGCGAGGGACACGGTACTCACGGCCCACATCGCAACGATCCGCTTCTCCAGCCGGGCGAGGGCCGCGTTCATCTCGTCCCGGGTGGGGTAGTCCCGGAGGTCCTCCTTGGTCGCGCACCGCGCCAAGTCCTCTTTCGTCGCGAACCGTTCCAGATCCTGCTTGGTCGCGAACCGCTCCAGGTCCTTCTTGGTGGCGAACCGTTCCAGATCCTGTTTGGTCGCAAACCGCTCCAGATCCTTCTTGGTGGCGAACCGTTCCAGATCCTGTTTGGTCGCGAACCGCTCCAGGTCCTTCTTGGTGGCGAATTGGTGCAGTTCTTCCTTGGTGGCGAATCGTTCCAGATCCTGTTTGGTGGCGAACTGCTCCAGGTCCTCTCTGGTCGCAAACCGTTCCAGATCCTCCCTGGTGGCGAACCGTTCGAGATCCGTCTTCGTCGCGAGCTCGGAATACTCGGTCACCACCACCTCGTTGAGCGCTTCCGCGTGCGCCTCCGCCTGCCCGCGGTCGATGCCGGCGGACTCGAGCCTTCTGGCCACCGCCAGCGTGTCGATTCCGCGTATCGTCATCGCTACTCTCCCTGTAGTCCAGTCCCGGCAGAGGCCACCGATCATCCCCGGAACGCGGCCGGGTGAATAGCGCGTGCCGACCCGCTCTCCGCAGGAATTCGACCCGCAGGAGCCGGGGCGAATTCCTGCCCCGCATCGCCCGCGCGCGCCGGCCTCCCTCAGTCGTCGCCGGGTACGATTCCCGGCGGAAGACCCTCGACGTGCCCGCAGATGTCGCGGGGGCGGGTCAGCCAGATGTCGCTGCGATGGCGATTCAGATGCTCGAACACCCGGCGAAGCTGCCGGATCCGGTACGGGCGTCCGACCACGAAGGGGTGCAGCGAAATAGGGCACACGAGCGGCTGTCCCTCGCTCTGGCGCAGCATCTCGTCGAATCCGTCGACGAGCATGTCCGCGAACTCGCCCGAGGTGTGCCGGTACCAGATGATGCCGCGGGTATCGTTGCATTCGATCGGGTAGGGCATGGAGAGAATCCGTCCGCCCCGGGTCTTCATCCAGACGGGCTGGTCGTCGCAGGTCCAGTCCATGAAGTAGCGGTAGTTCGCCTCCTGCAGCAGGTCCGCGGTCACGGCGGAGTTCGACAGCCACGGGCTCATCCACCCTGCGGGACGCGCACCCTCGTTCCGCTCGATGGTGCGGGTTACTTCGTCGATGTGGGCGCGTTCCGCGTCCTCGTCGAGCCCTCCCTGCTCGTCGCTGTTGGTGAACCCGTGCCCCAGGACCTCGTCCCCGCGTCGCCGCAGCGCTTCGGGAATGTCCGGGCAGAGATCGTAGACCGCGGTGTTCATCTGGGCTTCGGCGGGGATGCCGAGATCGTCGAACAGCTCCAGCAAACGCCAGATGCCGACCCGGTTCCCGTAGTCGCGCCAGGAGTAGATGCTGTGGCTTTGCGCCTGGTCGGGCGGAGCGATGGCCGCGCCCTTGCCCCGGCCGAAGCGGAATGCCTCGATGTTGAGGGCGACGTAGACCGCGAGCCGCTTGCCGCCCGGCCAATCGTAGTCCGGCCGATCGAGGATGCTCCGGTACGCGTAGCGTCCATGGCTCTCGAGCGTCATGCCTCGTTTCCTCCATTGCGTGGTCCTGCTCCCGGCACGGCGGTCCGGAGTCCGGGGGCCGGGCCGGCCGGTCCGACGCGCCGCGGAGATCGCCGGATAATAGCGACTACAATCCTGGAATGAGCGAATCCGGACGAATCGTCGCAACCTACGAGGTGCAGGCGCGCCGCGACGAGGTGGCGGACCTCGCCCGCCGCATCGCCTACGAGCAGACGGTCGAGGTGCCGCCTTCGCTGGTGACGGACCCGGTCGTTCGCGACCGGGTTCTCGGTCGGGTCGAGACCGTCTCCTCCCTCGAATCCACGGTTCCGGAACCGGTGGGATCGCACTCTTCGGATGCCTCCCACCGCGTCACGATCAGCTACGCGGGCGAGCTCGCGAGCGGGCAGCTTCCGCAGCTCCTCAACCTGCTCTACGGAAACGTGTCGATCTACCCGTCCGTGCGTCTCGTGGACTTCACCCTCCCTCCTCCGGTCGCGTCCGCGTTCGCGGGACCCCGATTCGGAATCGAGGGACTGCGGCGGCTCACCGGGGTTCGGGGAAGGCCGCTGCTCGCCACCGCGCTCAAGCCGCGCGGGCTGCCGGTCGCGGAGTACGCGCGCCTCGCCGGCGGGTTCGCCCTCGGGGGCGGCGACCTGGTCAAGGACGATCAGAACCTCGTGACCGATTTCGAGGGGTTTCGCGAGCGGGTGCTGCGATGCCGGGACGCGGTGGAAGACGCGAACGCGCGCACGGGTCGGAGCTGCCTCTACTTTCCGCTCGTGTCAGCGCCCCTCGAATCGGTCGACCTTCACTTCGACCTCGTGCGGGCCGCCGGCCTTCGCGGGGTCCTGCTGTGCCCCGCCGTTCTCGGGCTCGATACGGCGCGCTCGCTTGCCGCGCGGCACGGACTGGTCCAGATGGGGCACCCGAGCCTCACCGGCGGGCTCGCGCGGGGGATGAGCCTGCCGCTCGTGTTCGGGACCCTCTTCCGGCTGGCCGGGGTCGATGTCTCGGTGTTCCCGGACGCGAGCGGCCGTTTCGGCTTCGACCGCGAAACGTGCGGCGCAATTCGCGACCGTCTCGCCGCCCCTCTGGGCGGGCTGGCTCCGGCGTGGCCGTGTCCGGCCGGCGGGCTCCAGCTCGACGGAATCGGCGGGACCTGCGCGGAGTACGGCGCGGACGCGGTGCTGCTCGTCGGCGGCGCCCTGCTGGGCCATGCGCCGCGGATCGAGGACGGTACGCGGGCATTCGCGGAACGCGTCGCGGAGTGCTTCCCGGCCCATCGGGTCGAGCCCTCGGACGCAGAGGAGCCGAGCGACGGGTTCTCGTACCTGCCTTTCCGGGCGGAATTCGAGTGGGGCGGCCGGGAGAGTTCCCCCTACAAGTCGGCCGCGCCCGACTCCAGGGTGCCGCCGTTCCGGGGGGTCCGTCGGGTCGAGCTGGTCGGCCGTTCCGGGGAGCCGTCGCGAAGCGACCTGCGCTACTTCGAAGTGGAGGCGGGCGGCCATACGAGCCGCGAGAGGCACGTCCACCCCCACATCATCATCGGTGCCCGGGGAGAAGGACGGCTGGTGACGGAAGACCGGGAAGTGGTGGTGAAGCCGAACGACGTGGCCTTCCTTCCGCCTCTCGCGACCCACCAGCTCAGGAACGAAACGGGCGAGCCGTTCGGCTTCTATTGCATCGTCGACCACGACCGGGACCGGCCGCTTCCCGCCTGAAGGGCCGACCTGAATCCAGGCACGCGCGAAACATCGCCACCAAGAGCGTGCGAAACGTCGTGCGCAACGTCCCTGCTTGTCAGTTCCGGCGTGTCGCTTGTGCCGCTTCGTGAAGAGATCAATCGGTTGACGGATTGCGACGATTGGCGCTACATCTCCCGCCGTGACGACCGGCCACCGGCTTCCTGCCATCGGGCGCGCAGCGTCCGTTCGGAAACCGGCTCGGACTCGAAGCAGACCCCGCCCGTCAACACCGGTGCGAGCCAGGGCTGAGCCCGCTTCGTACGCAGGTGGAGGGCCGGCACGACCCCCGATGTGTCGTCAGGGGTGCCGGCTCGTGCGTTGGCGAATCTCCCGCACACGCGCTGCGGAACGCTGGAGCCTTCAGTCGGACTCCCGGAGGCACCGCCGCTCGGGAATCACGTCACACTTGCCGTTCCGGGGAAGCTCGGCAGGGCAGATTCTCGTTCCTCGGCAGTGCCTCGAAAGCGTTCTCAGCAGGGAATCCCGTAGAACAGGCATGCGTTGGCCGATGCGATGCCTGTCGCGACGACTCCGATCGCGGCGAGTGTGGTGAGGATTCTCCGCGTGCGTTGCTGCTTCATGTTTCCGCTCCGGATGGATTGATGGGGTTGCTCCATTGAGCAGGGCATATCGTGGGCGCTGGCGGGACTGAAGACTTGTCCTCATGCGACGCGTCGTGCCCGAATGGGGTCACGCTTCGCTGCACGAGCAGCCCCTACGCTCGAGTCCGCACGACGACTCCCGGCGCTTCGATCGAAACCCCGGCCCGCCGGGCCGGAACCGTCGGCAGCCGGGAGTTCCGTGAATCCTGGTGGGCGACCGCCGGGTACCGAGCGGGCTCGGCGACGGAAATCGATTCAGTTTCCCTTCGGGCCATGCCTCCCGTGATCGGTACCGCGACGATGGGCGTGGTAGCCGCGAAGCGCGGCGTACCGCGCAACCTGCGCCCCGGTCAGGATTTCCGGCGTGTCGAGGTGCGCGAAGATGTGAATGAAGCGAAGCCGCCCTCGGCTCGCCGCGCAAGGGCCGGATGGGAAGGAGCGGCCGCGCTCGAGTTCCGCTGACGGGTTTCGAGGCATGGCAGCGGCCGGCGAGTGCTTCGACCCGAGACCGCCGGCAGGCGGCGCGCCAGGCTGACGCTACAGCAGCTTCTCCCAGTACCGCACGGTTCTCCCGCTCGGGTGCAAATCGGCGCGTCCTACCGTGACGAACCCCATCTTTGCGTGGAACGCGTCGGAGCGGGGATTCGGCGGCTCGAGATTGACCTCGCAGGCGATGCGGTCGTGCCCCGCTTCCTTCGCGCGCTCGAACAGGTCGCGGTAAAGACAGGTGGCGAGGCTCCGTTCGCGATGGCGCTCGGAAACGACGATGCGATCGACATAGACGAAGCGCCGCCGGCGCGCCTGGAACCATTTGAAATTGACACTGTCGTACCGCGCGTCCTGATCGAATGCGATCAGCAGGGCGGTCGCGCCGGTCGTACAGGTCGCGGCGAACGAGCCCGCGACGAGTGCGCGCCAGTCTTCCGCCGCCAGGAATGAAGTCTCGCGCGCGTTCGCATTGTTGAGAGCGAGCAGGGCCGCCTGCACGGCGTGGCCTTGCTCCGGGATCGGCAAGATTGGCGGTGCATCCCCTCCGCAATTCGGGCGGTTCGGGGTCTCACGGCCGGCTTTCCCCTCGTTCCTCAAAGCAGTCACCTGCTTGTTGGCCTTCCGGGCCCATTCCGGTCCGGCGCCCGCTTCGTCCGCCCTTGACGGCGCCCGCAGCGGGAAACCGGTGATTCTTCCGAGCTACAAGCGTGCGCCGCAGAAAGTTCTCGTGAACAATTTCCCCACTGAAGCCTCTGAATTCTCTGCCATTTTGTCTATTCCAGGGATCCGAAACCCGACCAGACGCAATCCGGGCAATCTTCTGGCGTCGAATCTCCACCTCGCGCACGCGGGAGCGTCCTGCGGCGCACACTCCTAGGGCCGGTACTGGCGCTCCAGCATCTCGCGGCGCTCCTGCGCTTCCACCGACAGGGTCGCAATCGGACGCGCTTCGAGACGACCGAGTCCGATGGGGTCTCCGGTTTCTTCGCAGAAGCCGTAGCTGCCGTCCTCGATGCGGATGAGCGCCTCGTTGATCTTGCGGATGAGCTTGCGGTAACGGTCGCGGGTCCGGAGCTCGAAGCTCATCTCCGTCTCGCGGCTCGCCCGCTCGGCCTCGTCGCTCACCTCGCGCTGCTGGTCGCGCATCGATTCCAGCGTCTGCTCGGATTCGTCCAGCAGCGCCTGTCGCCAGTCGATCAGCTTGCGGCGGAAGTACTCGGCCTGCATGGGGCCCATGTACTCCTCCTCACCGTTCGGCACGTATCCGTCCGGCAGCTCGGGGGGCGCCGCGGGGGCCGGTGCGGCCGGGGGCGCCTTCCGGGAGGTTCGGGACTTGCCGGAGGTCTTCCCCGCCGACTTCGGCGCGCCGGACTTGCCGCCGGCGGCCTGCTTCGACTTGCGCGCCGTGGATGCCTTTCCGGACTTCGCGGTCGTGCCCTCCTTCTTCGATTGCCGGGACGATCGTGTGGAGGCGGATTTCCGGGTCGACTTTCGAGACTCGGCTGGCGCCGGTTCGGACTGCAAGTCGCCCGAGCTCGGGGGGGCGTCTCCGGGGTCGACGGGAGCCGGTGTCCGGTCCGCATCCGTGTCGGCGGAGACGGTCGCCGCGGAGCGATTCCTGCCCTTTCGGGTCGGTCGCTCGGCGGCGCCGGCCTTGCGCTCGGATCGCGTCCGGGGGGACTTTCCCGCCGTCGCCGGCTTTTCCGCCGCCGTCTTTCGGGATGCGCGAGCCGACGACGCGACGGCGGGGCGGTCGGCGTCGCCGACCGGCTCGTTCGCGTCCACAATGGATGGTTCGGCCATCTTGCCGGTCGTTGCCACGGTGGTCTCCGAAGGCATCGGTTCTCATCAGCGAAGGCGCGGAAACTAGTCGATCTGGCCCGCACTGACAAGCACTTTCTCCGCTCCCGAAGCACCGACGGAGCGGGCGGGGGCGGGTGCCCGGCAAAGTGGCGGGCTCGTCCGATCGTCGGCCGGGGGGCCACGGGCCGCACGTGAATGCGACAGAGAACCGGCCGGCTCGGGGCTTGCGTCCGGCTCCGGGTTCGCGCGCGCCTCGTGCCGTTCGCGGCGAAGGGCCGCCGCGTTATCGGAGGCCGGATTCGCCCGATAGAATCTGCACTACGCGCCCCGCACGGGCGTTCGGGAGGCGGGCCGTCCGGGCGAGGGTCTTCCCTGGTTCCCCTCCGGCCCGCAACAGGCGAGGGGACGAAAGAGGAGGTGTCGCATGGCGGCCACGAACCAACCCGAAGTGCATCGCGGTCTCAAGGACCTGTGCTTCGACCGTTCCCCCACCACCCTCATCGACGGGCGGGCCGGGGACCTCCGGTACCGCGGCTACTCGATCCATGACCTTGCCGTCCACTCGTCTTTCGAAGAGGTCGCCTGCCTCCTCCTCGACGGCGAGCTTCCGACCCGGTCCGAGCTCGATGCCTTCGACGCGGCGCTGAAGGCGTCGCGTTCGCTCCCCGGCTCCGTCCTCGACATCATTCGCCGGGTGAAGGACGCGCATCCGATGGACGTCCTGCGCACGGCCGTGTCCGCGCTTGCCGCCTTCGATCCCGAGACGGGGGACAACTCGCCCGACGCCACCCGCCGCAAGGGGGTCCGGCTCACCTCGCAGGTCCCGATGATCGTCGCTGCGCATCACCGCCTGCGCCGCAACGAGGAGCCTGTGCCGGCAAGCGACGAGCTCGGACACGCCGCGAACTTCCTCCACATGCTGAAGGGCGAGGCGCCGAGCTCGGACGCCGCGTCGCTGATGGATACCGACATGGTGCTGCACGCGGAGCACGGCTCGAACGCGTCGTCGTTCGCCGCGCGGGTCGTCGTCAGCACCGACGCGAACCTGCACGCCGCCATCACCGCGGCGATTGCCGCGCTCTCCGGACCGGCTCACGGGGGGGCGGCGGAGAACGTGATGCACATGGCAAGAGAGATTGGCGACCCGTCCGAGGCGGCCGCGTACGTCAAGGCGAAGCGCAAGGCCCGCCAGCCGATCATGGGCTTCGGCCACCGGGTCTACCGGGCCGAGGACCCAAGGGCACGGCACATGCGTGCCGGCGTGAAGCGCCTGTCCGAAGAGATGGGACAGCCCCACTGGTACGAGATTCTCCAGGCTCTCGTCGAGGCGATGCGGCCCTATTCCCGGCATGGGGTGAACGTGAACGTCGACTTCTATGCCGGAGTGGTCTACTACCTGCACGGGATCCCCGAGGATCTGTTCGTTCCGATCTTCGCGATCGGTCGCATCCCGGGCTGGACCGTGCAGGCGATGGAGCAGCTCGAGAACAACATCCTGATCCGGCCCCGTCTGCTCTACACCGGGCCCGAGGCGCGGGAGTACGTTCCGCTCGACGAGCGCGGCTGATCCGGTTCGGTACGCGACGGGCCATCCGGCGCCCGGCATCCCGTCCAATCGGCCGGTGCCCGGCCGGGGCACGCCCATTGCGGGCGGCGAGCCGGTTGCGGGTCCCGTGCACCACCCCGGCCGGGTACCGCGGGCTCCGGCCGGTGGATCGGAGCGGACCGAATGGCTTCAGGACATCACGGCGGCGATCGCGGCCGCCGCCACCACGTCCTCCACGGTCGCCCCGCGCGAGAGGTCGCACACCGGCCGGGCGAAGCCCTGGAGGAAGGGTCCGATCGCGCGCGCCCCGCCGAGGTGCTCGGTCAGCTTGTAGCCGATGTTGCCCGCGTCGAGGTCCGGGAAGACGAGGACGTTGGCGCGCCCGGCCACCTCGCTCGCGCCCGTGACCTTCTGCGCCGCGACCCGCGGCACGAGCGCGGCATCGGCCTGGAGCTCGCCGTCCACCGCGAGCTCGGGGGCCCCGGCACGGACGATTTCCACCGCCCTTCGAACCTTGTCGACCCGCTCGTGCCTGGCGCTGCCGAGGGTCGAGAACGAAAGCATGGCCACCCGCGGCTGCGCCCCGAGAAGCCGCTCGGCGCTCTGCGACGAGGCGATCGCGATGTCGGCGAGAGTCTGCGCGTCGGGGTCGACGTTGACCGCGCAGTCCGCGAAGAGGAGCGCATCGGCGTTCCCCCGGGGGGCGATGAGAAAGAAGCTCGAGGGTGTGGCGATGCCCTCCGCGAGCCCCACGGACATCAACCCGGCCTCGATCACCCGGGCGGTGGGATGGCTCGCTCCCGCGACCATCGTGTCCGTGTCGCCCGCCCGCACGGCCATGGCCGCGAAGAAGAGTGGGCGCGCGAGAAGCCGCTTCGCGACGCGCTCGCTCGTCTTCGGGCGGCCCCGGACATAGTGCGCCGCGTAGCCGTCGAGCCGGCCGCTCGCCGCAGGGGACACGCTCTCGATATCATCGAGGGAGACTCCGGCCGCGGCGGCGGCCTCCGCGAGGGCCGGGCGGTCTCCGACCAGCACGGGACGGGCGATGCCCGCGTCGCGCAGACGCCGCGCCGCGCGGAGGATTCTCGGGTCCTCGCCCTCCGGCAGCGCGACGGACCGGCGCCGCGACTTCGCGCGCTCCACGAGTCGTTCGATGATGTCCATGTTCGGGTTCCCTACCCGTAGCCCGGTCCAGATGCCGGCCGCGGACGCGCCGACCCGGTTCGGGACGGCCCCGGAGACCGGCGCTCCGCGTATTCTTAAGGTAACTCGACGGGCGCACCATGGCGGCCGGCGGACCGGAATTCGAAGGGAGGAGTCGCAAGTGATGGAAAGGCCGTACCGCGGAGTCTGGCCGGTGGTGCCGACCGTCTTCACCGACGAGGGGGACCTCGATCTCGAGGGCCAGAAGCGGGTGCTCGACTGCATGGTCGACCAGGGGTCGGACGGGCTGTGCATCCTTGCCAACTATTCCGAGCAGTTCCTGCTCTCCGACGAGGAGCGTGAGACGCTCGCCCGCCTCTGTCTCGAGCACGTAGCCGGCCGGGTCCCGGTGATCGTGACGGCTTCGCACTTCTCGACCCGAATCGTCGTCGAGCGCTGCCGCCGGGCGGCCTCGCTCGGGGGGTCGATGGTGATGCTGATGCCTCCGTACCACGGCGCGGCGCTCAAGGGGACGCAGGAGCAGACCCGCGAGCAGTTCGCCCGGGCGGCGCAGGCCGGTCTTCCGATCATGGTCCAGGACGCGCCCCTTTCGGGGGTAGAGCTCGGCGTTCCGTTCCTCTCCCGGCTCGCGCGCGAGATCGACGAGGTCGGGTACTTCAAGATCGAGACTCCCCAGACCGCCTCCAAGCTTCGAGCCCTGATCGCGGCCGGCGGCGAAGCGATCGAGGGGCCGTTCGACGGCGAAGAGGCAATCACCTTGCTGGCGGACCTCGATGCCGGGGCGACCGGCACCATGCCGAGCGCCCTCGTGCCGGATCTCCTGAAGCCGATCGTGGCGGCGCATCGCGCCGGGGACCGGGACGAGGCGGCCGCCGCCTACGCGCGCGTCCTTCCCCTCATCAACTACGAAAACCGCCAGGCCGGCCTGCGCGCTTGCAAGGCGGCCATGCAGGCGGGGGGCGTCATTCGGTCCGACCACGTGCGCGCGCCGCTCGCGCCGCTCGCGCCGGGGGTCCGGGCGGGATTGATGGAACACCTCCGGACCCTCGATCCGGTGGTGCTGCGCTGGGGCCGCTGAGGCCGGCCGGGTCGCGCGAAGCGTCCTCCCGGCGCATCGGAGCCGGGAAGTGTCGATTGGTCCACCACGGCCGGGGAGTGGGCCGTCCGGGTCCGGTGCACAGGCCGCAACCCCGTTTCGGAGCGACGTCCGGAAGAGCGGAGCCGCTCTCGGCGGTCAGGCGGCGAGGGCTTCGAGGGGCGGGCGGTGCTCGTATCCGAGCGCGCTCGCGACCTCCGCGCAGGTGACTTCGCCCGCGTGCACGTTCAGTCCGTTTCGAAGATGCGGGTCGTCGAGCAGGGCCTGGCGATAGCCCTTGTTCGCAAGGGTGAGCACGTGCGGCAGGGTCGCGTTGTTGAGCGCGAACGTCGAGGTGCGCGGAACCGCCCCGGGGATGTTCGCGACGCAGTAGTGGACCACGTCGTCGACGATGAACGTCGGGTCGCCGTGGGTCGTCGGGTGCGAGGTCTCGAAGCAGCCGCCCTGGTCGATGGCCACGTCGACGACCACCGATCCGGGCTTCATCCGCCGGATCATGTCGGCGGTGACGAGCTTCGGGGCGGCCGCGCCCGGAATGAGCACGCCGCCGATCACCACGTCCGCGTCCGTCACGTGGCGGTCGATTGCGGTGCGTGTGGAGTACACGGTGTCGAGGGGGCGTCCGAACTGCCGCCAGAGCGCCTTCAGCGCCTCCGCCGAGCGGTCGATCGCCCAGGTGTCGGCGCCCATCCCCATCGCGATATGCGCGGCGTGGGTTCCGACCACCCCGCCGCCGATGATGACGACCTTGGCGGGCAGCACGCCCGGCACTCCGCCGAGCAGGATCCCCTGTCCTCCGTTGATCCGCTCGAGGGCGTGGGCGGCGGCCTGAATCGACAGCCGTCCCGCCACTTCGGACATCGGCGCGAGGAGCGGCAGGCCCCCGGCCGGCGAGGTGACCGTCTCGTAGGCGATGCACACCGCGCCGCTCGCGACGAGGTCCGCGGTCTGCCCGGGATCGGGGGCGAGGTGGAGATAGGTGAACAGGACCTGCCCGGCGCGCAGCAACGCCCGCTCCTCGGCCTGGGGCTCCTTGACCTTGACGATCATCTCCGCCCGTTCGAAGACCGTCCCCGCATCCGGGGCGATGGCCGCGCCCACCTCGGCGTAGTCCGCGTCGGCGGCGCCGATTCCGGCCCCCGCCCCGCTCTCCACGATGACGTCGTGGCCGTGCAGGGCCACCTCGTTCACGCTGTCCGGGGTGAGTCCCACGCGGTACTCGTGGTTCTTGATCTCCTTCGGCACCCCGATGAGCATCCGTCCGCCCCCCGTGCGAGATCCGAGGCCGGCCGGGTGGTCCCTGGCCGGCTTCCCATTGTAGTCCCGGTCGGGTCGTTCGGCTCGCGGGGCGGTCGGCCCACACGGGTCGCCGACCTGCGCACGCTCGACCAATCCGGGGTGCGGTGCACGGAAAGGCAGGTCCTCGGCTCGAAGTCCCGGGCGCACCACGCTTCGGTCGGCGCCTCGCGTCCCGTCCCGTCCCGTCCCGGAAACGCCCCGGCGGCCGGTCTCCGGGCGAGCCCCGCATCGCGAGTCCGCTCCGGTCAACGTCCCGCCGCGTGCTAGGATGCCCCATGCGCATCGCGACTTGGAACGTGAACGGGTTGCGTGCGCGCCTCGACTACGTCCGCATCTGGCTCGAAGCCCGGCAGCCCGACATCGTCGGCCTGCAGGAACTCAAGGTCAGCGAGGAGGAGTTCCCCGCTTCCGCGTTCGACGATCTCGGCTTCGAAGTCGTGGTGTACGGACAGAAGGCGTGGAACGGGGTCGCGGTTCTCACCCGCCACCGCGCGGAACCGATCCTTCGCGGCCTCCCGGGACAGGAGGACTTCGGGGCGCGGCTCGTCGGGGCGCGGATCGCCGGACTGACGTTCGCCACCGCGTACTGCCCGAACGGCAAGGACCTCGCGCACCAGGACTTCGCGCGCAAGCTCGCGTGGTACGACGACCTCGCGCGCTTCTGGCCTTCGCGCGTCGCAGAGGAAGAGCCCGCGGTCCTGTGCGGCGACTTCAACGTGGTGCCGTCTCCGATCGATTCCTGGCGTGGCGCGGACGGGGACGGCTCCATCTTCCACACCCGCGAGGAGCGGACGCGCTTCGGCGCGCTCCTCGACCTCGGTCTGCGGGATCTCTACCGGGAGAAGCACGCGGACCGGCAGGCGTACTCGTGGTGGGACTATCGCGCGGGAGCGTTTCCGCGCGGACGCGGCCTTCGGATCGACTTCCTCCTCGGCACGAGCACGGTCGTCGACCGGGTCACCGCGGTGGAGATCGACCGGGACTTCCGCAAGAAGAAGGAGGGCCTCACCGCCTCCGACCACGCACCGGTGTACGCCGACCTGGACTGGGAGGTGTCCTGACCGCAGCGCCGCGGGCGGTGCGATGGCGCGCACGGCATTGAGCGCGGCGCGGGTCCTCGGCGTCTTTCTGCGACTCGGCCTCACGTCGTTCGGGGGGCCGGTGGCGCACCTTGCGATATTCCACGACGAGTTCGTCACCCGGCGCCGCTGGCTCGACGCGGCGGCCTACGCGGACCTCGTCGCCCTTTGCCAGTTCCTGCCCGGTCCCGCGAGCAGCCAGGCCGGTCTCGCGATCGGTTACCTCCGAGCCGGATATCCGGGCGCGGCGATGGCCTGGCTCGGCTTCACCGCGCCGTCCGCGGCCATCATGACCCTCCTCGCCTACGGATTCGCGCTCGGGGGAAACGGCGAGGCGGCGTGGCTGCATGCCCTCAAGCTGGTTGCCGTCGCGGTCGTCGCCCAGGCGGCGTGGACGATGGGTCGGAGCCTTTGGACGGACCGGCGCCGCACCGCGATCGGATTCGTTTCCGCCATCGTCCTCCTCGCCTTTCCGCTCCCGGCCATGCAGTTCGCGGTCATCGCGGCGGGCGCGGTCGCCGGCTGGTGGCTGCTCGATGCGGAAACGGTAGCGAGAATCCCGCCGAGGTCCGCGTCGGCGCCGCCGGCGGGCCGGGCGAGTCGGCGCACCGGCGCGGCTCTCCTCGCGGTCTTCGCCCTGCTGATCATCGGCCTTCCGCTCGCCGCGGGCGTCTCGGACCTCCCTGGAATCGCCGTGTTCGACTCCTTCTACCGGGCCGGCGCGCTCGTCTTCGGCGGCGGCCACGTGGTGCTTCCGCTCCTCGAGGCGGAAGTGGTGGCGCCGGGCTGGGTGGGACGCGACGAATTCCTGGCCGGCTACGGGGCGGCGCAGGCGCTCCCCGGACCGCTGTTCACGATCGCCGCCTTCCTCGGCGCGCACATCCCGTCGTTCGAGAGTCCGCTGACCGGCGCGCTGGTCGCCCTGCTCGCGATCTTCACCCCCTCCTTCCTGCTCGTGCCGGGACTGCTTCCGTACTGGAGCGGACTGCGCGCGCGGCCGAGCGCCCGTGCCGCCCTCGCCGGCGTGAACGCGGCGGTGGTCGGACTGCTCCTCGCCGCGCTCTACGATCCGGTGTTCACCGGGAGCGTCCACGGTGCGGCCGACTTCGCATGGGTTCTCGGGGCCTTCGCCTTCCTGTTCGTGCTCCGCTGGCCGCCCTGGCTGGTGGTGGTGCTCGCCGCCGTCGCGGCGGAAGCCGCGCATCGGGCGCCGGAGCTTCTCGCCGGAATCTGATCGTTGCGTCGCGGTCCGGGTCCGTGCCGGCGCGGCTCCCCGCGCGATGAAAGGGAGTGAGGGATCCGCGCGACGCGAGCCCCGGGCGCGGGGATGCATAATGTCGCCGCAGGCGAGGCGCCGCAGAAGAGGAAGGGCACATGTCCAAGGGACACCACGGTATCGAGTTCGAGGTGGTGGAAGGCTGGGAACGCCTCCCGGAGGGCTGGTCGTTCACGGAGGTGGCCGGCGTCGCGACCGATTCCCGCGACCGGGTCTACGTGTTCTGCCGCGGCGAGCACCCGCTCATCGTGTTCGACAAGGACGGCAAGTTCCTCGACGCCTGGGGGGAGGGAATGTTCCCCCGTCCCCACGGGATCTTCATCGATCACCTCGACCAGGTGCACCTCGTCGACTGCTGGGACCACACGATTCGCACGTTCACGACGGACGGGACCCTGCTTCGCACCGTGGGCGAGCCCGGACGGTGCTCCGACACCGGGTTCGAGCCGGACGTCTCGCCCGTCAAGTACGCGGGCGAGCCCTTCAACCAGGTGACGAACGTGGCGGTGCTCCGGGACGGAAGCATGTACGTGGCGGACGGCTACGGGAACGCGCGTGTGCACCGCTTCGACGCGAACGGGAAGCTCGAGTTCTCGTGGGGGAGTCCCGGAAGCGCGCCCGGCGAGTTCAACCTCCCCCATGGAATCGCGGTGGATTCCGCGGGCACGGTCTACGTGGCCGACCGCGAGAACTGCCGTATCCAGCTCTTCTCGCCCGGAGGGGAATACCTGCGGAGCTGGGACTTCGTGAATCGCCCCGACGACATCTTCATCGACGAGCAGGACAACGTGCACGTGGCCGAGCTCGGCTTCCGGACGGGGAACCGCGAAGTGCCGCACTTCCGCCTCATGACGACGCCGCCCCATGGCCACGAACCCATCGCGCGGGTCGGGGTCTACGACCCGGACGGGGGCATTCAGTGCCGGATCGGGGGTGAAGAGGAGGTGCTCCCGGGCAACTTCATCGCGCCCCACGGCCTGTGGGTCGATTCGCGAGGCGATCTCTACGTCGGCGAAGTGACCGTCGCCTCGGGCGCGGCCGCCCGCCTCGCGCCCTTGACCGCGCAGTGCTTCCAGAAGTTCAAGCGCTCGGGGTAGAAGAACCGACCTCGAGCCGCCGCACGCGACGGCCGGGCCCACTCCGGCTGCCCATCGCGTTCCCTTGGGACGGGCGCCGCGCGGGCATGCGGAGCCCGGCCCGTGCAGCCGCTACGAGGGATCGTTGCTTCCGGCGAGCATGTCGCCCACGCGCTCGAGCGCGCGGCGGATGTTCTCCGCGCTGTTTGCATACGAGAAGCGGACGTACCCTTCACCGAGCGCCCCGAAGCTCGTGCCCGCCACCGTCGCCACCCCCGCCCCTTCGAGCAGCCGGTTCTGGAAGGTGCGGGCGTCGAGGCCGGTCCCGGTGACGTTGGGGAAGGTGTAGAAGGCACCGCCCGGCATCCGGCACGAAATGCCGGGCAGAGCGTTCAGCCCGTCCACGATGACCGAGCGGCGTTCGTCGAACGCGGCCACCATCTCGCCCACCGCGTCCTGCGGCCCCTCGAGCGCGGCGATGCCGGCGAACTGGGTGGGCGCGTTCACGCAACTGTGGCAGTTGATGGCGAGCCGGGTCGCGTGCTCCGCGAGTCCCTCCGGCCATACCGCGTAGCCCAGGCGCCATCCGGTCATCGCGAACGTCTTGCTCCATCCGTCGAGCAGGATGACCCGGTCCGCGATCTCGGGATAGGCGAGGAGGCTCGCGTGCTCGCGGTCGTCGTAGATGATGCGCGAGTAGATCTCGTCGCTCAGCACGACCACTTCCGGGTGCTCCGCGAGACCCGCCGCGAGCTTGTCGATCTCACTCTTCGGAACCGCCCCGCCGGTCGGGTTGGCCGGGGTGTTGAGGATGATGAGGCGGGTCGCGGGAGTGATGCTCGCGAGCACCGCGTCGGCGTCGAAGGAGAAGTCCTGGCTCTCGAGGAGGGGAATCGGCACCGCCCGCGCGCCGCTGTACTCGATGACCGACTCGTAGATGGGGAAGCCGGGGTTCGGGTACATGATCTCCGTCCCGGGTTCTCCGAACATCAGGATCGCGAAGAACATCGTCACCTTGCCGCCCGGCACGACCACGATCCGCGCCGGGTCCACCTCCACCCCGCGCCGTGCCGCGATGTCCGCCGCGACCGCTTCGCGAAGCGCGGGGATCCCGGGGGCCGGGGTGTAGCCGTGATGGCCGTCGCGAAGGGCCCTGACCGCCGCCTCGACGATGTGGGGCGGGGTCTTGAAGTCGGGCTGACCGATCCCTAGGTTGATGACGTCGCGGCCCGCGCGCGCGAGTTCCTCGGCCCGCGCCAGCACCTCGAACGCGGTCTCCGTCCCGAGCTGCCCCATCCGCTCGCTTAGCCTTGGCATTCGTTCCTCCCCTCGTGTCTGACTGACCAAACCTGTACCGGCCGCGATCGTACCGCAGCGCTCGCACGGCGACGGAACGGTCGGGGAATCGGTGAAGCCTGCGGGCAGGACCGTCCCATTGCCCGGGCGACCGGCGTTTCCGCGGGGCTATGCGCGCTCGAATTCTCCGCGCGAAATTCCAAGGTCGCGCAGGATTGCGTGAACCGTACCCGGTTTCAGATCGCGGCCGCCCCAGTTCGGGATGGTGGTCCTTCCGCGGGTGGATGGGCGAACCCAAATCTCGTGGTCGCCGCGTGCCCGCCGGTCCAGTTCGCACCCGAGCCGCCGAAGCTTGCGGGTGAGCTCGCGGTATCTCAAGCCGCGACCATGACCTCGCTGACCGTTCGATCGGCTTCGATGTCCTCCGCTGCGGTCACCACCGCCTGCGGAAGGGGATCACCTCGGTCGCGGCAGGATTCGATGAACGCCGCGGCCACGCTCTGGAGGTTCTCCAACGCCTGCGCCGCAGTGTCGCCCCAGGCCCGGCAACCCGGCAAATCGGGTATCTCGGCCAGGTACCTGTCTTCGGTCTCGCTCGAGGGTTCCCGAAGGACGAACTTCATCCGGTACAGCATCATGGCTCTTCTTCCGGAAACCGCCTCACCGCAACCCTGCCGCTCGGGCGCGATTGTACCGCGGCCGGTGCCGCATTTGCCCTTACACTGTCGCGCCGCCATCCAACCGGTCAGGAGGAGGAAGGCCATGAGCGACAGCCGCGCTGCCCGCAAGGCCCGAGCGGTCGGCATCAACCACGTCGCCCTCGAGGTCGGGGACATCGACGAGGCGCTCGCCTTCTACGGCGGGTTCCTCGATTTCGAGATCGCTCGGCGCAGCGAGAACGCCGCGTTCATCTACTTCGGAGACCAGTTCATCAACTTTGCGCGGGGCCGCCGCCAGGGGCCGGACGACAACCGGCACTTCGGCATCGCGGTCGACGACAAGGATCTCGTGCGCCGGACCCTCGAGGAGATGGGGGTGGAGCTGCTCGACGGCCGCTTCCTCGACTTCCTGGACCCCTGGGGCAACCGGGTCGAGATCACGACCTACACGAAGATCCAGTTCAGCAAGGCCGACCACGTTCTTCGGGGCATGGGGCTCGGGCATCTCGAGAAGACCGACGAGGCGGTCGCGGAGCTCCGGCGCAAGGGGATGGCTCCGACCTGATCGGGGGAGGGCCGTCGGCGCCTCCGGAAAGGTCCGGGCGCCGCCCGACCGAGCGCGCAGTTCGGCGTGCAATGCTACGTAATCGCTGGCCCGATTCCACCGCAACCACCTGTTTTCGAAGAGCACGTGCCTCTCGGACCTCCCCTCGGCCGAGGAGGGCCGGCGGGCCGCGAGCCGCCTTCCCGGAGGCCGTCCCGCGAGCATGCTGCTACAGTAAGCACCGACCCGAATTCGCGAGGGAGATCCGAACATGAGCGATCGCTTCGAAGTGCCCATCGCCGGAGGGCTCGACGTACCGCTCCCGCGCATGGCGCGGGTCCGCCAGACCTTCGACCCGACCCGCCTCGACGACGTGGCCGGCGTCGTTCGCGACGAGATGCGACGCCCGGAGATTGCCGGACTCGTCGAGCCCGGACAGCGGATCGCGGTCGGGTGCGGCAGCCGCGGGGTCGCCAACGTCGCGGAGACGGCGAAGACCGTCGTCGAGGAGCTGCGGCGCCTCGGTGCCGAGCCGTTCATCTTCCCCGCGATGGGCAGCCACGGCGGGGCGACCGCTCTCGGACAGACCGGGGTGCTCGCGAACTACGGGATCACCGAGGCCGCGATGGGCGTGCCGGTGCTCGCCACCATGGAGACCGTCGTCATCGGGGAGCTCGACGACGGCACGCCGATTCACGTGGACCGGCACGCGCACGAGGCGCACGGCATCGTGCTCATCAACCGCATCAAGCCGCACACCACCTTCCGGGCCGACATCGAGAGCGGCATCGTCAAGATGATCGGCATCGGCATGGGCAAGCACGCGGGCGCGACCGCGCTCCATTTCCATGGCATGGATCGCTTCGACGTTCTTCTTCCCAAGGCCGCGGAGCACGTGCTCGCGAACACCCCGTTCCTCTTCGGGGTCGGGCTCGTCGAGAACGCCTACGACGAGACCGTGATCGTCGAGGCGATTCCCGCCGCCAGCCTGCTCGAGCGTGAAGAGGTGCTCCAGGCGGAGGCGAAGTCCCGGATGGGGCGGATCTTCTTCCACGAGATCGACGTCCTCGTGATCGACCGGATGGGGAAGGAGATCAGCGGCTCGGGCTTCGATCCGAACATCACCGGCCGCAACAACCGCGGGGTGGAAGGTTTCGACGACCCGCTCGTCAACAAGATCGTGGTCCTCGACCTCACCGACGCGACGCACGGCAACGCGACCGGTCTCGGCCTCGCCGACGTCATTACCCGCCGCCTCTTCGACCGCATCGACTACGGGGCGACGTGGGCGAACGTCATCACGTCGAACTATCTCGACGGGGGGACGATCCCGATCGTGATGCACACCGCCCGGGAGGCGGTCGCCCTCGGAGCGAAGACGGCGCTCCGCGTCGAATCCGGGGAGGCGCGCATCGTGCGCATCCGCGACACCCTGACCCTCGGCACGATCATGGTGTCGGAGCCGATGCTCGAGGAGGTGCGCGCGCATTCCGACATGGAGGCGATCGGCCCGCCCGAGCCGTTCGCGTTCACGCCGGACGGGCGGCTGGAACCAATCGCCCTCGAGATGAGCCACGCCGCGGACTGAGCGGGGGCCAAGCCTGCGCGGCGCCGGGGGGCCTGAAGAGGGGCCGCTACGGAGGCCGTGCCGACGGGCATCGACGCATCGCCGGCCCGGCGCCGGCGCCGGCGGTGCGCGGGCACGGCATGCCCGCGCAAATTCCGATCCATGCGACTCGCCCGCGAACGGCATCTTCGCGGGGAGCATTCCATCGACACCGGGGTGGTGCCAAGAACGCGTGAAGCATCCGCTTCCTCCCGCCCCGCCGACCGGGAGGCAACACCGTGTTCGAATCCTTCTTTCCCAGGCCCAAGGTCTTCTTTCTCTCGTTCGCCGCATGGTCGATCGCGTGCGTGGTGCTCTGGTTCGCCTTCGCCCGGGGTGCCGGCGAGTCGTTCAGCCTCGGCGGCTGGTTCGGCTACGGCTTCCCCGCCGAGCCGCTGGAGCTCGCGCCGCTGCCGGAGCTGGCCGAGGACGCCGACGAGGTGGCCCGCGAGTCGCACGCCGCGCTCCAGACCGAGCGGGCGGCCGTGCAGGCGGCCGACGAAGCCGCGCGGGAGGGCGCGGGGACATTCTGGTTCTACCAGTACATGGTTCTCGCGTACGCGATCTTCCTCGCCTTCTGGTACCGGTACTCGCCGCACCGGTGGGCGCGATGGTCCGTGTTCGGATCGGCCGCGATCATCTTCGTCACCTGGTTCCAGGTGCAGCTCGACGTGATGATCAACGACTGGTTCGGGACGTTCTACGACCTCATCCAGCAGGCGCTCGCGGAACCGCACAGCGTTTCGCCCGGGGAGTACTTCGGGCAGTTGCTGACGTTCGGGAAGATCGCCCTGGTCGCGATCACGGTGGCCGTCTTCACCAGGTTCTTCGTCAGCCATTACATCTTCCGCTGGCGCACCGCGATGAACGACCACTACATGTCGCTGTGGGGGCGCGTGCGCCACATCGAGGGCGCCTCGCAGCGCGTGCAGGAAGACACCATGCGCTTCGCCGCGATCATGGAGCACCTCGGGGTGAGCCTCATCGACTCGGTGATGACCCTGATCGCGTTCCTGCCAATCCTCTGGGGCCTCTCCGCCTTCGTCACCCACCTTCCAATCGTCGGCGAAGTCCCGCAGGCTCTCGTGTTCGTCGCCATCATCTGGTCCATCTTCGGCACGGGCCTGCTTGCGCTCGCGGGGATCCGGCTGCCGGGCCTCGAGTTTCGAAACCAGCGGGTCGAGGCCGCCTACCGCAAGGAGCTCGTCTACGGCGAGGACGACGTGGAGCGCGCCCAGCCGCCGACGGTCGCGGAGCTCTTCGACAACGTGCGGCGGAACTACTTTCGCCTCTACCTCAACTACCTCTACTTCAACATCGCGCGCTACGGTTATCTCCAGGTCGGGGTGCTCCTTCCCTACATCGCCCTCGGGCCCACCATCGTGGCCGCCGGTTTCACCCTCGGCGTCATGCAGCAGATCGTGCGGGCGTTCGGGCGGGTCGAGAACTCGTTCCAGTACCTCGTCAACTCCTGGACCACGATCGTCGAGCTCCTGTCCATCTACAAGCGGCTCCAGGCGTTCGAAGCGGCCATCAACGACCAGCCGCTCCCGAAGATCGACCGCGACTTCATGGAGCACGGAGGCGATCCGGCCTGACCGTCTTCACCCGTGCCGCCTGCGGCGCTCCGGCCAGGGACTTTCCCCAATGTCTTCGAGTCCTTGGCCGGCTACTACTGGTGGAGCGGCTGGAGCACCGAACCCGACCTCCCGCCGCACACTGTCGCCAGCGCCTGAAACACGCGCGAGGCCGCCGACGGCCTTGAAAGCCGTTGCAAATCGCACCGAGGCAATTGACCGCAACGCAATCGATGCTTAACTTTGCGCAGAATGCGCAAGCGGAGGAACAATCCATGGCGAGCATCACCATCCGGAACCTCGACGACGGGCTGAAGCGCCGCCTGCGCGTGCGCGCTGCCGAGAACGGACGCTCGATGGAGGAAGAAGCCCGGGACATCCTGCGCCGCACAGTCGGCGAAACGCTTCCTCCGAAAGACCTCGGCCGGGCCATCCACGCCCGCTTCGCCCCCCTCGGCGGCGTGGATCTCGAGCTTCCCGAACGCGGCCCGATGCGGCCGCCGCCCGATTTCCGATGAGCTGGCGGCCGTGATCGTCGTAGACACGAACGTCGTCTCCGAGTTGATGCGATCGGCACCGTCGACCGCGGTCATGGCTTGGTTCGCCGGGCAGGATTCCGGTTCGCTCTACCTAACCGCCGTCAGCGAAGCTGAGCTGCGTGCCGGCGCGGCGATTCTGCCGGCGGGCCGTCGGCGCGACCGCCTCGCCGCCGAGATCGACGGCGTGATCGGACAGGACTTCGCCGGGCGGGTGCTGTCCTTCGACAGTGCCGCCGCCAAGACCTACGCCTCCATCGCCGCTTCCCGCCGGTCCGCGGGCCGGCCAATTCTGGATGCCGATTGCCAGATTGCCGCCATCGCGCGGGCGAGGGATGCCGCAGTAGCGACCCGGAACGCCGGAGACTTCGAACAATGCGGGATCGCGGTGATCGATCCTTGGTCCGGAGACCGGACAGCTCCGTGAGACCGGTCGCGAGGCGGCCACCGCGACACGGCGGATCCTGACGAGCGGGAATTCGGCCTGGAGTCTTTCCCTACTGATACGATCGTCTGTCCACTTGGTTGGAGAAACTGTCGTGGCTACTCGCTTTCTGAATTCCCGTTCGAAAATCACGAAACGGATTCGTCGTCTGTTCAGCAATGCCGATGAGATACGCTGCATTGTTGCATTTTGGGGACGAGGGGCAGATGAGCTATTCCGTAACCTGGATGAAGATATGATCGAAAGAATTTGAACTGTATGTAATCTGACCTCGGGCGGCACAAACCCGCGGGTAATTGAAGAATTGCGCAACAAGGACTTTCATGTAAAGCACAGTTCCATTCTTCACAGCAAAGTCTACTGGACAAATCGGGGCATCGTTGTTGGATCCGCGAACGCGTCTGCGAATGGTCTCTCCTTGGAGTCCGTTGAACAGGACGGGTGGCTGGAGGCAGCGATCCATTCGAATCGGCCGGCAGACATCGAGGCAGCTCGAATTTATGTTGATGAAATCTGGAATGCGTCGGATGAGGTAACGGAACGGGATCTGGAGAATGCAAAGGTAAAGTGGAAGAGCCGACGTCCACCTCCTCAGCCAGATGCTGGTATTGATTTCATTACGGCTTTGAGGAACGGCATGTTTACGGATCGAAAAAACACCGTTTTTCTTCGTGTCGATGTAGAGGACGCCAGCGCATATCAACGTGATATCAATGCGAAAGCAATCGAATTGCAAGAACAGTATCGCGATCTGCATGGCAGAAATCTGGATGCATGGGTTGGATGGGATGAGATTCCGCGGGAAGAATACATTGTCGACTATTGGCTCGGTCCTCGAGGCGGATTGACATTCTGCAAGGTCTGGCGGACACTTCCTGAGCGGTGTGACAAGGATGGTCGCGATGGATTGACCTACCAATACGCGTATTGTGTTCCTGAAGTGGAAATCGGAATGACCGTGCAACAACGCAACGAGATGGAAAAGATCGTTCGCGATATTGCCGATAAACATCCGCAAACGCTTGATGAGGACCTGCACGTCAATGGATGTTGCATACGTATGGAACGTCTGTTGGAATCTCCATTTGTCGAGATTATTGACGAATTTCGGCAACAGGAAGGCTGAGCGAGTACGGAGGCGCGCAGCACGGTGTGGTCAAGCCCGATGCTCCAGCGCGGCAACTTGGCGCCACAGAGCTCTTTCGAACTTTGTGCGAAGAAGTACCCGGTATCAACGAAGGTCGCTACTCGACCCATGACTGACGACCCCTACGAAGAAGTAAGGGTCCCCGAAGGGACTCACTAGTAGGCCGGTCCATTCAGGGGGTAGTCGGAGCGAAGCGGGGAGAGTCGCCACTCCGAACACGATTGTCAAGTCGAGTCGTTCGCGTGTCTTGTTGTTTGCCGGTTCTCACAGAGTTCGTGGCCAGCTCCAATGTGGGAGCGGCAGGCACGGTCCTGTTCGGCAGCTTCACTTAGACGCTGCCACCGAAGCGTGCAGCCCGAGCCGGCGAGGTCGAGCGCGCCGCGGGGCAACAGCTCTTCGGGCAGCAACGAGAGCTCCCCGAGCGGCGGCCGACTGCCGACCTGCCCGGTCCGACCGTCGAGCCAGTGGCGGGTGTCGTAGAGAGCGCCAATCTCCATCTCCTCGGCGCCAATCCCGTTCGTGTCCCAGCCGCGGAGACAGGCGCCTTCGCAGGTTGCGTCGCCGTGCTCCTCGATGTGCACGATGGCGGCGGTGAGCAGTCCAACCTCGTGTCAGTACCGGGGGTCGCCGTATCCTGTCAGCGAGAAGTCGAGGGCCCGACCCGTGCGGAACCGTGTCTGTCCGGGGTGAGGCGGCTCTCGGGCCGTCGGACGGAGCTTGGAGTTCGGCGCCCCCTCGCCTATCCTTCCCGAAGATGCACGCCGCACGGACAACAATCATGTTGACGGCTCTGGCGGGCGAATCCGTCCCGCAAGCGCAGGTGAACGGCTTGGTGGAGGAAGTGCTTCCTCAGGGATGCTGGAGCGATGACGACTATCTCTGGCTGACCGATCACACCCGGCGACTCGTGGAGTTCACGGACGGATACCTGGAGATACTGCCGATGCCTTCGCGCGGTCACCAGAGGATTCTCGCCTACCTTTACTCGCTGTTTTACGCATTCGTTGCGCCCTCTGGCGGAGAGGTGCTGTTCGCGCCGCTTCGGCTTCGAATTCGCCCGGGAAAGTTTCGCGAGCCGGATCTGCTGTTGGTTCGCGACGCGCGAGATGCGCGAAGCGGCGAGCGCTTCTGGACCGGTGCGGATGTAGTCGTGGAGGTCGTCAGCCCGGACAACCCCCAGAGAGACCTGGTCCTCAAGCGCGACGACTATGCCGAGGCGGCGATCCCCGAATATTGGATTGTCGATCCGGCGACGGAGACCCTCACCGTGCTCAAGCTGGAAGACTCCGGGTATGTCGAGCACGGCGTATACGAACGCGGCGCCCGCACAGGCTCGTCCGCCCTGCCGGGGTTCGAGGTGGATGTCGGGGACGTGTTCGATGCGGCGGGGAGTGAGTGACGAATGGAGGGTATCGGGACGCTCTCGCCGGTGGACGTCCGGACGGTATGGGCCGACGAAGCGCGAGACTTCACGCCGTGGCTGGCGGAGAACGCCGATCTTCTCGGGGAGGCCCTGGGATTGGATCTGCGTCACGAGCAGACCGAGGCGGCGGTCGGGCGCTACAGCGCCGACCTGGTGTTCCGCGAGGGATCCACGGACCGGCTCGTGGTCGTCGAGAACCTGTTCGGCCCCTCCGATCACGACCATCTGGGCAAGCTGATCGTCTACGCGGCCGGGCTGGAGGCCGGCTACGCGGTCCTGCTCGCACCCGAGTTTCGGGACGAGCATCGAGCCGCCCTCGACTGGCTCAACTCCATCTCCGCCGAGGACTTCGGGTTCTTCGGCATCGTGCTCGAGGCGTGGCGTATCGGCGACTCGCTCGCCGCACCCCGCTTGCGGGTCGAGGTGAAGCCCAACAACTGGAGTCGATCCGTGCAGGCTGCGCGCAGCACGGGATTGACGGTAACCCAGCAGGCATACCTGCGTTTCTGGGGCGAGTTCCTGCCGGCATTCCGCGACGCGCATCCCGGATGGACCCGTGCCACCGCGCCGCAGAAGGTATCCTGGATGAACTTCCCATCCGTACGTTCGGCGCTGTTGACGTACAGCGCATCATTCTGTCGGACGCCCAGGGGATACGGATTGCGGGCCGAGGCCTACATCGACACTGGCGACCGAGAGACCACGAAAGAAGCATTCGATGCCCTGCGTGAGAAACAGGGGCAGATAGAGCATGCGGTCGGCGACGATCTGGAATGGGAACGTCGCGATCCCCGCCAAGCGTCGAGGATCTCGCTCTACTTTCCAACTGGGATCCGGGTTACCGACGAAGAGCGCTGGCTGGAAGCTCGGGATTGGCTCGTCCAGGCGATGGGGAAGATGCGGGCCGCCTTTGACCCCGTACTCGAGGAGCTGCGAGCCTGAATCGTTTTTTGGGATTCCGTTCGAGCCCGCGGCAAGCCTGACGGCGGGAGCCGCCCCGCCGCTTCGGACCGGAGCGGTCGCTCCGTTTCGCACCGTACACGACCACGCCGGCCAGGCTGGCCCACGCCCGAATATCGTATTCGCACCACGGGAAACGGTTTTCCCGGATGTTGGCAGCCACCTTCCGGCGGGGGGCGGGTTCTCACGTGGCCGAGCCGGCTATCGCGGCCTGCAGTCGCGCGAGGGCCGGCGCGGCGAGTGCAAACTGCTCGCCGCCCGGCGCGGACTGGATGAGCGTGCGCATGACGGTGACGTCCTCGGCGTACTCGCCGAGTCGCCGCCGGTGGCTCGCGCGGTTCTTGGTGCAGACGAGGGTATAGGGCCGGCCGCGGCGTTCGGTCACGTGACTGATGTCGAGCCGATGGCGATCGATTGTCTGGTGGAGGTGGGCGCGAAGTTCCTTGCGTAACGGAAAGCGGGCCGTCTTTGCGTCGGGGTCTCGGCAAAATGCCGTGAGCTTCCGGCAGTGTTCGCACCGGCAAGCGATGTTCACGGCAATGAGCCAGTCGCGAGGCTCCGCGGGCGGCTCGGCACTTCGGGCCAACAGGAAATCCGTCGCGTGGCGCCACAGGGTCGCGAATGCGGCCGTGTCTACGAAGCCGGCCGCTTCCTCCCGGAGCCCGCGAAGGGCAGCCGGAAGCACGCGATCCGGGGTGACGGCGTCCGGCCGTTCGATTATCGCGCGCGCGGCCGCTTGGGCTTCGTCCGTCAACCGCCATCGCCAGGCGAGGGCGAAGAGATCGCGGATGGTCCGGTCGGTCGGCGCCGTCCGCCGTGGGGAATCCCAAGCCACCCGCTCCTCCTGCGAGAGCGGGGCGAGCGCGGCGGGAAGGGCCAGCAGGGCCGCCCGAACCCCCTCCTGCAGGGCGTCATCCCAAGCGGGGCGCGCGGACTCGCCGTGCTCCTCGTCCAGTTGCCGCAGGAACGCGAGCAACTCGGTGTGCTTCCACGGGAAGCGCGAATCGACCACGGCGGCCAGGAAATGCCGGCTTGCGTCCAGTCCGACCAGTTCCAGCGCCGGCGCCAGAGACTCGTTCTCGTCCCCGCCGTAGCGAAACACGATGACTTCCCGCAGGAAGCGGGCCGCGCGGGTCGCGTCTCCGATGGTGGTGAGGAGCCGCAGCGTCCGGGCGCGGGCGCCTGGCTCGCTGCGGTCGAATCCGCTGGAAGGCCAGCGGTCGATCAGGCTTGACACGAGCGCCCCGATCCGTTCGTTCGCCACACCGCCGTTCCGATCGAGCTCCCGGACCACCCAGGCGACGGCCGCGTCGATACCCCCACCCGCGAGGATGGCCAGGGTCCTCGACCGTGGCCAGATCACGAACGCCGCGCGCCGGTAGGCACGTTCGAGGGATATGCCTTCGTTGCCCGATGCCTCGTGCAGCCATTGCTCGTCCGGCTCCGCATCGTCGAGTGCACCGTGCGGCAACAACTCGTCGGGTCGCAACGCAAGCTCGCCGAACGGCGGTCGATCGCCGGCCGGACTCACCCAACTGTCGAGCCGACGGGTGCTGTCGTACAGCTCGCCGATCTCCATGTCCTCGACATCCGGCTTGTTCCAACCCCAGCTATCGACGTAGTCGCCTCCAAGAGTGGCGTCGCCGTGCTCGTGGATATGGACGATGGCCGCGTGCAGCTCGCAATCGGCGCGCGCGGCGGCCCGATGAAGGGTCCGCGCCAAGGAGGCGTCGCCGTTTTTCAGCGCTTCGAAGGACAACCCCGCCTCGCTGTACTCGTGGTCGAGCAGCCAGACCAGTTTCTCGGGCGCATCTTCACGGTGCCGCCACTCGACGAGCCGGCGCGCAATCAGCTCGGCCTGCTCGGTGTAGTCCGGTACGCTCCGGGGCGTTTCCTCATCGCCGCCGGGGCGAAGACAGAGGTTGAACACGAGAGACAGGCGATGGCCGCTGACGACGGGCCGGATCTCGTGCGTGCAGTCGGCATAGAACGCCGCGAACGCGAGTTCGGAAGGCTCCCCCGCGTTCATGTCGGCGACCACTTCGCGGTCCCGGTGGCGGATGACGATCTCTCCGCCGCGCCCGCCGCACGCGACCGGCAGGGAGATCGACAGGGTCCCGATCATCCCATCCGCCTTCTCGGTGTCGCGGTGCGCCGAGAAGAAGCCGCCGGTTTCATAGATGAGCAGCTTGTAGAGCCGCGCGTCGAGCCGATCCCCCGGATAGCCGAGGCCGGCGGCGACCGAGCGCATGATCTTCGCGAACGTGTCCGGCCACGCGGCGCCGGACAGACGGACGCGACCCGAATCGATCTGCCGGCAGTCGCGGACCGAGGTGTCCACCAGCGTGTCCGGCCCCTTTCCGTACGGAGCGCGCTCCGCCATCTCGATCAAGGCGCGTACCTGCGCCTCGGGAATCGGAAAGGAGAGGAGACCGGCGCCCTCGACCTCCAGTCGCGGCATGGGTGAGAACAGTCGGCCGTGCGTGCAGAAGTCGCCGGGTCGGTCGATCGACCGCAGCAGCCTCTCCAGCTCGTCCTCCGTGCTGTACTGGATGTCGACGGCGCCCATGACGATGGAAAGCTCCGGTTACTCGGGCGGCTGGAGGCTATCGGCCCTTGTGGACGAACGCCATGCCTCGCACCCGGCCGTCGAGACACTGACCCTCAACCGCCGTGAGGCGGGGTGTCGCGCCTCGATGCCGCCTGCGGCCTTTCCTGGCCGGTTGGAACGCCGGGCGGCGGCGCGAGCTTGCGTGGGCAGCTACACGATGCGCTGCTCGCGAAGGCGCGCGACGTCCGCGTCCGAGTAGCCGAGGGTGGCGAGGACGTCGCCGGTGTGCTGGCCGATGTGGGGGGCGAAGCTTCGCACCCCTCCGGGGGTCTCGGAGAGCTTGATGGCGATTCCGGCCTGGGTGACGGTCCCCGCCTCCGGGTGGTCGAGGTCGAGGGCCATCTGCCGGTGCCGGACCTGCGGGTCGTCGAACACCTCCGGCACCGTGTAAACCGGGGCGGAGCACACGTCCGCTTCGACCAGCAGCTCGTACCAGTCGTCGCGGTCGCGGGTGAGGAAGAGCTCCGCGAGCTCCCGGCGCGCCGCGGCATGGGACTCGTTCGCGGGGCGGGAGAAGTCCCCGAGCTTCATCCCGCACTCCTTGAGGTGCGGCCGGTCCACCGCGTCGCAGAAGTTGTTCCAGAGCCACGGCTCGGTGCAGCCGACGGTGATCTGCTTTCCGTCCCGGGTGCGGTAGGTCCCGTAGTAGGCGTGCCGGCCGGCGAAGACCCCCTTTCCGCGGCCCGGCATCTCGTCGTGCGAGAAGAAGTCGCGGACGACCGGGGTGGCGGCGAGGAGCGAGATGGTGGTGTCGAGGTAGGAGACGTCCACGAGCTGGCCGCGTCCGGTCCGCTCGCGCGCGTAGAGGGCGAGCAGGACGCCCGCGAAGCCGTGCATGGAGGCCCCCGCGTAGTCGGCGATGATGTTGAGCGGAATGGCGGGGTCGCCGTCCGGCTCGCCGATGAGGTCGAGGACCCCGGCGAGGGCGAGGAAGTTGAGGTCGTGGGCCGGGCGGTCCCGGTACGGCCCGTCCTGCCCGAATCCGCTCAGGGCGCAATAGACGAGGCGCGGGGTCAGCTCCGCGAGCCGCTCGTAGCCGCCGCCGAGGCGCTCCATCACGCCCGGGCGGAACCCTTCCACCAGCACGTCGTGCCCGCGCACGAGGGAATGGAGGATCTCCTGCCCGTCGGGCGACTTGAGGTTGAGGGTGAGGCTTCGCTTGTTGCGGTTGGTGAAGCTCGTCGCGAGGGTGCGGGCCTCGTCCGGTCCCGGCGAAGCCCCGGAGCCGCGCAGGGCCCCGGTCGGCGGGGGTTCGATCTTGAGCACGTCCGCGCCCATGTCGGCCAGCATCATGGTGCAGAAGGCACCCGGCCCCACCCGCGTGAGCTCGAGCACCCGCACTCCGTCCAGCGGTCCCGCCATCGAAATCCCTCCTCGGTTGCTCGGGATAGGTTACGGGCTGAGGCGAATTCCACCAAGGGGCCGCGCCTGGCGCGCCTGCGGCGATCGGCACGGCGGGCGGTTAGACTTGTCGGCCGGCGCGCCGCGAACGCGCCGCGGCCGCATCCGCCGCGGCCGGTTCGGGCGGAATGAAGAGGAGGAAACCCATGCCCTACGCCAAGACGGACGACGGAGTCGCGCTCTATTTCGAAGAGACCGGGAGCGGCGAGCCGATCCTCTTCATCCACGAGTTCGCCGGCGACTTCCGGGCATGGGAGCCGCAGGTCCGGCACTTCGGCCGGGGGTACCGCTGCATCGCCTACAACGCACGCGGGTATCCGCCGTCGGACGTGCCCGAGAGTCCGGAGAGCTACTCCCAGGACCGCGCCCGCCTCGACGCGATTGCAATCCTCGATCATCTCGGCATCGACCGCGCCCACATCGTCGGGCTTTCCATGGGCGGGTTCGCGGCGCTGCACTTCGGCCTCCATCACCAGGACCGCGCTCTTTCGCTCGTGGTCGCGGGCTGCGGATACGGGGCCGAGCGCGACCGGCGCGAGCAGTTCCGTACCGAGACCGAGAACATCGCGCGGTTCATCGAGTCGGCGAGCGTCGCGGCCTTCGCGGACCGCTACGCCGAAGGTCCGACCCGGGTCCAGTTCCAGAACAAGGACCCCCGCGGCTGGGCGGAGTTTCGGGACCAGCTCGCGGAGCATTCGTTGCGCGGTGCCGCGAACACGATGCGCGGAATCCAGGGCCGGCGTCCCTCCATCTATGATCTGGAGGATGGGATGCGCGAAATCCAGGTTCCGACCCTCGTCCTGACCGGCGACGAGGACGACCCCTGCCTCACCCCCAACGTGTTCATGAAGCGGACGATCCCGTCCGCCGCGCTCATCACCCTCCCGAACTCCGGACACACCATCAACATCGAGGAGCCGCTCCTGTTCAATCAGGCGCTCGAGTGGTTCCTGTACCAGGTGCGCTCCGGGCGCTGGCCGCAGCGCGACGCGCGCTCGCAGACCGGCTCGATTACGGGCATGACCGAAGACGCATGACCGGGCAACGTTCCGTTTCGTTCCTTTTCCGCGACGCCGGCCCCATGCCGCCCGCAGCTCGATCCATCCTGCCGCGCCCGGCCCCCGTGAGAACCTCCCGCAGAGGAGACCGAACATGACCACGACCGCCCAGTCATCCGCGACCGGCTCCCGGTCGAAGTCCAACCGGCGGCTGCCGCCCGACCTCCACGTCGACCTCTACCGGACCATGCGCCGGATTCGCGCCTTCGACGAGAAGGTCGCGGAGCTCTTCACCGGCGGCGAGATCAAGGGCACCGCGCACAGCTACGTGGGCCAGGAGGCGGTCGCGGCCGGGGTCTGCGCGAGCCTCGGCCCCGAGGACTACATGGCGAGCCACCACCGCGGTCACGGGCACTGCATCGCGAAGGGCGCGCGGCTCGATCTCATGATGGCCGAGCTCATGGGCCGCGAGTCCGGCTACTGCAACGGGCTCGGAGGGTCGATGCACATCGCCGACCTCGGGCTGAACATCCTCGGCGCGAACGGCATCGTCGGGGCGGCGATGCCCCTTTCGACAGGAGCGGGCCTCGCTGCCCGCCTGGACGGCTCGGGCCGGGTCGCGGTGGCGTTCTTCGGCGACGGCGCTGCGAATCAGGGCGTCTTCCACGAATCGCTCAACCTCGCGTCGGTGTGGAAGCTGCCCCTCGTCTTCATCTGCGAGAACAACCAGTACGCGCTCTCGACGTCCTTCCGCGACACGACCTCGGTGGACCAGGTGGCGGAGCGCGCGGCGGCGTACGGGATCCCCGGGCACACCATCGACGGCAACGACGTGGTGGAGGTCTACGAGACGGTGCGCGAGGCGGTCGAGCGCGCCCGCGCCGGCGAGGGTCCGTCCCTCATCGAGGCGATGACCTACCGTTGGGGCGGACACTCGATGCGGGCCAACATCCGCGACCCGCGCTCCGAAGAGGAGTACGCGGCCTGGATGGAGCGTGACCCCGTGCAGCGGGTGGAACGCGAGCTCGTCGACGTCGAGATTGCCGACGATGAGGGCATCGAGTCGATCGGGTCGGAGGTCGTGGCGGAGCTCGACGAAGCGGTGGAATTCGGCCGCGCGGCGGAGCAGCCGGCGGCCGACGTGCTCGGCACCGCGGTCTACGCCCCGCACGCGGCGTTCGAGGAGCCGGGCCCCGCCAACGCCAACGGCCGCGCCCTCGGTTTCGTGGACGCGCTCAACGAAGCGCTCCACCAGGAGATGGAGAACGATGCGAACGTCGTCGTCATGGGCGAGGACGTGGGCGTGACCGGCGGCATCTTCGGGGCGACGAAGGGCCTCCTCGAGAAGTACGGGGCGGACCGGGTGCGGGACACTCCAATCTCGGAGGCCGGCTTCGTCGGCTGCGGTATCGGGGCCGCGATCGCGGGCCTTCGCCCGGTGGTCGAGATCCAGATCTTCGACTTCGTCGCCCTCACGATGGACATGCTGGTCAACCAGGCCGCGAAGTTCCGGTTCATGCTCGGCGGCAAGAACACCGTTCCGGTGGTGATCCGCGGACCGCAGGGGGGCGGCATCCGCATGGCGGCGCAGCACAGCCAGAGCCTCGAGGCGTGGTTCACCCACGTGCCGGGCCTCGTGGTGGTGGCACCTTCCGGCCCCTACGAGGCGAAGGGGCTCCTCACCGCAGCCATCCGCGACTCGAACCCGGTCATCTTCCTCGAGGCGAAGCTCCAGTACCTCGAGCCCGCCGCACCGGTGCCGGAGGAGCCCTACGCCATCCCGATCGGCAAGGCCGCCGTCAAGCGGGAGGGAACCGACGTCACGGTGGTGGCGACGATGGCGATGGTCCCGCGCGCGCTCGCGGCGGCGGAGAGCCTCGCCCGCCAGGGCCACAGCGTGGAAGTCATCGATCCGCGCACCCTGAAGCCCCTCGACGAGGAGACGCTGTTCGCGTCGGTGCGCAAGACCCGCCGGCTCGTCATCGCCCACGAGGCGTGCCTCACCGGCGGGTTCGGAGCGGAGGTCGCGGCCCTCGTCGCGGAGAAGGCGTTCGACTGGCTGGACGCCCCCGTCGCCCGGGTCGCCGCCCTCGATACCCCCATGCCCTACAACGAGGCCCTCGAGCGTCAGGTGATCCCGAGCCAGCAGCGCATCGCGGACGCGATCCGGGAGACCCTCGCCTACTGAAACGCCGACGCTCGAACGACGGCCCGGGGGTCGGACGCGCCCGAGGCTCGCGGCGCGCCGGGCTGCGCTCCGACGCCCGGTCCCGACCCGGTCCCCGCCGCCGGGACGAGGTCGCGCCCCCGGCGGCGTCCCCCCGGCTTCGAGCGCCGCCGCGCCACCCCCGGTCCCTCCGGTTCGCATACCTCAACCCATCGGGAGTCGACATCCATGAAGATCACCGCCAACGGAATCGGGATCCGCTACGAGCTCGAAGGGCCGGCGGATGCGCCGGTCGTCGTCATGAGCCATTCCCTCGCCGCGAACGTCGCGATGTGGGACGACCAGATGCCGGTCCTTTCCGGGTATCGGGTGCTCCGTTACGACACCCGGGGGCACGGCGGGACGGACGCGCCCGAGGGCGACTACTCCCTCGACGAGCTCGCGGGCGATCTCTTTGCCCTGCTCGATGCCCTCGACATCGGCAGGGCCCACTACGTGGGGCTCTCGATGGGCGGGATGATCGGACAGACCGCGGCCCTCGCGGATCCGGGGCGGTTCCTCAGCCTCTCGCTCTGCGACACCTCGAGCCGGGTTCCGGGGGAGGGGCAGGCCCTGTGGACCGAACGGATGAATGCGGCCCGCTCGCAGGGTATGGAGGCCCTCGTCGAATCGACGATCGAACGCTGGTTCTCGGGTGCATTCCAGGCGGCGGAACCCGAGCGGGTGGAGCGGGTGCGGGAGATGATCCGGACCACGCCGGTGGCGGGCTACTGCGGCTGCTGCGCCGCGATCCGGGGCCTCGATCTCACCGACCGGCTCGGGGAAATCAGCCTGCCGACCCTCCTCATCGTCGGTGAGGACGACCCGGGCACGCCGGTCGCCGCCCACGAGGTGATCCGGGACCGGATCGAGGGGGCGCGGCTCGTCGTCATCGGCGACGCCCTGCACTTCAGCAACGTGGAGCAGACCGCAGCCTTCAACGAGGCCCTCGCCGGCTTCCTCGCAAAGCACTGAGCGCGTCGCCGGAGCGGCGATACCCGGTCCGGACAGCACGGCGGGGCCGGTCGCCGTTCGGGCCGGGGGCGAGCGAAGGAACCGGAATTCGCGGCGGGGGTGAATCGCCGAAAACGCCCGTACGCCATTCGAAGCCCGGTCTCCCCGCGCGCGGGGGCGGGCGGAACGCGTGGCCGGTGTCGCGACGATCGGCACCCGGACAGCGTCGCCGGCACCGCGGCGACCGGGTCCCCGCGGGCGATGGCCGGTCCCGCGCGGTCAGCCCGCGGCGGGGAACCGGCCGGACTCGAGAAAGGCGCGGACGAGACCCGCCACTTCCGGGCTCCAGCAGATGGAGGCGTGCGAGCGGTGCACGGTGACGTGGGGGACGTCCGGAATGCGCGTGCTCGAGACCTCCACCGTGCCGTCGTGGGGACCGGACGGAGCGTTGCTCCTTCGGATCCACCACGAGGGGTGCAGCACGGTAGCCGGGCGGTCGCCCGCGATGATCCCGGTGCCGGGGGGCGGCGGCGGAAGGTTGCGGAGGAACTCGGAGTCCTCCCTCAGGTCCTCGAGGGCGGGGCCGCCGCAGCGCACTGCAACGTCCGGGAGCTGCCCCGACAGCAGCCCGACCCCCCGATTGGGAGGCGCGATCATGACGAAGCGCCCGGCGGAATAGTCGGGTCGCGCGGCGAGCGCCGACCGAAGCGCGAGCGCCCCCAGCGAGTAGCCGACGAAGTGGATCGGCCCACCGCCGTCGTTCCCGGACGTGGCCGGCCTTGTCCCGTCGAGGAAGGCGCCGACCTCGCGGACGGACGCAGCGGCCGGCTGACGGTTGCTCGCGTAACGTACGAACGAGGTCTCGAAACCCGCCCGCCGGAGGTTCCGCAGTACGACCGAGAACTGGAACGGCACGAAGAACAGGCCGTGCACCACGATCACCCGACCCACCGGAAGACTCCCGGGGGACGAATCGGAAACGTGATTTCCAGCCATGTCTCGGTCCGCCTGCTCGTCGCGAAAGCATGCCGCGTCGGGCCGGAATATCAACCTCGCCGTCATTTCGGCAAGGAACGTCGATGTTCTCGGTGCGGATTCCCGTTCCGATTCGGTTCCCGCGCCGCAATTGCGGGCGGCGGGAGGTCGACCCGCGTGCCCCCGATGCGGGCACCCCACGAAAGCGAACGCGCCTGCGTGACGCATGGACCCTCGCCCGTGCGGGTGCGTCCGGGGCGCGCGCGGGTCTCGGCGCACCCGTGCCGATCCGGCGTCCCCCGGCCCGCAGCGCCCGGGATCGGTGATCGCGGGCGCCTTCGAATCCGGTTTTTCCCGAGTGTGCTACCGTCCGCGGCGAGGCCGGCGGCGGCGCCGGATCGGCACGGCAGCGACACTCCATGAACCTCATCGAACGGCTCGAGAGCCGGCGCGAACGCAGCGAGGAAGAGCGGCTCGTCCTCGACTCCGTGGCGCGCCTCGCGGACGAGGTGATCGCGCCCCGGGCCGCGCACCACGACCGCACGGCCGAGTTCCCGGCCGACAACCTTGCGGCCATCAACGAGCTCGGGCTCAACGCCATCTTCGTCCCCGACGCCTTCGAAGGCGCTCTCCTCCCCTTCGACACGTACCTCGAGTGCGTGAAGCTCCTCACCCGGGCGTGCTCCTCGACCGGCATCATCTACGCCACGACCTTCCACGCCATGAAGCCGCTCATCGACTTCGGCACGGTGGAGCAGAAGACGCGCCTCCTCCCGCGGATTGCGCGCGGCGGTCTCGGCTCGCTCGCCATCACCGAGCCCACCGCCGGGTCGGACGCGACCGCGATGCGCACGCGCTTCGTACCCTCGGCCTCGGGCGAAGAGATCGCCATCTCCGGGGAGAAGACGTTCATCAGCAACGGGGACGTCGCCGAGCTCTTCCTCGTCTTCGGCAAGTGGTCGGAGATTGACGACCCCCGCGGGGCGATCACCGCCCTCGTCGTCGAGCGCGGAGCCCCCGGACTCTCCGTCGCCGGTCGCGAGGACAAGATGGGGATGCGGGCTTCCTCCACCGTCACCCTGCGCTTCGAGGAGTGCCGCATCCCGCGGGCGAACCTCCTCGGCGGCCCCGGGGACGGGCTCCGGATCCTCCTCGCCTCCCTCAACAAGTCGCGTCCCTCGATCGCGGCCCATGCTCTCGGCATTGCGCGCGCCGCCTTCGACGACATGGTGGGATGGATGAACGAGCGCCGCCAGTCCGGGCGCGCGGTCATCGACTTCCAGGGAAACCAGTTCCTTCTCGCGGATCTCGTCTCGGAGCTTGCTCTCAGCGAGGCGTGGCTCGGCTACGTGGCGGGGCTCGTCGAAGAAGACACGGGGGCAGGGGACTACGCGATCGAGGCGTCAATCGCGAAGCTCCGCGCCTCCGACCTCGCGATGCGGATGACCACCGAGGCGGTGCAGATGCACGGGGGCTACGGCTACATCAAGGACTATCGGGTGGAGCGGCTGATGCGCGACGCCAAGATCACCCAGATCTGGGAAGGGACGAACCAGGTCCACCGCCAGCTCATCGGCCGCCACTTCCGCGCCCGCTGAGCCGCGGGCTAACCGCGGTAGCGTCGCGCTCCGCCGTCGCGGTGCCAGAGCCTGAGCATGAGGCGCTTTCGCTCGGGGTCCGGGTCGTCGGTGTAGGACGCGCGCCCGTGGCCGCACCAGCGGTTGTTCACGAACTGGAGCTCGCCCGGCTCGAGGGTAAGCTCGCAGCACAGCGCGGGGTCCTCCACCACCCGGGTCATCGTCTCGAAGGCGGTGCGCGTCTCTTCGTCCATCTCCACTCCCGCCGTCTCGTAGCCGGCCGGGATCGTGAAATGGGTGTACCGGCAGCGAAGGTCCGGCGCCCGGAGCTCGAAGACCGGGAAGTACACCGTTTGCGGCTCGTCCGGCCAGAAGTCGCCCTGGCGATCCTGGTAGAACGGGCGATAGAGGCGCTCGAGCGCCTCGGGGTGCTCGGCGAGCAGCACGTTGTGGACCGAGTAGAAGCTGACGAACCGGCTCGTCCCGCCGGCGCGCGCGGCCCGCAGGCACAGCAGGCTCACGTGGTCGGGCGGGGTGTGGTTGAAGGAGTTGTCGACGTGGGGCGGCTGGGCGACGTTGGTGCGAAAGCCCCGGACCCCGATCCGCTTCGCGACCCCGGTGTCGGTTACTTCGATCATCACCTCGCCGTCGCGGGTCTGGACCACGGGCCGTCCCACCATCGCGCCGAGAAGCCAGAACACCCCCTCGATGCGGGGCCGTCCCGCGAGCTCCTCGATCGGAACGCGGTCGATCACCACCACCCCGGGACCCTGGTCGAGGCGACGGCGCACTTCGCCCATGAGGGCGCGGCACGCATCGAGCTCGTAGTCGTCGGCGTCGAGAAGAAAGGGAGGGATCGGATCGCGCGCGAGGGCATGGGCCAGGCGCTCGATTTCCATTGCGCACTCGTCGGGCAGCGGGAGGCGCCAGTCCTCGTCCCGGATGGTGGCCCGGGTCCAGGCCCGAGGCCCGGTGACCGGCTCGCGGATCACGGGTACGGCCAGCTCAGTCGGCGGCGGCCCGTTCGGACGCCGATTCCGCCTCCTGCGGCGAACGTCGCACGCTCTCCGGCTCCTCCGCGGTCGCGAAGTAGCGATGCCCGAGAGTGCGCTGGTTCTCGTAGAGCGAGCCCTGGTGGACCGCCTTCGGAAGCGGAATCCGGACCGGGGCCGGCGCGAGGCGGGGCTCCAGGGTCGGCTCGCCGTGCACGACCCTCCGGTTGAACTCGTCGAGGTCGTCGAGCGACTCGGTCCCCGCGAGCGGCCAGGCGTCCGCCGCCGCGTACTCGAAGAAAAGGATGCGCCGTAGCCGGTCGCTCCGGTTGACGGCCGAGCCGTGCACGAGGCGTGCGTGGTGGATGGTGACGCTTCCGGCGGGGGCGGCCAGCGCGACGGCACCCGCGAGGTCGACGGGGGAACGCGCGAGGTCGATGCCGCCGCAGAACGCGCCGTCCGAGTGGTGGTCGTGGACGGGGCCGCGGTGGCTTCGCGGCAGCACCATCAGCGGGCCGTTGCCCTCGTCCATGTCGTCGAGGAGGATTCCGACCGCGAGCACGTCGTCGTTGGTGTGCGGGTAGAAGGCCCAGTCCTGGTGCCACTCGACGGGCGCACCGTAGCCCGGCGACTTGAGGTTTACCTTGCCGCCCGCGCGCACCCGGATGTTGCAGCCGATGAGGGGCTCGAGGGACGCCAACAACGGCGGGTGGCCGGCCATGTCCCAATAGAAGGGATGGGCGAGGTGGGGGCTCTTGATGCGGCGCACCCGCGGCTGCTCCGGGGTGTGGGAGGGCTCGAGGTCGAGCACTTTCGTGTGGTCCGTGAGGCCGCGCGCGGTCGCGACCCCCTCGTCCGTCACCCGCCGGAGCTCCGCAAGCGTCTCGGCATCGAGCAAGCGCTCGACGACAACGTAGCCCTCGCGCCGGTACTGCTCGATCTGCTCGTGGGTCAGCATTTTCCGGTTCTACCCCCTTGTGCTGGCTCCGATCCTCGAATCGGCGGCCCGCCCGCCGGGGAGCATGCGGCCGTGCGCTCGCGCTTGCCCGGCGTGCGTTCCGTCGTGAGTGTAGCCTGCCGGCCGCACCGGCCGCACGACACGCGCGCGCCGACCACGGCGGCGCAGGGCCGGGATCGGACCGCGCTTCGCCGATTCTGCCTGCCCGGGTGAACGATTCTCCCGGTGGCCGGCCGGTTTCGAACCAGAACGCTGCCATATTGATCCCTGGCGTGCCCAATGCTCGCGGGTTCCATCATAATGGCGCCCGAGAATACACGCGTCGTCGCCCGATCAACGACGACGGAACTGACCCGGCCACCCCAATCGCACGGACCCGCGTTCAGCATGAAGTCCAACGGACCGGACCGGCCGTCAACTGCCCGGACGACACCAGAACCCACCCCACCGACCACCCGGCAGGCGAAGTGGCTGTGGCTCGCGGTCATCGCGATGCTCATTCAGCAGGCGTTTTCCTACCTGTCGACCCTGGTGCTGCCCATTGCGGCACCCGCCATCTCCGAGGCGACCGGGCTCAGCATCTCGCTCGTCGGCGTCTACACCGCCATCATGTACGTCGCGTCCACCTTCTCGGCCGGCGCTTCCGGCGCTTTCATCCGACGGTACGGCGCGCTCCGGATCAGTCAGGCTGCTCTCGTCCTGATGGGGCTCGGGCTCGTCTTCTCCTGGTCCGGCTGGGCGTTCGTCTTCGCGCTGACCGCCCTCGTGATCGGGTCGGGCTCGGCCGTCTCGACCCCGGCGAGCTCCGACATCCTCGGCCGCTACTGCCCCCCGCGGCGTGCGCCCCTCATCTTCTCCATCAAGCAGACCGGCGTGCCGGTGGGCGGCATGCTCGCGGGTGCGCTCGTGCCCGCGCTAATCATGGCCTACGGGTGGGAAGGGGCGTTCATCGCCTGCGGCGCGATGTGCCTGGTGCTCGCCTTCCTCCTCCAGCCGCTTCGGGCGGAATTCGACCGGCACCGGTCCCCGTCGCAGCGCATCTCGATGTGGGTGGTGGTCGTCACCGTGCGCGAGGTGCTCACGCACCCGCGGCTGCGCGAGCTCGCGTTCTTCTCGGTGTCGTGGGTGGGCCTGCAGGCGATCTACGGTGCGTTCCTCTTCGCATTCCTCGCGGATGGGCTCGGGTACGCGCCGGAGACGGCCGGCTTCGTGTTCGCCGTCGGCAATGCGGCCGCGATCGGGGCGCGGATCCTCTGGGGGTGGATTGCGAGCCGCTTCATCAACGCCCGCGCCCTCCTCGGATGGCTGGCGCTGGTGATGGCCGGGTCGAGCATCGCCACCGCCTACTTCGACCCCGGCTGGTCCGTCATCGCCATCGCCGCCGTCGCGGTGATCTACGCGGGCACCGCAATCAGTTGGCACGGGGTTCTGCTGGCCGAGATCGCACGGCTCTCGCCCGTCGATCGGATCGGGACGATGACCGGCGGGGTGCTCCTCTTCACGAGCACCGGAATCATGGTGTACCCGCTCGTCTTCGGCGCGATCCTCGAGACGACGGGGAGCTACGCCCTCGGGTTTCTCGTCGCCGCCGTCCCCGCCATGTACACCGGCATTCAGCTCCTGCTCCGCCGTCCCCGCCGTTCGAACCGCGTCGAAACTTGAGCCGGGTCCGCCGCCGTCCGGCGGCAACCGCCCGGTTCGGAGTCGCCGCACGGCCCGACGTGGGGATGCGCAACGTGCTTCGCCGGCCGCCGCGGCCGTCCGGCGGAACCGAAGGGCGTGGTAATTTAGGCGGCTGGCCGGGAATTCGTCGTCCGCTGCGTCCTGGACCTGATCCGAGCAAACCGTTCCGCGGCCGCCGCGACCGGCCGCTCCACAGGAGTTCTCGATGAAGTTCTACGACTGCGCCACCGCCCCGAGTCCGCGCCGCGTGCGCATATTCGCCGCCGAAAAGGGAATCGAGCTTCCCACCGTGCAGGTGGACCTTCGCGCCGGCGAGCACTTCGGGGAGGCGTTCCGGGCCGTCAATCCCACCTGCACGGTGCCGGTCCTCGAGCTCGACGACGGGACCTCGATCTACGAGTCGGTCGCGGTGTGCCGTTACCTCGAGGCCGCGCATCCGGAGCCGCCGCTCATGGGGAGCAGTCCGGCGGAGCAGGGGGTGGTAGCCATGTGGGACCACCGCATCGAGGTCGAGGGCTTCCAGGCGGCGGCCGAGATGTTCCGAAATACCGCCCGCGGCATGCAGGGTCACGCGCTTCCCGGCCCCGATCCGGTCGATCAGATCCCGGAGCTCGCCGAGCGCGGCCGGATGCGGGTGGGGCGGTTCTTCGAGACGCTCGAGGCCCGGCTCGAGGGGCGCGAGTTCGTTACCGGTGCCAACTTCACCGCCGCCGACATCACCGCCCTCGTCGCCGTGGACTTCATCCACCGGCTGAAGGTGGAGCCCCCCGATTCGTGCGGCAACGTCCGCCGCTGGCACGAGGCGGTGAGCGCCCGCCCGAGCGCGACCGCATGATTCGACTGACTGCGGGGCCGCGGGAGCCGTTTCTCTCCCTCGTGTTCGGAGCGGCCGTCGCGCTCGGTTTCACGATGGGGCCGTCGACGGCCGCCGCCGCAGAGGCGACGGTCGCCGTCGCGACCAATTTCCTGGTGCCCCTGCGATCGCTCTCCGAGGAGTTTGCGGCCCGCACCGGACATTCGCTGCGCATCAGCTCCGGCTCGACCGGCCAGCTCTACGCGCAGATCACGAACGGCGCGCCCTACGACGTCTTTCTCTCCGCCGACGCCGCGCGGCCGCGGCGCCTGGAAGAGGCCGGGGCCACCCTGCCCGGCACCCGCCGGACCTACGCCCTCGGTCGGATCGTCCTCTGGAGCGCGGAGCCCGACCGGGTCTCCGCGGGCGGGGCGCGAGCCCTGCGCACCCTCGGCGACGGAAAGATCGCGATCGCCAACCCCGAGGTTGCGCCCTACGGCGTCGCCTCGCAGGAGGCGCTCGAACGCCTCGGGTTCTGGGAGCCGTTCCAGGACCGGCTCGTGCGCGGGATCAACGTCGCCCAGGTCTTCCAGTTCATCGGCACCGGCAACGCCGCCATGGGGTTCATCGCCATGTCCCAGCTCGCGGGCCGGCCGAAGGGCGGGGAAGGGAGCATCTGGATCGTGCCTCCCGACCTCCACGACCCCATCCGCCAGGACATGGTGCTTCTCGAGCGGGCCGAGGGGAACGAGGCCGCGTTCGCCTTCCTCGACTTCCTCGCCTCCCCGGAAGTCCTCGCCCGCATCGAGTCGTTCGGGTACTCCGCCCCCACGAACTGATGGAGGGAGGGAGCACGGGACCCCGGCGATGATCGTGCCTCGAACCGGGCGGCGGTGAAATGCCTTTCGACTTCGAACCGCTCTGGCTGAGCATCGAGCTCGCCGCCATCACGGTGGCGATCCTCCTGGCGGTGGGAACGCCGATCGCCTGGTGGCTCGCCCGCACGCGCAGCCGCCTGCGGGTTGCCGTCGAGGCGGTGGTCGCCCTGCCGCTCGTTCTGCCCCCCACCGTCCTCGGCTTCTACCTCCTCCTCATGCTCGGGCCGGGCGGCCCGCTCGGCGGGCTCCTCCTCTCCGTGACCGGCAGCTCGCTCACCTTCTCGTTCGAGGGCCTCGTTTTCGCCTCGACGATCTACTCCCTCCCCTTCGTGGTGCAGCCGGTCCAGGGAGCGTTCGAAGCGGTGGGACGGGGGCCGCTCGAGGCGGCGTTCGCGCTCCGCGCCCGCGCCTTCGACGCCTTCTTCACGGTGGTGGTGCCCATGGCCCGGCGCGGTTTCATCACCGGAGGCGTGCTCGGATTCGCCCACACCCTCGGGGAGTTCGGCGTGGTCCTCATGGTCGGCGGCAACATTCCCGGCGAGACGCGCCTCATCTCGATCGCCGTATTCGAGCACGTCGAGACGCTGAACTACCCCGCCGCGCACGCCCTCTCGGCCACCCTTCTCGGCTTCTGCTTCCTGGTGCTGCTGACCGTCTACGCGGTCAACCGGCGCTTCCCCGTCCATGCCGGCCGCTGAGAACCCGGCCGCTCCGCGCCTCGAGGCGAACCTGCGCCTCGACCGGGGCGACTTCCGTCTCGAGGCATCGCTCGACGCCCGCCTCTCGGGGGTCACCGCGGTATTCGGTCCGTCGGGTTGCGGCAAGACGACCCTGCTGCGGGCGATCGCGGGACTCGAAAGGGAAGCGCGCGGCCGGATCGCCTTCGACGGCACGGTGTGGCAGGACGACCGCACCTTCATCCCGACGCGCGAGCGCCGCGCCGGCCTCGTCTTCCAGGACGCGCGCCTGTTCTCCCATCTCACGGTCCGGGGAAACATCCTGTACGGCCATCGCCGCACCCCCGCGGACGAACGGATATTCCAGCCGGAGACGGTCATCCGGCTCATGGCCCTCGAGCCGCTCCTCGGGCGGCGCGTCTCCTCCCTCTCGGGCGGGGAGCGCCAGCGGGTCTCGTTCGCCCGCGCGGTGCTCGCGACCCCGCGCCTCCTTCTGATGGACGAGCCGCTCGCTTCTCTCGACCAGGACCGAAAGGAGGAGATCCTTCCCTTCATCGAACGCCTCGCCGGCGAGCTCGCGATTCCGACCCTGTACGTGAGCCACGAGATCGACGAGGTGGTGCGCCTCGCGTCGGACCTCGTGCTGGTGAGCGACGGAAGGGTCGTCGCGAGCGGTCCCATCGAGGAGGTGTCCAACCGCTTCGACCTTCGAAGCTACGCCGGACGCCTGGACGCGGGCTCGATCATCCGGATGCGGGTCGCCGGCCACGACGAGGAGACCGGCATCACGCGCTTCGCGTTCGCCGGCGGCGAGGTCATCGGGCCTCGCGTGGACCTGCCGGAGGGGGCGGCGATCAACCTCCGGGTCCGCTCGCGCGACGTCGCGATCGCGCTCGACCGGCCGGGGCGTACCAGCATCCTCAACGTCCTGCCCGGCCGGGTGGTGGAGATCGGCCCGAACGACGGACCGCAGGCGCACGTCCTGCTCGACGTCGGGACCGCGCTTTGGGCACGCATCATGCGCCGCTCGGTGAACGAGCTCGAGCTTCGCCCCGGCCGGCCGGTCTACGCCCTCATCAAGGCGGTGGCGGTCGACCGCCGAAGCCTCGGGCGGCCGACCGCGATGGACCTCTCGCTCGAAGAGCGGGACGCGGCTCCGCCGGACGGCCGCCGCTAGCCGCCAACCCGTGCGGCCCTTTCCCGGACCCGGGCGCAGGGTGACCGCCGAACGTCGCCGCGGCCGGGGAGCGCCGTCGATGGTCTGCCGTCCCCGGTCGATTCGAGCGGTATCGAACCGAACCGGCCCGGATCGAGACGGGCGGAAACGACCGCGCGCCGCGTCCGGCGACGTGAGCCCCCGCGTCTCCGTGACCCGTTATCATCGGCGCACCCCTTGCCCGGAGCGCCCGTCATGGCCATGCAGCCGCCCGTTCATGCGACCCATCACATGGTGAGCGCCGGCCACCATCTCGCCACCCAGGCCGGCTACGAGATCTTCGAGGCGGGGGGCAACGCCGTCGATGCCGGGGTCGCGGCCGGGCTCGCCCTCGGCGTGGTGCACAGCGACATGGTGCAGTTCGCGGGGGTCGCCCCGATCATGATCTACCTCGCGGAGGAGGAGCGGGTGGTGACCATCAGCGGCCTCGGCTGGTGGCCGCGCGCCGCCTCGATCGAGCGCTTCGTCTCCGAGTTCGACGGCCACGTCCCGACCGGGATCCTCCGCACCGTCGTCCCGGCCGCGCCGGACGCCTGGATCCTCGCCCTGCGGCGCTACGGCACCATGGGCTTCGGCGACGTCGCGGCGCCCGCCATCCGCTTCGCGCGCGAGGGGTTCTCGATGCACCACGTGATGCTCGAGTACGTGACGGCGCGCGAGGACGGCTACCGCCGCTGGCCTTCGAACGAGGCGATCTACCTTCCCGGGGGCCGTCCGCCGCGCGAGGGCGAGCGCTTCGTGCAGACCGACCTCGCGGCTTCCATCCAGCACATGGTGGACGAGGAGGCGGCGGCCGCGCGCGCGGGGCGGGAGGCCGGCCTCGTGGCGGCGCGCGACGCCTTCTACCGCGGCGACCTCGCCCGGGCCATGGCCCGCTACCACGAGGAGAACGGCGGGGGGCTCACGATGGAGGACCTCGCCGCGTACGAGAGCGCAGTCGAGGAGCCGGTTCGCGTGCGGCTCGGCGAGACCGAGGTCTACACCTGCGGCGCGTGGTGCCAGGGGCCGGTGCTCGCGCAGATGGCGAGCCTCCTCGACGGGATCGACCTCGGCTCCCTCGGCCACAACGGCGCCGACTACATCCACACGATCACCGAGGCGATGAAGCTCTCCTTCGCCGACCGCGAACGCCACTACGGGGACCCGCGGTTCGTGGACGTGCCGCTCGATCGCCTCCTGTCCGATGCCTACCGGCGCGAGCGCCGGGCCCTCATCCGTCACGACCGGGCCTGGCCCGGGATGCCGCCGGCGGGCCTGACGGGGGAACGCGAGGCGCAGGCGGCGCGCCGCGCCGCGGAGAACGCCGCCCCGGCGGCCGAGCCGGCTCCCGCCTCTGCCGACACGTCCTACTGCGCCGCCATCGACCGCCACGGAAACTGCTTCTCGGCCACGCCGAGCGACGTGTCGTTCGAATCGCCGGTCATCCCCGGCACCGGCTTCTGCCCGTCCTCGCGCGGCTCGCAGTCGTGGGCGGCTCCGGGCCATGCCTCGGCGGTCGCCCCGGGCAAGCGCCCGCGGCTCACTCCGAACCCCGCCTTCGCGAGGTGGCCGGGCCGCCGGGTCATGCCCTTCGGCACCCCGGGCGGCGACGTCCAGACCCAGGCGATGCTCCAGGTGCTCCTCAACGTCGCCCGCTTCGGGATGAGCACCCAGGATGCGGTCGAGGCGCCCCGCTTCGCGACCCACAGCTTCCCGAACTCGTTCGAGCCGCACGAGTACCTCCCGGGGCGGCTGACCGTCGAAGGCCGGGTCGGGGAGGCGGTCACCGGCGAGCTCGCCGCGCGCGGCCACGACGTCGAGCGGCTCGCGGACTGGTCGCACCGCACCGCCGGGGTGTGCGCGATCCAGCTCGATCTCGAGACCGGGATCATGGAAGGTGGTGCGGATCCGCGACGCATGAGCCGCGCGATGGGGCGCTGACGGGAAGACGGAGGCGGGATGCGCACGGCGGCGTCGCGCCGGTTGGAAGAAGAGAGGAGAGCATGAAGGTCACGGGCTGCGAGACACTGCACTGCGACGCGGGGTGGCGGGACTTCTCGTTCCTCAAGGTGACGACGGACGAGGGCGTCACCGGCGTGAGCGAGTACAACGAGTGCTACGGGAGCCCGGGGCTCAGCGGCGTCATCGAGCGGCTCGTCGCCGACCGGGTGGTGGGCGAGGACCCCTTCGCCGTCTCCCGGATGAACGCGAAGCTCTACGCGACGACCCGCCAGGCGCCGGGCGGGATGGTCCAGCAGGCGATTGCGGCCATCGAGAACGCGCTCCTCGACATCAAGGGCCGGGCGCTCGGCGTGCCCGTCTCGGATCTCCTCGGCGGGGCGGTGCGGGACCGGCTCGAGCTCTACTGGTCGCACTGCGGGACGTACCGGTTCGGCGCCCCCGCCCGGCACATAGACCGCCCGCCGATCGAGACCCTGGACGACCTCGCGACGCTCGCGCGCGAAGTACGCGACCGCGGCTTCCGCGGGCTCAAGACCAACATCTTCCTCTTCGGCGAGGACGGGCCGCGCCTGCACATGCCGGGCTTCGCCGGCACCTCCGGCTGGCCCGAGCTCAACGCCCGGCGGGACGTCATCGAGGCCCTTCGCCGCCAGCTCGGGGCGCTTCGCGACGGGGCCGGGCCCGAGGTCGGCATCCACCTCGACCTCAACTTCAACTTCAAGCCCGAGGGCTACCTCCAGGTGACCCGCGCCCTCGACGACCTCGATCTGACCTGGTTCGAGATCGACCTCTACGACCCGGCCGCCCTCGCCCACATCCGCCGGAGTGTGCGCACCCCCATCGCCTCGTGCGAGTCCCTGTTCGGCACCCGCGGGTTCCGGCCGTACTTCGAACACGCGTCGATGGACGTCGCGATCGTCGACATCCCGTGGAACGGCGCCTGGGAAGGGCTCAAGATCGCGGCCATGGCGGAGGCGTACGAGACCAACGTCGCCCCGCACAACTTCTACGGGCACCTGTCGACGGTGATGAGCGCCCATTTCTGCGCCGCGATTCCGAATTTCCGGGTCATGGAGATCGACATCGACGACGTGCCGTGGAAGGACGACCTCGTGACGGTGGTGCCGGCCATCGAGGACGGACACCTCGTCGTGCCAAAGGGGCCGGGTTGGGGGACGGACCTCGACGAGGAAGCGATCCGCGCCCATCCTCCGAGCCGCCCGCACTGAACGGGAACGGACCGCATCCGGCGCTCGCGACCAAGCCGTTCGACCGCCCGAACGAGGGCTGGGTGCGGTGACGAGCCCGGACGGCGCGAATCACCGCCCGGGAAACACCCGCCCGACGGAATGAACCGGACAATGGCCTTCGGCGGATGCTTGCCCGCCGTGCGGGAGGCCGAACGCACCAAGGAGACTCCATGCTGATCGCGACCTCCATCACGCAAGCGAACGAACGCCGCCGGGTCGTCGACGTCCACGGGCAGGAGTACCTGTTGCGGGAGTTCGTCGGGGCGGTGCCGCAGCGCGGAACTTACGTGGAAGGAAACGAGACCAACGACAACGGCCTGCCGCAGGGTTTTCTCGTGAGCCAGCCCCCCGGGTCGGTGACCCCGCCCCACTTCCACGAGACCAACCAGTTCCAGGTCTTCGTCGGTGGGTCGGGGCGGCTCGGCAAGCGTCGGGCGGACCCGGTGACGGTCCAGTTCGCGGGCGGGCACACCCCCTACGGGCCGATTGCGGCCGAAGAACGGGGGGTCCAATACTTCACCCTGCGCCAGGCGTGGGACCCCGGTGCGAAGTACCTGCCCGCGATGCGTGGCCGCCTCGCGCGCGGGCGCCAGCGCCAGCGTCTCGCGCCGCAGGTGGAACGGCCCGCCGCGTCGGTCCTCGGGAGGCTCGAAGCGCCCGCAATCGAGACGCTCATCGCGCTCGAGGCGGACGGGCTCGGCGCGGAGCTGGTGCGCCTCGGACCCGGCATGCGCTGCGTGCGTCCGGGCGGCGGAGGCGGTCAGTACCAGGTCGTGATTGGGGGAACCCTGGTGCACGACGGCGAAGATCTTCGACGCCTCTCGTGCCGCTTCGCGACCGCCGACGAGCGTGAATGCGAGCTCGAGGCCGGGGGTGACGGGCTCGCGGTGCTCGTCCTCCGGTTTCCCGCCCTCGACCGCGCCGGGGAAGGTACCGGTCCCTGACCCCGACCGGACCGGACTCGACCGCCGGTACGAGCCGCTTCCGGGCTCAGACCACCCCTTCGTTCCGAAGCCGCGCGATCTCCGCCTCGTCGAGGCCGAGGAGACCGCCCAGGACGTCGTCCACGTGCTCCCCGAGGGGCGGGCCGAGGTGGTCGACCCGCCCCGGGGTCCCCGAGAGAAACGGGAAGACGGCCGGCATGGTCACCCTGCCCGCCCGCTCGTCGTCGAGCTCGAGGAGATCGCCGCGCGCCGCGTACTGCTCGTCCTCGAAGATGTCCGCGATGCTGTGGATGGGTCCGCACGGGACTTCCCCGGCGCCGCAGCGGGCGAGCACTTCGGACTGAGGAAGCGAAGCAGTCCACTCCGCCACCACCTCGTTGACCGCCGCCCGGTGCTCGAGCCGGTTCGCGATGGGCCCGTAGCGCTCGGGCGCGGCGAGCTCCGGCCGGCCCATCGTGTCGGCCAGCCGTTTGAACATCCGGTCGTTGGTGCACGCGATCGCCACCCACTTCCCGTCCGCGGTCGGATAGTGGCTGTGGGGGACCACGTTCACCGTGTCCGCCCCCATCCGCTCGCGCACGTAGCCGTTGTGGGCGTAGGCGACCGCCATCTCGTCGAGGTAGCGGAAGACCGGCTCGTAGAGCGCGATGTCGATGTACTGTCCCTCGCCGGTTCGCTCCGCGGCGCGCAACGCCATGAGCACGCCCATCGCCCCGTAGGTGCCGGCGAGATAGTCTCCGAGGGTGGTTGACCCCGGCATGAGGGGCGGGCCGCCGGGCTCGCCCGCGAGGTAGCTCAACCCGCTGAAGGCGTGCGCGATCCGGGCAAAGCCGGGGTCGCGCGCCTTCGGCCCCGTCTGTCCGAAGCCGGTGATGCGCACCATGACGAGCTTCGGGTTCACCGCGCGCAGGTCCTCCCAGCCGACGCCCCACCGCTCGAGGGTCCCGGTGCGGAAGTTCTCGACGAGGACGTCGGACTCGGCGACGAGCCGCTTCAGCAGCTCCGCCCCCGCGGGCTTGCGGAGATCGAGGGTGATCGACTTCTTGTTCCGCGACTCCTGGAGCCAGATGAGGCTGTCCCCGGTATCGCTCGCGCTCGCGGTCCCGAAACGCCGGAGGGGATCTCCGACCCCCGGCTGTTCGATCTTGATGACCTCCGCGCCGAACTCCGCGAGCAGGGTCCCGCAGAACGGCGCGGCGAGGAACGTCGCGATGTCGAGGACCCGCACCCCGTCCATCGGCCGTGCCGCGCGGCCCGCGCCGGCCGCCGCGCCCGTGTCCAATACGCCGTTCGAACCGCTCATCGCTCAGCCCTCCGCTTCGACGGGGTTGCCGAGCACCCCGATGCCGGTGATCTCGATGTCGACCCGATCACCGGGGTGCAGGGCCGGAGACTTCCCTTCGGTGCCCATCCACACCACGTCCCCCGGATACAGGGTGAGGTAGCGCGACATTCGGCTGATGAAGGTCTCGATCGGGAACAGCATGTCGTTGGTCCGGAAGCGAATGGTCTCCCGGTCGTTCACCCGGACGATGGTCTCGAGCGTGTCGAGCTCGACGTCGGTCTCGATCCACGGCCCCATCGGCTTGAAGGTGTCGGTGTTCTTGGCCCGCCAGAGCGTCCGGTCGGAGCGCTGCCAGGCGCGTTCGCTCACGTCGTTGCCGATGGTGAACCCGAGCACGCACGACAGCGCGTTCTCGGGGGCCAGGTTCTTCGCCCGCCGGCCGATGACCGCCACGAGCTCCGCCTCGTACTCGACGGGCCCTTCGGAGTCGCGCGGGATGACGATGGTCTCGCCGTGCGCGATGAGGGCGTTGTTGGCCCGGTAACCGATGTCGGCCTCGGGCGGGATGTCCGACTCCCGGCCCCGGCTTGCCGCTTGGCTCCTGATGTGCTCGAGGTAGTTGAGACCGGCCGCGTAGAACGTGCGCGGCTCGACCGGGGTGAGCAGCCGCAGCGATTCGAGGGGGCGCCGGTCCGCGGTAGGCTCGTATCCGGCGAACGGGCTCCCCACCACGAGCTCCGCCTCGCCCTCGTGCACGATCCCGTACCGGACCTGCCCGTCAGCCTCGAATCGTCCCCAGCGCATGAAGCTCCCCCTTTGCCTGGAATGGAACCCTTGATACCACACGGTTGGACACCCGGCGCGTGGTAGCGGCCCGCCGGACGGGGGGCGGGCGCCTTCCTCCGCGGCTCGATCCGACCCGCTACGGAACGAGCCTGCCCTTGGCCGGCTTCGCCCCCGAGGTACCGGGGGCCGGGGTGTCGTCGGGCAGCATCGAGTCCGGGCCGGCGAACCCACCGCGCGCCGCGTTCCGGGAAGGCACGTTCAACTTCGGCGCACGGGCGCGGACTACCCGGCGAGCTCGTTCATCGCGCGGGCGAGCGCCGTGTCGCGTTCCGTGATTCCGCTCGACTCGTGGGTCGTGAGGTCCACCCGCACGGTCCGGTAGACGTTGAACCATTCCGGGTGGTGATTGACACGTTCGGCGATCAGGGCGGCCTTCGCCATGAAACCGAACGCCTCGACGAAGCTCGCGAACACGAACTCGCGATGGAGCTTTCCTTCACGGACCTCCCATCCGTCGAGGGAGGCGAGGGCCTCGTCGATCTCGCCCGCCCCGAGCACGGCCGGCGGCGCTCTTCCCGCCATCTCCTCTTCCCCTTCGGTCTCGGGGCGGCTCAGCCGTAGCTCGCCTCGATGCTGTCGAGCGGCGACTTCTGGATGCCGTGGCTCGGGATGGGATAGCGAAGGCCGTTGCGGCTCAATGCCTCGAGCCCGGCGACGATTCCCGGGAGGTAGCTCGGCGCGATCGCCATCAGCATCTCGTCGTCCTGCACCCCGCCGAACTTCCGCTCCGCGTAGCAGGGGATGGACAGTGACGGCTCGCCGGTCCTGAGGGCGTTCCCCCAGGAGTCCGCGCAGGCGCTCTCGCCGACGCAGGTGAACGTGTACTTGCGGTAGTTGCGGTACTGGAGGCCGTTGACGAGGGTGATCATCTGGCCCGGCGTGCCGTACACGAGGCAGATGTCCGGGTTGTCGATCCGCCCCGCCGTGAGCGGCGAGACGGCAAGCGCCTCGTACTCTCCGTAGGAAGCGCAGGACATCGCGGCCTGGTGCGCGGCGCTGTCCTCGAGCGTACCGTACCAGACGCCGTGCATCCGGTCCCCGCTCAGCCATTCCTTGCTGCGGGGGTGCAGGCCGATCACCGCCCCGCACTGCGCGCCCATGAGGTTGTCCATGGTGATGCCGATCGTCCAGCCGATCCAGCGGCTCTGTCCCACCACCTGGTCGGTCGCGAGCTTTTCCTTCGGGTTCGGACGGCGGATGCGGGGCACCGCCTCCATCTCCTCCACCGTGCGGTAGCGCCGCATCCCGATCGGGAACGTCTTCAACCGGAGGTACCGGTTGAGCGCGTCGACGATCCCCTTGTAGTCGTACTCGGTCGCGTCGTCCCAGCAGTTCGCGGTGGTCATGCGATTCTCTCCCCGGCCGGCGGCGTCAAGCCGGATGCGATTGTATCCGCCAGCCGGCTCACGCGCCCCCGGCTCACGCGTCCGAGGACTGGAGCTCGATGAGCCGGCGCAGGGTCTTCATGCAGAGATCGACCTGCGAGCGTTCGATGTACTCGTTCGGCTGATGGGCCTGATCGATGGAGCCCGGCCCGCAGACAATGGTGGAGAAACCCGCTTCCTGGAACTGCCCGGCCTCGGTCCCGTAGGAGACGACCCCGGTGTCGTTGTCGCCGGTGAGGGCACGCACGAGCGCGTCCGCCGCGCTTCCCGGCTCGGCCCGGAGCCCGGGAGTCCGGAAACGATCGGCGGTCACGATGTCCGCGGTCGGGGCCACCTCGCGCATCTCCGGGAGCACCTCGTCCCGGCAAAACGCCTCGAAGCGGTCCAGGTAGGTCTGCGGGTCCTCGTCCGGCATGTTGCGAAGGTCCCATACGAACCGGCATTCCCGAGAGATGATGTTCGCCGCCGTGCCGCCCTTGATCACGCCGACGTGTATCGAGGTGTAGGGCGGGACGAATCCGGACTCCGGCTTCGGGCGGCTCGCGCACTCGCGGGCCATCCCGTCGATGAAATGGATGAGCCGCGCCGCGGTCATTACCGCGCTCACCCCCCGATGGGTCTGGCTCGAGTGGGCCTCGTAGCCGGTCACTACCGTCTCGTACCCGCTGATCCCCTTGTGCGCGTTGACGAGCCGCATGTCCGAGGGCTCCCCCACGATGACCGCCCGCGGAGCGGGAAGGTGTTCGACCATCTCGGCGATCATCGACGGGGCGCCCTGGCAGCCGACCTCCTCGTCGTAGGAGAGGGCGAAGTGGATGGGGCGCGCAAGGCCCGCCGCCACCATCTCGGGCACGAGGGCGAGCCCGCACGCGCTGAAGCTCTTCATGTCGCACGTGCCGCGGCCGTAGAGCCGCCCGCCGCGTTCGGTCAGCGTGAACGGATCGGTGTCCCAGGGCTGGCCGTCCACCGGGACCACGTCGGTGTGACCGGAGAGCACCACCCCACCCTCCACGGCGGGTCCGACCGTGGCGTAGAGATTGCCCTTGGTCCCCTCTTCGTTCGGAACCACGTGACTCTCGATGCCGTGCCCGGCGAGGTAGTCCCTCACGAACTCGATGAGCTCCAGGTTCGAGTCCCGCGACACGGTCGGGAATCCGACCAGCTTCTCGATCATCTCCAGCGCGGTGTACCGCATCGAGCCCTCCTCATTCGCCGGCGAACGGCCGCACCGCCCGACCTCCGGGGGCATCCCGCGCCGCCCGCGGATGGTAAACGAACCCGCCCGGCCTTTGACCTCGGCGGGCGGATGCGCGAGTCTTTCCGCTTCGACCGCCCACGTCCGGAATGTACCGCCCGCGATGCCCGCCAACCTGAGCCCGGACTACAAGGCCGCCGAAGTCGCGTTCCGCCGGGCGAGCGACCCGAAGGAGCGTCTTGAACGACTGCGCGAGATGCTTCGCACGATCCCCAAGCACAAGGGGACCGAGCATCTCCAGGCCGACATCAAGACCCGCATCAAGCAGCTCACCGAGGAGCTCGCGGCGGGGCGCAAGGGCGGTTCCCGTTCGGGGCCGAGTCACGTGGTGCGTCCGGAAGGCGCGGCCCAGATCGCGCTGCTCGGCCCTCCCAACTCGGGCAAGTCGACCTTGCACGACCGGTTGACGCGCTCGCACGCCGAAGCCGGACCGTATCCGTTCACGACCCAGTTCCCCCAACCCGGGATGATTCCCTACGAGGACGTCAACCTTCAGCTCGTGGACCTCCCGCCAATCACGGATCAATACACCGTGCCGTGGATCGTCAATGCCCTGCAGCCGGCGGACGCGGCCCTGCTCGTGGTGGATGTCGGCGCGCCCGACTGCATGGACCAGTTGGGCGGGCTGCTGTCGGCGCTCGCGTCACGCAAGATCACCTTCGTGCCCGAGTGGAAGCGAGCGCATCGGACGGCGAGCGAGGCGCCGCGGGACACGGAGGAGATCTCGGACCCATTCGCGATCCGGCTTCCCGCTGCCCTCGTCGCGGCCCGGGCCGACGAGAACCCCGATGCCGATGATGAACTCGAGATTCTGCAGGAGCTGCTGGAGATCGGGTTTCCGTCGTTGGCGGTCTCCGCTCGCACCGGAGACGGTCTCGACGCGCTCGCGAAATGGCTCTTCGAAGCGCTCGAGGTGGTCCGCGTCTACACCAAGGCTCCCGGCCGCCCGCCCGACTTCGGACAGCCGTTCACCGTGCGGCGCGGCGACACGGTGCAAGACGTGGCCCGCATGGTCCACCAGGAGATCGCGGACAGCCTCAAGTTCGGCCGACTCTGGCGAAATGCAGCCTCGAGCGGTCGGCAGGTCGGCCGCGACTACCGGGTTGCGGATCGGGACGTGCTGGAGCTCGTCACGGGCCGGGAATAGAGAACCGGCATATCCGGGTTCCGAGGAAAGACGATTTCCGCTTGGCCCAATCCCCGTGCATTCGGCACCGTCAGGTCCGGATCGGGAAACCACCCACCTGTTTCACCGACACTCTCCTCAATGGTTTCGCCATGGTTCGAAGCGGGCGGGCGAGGAGTTGCCGCGAACACGGAATTGATGGAACGAGTTCGGGTGCTTGCACTGCGGCCATCGTCCGGCGCGTTTACCTTCGTCAACACCCGGATGGAATCGAATGCATGGTGTGACAGAACCGCCCGCCGGCAAGCCGCCGGCAAGCCGCCGGCGAAGCGGTAGAGTATCCACGCCGGCTCGGCGCGATGGCCACGTTCCGACCGGTCATCCGGCGAAGGGAAGCTCGGAGCAAGAGAAGGGGTAGACTTTCGAACGAACGTTTGACAAGATCGCGCCGCCTAAACGTAACCATCTCTGCGCATCGGCGTTGCGGAAGAATGCACTCCGTCCGCTTCCCGTGCCGGATCGAATCGGAGGGGTACGCAACTCGCACCTCTATTTGACAGGAGCCAAAGAAGTGGAACAGATTGACCTCAAGGGACTCAACGTCGATCAACTCTCCGAGTTGGTCGGCAAGGTTCAGACCGAGATGGCTTCGCGCGAAAAGCGCAAGCGTCAGGATCTGCGTGCCGAGCTCGAACGCCGCGTAGCGGCGGAAGGCTACAAGATGGGTGACATCTTCCCCGAGCTTGGAAACGCACCCCCGGCCGCGCGCCGTCGCCGTAAGATGCCGGCGAAGTATCGCAACCCGCAGAACCACGACGAGACCTGGACCGGAATCGGCCGTTCCCCGAAGTGGGTGCAGGAGATTCTCACCGAACGTGGAATCGACATGGCCGCGTTCAAGTCGATTCCCATGTATCAGATTCACGCCACGGGCTGATCCTTGCCCGGGTGCGCCGGCGCGGGCGCACCCCGGCTGCCGCCGTTTGCGGCGTACATTGCGCGCCGCGGGGTGCGTCGCTCCGCCCAGCCGGAAAACAGGAAACCGGCGCCTGTTCGCCGATCCATGCAGTCCCTCGTGCCCGGACCCGCAGTTTCGCGAACGGCAATGATCGCGCGGTCCGTTCGACGGCCATGGACGGACCGTTGAAAGTGGATCGGAATGGGGCACGGAGGGGTCATCATGAGTGAACGACGACATCATGACATGGGCGGACTCGATGCCGGCCGTGTCGATCGGGACGGTCACGACAAGGCTCCCTGGGAGAAGCGAGTCGACGCCCTTATGGTTCTGCTCGGGAAACGAAAGATATTGAGTGTCGATGAACTTCGCCGGGGAATCGAGGAATTGGGGGCAGATGCCTACGACCGCTACGGCTACTACGAACGATGGATGGCGTCCATGACCAACATTCTGCTCGAGAAGCGGATCATCGAGGTAAGCGAGCTCGGAGCGCGCATGGCGGAGCTCGAGTCCGGAGCTCGAACGGAATCGCCATGAAGGGGCGGCTCGCGTCCGGTGCATTCGGGCGTTCCGTGCCGGATATATGTGAAGCCGCGCATGCACCGAACGGCGGGTCCGCCTTTCCTTGCGGAATTTCGGTCCATGAAGACAGGCGCAACGGCCCGGATCCGCAGCGGATCGGTTACACGGTACTTGGCTCCCGGCACGGAAGAATGGGCACCGGTGCGATCGGACCGTGAACATCGATGCGTCGACTAGTCACTATCGCAGGAGAATGAATCGCGATGCAGACCAGGTTCGCTCCCGGTGACCGCGTACGGGTACATCGGCGTTTTCCGCCCGGCCACGTGCGGACCCCGTGGTATTGCCGGGGAAAGTCCGGCGAGGTCGAACGGATCTGCGGCCGCTTCCGAAACCCGGAACAGCTCGCCTACGGGAATCGTGATGCGGCACATGAAGTACTGTACCGAGTCAGCTTCTCGAGCCGCGTGCTGTGGCCCGACTACGAGGGGAGCGAGCGCGATCGTGTCGAGATCGAGCTGTACGAGCACTGGCTCGCGCCGGACCCGGGAGAGATGAAATGAGCGATCACGACCACACGGGCGAACATGAGCACGGCCACGGCGGATACGACGTGGACCCTTCCCACCACCATCCTCCTCAGCCCGACCTCGAGGACACTCCCTTCAGCCGCCACCAGTTGATGCAGATGGCCGTGACCGGACTCCTCATCGAGAAGGGGATCTTCTCGGCGGACGAGATTCGGGCCCAGATCGAACACATGGATACCATCGGCCCGGCCCGGGGCGCCGAGCTCGTGGCCCGGGCGTGGGTCGACGACGGCTTCCGAACTCGTCTAGTTGCCGATTCGAAGAGCGCGGCCGCCGAGCTCGGCATGGACATCGGTCCCATTCCGATCCTCGTGATGGAGAACACGCCGGACACCCACAACCTCGTGGTGTGCACCCTTTGCTCGTGCTATCCGCGGTTCCTGCTCGGCATCCCCCCCGACTGGTACAAGTCGCGCAGTTATCGGAGCCGGGCGGTTCGCGAGCCACGGGAGGTGCTGGCGGAATTCGGAACCGAGATCGGGCCGGACGTGACCATACGGGTACATGACAGCACCGCTGACATGCGTTACCTGGTTCTGCCGATGCGCCCGGCGGGAACCCAGGGAATCGGCGAAGAGGCGCTCGCGAAGCTCGTGACCCGGGACGCTCTCATCGGGGTGACGCTGCCGCGCATGACCTGAACCTGGCGGACTGTGGTGCTCCGTTCGCCAAGGGGGGGACGGAAGGCGCGGGAGTTGCCGTCGAGCGCGACTTCGACTGGCTGGGCGCCCCGATGGAACGCACGGCGCGGGACACCGCGGGCGGGAAGCCGGGAGGAATCCTCGACGGAGTCCGGGCTTCTCGACCCCGCTCCCGCAGGGCCGAACGACTTCCTGGCGAAGCGCAGCTAGCTAATCGAGGACCCGGTCGCCCCCGCTCGCCCCGCGAATGCGCGCGCGCCGGCCGCGACGAAGTCGTTCGCGTGGGTGTAGAGGAAGCGCACGCCCTTCGCCACGTAGTCCGCGACGTTGTCGTCGTCGACCAGGATCCCCGTGTGACGTCCCGCCGCACGGGCCCTTTCGATCACCTCGTCCATCACCCGCTGGACCGCCGGTGCCCGGAAGTTGCCCTCGTGTCCCATGCTCTTCGCGAGGTCCACCGGGCCGATGAAGTAGACGTCGATGCCGTCCACGGCTAGGAAGTCGTCGAGCTCCTCGACCGCGTTAGTGGTCTCGATCTGCACCGACACGAACTTGGCCGAAGGGTCGCGCGGGTAGCAGTACCGGACCGACTCGACGACCCGCCGCGCGTCGGCAGCGCGGTCGACTCGCGGGACCACCACCCCGTCCACCCCCCGGAAGAGGTAGCGCTCGAGCACCCAGTCGGCAGGGCTGAACACGCGCACCACGCTCGCCATGGCGTGCAGGCGCGCGGCGCGGGCCATGTTCTCGACCGACTCGACGTCCGGGCTTCCCTGCTCGCAGTCGATGAAGACGATGTCGATCGGCTGCCGCGCGAGCACCTCGACGAAGCTCGCGGACGGGTGGTCCGCGTTCACGACGACCAGGGGTTCGTCCCGCGCGAGCTTTGCCCGCAGACGTTCCACCGGGCTCGAATTCTCCCGCTCCGCGCTCAATTGTGCTGCCATGTGCCGACTCCACCCTCCGTCGCGATGTCTCACCAATTCTCGTCGCTTTCCGGAAGAATGCCACGAGTTCTTCGGGACCTGGCGCCAAGACGGCACGGCTGCCCGCAATATGTGACGTTACGCTCGAGCCGGCCACGCCGACTGCGATCCGGTTTGGCGTTGTCGAGGCGTCCCCGGCCGAGCGCGTCGCGGTTCTCGAACGGCGCCACGATGAACTCGCCGAGGCCGCCTTTCGTCTCCGCCCGCGTGCCCGTCATGAGCGCGCCCCGGACTCCCCGCCGGGCATCACGCCCGGCGCACCGCCTCGTCGAGAAGCGCGAGCGCGGCCCGGGCGAACTCCCACATGTTGGCTTCGCGGTCGCCGTGCCCGGTCTCGAGGGTGAGGACCCGTTCCACCGGGCCGCTCACCGCGAGGCACGTGTGCCCGGCCGCATCGCCGTAGCGGTTGCCGGTCGGACCCGCCGCTCCGGTCTCCGCGAGACCCCAGGTCGCCCCCAGGCGCTCGCGGATCGTCCGCGCCCCGAGCGCCGCGTAGGGTTCGGACGACGAGCGCGTCTCGGCCGGCAACGCGGCCGGGAGCTCGAGCAGCCCGTGCCGCGCCGCGCCGGTGTAGACGACCGCGCCGCCGACGAAGTACGCCGACGCTCCGGGAATCGAGAGCAGGGCGGCGGAGACGAGGCCGCCGGTCGAGGATTCGCTCACCGCGACCGTCTCGCCGCGTTCCTTGAGGAGGGCGCCCAGATCGCGCGCCATGGATTCGAGGTTCATCGGGATGCTTGGCTCCGTTTCGTGGACCCGCCGTCCCGCGCCGTGTCCGCCGTTTCCGTGAACTGGCATGGGGCCTCGGGCGGGCTCGTGACGAGGGGTCGGGGCGAGTCCGGGACTCACGCGGATCCGGGCGCGGAATTCAAAGGCCCATCATACGCAGCATCGCCTGCGCGAGAGGGCTTCGCGGATCGCCGACCGCGCGGCCGATGTCGAAGTGGTCGTGACCCGGCATCGCCATGTACTCGCACTCGATTCCATGCTCGCGGCAAAGGGCCGCGTAGTCCTCCGACATCTTGATCCAGAGCCGCGGCTCGGCTCCCCCGACCGCGACGAGCAGGGGCAGCGCCCGCCGTGGCGGGTTGCGAAGGGGGCTCAGCCGTCGCGCGGCCTCCGGCTCGAGGCGGACCTCCGCGTTCACCGTGATGTCGAGCACCGGTTCGCAGTCCATGACCCCGGTGATCGGAACCGCCCCCTTGATGATGTCCGCCGGGAGTCCCTCCCCTTCCCAGTCGTGGGCGAGGGCCATGGCGGTGAGATGGCCGCCGGCCGAGTTGCCGGAGACGTACAGGCGACCCGGGTCGCCTCCGTAGTCCGCGATGTTCCGCCAGATCCACGCGATGGAGCGGTTGGACTGCTCGACGATCGTGTCCAGGGTGACCGTCGGGCAGAGGTCGTAGTTGATGAGGACGGTGGTCGCCCCCGCCGGCTGGAAGACGTCCGCGATGAAGCTGTAGTCGCTCTTGTCCATCGCGCGCCAGTAGCCGCCGTGGATGAAGAGCTGGACCGGCGAGCCCCGATCCGATCCGGGGTCCGCGGCCGGAAAGATGTCGAGGGTCTCGTTCTCTCCGGGGCCGTAGCGCACGTCGAGCACGCAGTCGAGCCCAGCCCGGGCCTCGGCGGAGGCGGAGGCGCTCGCCGCGAGCCGTTCGTCGAGGTTCTTCGCGGTCGCGCGCGGGTTGAACTCGAGCTCGAGCGCTTCGGGGGACAGGTCCTGGTAGGTCATGGCGTCTTCCTGGTGTCGATTCCGTAAGTTTCGCGGGCCGCGCCCGCCGTGATGTAGCCGTCCGCGAGGTCCTGGCGGACGGCGTCCTCGTCCCGTTCGGCCGGCGGACCGTATCCGCCCGCCCCGCTCAGCCGGTAGCTCACGACGTCCCCCCGCGCGAGTTCGCGGGTTTCCTTCGAGGCGAGCCGCTCGGCCCCACCGTCGGGGTTCAGCACGGTCTCCCCCCGGGCGCCGGGAAGCCCGCCCGCGAGTCCCGGCGGTGCCGAGCGGTGCCGGTCGCCGGAAAGCGACACGGTGGCGCGGCTCGCCAGGAGCTCGACGTCCTTGCGGACCCCGCAGCCGCCCCGAAACCGGCCCGCGCCCGCCGAATCGGCGATGAACTCGAGGCGCCGGACCCGGACGGGGGCCTGCGACTCGTGGACCTCCACCGGGATGTTGGTCGCGTTGAACACCGGGCACAGGCCCTCCGCCCCATCCTTGTCGGAGCGGCCTCCGTAGCCGCCGTAGATGACGTCGTAGAAGACGAAGGGGCGGTTCCCGCGACCGGGCCGATCGTCCGCTCCGCCCATCACCGGGTTGCTCCAGTGGGAGAAGCTCGCCATCGCGGGCTCCGGGCGCATCCTCGCGAACGCGCCGCACACCACCTCGAACAGCCGGATCTGGTTGATCGCGCGCCCGCTGCTCGGGGCGGGGAACGTCGGGTTGAAGAACGATCCCGGGCGCGCGCGCACCTCGACCGGCCGGTTGACGCCTTCGTTCTGGGGCAGGTGCGGGTCGGTGAACACCTTGACCGCGAAGCCGGAGTAGGCGCGAGTGTAGTTGATGTAGGAGTTGATGCCGGCCTCGACCTGATCGCTGCTTCCGGACCAGTCGAGGACGATCGAGTCGCCGTCCACCGTGACGGCGACGTGGAAGCGCAGAGGCTCGCCGGTGCGCGCGTCGTCGTCCATGAAGTCCTCGTGGCTCCAGGTGCCGTCCGGAAGGGCGGAAACGAGCTCGCGCATGCGGGCCTCGGAGCGGTCCAGGATGGAGTCGATGGCCGCGTCCACGAGATCGGATCCGTACCGCGCGAAGAACGCCGCGTACCGTTCGGCCGCCACCGCGTTCGCGTTGCGCTGGGCAAGGAGGTCCCCGCGCACGATCTCCGGCAGCCGCACGTTGCCGAGGATGAGCCGGAGCAGGTCCTCCCGGAACGCGCCCGCCCGGGCGATACGCACCGGGAGGATGCGCAGCCCTTCCTGGAACGCTTCGCGCACGTCCACGATCTGCGAGCCCGGCACCGCGCCGCCCATGTCGACGTGGTGGGCGATGTTGACCGCGAATCCGACGAGCCGTCCGTCCACGAAGAGGGGCGAGGTCATGAAGCAGTCCGGGTAGTGCCCGGACCCCATGAAAGAGTCGTTGAGGAGGACCGCGTCGCCCGGCTCGAATTCCTCCGGGGCGAAGTGGTCGAGGACGTGGCGCACCACGTAAGGCATGGAGCCGAGATGCCCGGGGGAGAAGTTCCCCTGGGCGACGAGCCGTCCCCGTGCGTCGAAGAGCCCGGTCGAGAAATCGTCCCCTTCGCGCACGGCGGCCGAGTAGGCGGTGTGGCGGAGGGTGGTCCCCATGTCGTCGGCAATGGAGATGAGGCCGTTCCAGAGGACGCTCAGGGTGACGGGATCGATGGTTGCCGGTCGCGCGTGCTTCATCGCTGATTCTCCGTGACCGATACGTCGATGAGGAGACTGCCGTGGGCGCTGACCCGCGCGGTGTCGCCGGCCGGAAGGAGGAGGGTGGACTCGCGCTCGGCCACGATCGCCGGACCCGATACCCGGTCGCCCGCGCGCAGCGCGTCCCGTTCGAAGACCGGGCAGTCGATCCATCTCCGGCGGCCCGTCGCTTCCGGCAGCCAGGCGCACACCGTGCCGACCGGTTCGACCCTCGACGACCCGGGCGGGCACGCGCCCTCCGCGCGAGCCGCGCTTCGCGCATCGTGCGCGGCCGGTTCGGCACCATCGCCGGGACCGGGGAACGCCCGGGGCGCGTCGCCCGCCCTCTCTTCGGCATCCGCAGCCCGGTCCGCCCCCGGGTCCGTTTCCGCCCGCGGTTGCGCCGTCCGCTCGGCGTTCGGGATCGCGGCGGCCGGTTCGTCGGGGCTGCCGGTGAGGAACCAGTCCGTCCCCTCCGCCGGTTGATCGTGACGGGCGTAGCCGTACTCCGCTCCGTAGCGTGACTCGAAGACGTCGCGGGTGCGCGACAGGAACGCATCGTCGATGGGTCCCGCGGGCAGGGAGATGCGAAGCTCGAACCCCTGTCCCGCGTAGCGTACGTGGGCGTGCCGCCGCCACGCGGCCGGCGGGGTTGCCTCGCCGAAGAGCGCGCGGGCGCGCGTCTCCAGCTCGCCGTAGAGCCGGGCCAGCTCGCGCGCCGCTCCGGGGGCGTCCAGCCCGATCGTCCGCGTGCGCGACACGGTGAGGCTCCGCTCCGCCTCGAGCAGACCGATGGCGGACGCGACTCCGGCGCCGCGCGGCACGATGACCCGCGGGATGCCGAGCGCGCGCGCGAGCTCGCAGGCATGGAGCGGGCCGGCTCCTCCGAACGCCACCATGGCGTACTCGCGCGGGTCGCGCCCGCGCTCTATGGACATGGAGCGCAGCGCCCGTTCCATGTTCGCGTTCGCGATCCGGTGCACGCCCCACGCGGCGGCGGCGAGTTCGAGGCCGAGCGGCTCCCCGATCTGCCTGCGGGTGGCGCGCTCCGCGGCCGCGCGATCGATACGCAGTTCGCCCCCCGCGAAGGACTTCGGGTCGAGATAGCCGAGCACGAGGTTCGCGTCGGTCAGGGTGCAACGCTCGCCTCCCCGGCCGTAGCACACGGGCCCCGGCTCCGCCCCCGCGCTCTCGGGTCCGACCGCGACGACGCCGAGCCGGGTGGAAGCGATGCTGCCTCCGCCGGCGCCGATCTCGACAAGCTCCACCGCCGGGATGTCGAGGGGCAGGCCGCTCCACTTGCGAAGGTTCACCCCGTCCACCTCGAACGTCGAGGTCACCGCCGGCTCGCCGCCGTCGATGACCCCGACCTTGGCGGTGGTCCCGCCCATGTCGAACGTGAAGACGTGCGCCACGTCCTCGCGCAGTCCCGTGGCCCGGCACGCGAGCACTCCGGCCGCCGGACCCGACTCGACGATGTTGACCGGGTACTCGCGGGCGAGGGCGGGAGTGGTGAGGCCGCCGTTGGACTGCATGACGCGGAGATCGCCCGTGAAGCCGAGGGAGGCGAATGCGGCCTCCAGCCCGGCGAGGAACCGGCCGACGATCGGCTTGACGTAGGCGTTGGCGACGACGGTGCTGGCGCGTTCGTACTCGCGGCGGCGGGGCGAGACGTCCGAGGAGAGGGAGACCGGCACCGCGCGGTTTCGTCCCGGACCGCCGAGGTGCGCCGCAAGCTGCGCGCCCACCGCCCGCTCGTGGGCGGGGTTGGCGTAGGCGTGAAGGAGACACACCGCGACGCTCTCCACGCCGCCGCCCGCGATCCGCTCCGCCACCGCCGCGACCGACGCGGGGTCGAGGGGCTGCAGCACTTCCCCGTCGTGGGCGATCCGCTCGTCCACCTCGTGAATCGCACGGCGGGGGACGAGGGGCCGGGGCTTGTCGAGCCAGAGATCGTAGGTATCGAAGCGCTTCGATCGACCCATGATCAGAACGTCGCGAAAGCCGCGGGTGGTGACAAGGGCGGTCCGGCCGCCCTTTCGCTCGAGGATGGCGTTGGTCGCGACGGTGGTCGCGATCAGAATCTCCCCGACCTCCGCGAGGACGAACGGGCGGACGCGGGCGAGGCGCTCGATCCCGGCGAGGACGGCGCGGGCCGGGTCGGAGGGGGTGCTCAGGGTCTTCGCGAACCACGAGTCGCCTCGCGCCTCGTCGCGAACGACGAGGTCGGTGAAGGTGCCTCCGGTGTCGACGGCAAGCCGCAGCATGGTGGGTCGCCTGCCGTCCGCCTGCCGACGGCGCTACTTCCCGGTGAACTTCGGGCGTTCCTTCGCGAGGAACGCCCGGAAGCCGATCTGGAAATCCTCGGTGTCGTAGCAGTCGTAGCCCTCGTCGCGTTCCTCGTCCGTCAGCGGGCGCGGGTCGAGCAGCCGGTGGATGAACTTCTTGTGCCAACGGGCGGAGAGCGGGGCCCCTTCGGCGACGCTCGCCGCCATGCGATGTGCCGTGGCCTCCACCTCGTCGTCGGGCACCGCGCGGTTGACGAGCCCGAGCCGGAGCGCATCCTCGGCTCCGAAGACCTCGCCGAGGAGCAGGATCTCGAGCATCGGGTTGGCGCCGAGCTTCGCGACCAGCGGCGCGAGCTCGTCGGGCGACTCGACGAGTCCGAGCCGCTTCACCGGAACCCCGAAGCGGCTGGAGGCACCGCACACGCGCAGATCGCACATGACCGCGACCCCGAGTCCGCCGCCGACGCAATCGCCCTCGATGAGGGCGATGGTGGGGTGGCGGCAGGCGCGCACGGATTCGAGCGCAGCGCCGAGGATGCCGGCGTAGATGCGCCCGCGCCGCTTGTTGACCCGCCAGGTCGAGAACTCGCTGATGTCCGCCCCGGCGCTGAACGCGCGCCCGCCGGCCCCGCGCACGATCACGCAGCGGACCTCGGGGTCCGCGTCCAGCTCCGCCATCGCGTCCTGGAGCCCGAGAGCGATCTCGACGCTGAGCGCATTGCGGCGGGCGGGGGAGTCGATGACCACGGTCGCGATCGCGCCGTCGCGCGACACGTGCACCCGGGCGGGTGCTCCGCCACGGTCCGCCGCGTCGGAGGCGGCGGGGCTGGACACGGTCGTCTGCATTCGGGCCGCTTCGTCGGTCATCGTCTTCTCCTTCGCCGCCGGCGGAATTGGAGGTGTCGGGGGAGGGCGCTCACGGGCTCGTGCCGTCCGCGCGCGGAGCGATCCAGATCGAGTGCGCGAGAGCCACCACGTCGCCCGCCTCGCCGTACACCGCGGTGCCCGTGAAGTGCTTGCGGCGCTCTGCGCCGAGCCGCCAGCCGGCCACCGTGCAGCGCTCGCCGGGACGGACCCTTCCCGAGATCCGCGCCGTCATTCGCCCCAGCCGAAGGTCGATGATGCCGACCGCGTAGGCGCCGGGACAGTCGAGGGCTCCCCAGAGGTACTCGTCGGGCACCGCGCCGTCCTCGTCCGCGAGGTCCGGGTGAACCGGCCAGTCGGCGGCGACGAGTCCCGGGGTCGGCGTCGGTCCGGCAAAGACCCGCAGAGCGCTTCCCGGCGTCCGGGTGAATCCGCACACGAAGCACTGCTCGTACGGGTTCGGAGTCCGGCCCGCGTACCGCCCGCTCGCGGCGAGCGCGGTGGAGCGTTCGGGCACGGCGGGCGGCGATGGAAGGTCGGGGGTGCCCGCCACGCCTTCGGCGAGCAGGGAATCCCCGCTTCGCAGCTCCGTCCGGCGGGTCCCGCGCGCAATGGTGTTCGCCGAGGCGTCTCGTCCCCCATTGCCGGCGAGCTCCAGGGGCGTGTCGAGGGGAATGGGCGCGCGCAGGGTCACGGTCGCCTCCGCACCCAGGGCTGCCGCGACCACCCCCGCGACATAGCCTCCGTTGCCGAGTCCGGGTGGACCCGAGTATCGCGAATCGATCACGATCGTGCGGGCGAAATCGGTCATCTTCGTCGAATGTCCGTCAACGGATGCGTGTGCGGGCAGGAGCGAACAGCTTCACGCCGCGGTGCTTGAAGAGCGGGATCAGCACCGCCCCGGCGAGAAATCCGCCGATGTGGGCGTCCCATGCCACCCCGGCGCCTTCCGCGCCCACCATGGCGGAATTGAAGAGCTGGAGCAGGAACCAGCCGCCGAGCACCCAGACGGCGCGGATGCGCATCGTGTGGATGAAGAAACCGAAGGGAATGGCCACGAGCACCCGGGCGTGCGGAAAAAGGAGCAGATACGCGCCGAGCACCCCGGACACCGCGCCGCTCGCGCCGATGAGCGGCACCTGGGAGGCCGCGTTGGGAGCGGCGTGGGCGACGAGCGCGAGCAGCCCGCAGACGAGGTAGAAGAACGTGAACCGGACCGGGCCCATCGAGTCCTCGATGTTGTTGCCGAATATCCACAGGTACAGCATGTTGCCGATGATGTGCATCCATCCGCCGTGCATGAACATGGACGTGAACGCCGTCGCCCAGGCAGGAACGAGCACGAGCTCCGCGGGGAGGTGCGCCTTGTCGAACAGCACCGCCGGAATGGCGCCGAGGGCGAATACCGCATGCTGCTGGCCGTAGCCGTCGAGCGAGAGCTGCCACAGGAAGACGAGCGCGCACGCGACGATCAGGGCGACCGTGATGAACGGCGTGCGGCGCGTCGGGTTGTCGTCGTGAAGCGGAAACATCGGCGCGCTGGCGAGGACGGCCGGAACGGCCGGAACGGGCCATCATACCCGCATCCTCGCCCCAATCCGTGCGCATGCGTGCCGTTCGGCAGGGGCTGCCCGGCGCCGGGGGTGTCGCGCGGCGAGGGTCCGGGCTATCCTTTGCGGACGGAACAGGGAGTGAGAGACGATGCGGGTTCGGATCGAATACTGCGGAGCTTGAGGCTACGAACCTCGCGCCGTGAGCGCGAGAGACGACATGATCATGGAATTCGGCGCCGACGTGGAGCTCGTCAAGTCGGGCGGCGGGGTGTTCGAGGTCACGGTGGACGACGAGCTCGTCTTCTCCAAGAAGGCGCTTGGGCGGTTTCCGGAGCAGGGAGAGCTCAGGGGCCTCGCCACCGGCAGCCCGGCCCCTTGAGGGCAAGGGGCTTCCCGATCTGAGCCCGGCCTCCATTCTTCCGCGAGGAGGACGTCGGGGGAGAGGAGAGGTTCGCCGACCGGGCCGCGGGCCGTGCCGATCGCGGTCCGGCGAACGCGCGTGCCCGCGGGCGCATCGTCCGCCGTCCCGTGCCCTCCGCCCGCTCCGGACCCTACTTCGTGCCGTAGAGCCGGTCGCCGGCGTCGCCGAGGCCGGGACGGATGTACCCGTGACCGTCGAGGCGTTCGTCGATGGCCGCGGTGTAGACCGGTACGTCGGGGTGATCCCGGTCGAACGCCTCGAGCCCCTCCGGCGCCGCGACCAGGCACACGAGCCTGATGGACCGCGCTCCCGCTTCCTTCAGCCGGTGCACCGCGGCAATCGACGAATGGGCGGTCGCGAGCATCGGGTCGACGGCGATCACCTCCCGGTCCTCGAGGTGCTCCGGGACCTTGAAGTAGTACTCGATCGCCATCAGGGTCTCCGGGTCCCGGTACAGGCCGATGTGTCCGACCCGGGCCGCCGGCATCAGGTCCAGCATGCCTTCGAGCAACCCGTTTCCCGCCCGCAGGATCGAGACCAGCACGAGCTTCTTCCCGGCGAGGACCGGCGCGGTCATGGTCTCGAGCGGGGTCTCGATCCGTGCCTCGGTAAGGGCGAGGTCGCGGGTGACCTCGTAGCCGAGAAGGAGGGCGATCTCGCGAAGCAGGGCCCGAAACTTCGCGGTCGGGGTGTCCTGCCGCCGCATGAGGGTCAGCTTGTGCTGGACGAGCGGATGGTCGATGACGCGTACTTCGGCCATTGGATGCCTCCGTTTCGTGGAATGCGTACCGCTCGGGCCGTCTTCAGAACAACGTGCCGTCGCTCGCGGTCCGGATGGGCGGCACGCCCCCTTCGCGAAGGCTCCGGGCGATGCGCCGGCCCGCCCACCAGGTACCCCCTTCGAGGAGCTGCCCGATGGAGAGCTCCGGATCCGCGATGCCGAGCCTCCGCGCTACGCGAGGACGCAGCCGATCGAGCAGCGCCACGGTGAGCCCGCGCCACTCCACGATGACCGCGTCGCCGGGGGAGAACGCCCGGTCCGGGAGGGGGGGCCGCGGCACCAGGACCCCGGTGTCGAGGAGCAGTCCACCGTTGCGGTACTCCGCCAGGCCGGTGAGCGCCCGGGTACCGGTGACGTCGATGCCGCCCGCCGCGAGCGGCTCGATGAGCGACCAGGTGAGCCACTGAAAGAGCTTGTGCAGGGCGAGGAGCCGATCGGTGGGTCCCGGCCGGCGAATCCCGGCATGGAACCACACGTCGCCGAGGGCTCGACCGATGACTGCGCGCAGCGCCACCAGCACGGAGCGAAAGAGATCGCCGGCGCTCACCAGTCCCTCGGGCGCGCCGGCGCGAATGTGGTCGTAGAGGTTGCCGAGGCGCCGCCCGGTCGTCCCGCACCCTTCGCCATGAACATCGAATTCCGGTCGCGCGGCGACCGCGCGCCCGAGGGCGCGAAGGCATCTGACCCGGCCGGCGACGCCGTTCAGGGGGTTGCGGTCGCTCAGTTGGAACGCGCGCTCGAATGCGGCCCGGTCCATGCGCCCGAGGGCGCCCGCATCCGCCCGGAGGGGCTGGTTCGGGTCGTTCGAAAGGGCTCCCCGGCAGTAGAGATCGAAGGTCGCGATCGCGAGGCCCTCGCTGCGTCCGATCTCCGTCCCGGTGCGATCGTCGCGGTATCGCCAGGTGCTCCCCGCGCCCGCGTCGAGGAGCACGCTGACGATGGCGAGCTCGACGGCGCTTCGGGCGCGTTCCGCCTCCGAAAGGCTCGCGTGCACGGCAACGGCGTCCCAGCGGCTGCTTCCGTCCGGGCCTTCGAAATGGCGCCAGCGGCTGTGCAGTGGAATCCGGAGATCCGGAAAGCGTTCGCGCGTGACCTTCGCAACGAGGTGCGCCGCGTCATCAAGCCGGGATTCGTCGATCGCGAAATGTTCGAGCGCCCCGTTCAGGCCGAGCTCGAGCAGCTCGATAGCGCGTTCCCGAACCGCCTCGACGGTCCAGAGGTCGCGCAGGGCAGGGTCTTCGATGACACTCACTCGCCGCTGGCCTCCGGCATGGGGAATCGACACGGGCGCGCGCCGGCTCGCGGCGGTGCGCCCGCAAATCGTCGTCTTCGGGCCGCCGCCCGTCAAGCGAAAGTCGCCGTGGCGCGCGCGTTCCGTCGGAATGCGCTCGATGACGGCCTTCCCGGACGGCTTCGACGGACCCGAGCCGGCTTGCGTATCCCGGCCCCTCCGCGCGGAGCACTCGACTTCGCTTGACGCCCCGACCCCTGTCGGTTCAGTCTTCGCGGCCCGGGTTGGTGCGGACCGGGCGAAACGCCCGGTCCGGCGGCCCGTGCAATCCGAAGGAGTGCCGGATGAGCGCATCGGAGCACGGTGGCATCGCGAAGCGGGGAGATCCCGCCGCGGCATCCGCGGGAGGTTCGCCCCCCGCGCTGGCGCGTCGCCACATTCGCCTGTCGTCGCATCCGGGCGGGACGACGAAGCCCGTCGCCATCGAGTGGGGTGCGCCGGACCCGAAGGCCCGCGGTCCGGTGCTCGGGAGCGTACGCGACGGGTCGCGGCGAAACGTCATCGGTGCGCATTCGGGGTCCTACTCGCTCTACCGGGCCCTCGCGGTGGCGGCGGGTCAGCTCGATCCCGTCCATGTCCCCGATCTCACCGACACGGCCCCGGCCGAGCCGATCGGCCCGTATCCGCAATGGGCGGGCTCCGAACGCATCGTCTCCCTGGACCCCTTCGGGCACATGGTGAGCGAGGCCTTCGCGGACGAAATCGCGGGCGGGCTCGACATACGCCCGACCATCGCGGTCACGAAGGCGCACCTCACGGTTCCCGAGATCAAGGGCGCGATCGAGGCGGGGCGCCTCTCTCCCGACGGCGAAGTCCTCACTTCGAACGGGGATGCGCGGGTCACCAAGATGGCGATCGAGCCGGTCTGGTACCTCCCCGGCATCGCGGCCCGGTTCGGGATCGGCGAGGCGGAGCTCAGGCGCGCCCTGTTCGAGGAGTCGGGGGGCATGTACACCGAGCTCGTGACCCGTCCCGACGTCAAGGTGTTTCTGCCGCCGGTCGGTGGAATCACCGTGTACGGGTTCGGCGACGTCGGGGCGCCGGCGCACGCCGGCGGGGCGGTCACCTGCCGCGTGCACGACGAATGCAACGGCTCCGACGTGTTCGGCTCTGACATCTGCACCTGCCGGCCCTACCTCACGCACGGGATCGAGGAGTGCATCGCCGCCGCGCAGGGAGGCGGCACCGGGTTCGTCGTCTACAACCGCAAGGAGGGCCGGGCGCTCGGCGAAGTCACCAAGTTCCTCGTCTACAACGCGCGCAAGCGGCAGCCGGGCGGGGACCGGGCGGAAACCTATTTCGAGCGCACCGAGTGCGTCGCCGGCGTTCAGGACATGCGTTTCCAGGAGCTCATGCCCGACGTGCTGCACTGGCTCGGGATCCGGCGTATCGATCGATTCGTGTCGATGAGCGACATGAAGCGCGACGCGATCGAGGCGCAGGGCATCGCGATCGGGCGGCAGGTTCCGATCCCGCCCGACCTCGTCCCCGACGATGCCCAGGTCGAGATAACGGCCAAGCGCGCCGCCGGCTACTACTCGGACGTCGGCTCTCCGTCATCCGGCGAGCTGCAGGAGACGGCCGGCCGGTCGTTGACCGACTGACCCGTTCGGCCGCCGACCGGTGTGGCGGCCGCGCGCGCCCGGGGCGGCCCGCCGGGGAGGTCAGGCGTTCGACGGGACGTTCGGGTTGTCCACCTTGAGGGTGACCCCGGTCAGGCTTTCCTCGAGATCGACGCTGAGGCCGCGCGCCCGCGGGGCGGTGCCGACGTCCATGTGAATCGTGACCCCGTTCGATTCCGCCGCAATCTCGTGGCCCTCGACCCGGCCGAGGCTGAAGCCGTGCTGCCAGCTCGCGTCGATGCGAAGGTGCACGGCCGTGCCGGGCTGCTCGGAGAGGGCGTCCCGGATGAGATTCGCCGCCGTGTCGCTCACGTGGATCTCCGGCGGGGTCCGGTCCGGCGGCTCGAGGTCGAGGACGTCGTGCAGCTCGCCGCTGTTGAACATCTGGCGCACGATGTCGCAGCCGCCCATGAACTCGCCCCCGATGTAGAGCTGGGGGATCGTGGGCCATTCCGAGTAGGCCTTGATGCCTTCCCGGATCTCCTGGTCCTCGAGCACGTTGACGGTCGTGTACTCGGGGACCAGGGTGCTGAGGATCGAGGTGGTGGTGGCCGAGAAACCGCATTGCGGCATGGCCGGAGTGCCCTTCATGAAGAGCACGACCCGGTCCGAGCCCACGATTCCGTCGAGGCGGTCCCGGACGGTCTGGTCAAGGGGCATTGGAAGCCCTCCGAATTCGAGGTGTCGCTACGAACCGATCATACCAACCATGGCGCGCCGGGGTCGGCGACTGCCTTCCGCGGACGGTCGAGGGCCCGCCGGCGGGGCTCAGTCCGGAGCTTCGCGCCGCAACCGGTAGCGGAAGTTGCAGTGCGTCGCTCCCTCCATGATCGTCTGGGTGCGGGTGAGCTCGAGGCGCGGGTCGTAGCCTTCGCACAGCGCACCGTCGCGATTGCAGGAGAGGAGGCGGCCGATTTCGCCGAGCCCCATCTCCCGGTACATCTCCGCGTAGCGGCAGCGAACGACGTTGAAATCGAAGCGTTCGTCGTCCTGTTCGAGCACGTCGATTCGCAGCGCGTCGCCGGCCTTCCAGCGTTCGAGCAGGCGCGCGAACTGCGCGATCCCGGTCCGTCCGTCGGACCCATCGGCGAGGCTTCGGCCCTGCTCGACCGCGTTGCGGCGGATCGCCCGCCCGAGGATCCGGCGCGCCGTCTCCTCCCCGAGCTCGTTCACCATCTCCTCGTAGATGGGCCGGATGATGTTGGCCTCGATGCGTCGAAGATCGATGATCGGCAGGTCTTGCATCCGGGTTCTCCCGCGCCGGCGAAGGGGGAATAAACTTCTCGTCCGCGCGCCGCGAAGTCAAGGCGGCAGGCTCCCGCCGGTCGCCGGCTCCGCGGCCGGTCCCGGAGCTCCATGGGAGCAGGTCCGCGGAATTTGGGGGGACCGGGGGATCCGGAGGACCCGGCCGGAGCCGAGCCTGCGGCGCGACACACCGGCACCGGCGCGGCTTCGCCCCATGGGGCGCACGGAAGACACGCACACCGGGCCGGGACACGCCGGAAGCTCCGCGGACCGGTCCCACCGCGAGGAAAGGGCGAAGAACGTGACGGCATCAGGCCCCTGGGTGGTGGAGGCGGAAGGGCTCGTCAAGCGCTTCGGCGCCGAAACGGTCGTTGACCGCATCGATCTCCGGGTGCCGCGGGGCGGGTGCTTCGGACTGCTCGGACCGAACGGAGCGGGCAAGACCACCACCTTGCGCATGATCCTCGGCCATTCGCCGCCGAGCGGCGGCACGCTGACCGTGCTCGGGGAGCCGATGCCGGATGCGGGACGGCAGGTCCGCGCCCGGATCGGAGTCGTGTCCCAGGACGACAACCTCGATCCCGACTTCACCGTGATGCAGAACCTCGAGGTCTACGCCTCGTACTTCCCGCGGCGCCCGCGCCGGCCGCTGCGGCCGTTTCTCGAGTCGCTCCTCGAGTTCGTCTCCCTCGAGGACCGCGCCGGGTACCGGATCCCGGCCCTGTCCGGCGGGATGCGCCGGCGACTGGTGATCGCCCGGGCGCTCGTGAACGAGCCCGTGCTGCTCATCCTCGACGAGCCGACGACCGGCCTCGATCCCCAGATCCGCCATCTCATCTGGTCACGCCTGCGGGCGCTCACCGAGCGCGGCACCACCGTGCTCCTCACCACCCATTACATGGAGGAGGCGGAGCGGCTCTGCGACCGGGTGGCGATCATCGATCGGGGAAGGATCCTCACCGAGGACGCGCCGCGTACGCTCGTCGCGCGCGAGGTCGAGCCGAGCGTGATCGAGGTGAAAGCGGGAGGGCTCGCGCCGCCGCCCGAGGTGACCCGACAGGCCCGGGTGGAGACGGTGGACGGCGTCTGGCATTGCCACACGAGCGACCCGGGGTCGGTCCTCGCGACCCTCGGCGGCTATCCGGACCTCGAGTACCTCCACCGCCCGGCGAACCTCGAGGACGTGTTCCTTCGGCTCACCGGACGCGAGCTCCGGGACTGACCCGCGTGGCCGTCGACTCCGCCCGGCCCTGGCGCCTTCCCGCGCCGCGCTCGCTCGCCTTCGCGGTGTGGCGGCGCAACGCCCGGGTGTGGATGCGCCTGGTGGTCTCCAACCTGCTGTTCCACTTCGGCGAGCCCCTGCTCTACCTGCTCGGCCTCGGCTTCGGTCTCGGGCGCTTCATCGGCGAAATGGACGGCGTCGACTACTTCGCGTTTCTCGCCTCCGGCCTGGTCGCCTCGTCGGCCATGATGTCCGCGTCGTACGAGGGGATCTACTCGGCGTACACCCGCATGGTCCCGCAGAAGACCTACGACGGCATGCTCGCGACCCCGCTCGAGGTGGACGACATCGTCGCCGGCGAGATGCTCTGGTGCGCGACCAAGGGCTGCATCTCGGGCGGCTCGATTCTCATCGTGGCCGCGCTGCTCGGAGCGGTCTCGAGCGTGCACGCGCTCCTTTGCATCCCGCTCCTGCTCCTCGTCGGGCTCGCCTTCGCGGGGCCCGCCCTCGCCATGAGCGCGATCTCCCCGTCGTACGATTTCTTCAGCTACTACATCACCCTCGTAATCACCCCGATGTTCATCCTGTGCGGGGTGTTCTATCCCGTCGGGTCGCTGCCGGAAGCCGTTCAGCACGCGGTGCAGGCGCTGCCCCTGACCCATGCGGTCGCCCTGGCCCGGCCGCTCGTGACCGGCGCACCCGTCGAGCACGCGCTCGCGCACGTCGCGGTGCTCGCCGGGTTCGCGGCGGCCGGCTTCTACGTCTCCGTCGCCCTCGTCCGCCGCCGCTTCGTCGTCTAGCCCGGAAATCTCACCAACTTTCGTCGCGAGGGCGTCGAGACGGCGCTGTGGCTGGCCGCACGGACCGAAAGACGCTGAAGGCGTAGTCGACACTACGTCGAAGCGGCTTGAGGGAGTACGGCCAGTCACAGCGCATG
>JAPOPW010000061.1 GCA_026712715.1 Immundisolibacterales bacterium | reverse complement strand
TTCTCTGGGCAGCGACACAGCCACATCGCAGTCCAGGACGCGATCGAGCAGGGCGGGCTCTTCGTCAACATCGTCGAGGCGCTCCGGGAGGAGCGGCGCATGCGGCTCACGCGTCATGCACAGGCATAGTCCAGGAGAACCTGGCGCCCCGCGTCTCCTCAAGACCGCAGCGCAGGAGACCCTCCGCCAGCGCGCCCGGAACCAAACGAAGAAGTTGGCGGGAAAATGAAGATTCAGGTCCTCTCCGACCTCCACCTCGAGCACGGCGGTCGCCTGCCCGAGCACCACCCGGATGCCGACGTCATCGTCCTCGCGGGAGACCTCGCGCCCTACACCGAAGGCCTCGTTGACCGCGTCCGGGAGCGCTGGTCAACGGCGCCGCACATCCTCTACGTGCTCGGCAACCACGAGTTCTACGGGACGGAGATTGAGGAGACGAGGGCGAGCCTCGCAAATGAGTGCGTGGAAGCCGGAATCCACCTCCTCGACCCGGGCAGGGTCCGCGTCGGAGGCGTGCAATTCATCGGAGCAACCCTTTGGACCGACCTCCTCCTCGAGGGCATGGCGGACGAGGTGGGGGCGCACATGCGCGTGAGCCGGGAGATCTCCGACTTCCTTGGCACGATCCAGCACCAGGGACGGGACTTCACCACGTGGGAGAGCGTGGAGCGCCACCGCGCGGACCGGGCGTTCATCGAGCGCGAGCTCGAAGATGCGGAGGACGCGGGCGACCGGGTGGTCGTCATCACGCACCATGCCCCGAGCCCGAGGTCGATCCGACCCTGGTTCGAAGGGGACCCGTTCAACTGCGCCTTCTCCTCGGACCTTGACCGGGTGATCGACCGGTACCAGCCCGAGCTCTGGATCCACGGTCATATGCACGATCCGGTGGACGAGCAGCTGGGGAGCACGCGCCTTCTGGCAAATCCCGCCGGCTACCGGTACGAGGCGAAGCGGGGTTTCGACCCCGGTCTCTGCGTGGACTTGGACGAGGCGGTCGCCCGCGAGGAGTAGTCGCGCCCCGCAAGAGGAAGCCCGTCGGCGACACTGCTCCGCCTCGAGCCGTTCGGGTTCGAAAAGGCGATGCCGCAGCCGGAGGAATTTCGCCTCGAGCTCGCTTGAGGCGCGAGGAACGAGAGCGGCGCTAGGATGCACGCGCGAAATCTGGTCCCATCATCCGTCTCACTTCAGCCACGGTCGGCACCCTGTCGAACGCGATCTTGAGCCCGGTCCAGGGCCCGGTCGCATCGCAGGTCCCGCCATATTGAACCGCCCGGAGTCCGAAGCGCTCCCGGATCGCCGCAAGCGCCCGGTCGACCGCGGGATCCCGGGAGGGGCCGTCAAGAAGATCGTCGTGGGGCTTCGGATCCTGGACGAGCTTGCCGAGCACGACCGAGATCTGCGCGGGAAGGCACTGCTCGCGAAGCGCCATCCACGCGGTGCTTGTGGCACCGAGGAGCTGCTTCTCGCCGGCGGGGTGCGTGATCGCGCACGTGGCCTCGAAGACCTTCCCCTGTTCCGTTCCCTGGATCCGGACCGAGCCCGGGCGAAGGCCCTCGTCGCGCGCCCGCAGCCACCCGCATAGCGCGAGCCACCTTGCGATCGGGCCGGCCCTTGCGCGCTGGTCCGGGGCAAGCACCCGCGCATGCACGAAGAGCTGCCGGGGGCGCTTTCTCGGAACCGGCACGTCGTACCCGTGCATCGCCAACCAAATCCGCTCACCGACGACCGAGCCGTACGCCGCACGCACGCGCGAGGGCTGGGCGTCGTAGAAGCCCTGGACCGATTCGAGGCCGTATTTTCGAAGGCGCGCGGCGGTCCGCTCGGCGACGCCCGGGAGGTCCTCGAGGTCGAGTTCGAACAGTGCATCGGGAAGCACGCCCGATTGTGTCCAGTCGGTCGCACCGCCCGGCTTGCCCGATTCGGCTGCGACCTTGGCGAGCCACACCGAGGACGCAACGCCGGCGGAGAGCGAGAGCGCGGTCGAGAACGACGTGTCCACCTTTTCCCGGAGCGCAGCCATCAACACGTCGGGACGGTCGGACGAGGACAGCTTGACGGAGACCTCGTCGACCGAGTGCGTGTGGTGAATGGGAGCGACCTCCCCGAGACGCGCGACGAGCTCGTGGTGGAGGAGGATGTACTCCACGGGACGCTGGGCAAGGAGAGTAAGGGAGGGAAGCTTGAGCTTTGCATCGTTCGCGCGCATGCCGGACTTGATGCCGAGGGCCCGGGCCTGGACGCTCACGCTGATGAGGGCACCGCCCGGGCGGCCTGGCATCCCGGCGTAGACCGCGACGGGGAGCCCCCGGAGCTCCGGGCGTAGGTGCTGTTCGGAGGAGGCGAAATAGCCGTCCATGTCGATGTAGCAATAGCGTTGGGGTCGGGTGCCACCCGGCGGCGGACCGCGACCGGAAAGCGGATGCGCGTTCGGCTCCAGCATGAGCATATTGTCCGGCCGCAACGCCCGGCCATCGGCACCGATCGTCGAAAAACTGCTACCCGTGGATCCGCTCAGGTCCTCCCGATCCTCCTCCCGTTACGGCGGAAGGGAGGCTCAAGAGAGGATCGCGAACTCGAAGTGGCCGAAAGCCCAAGGGGACGGTTCTCGCAGACTCCGGTCGTCTCCCTGCGGCGACATCCTCCCGCTGCGAGTCGGAAACCAGCAGGGCAGAGCAAGAAAACGTTCGTTCCCGCACGGGGACGAAGACGCGAATACCCCGGCCGTTCCAACGATCCACTTCCAGGAACCGAACATATGTTCACCATCTCTCTCATTGGCGAGGCCAGTGCGGGCAAGACGACGCTCGCCATGGCCCTCGCGGTCGCCGCCGAAAGAGCCGGACTCCCCACCATGCTGGTGGA
>JAPOPW010000078.1 GCA_026712715.1 Immundisolibacterales bacterium | reverse complement strand
GCCTTCAGACTGCGCGAAATCGCCCGGATGCCCATCCCCGCGTCGTGGTGCAGACGCAGGACCTCTCGAATCTTGCGCATCGACAACCTCCTCTTCGCCACCGTGACGCCCTCCCGAAAAGGTCGGGAGGGTCCCACGCGCAGCAGGTTGTCCCGCGTCGTTTAGCTCCAGTGCTCAGACCCCTCCCACCGTTCCAGTGCCCGCCGACAAAGTGATCGGTTCCGCACTGGAATCAGTGATCGGTCGGCTCTGGAACAGGTGATCGGTTTGGAATGGAATCAGTGATCGGAATGCAATGGAATGGGTGATCGAAATCGACTGGAATCCGCAGCCGGGCCGCGGGCGCGGGGCCGGGGTCGATCAGGTCGCCGGGGTCGGGCCGGCGCCCGGGCGCCCGGGGCGGTGCGCGGGATCCGGGGGTCGACTAGATCGCCGCGGTCCGGGGCTTCGGGCAACGTCGGCGTGAGGGTTGCGCTTCTTCTAGCAATCGTCGCCCGGGCAGGGCTCGCAGCGAGTTTCCTCTATTCCGCCGATCTGGCAATTCTCATTTACGGTGAGGATGCCTTCGCAGTCTTGCTCTTCCGGGTAGAAAAGTGTTGTGAATGAGCCATCGTCTTCCAGGAAGATGGCCATGCCGTTGTACGCGTGGCGGCCGTACTGTTCGAGGACGAACGCGTCGAGGGCGTCCATCTTCTGCTCGACGGTGTTGCACTGGCCGGTGCCGTTACCGACGCGGGAGGGAGCGTGTGCGTCGGGCTTGGCGGAACTCGCTCCGGCCGGGGGCAAGCTCGGGCCCATGCGCCCACATGTCGCATGGCATTGGTCGAATTGGTGCTGGGTCATGCAGTGTGTCATGCAGGTCTTGTAATCCGCGAGTGCGGGCGCGGTGGTGACGGCGACCAGAAGGCCGGGGAGTACGAGGCGAAGCGAGATCGGCATGGCGAATCTTCAAACAGGTGCGGAAGGCGGAGTGTAGTCGATTGCCGGGCGAGCCTGGCCGACGTGGCCCGGTCGCGAGGGGACGTGAGAGATTAAGAGGCCCCGGCCGGGGCGAGCGTCGAACCCCAACGGACCAAGGGAGAGACACGACAACATGAGCAATTCTACCGAACGCACCGGCTGGATCGTCTGCGACATGGGTGGCCGCGTCGCGGCGGCGGAGCCGATCCCGGACGAAGCGGAGGCGACGCCCCCACCATCGGTGCAATGCCGTTGCGGGCGCGGTTCGAGCCTGCGACTGCGGCGGAGATTGACGCACTCAACCTGCCCCCGACCGCGCTCGGCATGAAGGCCGGAGTGGTTCCTTGGGGGCGATCCGTCCCGGAGGTTCCGGAGGGTGCGGCGGACCGGCCGGCGTTCCTGGAAGCCGAGCCGGGGAAGCACTGACCGGACTGGCGCGGTCCCGTGGTCCACGCGTGGGGACCGGCATCGCGCCACGGGAATGGGCGGCCCGCGGGGCGCGAGTACCTTGGGGTTGGGCGGCGGATCGGAGAGCTCCGGCGCGAACGCACTTATCTCGCCAACCTGGCCGGGAGCGACGTGCAGCACTTCGAAATCGAGCCGGAGTATGTCGAGGCGCGCCCCGGTCTGGACGTCGAACTCCCCATCGTCGAGTACACGGAACCGGCCCGGAATGAATACTGCCGGAGTATCCGCGCTGCCCGGACTGTGGCGGGCGCATCGCGTGGGCGGTCCCGGCAGCGCGACGCAGGTGCGGCTGATGGCCGTCGAGAGCGGTCGGAGCGTCCCGCGGGCCGCGAACCCCGACCGGCCCGACATCGCGGTGAGCCGCGCCAACGAGACGACGATCCGCGCCGTGGTGGTGTTCCTCGGGCGGGCGGCGTGAGGCGCAACGCTCCGTCACTACCGCAGCGGCGCCCGGAGGCGGCCGAAGTCGTCTTCCGCGGCATGTCGCCGGTGGGGAGAATCCGGTAGTGACGGGCGGCGCGAAGCCTTGCGCGGCAAGGGGTGCTAAGCATTCTGTGGCGTGCCGCGCTCATGATGGGGCGCGGCGGGTGATACGATGCGTGGCGTTGCCCTGACTGCGATGCAGTCGTGGCCGGCCCGCACGGGGCTGGCGTGCAGCGCCCCGCCGCGGTAACGCGCG